>VIKE01000004.1 GCA_008080565.1 Rhodocyclaceae bacterium | reverse complement strand
CGACGGCGTTGCCGAACGCGACGAACAAAGTGGCGTCGTCCGCATCCGCGTCGCCGACTGGGAGACGCCGTATGCCCGGAAAGCCGAGAACGCCGGCCGTTTGTACCGCGGCATGTTCGTCGAGAAAAAGCTCGAAAAAGGCATGGAAATCGAACTGGAAGCCGACTTGCTGAGCGTCTGCGAACTGTAGCCGCGCGTGACGCCCGGCGCCTGATCGGGCACACTCGCTGAAGTGCAGATTTGCTGCGCCTATCCAGCGAAAGATCAGGGGCCATGGACAAGAATATCGACGAACTGCTGGCGAAAATCCGCGTCCTGCAGGACGAGCTCGAAGAGGAATACCGCCAGACCCGCGACGAGTGGGCGCAAAAAAGAATCGAGTTGGCCGAGGAGTTCCTGCGCCAGCAGCGCCGCTACAAGACCGGGCTGTTCCGCTTCCTGCTGCGGACCCGCTTGCTCGTCGCGCTCACCGCGCCGCTCATTTACCTGGGCTGGATTCCCTTCATGTTCATGGATATTTTCGTCTCCATCTATCAGACCATCTGCTTTCCGGTGTACCGGATTCCCAAGGTCAAGCGGTCGGAGTACATGGTTTTTGACCGCCGGGATCTGCCCTACCTCAACGTCATCGAAAAATTCAATTGCTTCTACTGCTCATACGGCAACGGTGTCGCCGCCTATACGCGGGAAGTGGCGGCGCGCACCGAGCAGTACTGGTGTCCGATCAAGCACGCCCGCCGCATCAAGGCGGCCCATGATTTCTACCCCAATTTCTGCGATTTTGGCGATGCCGAAGCCTACCAGCAGGGCCTCAACCGGCTGCGCCGGCAGTATGAGGACGAGACTCGCTGAGCGGCCGGTGTTTGCCACGGTCAACCGGAAAAAAGCCGCGATTTTGAAATTCTGCCGCATGGCAGCGGGGCTGGAACCGCCGGCTAGTCGCCAACCAGCCTGAGCAGTTGCCCGTTGCGTTCGTCGGTCAGCAGGTAGATGCTTCCGTCCGGCCCCTCGCGGACGTCGCGCACGCGTTGGCGCAGGCCGGTGAGCAGCTTCTCTTCGCGGACGACCCGGCTGCCATCCATTTCCAGTCGGGCCAGATAGCCGAATTTGAGCGAACCGACGAGCAGACTGCCGCGCCAGGCCTTGCCGTAGCGCTCGCTGCGCACGAAGGCCATGCCCGATGGGGCAATCGACGGCACCCAGAAATGCACGGGCTGTTCCATGCCGGCCTTGTGCGTCAGGCCATCGCCGATGGCGCCGCCGCCGTAGTTTTCACCATAGGTAATGACCGGCCAGCCGTAATTCTTGCCCGGCTCGGGGCGGTTTATCTCATCGCCGCCCTGCGGGCCGTGCTCGTGCATCCACAACCGGCCGTCCGGGCCGAGCGTGGCGCCCTGGCTATTGCGGTGGCCGTAGCTCCAGATTTCAGGCAGCGCGCCGGCCTGTTTGGTGAAAGGATTGTCGGCTGGCACCGCCCCATCCTTGCCGATGCGGATCACCTTGCCGTGATGGTTGTCGAGTTTCTGGGCGTCGGCCATGCGCGAACCGCGCTCGCCGAGGGTCAGGAACAGCCGGCCATCGTCGGCCTCGACGATGCGGCAGCCAAAATGCAGACGGCTGCTGACTTTCGGCGTTTGCCGGAAGATCGTGCTGACTTTCTCGAGGCGCCGGCTGTCGTCGGAAAGGCGGGCCGCAGCGAGCGCCGTCGAATTGCCGCTACCCAGCGCCGCCGGTTCGGCGTAACAGAAATAGATTATCCGGGTGCGGCCAAAGTCGCGGTCGGCTACGACATCGAGCAAGCCGCCCTGGCCGGTCACTTCGACCGCCGGCAGTCCGTCCACCGGGGCGCCGACCTTGCCGTCGGCGGCAATCACGCGCAGCCGGCCCGGGCGTTCGCTGACCAGAAACTTGCCGTCGCCGATGAAGGCCAGGGCCCACGGATGCTCGAGTCCGCTGGCGACCACTTCGACGCGCAGCTCACCGCTCTGCGCCGCCAGCGGCAAGGCGCTCAATGCCGTGAGCAGGGCAGCGACCGGGCGCCAGCTACGTTTCGACATTGCAATTTTGGCCAATATTTCCGGTTGACCGTGGGAATCAGCCGGCGATCTTGCCGCGACCGAACAGGCCCTTGACCGCTTCCTGCAAATCGGCCGGGAGCACGATAACCTTGGCGTTGTCCTTCTCGCCCATGCGTTCGAGCGCGGCGATGTACTTTTCGCCGAGCATGTAGGACATCGGCCCGGTCTTGTCGCCGATCGCGGCGGTGATGCGGCGGATCGCCTCGGCCGAGGCTTCGGCCAGCATGACCTGGGCGTTGGCGTCGCGCTTGGCCGATTCCAGCCGGGCTTCGGCTTCGAGAATGGCCGATTGCTTTGCCCCTTCCGAACGGGTGACGACGGCCTTGCGCTCGCGCTCGGCGGCGGCCTGCATTTCCATGGCCTTCTGCATCGACTGTGACGGTTTGATGTCCTGGATTTCGACCGACTTCACGGTCAGACCCCAGTCGACAGCCTCGTCGGCGATGCTCTCGCGCAGTCGGGCCTTGATCTTGTCGCGCGATGACAGCGCTTCGTCAAGTACCATTTCGCCGACGATGGAACGCAGCGTGGTCATGATCAGATTGCGGATCGCTTCCGAAAAATCGGTGACGCCATAAACCGCCTTGACCGGGTCGGTGACCTTGATGAAGGCGATGGCATTGGTCAGGATCACCGCGTTGTCGCGGGTGATGACCTCCTGCTCCTGGACGTCGAGGATGATGTCCTTGGTCACCAACTGGTAAGCCACCTTGTCGAGGTAAGGGATGACGATGTTGAGGCCGGGCTTCAGCGTGCCGTGGTACTTGCCGAGCCGCTCGACGATCCATTCCTCGCCCTGCGGAACGATGCGCACGCCCTTGGCGATGGTGACGACGACAAAAACCAGTATGGCCAGCGTGACAATAAAACCTGCGTTCAAGTCCATTTTTCGACCTTTCTAAGCCTTGTCTACCTTGAGAAAACTGCCTTCCACCGAGACCACCCGGACCCGTTCGCCGGCCGCCATGGCGGTGTCGGCGACGCAAGCCCATTCTTCCGAGCCGAGCAGCGGTCCCTGAAAACGCACCTTGCCGCGGGCGAAGGGAGCGACGGCACTGACCAGCAGGCCGATTTCGCCGACCGCCTCGCCATCGGCCGTGCCCGAGCGGGTCTTGACGAAGCTCTGCTTGAAAACGCGGAACCAGAGGAAAACCATGGCCAGCGAGGCCAGCGTCCAGGTTGCCAGCTGAGCCGTCAGCGAAAGATCGAAAGCCAGCGCGAGCAGGCCGACGAGCAACGCGCCAAGACCGAACCAGACGATGAAAAACGAGGGAATGACCAGCTCGGCGAGAACCAGCGCAATGCCGCCGACGACCCAGTGCCACCATTCGAGATGCATGTTTTTCTCCTTTGCTCGGTGAGTATTTCGGGTTTGCCGGGCAGGGTCAAGGCGGATTTCAGTTTTGCCCATTTTTTCCGGTTGACCGTGGAAGTGGCCAAACGGTGCTCGACGCAGCGATTAAAATGCGCCGATGAACACCGCGCTGCTGCTCCTCCCCGATTTCGCCCTGATCCTGCTCGGCACCGCCATCCGGCGCTGGATGCATCTGGGTGACCATTTCTGGAGCGGCGTCGAGAAGCTGGTCTATTTCATCCTGTTTCCTGCCCTGCTCATCAACGCCATCATCAAGACCAGGCTCGATGTCGGTTCGGCCTTGCCGCTGCTCGCCACCGCCCTCGCCGCGATGGCCGCCGGCATGGTGCTGGGGCTGATTCCCAAGCTGTTCAGCCGCCTGCCGGCGCTGACCTACGCCTCGATGTTCCAGTGCGCCTACCGCTTCAATTCCTACATCGCGCTGGCCGTCGCCGGCATGCTCTTCGGCGCGCCGGGCATTGCGACCATGGGCCTGATCGTCGGCGCCGCCGTGCCTTTTGCCAATCTGGTTTCGGTCTGGATGCTGGCCCGCCACGGCGAGGTTGGCCTGTGGCGCGAAGTGGCGCGCAATCCGCTGATCTGGGGAACGGCCACCGGCTTCCTGCTCAATCTCGCCGGCTTCGTACCGCCGGCGCCACTGCAGGCCTTTCTCGGGCGGCTGGCCGATGCTTCCATCGCGCTCGGCCTGATCACCGTCGGTGCCGCCTTACGCCTGGACAGCACGCCGGGGGTGCGTGGCTTTTCGCTCTGGCTGGTCGCTGTAAAGCTGCTCGCCCTGCCGCTCGTCGCGGTTGGCGTTGGCTCACTGCTCGGCCTGTCCGGCCTCAACTATCAGGTAGCGGTGCTTTTCGCCGCGCTGCCGACCGCCTCGTCGGCCTACATTCTGGCCATGCGCATGGGCGGTGACGGCAAGAGCGTCGCCTGGCTCATCTCGGCGACGACGCTCGGGTCCATGCTCACGCTGCCGCTGTGGGCAGCGTGGCTGGCCCGGTTCTGACTATCTTTTGACGGCCGGCTTTCGGGCCTTCGGCTTGGCGGCTTCCTCGGCTGCAGCGCTCGCTGCTGCCTGGGCGGCCGCTTCGGCGTTCTGCTGCATCTGCTCGCGCATTTGCTGCATCATCTGCCACGGCCACATGGCGGCGTCGGACATGGCGCTGTTTTCCGGGTGGATCGTGCCCTGGAAGAAATTTGGTGGCGGGGCCTCCGGGGCCGCCGGGGCTTCCGGAGCGGCTTCCGGGGTCATCGACTTGGCAGCGTCCTTGGCCATCTTGCCCATGGCTTCAACGGCGCCGACCGTGGTGCGCTGCATTTCGAGGCCCTGAATGGTCATTTGCAGCATCGACAGATTCATGCGCAGCCAGCCTTCGACGGCTTTCATGTCCTTGATGCGCTTGTCGAGTTCTTCAATGTCGAAAGTGGGGGCGACCATGCCGGGCAGCGAGAAACCCATGTTGCCCCACATGCTGCGCATGAAATTGAGGGGGTCGTGTACTTGATTGTCGGACATTTCAGTCTCCTTCTCGTTGTATCGTGTCATATTAAACTACTTGAGGCATGTTTACCGTAAGCGATGCGCAGCCCTTTGCTTACGGTAAACATGCCTCAATCTATGCAAAATGATAAATTAGCGCCCTGTTGAATAAGGGGGGCCTATGTTGAAACTGTTGGTGGTGGAAGATCACGCGCTCGTTCGCGAAGGCTTGGTCCGGCTGCTTGGTCAGGTCGAGCCGGGAGCGCAGGTGCAGGAGAGTGCGGATTTTGAAGCGGCGCTCAATGTGCTTGATAACGAAGGCGAATTTGATCTGGTCCTGCTTGATCTGGCCTTGCCGGGGATCGACGGCTTTGCCGGCCTCGACATCCTGCGTCGACGGTACCCGGCGATGCCGGTCGCCGTCGTCTCGGCCTTCGACGATTTGCCGACCATCACCCGCGTGCTCCATCTTGGCGCCTCCGGTTTCATCCCCAAGGCGTTTTCCGGCGAGGCGCTGCTCTCGGCGGTGCGCGAAGTGCTGGCCGGCAACATCTTCCGGCCGACCGGCCAATCCTCGTCGCAGCTCGACGACATGACGCCGGTGCCGCCGTCGAAGTCGGGCGTGCGCCCCGACGAAATCGGCCTGACCGATCGTCAGGGTCAGGTCCTCGCACTCATGGTGCGCGGCATGTCGAATCGCGACATCGCCGACCAGCTGGGACTTTCCGAAGGCACCGTCAAGATTCACGCGACGGCGGTGTTCAAGACGCTCGGCGTCAATAGCCGGACCCAGGCGCTGGTCGCCGTGGCCCGTTACGGCATCGACTTCGAAAGCGTCTTCTGAAGCTGATTGAGTAACGCCCGCAGCTTGGCCGGGCGTACCGGTGCCGGCAGGGCGTGGGCGCCGGGCGGCAAGGCCTGGCCGGCCGAGCCGACCAGAACGATGAGCGGCGTGCCGGGCGCCAGTTCGGCGCTGACCGCTTCAGCCTGTGCGACATCGCTGATCAGCACGACATTGTCGGGGGGGCGTTCGCCGCCACTGCGCTCGGCGACGCTGACGGCATAGCCCCAGCCTTTGAGCAGTTCAACGCAGGCCACCATCTCGGACGAGTTGCCGATGCAATGAACCTTGTCCGCTGTCTGCAACGGGCTTTCCGGGTTCCGGGCAACAAGCCCCGGCGGGCTGCAGGCGACGCGCAGCGAAAAGGTGGTGCCCTCGCCGAGCCGCGAGCGCAGCGCGACCTGAATGTCGAGCGCCCGCGCCAGCCGGTCCACGATGGATAGCCCGAGACCGAGGCCCTTGTTGTGTTCGCGGGCGACGTTGCCGACCTGATAGAACTCGGCAAAGATCGCCGCCTGATGTTCCCGGGCGATACCGATGCCGCTGTCGCGCACTTCGATCAGCAGTTGCTCGCCACGCCGCCGGGCGACGACGAGAACCCGTCCGCCCGACATCGTGTAGCGCAGGGCGTTGGAAACCAGGTTGGCGATCATCCGGTCGAGCAACAGCGGATCGGTATTTGCCCATAGCGGGCTGGGGCGAAAACGCAGCGTGATGTTGCGGTCGGCTGCGGCGCGCCGGAAGGAATTGGCCACCCGCTCGAAAACCGGTTGCAGCGGGAAAGGGCGGCAGTCCGGCTTGATCCCCGCGACATCGAGGCGGGAAATGTCGAGGAGCGAATCGAGCAATTCGCCAAGCATGGCGGTCGATGCAGAAATCTGTTCGGCCAGCCGTGGCAGTTCGCTCGGCATGCCGCTGCGGAGCTGGCGCTGCAGATCGGCCGAGAACAGTGAAAGGGCGTGCAGCGGTTGCCGCAAGTCATGGCTGGCGGCAGCGAGAAAGCGGCTTTTGGCCGCATTGGCCCGCTCGGCCGCATCCTTTTGCCCGGCCAGTTCGACTGTCGCTTCGTGGATGCGCTCCTCGAGATGATCATGGCTGGCGGCGAGCTCGTTCGTCATGATCGACATTTCGCGCACCTGGCGACGAACCAGCATGGCCCCGACGAAGAGCACGATGCTGACCAGCAGGCCGAGCGAGGCGAGTTCGAAAAGCCGGGTTTGCCAGGCGGCGAGCAGCGTTTTTTCCGAAATGGCGGTCAGGATGCGCAGATCGGAGAAACCCGGCACTTCGGCAACCGAAACGAGCAGGCCATTGACCTTGGCCAAACCGCTGGCTGGCGTCATGTCCCGCAGCTTGCCGTCAAACAGGACGGTGCCCGCCTTGGCACCGAGGACGGCCGATTGTCGGCTGGTATCGCTGGGCCGGCAGGAGGCGACAATTTCGCCGCGGGCGTTGGTCAGCACCGCCTCAAAATCGTCGGACAGCCGGTTCGACCAGCAGAAATCCTGCAGGTAGGCGGGCTCAATGGCCGCGAAAACGGCACCCGAGAACACGCCGTTGTCAGCCGTCAGGCGCCGGCTGATGGCATAGGTGTAGCGCCCCGAATTGCGGCCGACATACGGGCCGAAAGTCGATACGTCGGCGCCGCCTTCGAGGGCCACGAAATACGGACGGTCCTGGACGTTGATGTGCGGCGTCGGGAAGTGCGTCGAAATGAAACGCTGGTTGCCGTGGCGATCGAAGACGATCAGGTCACGCAACTGCGGCATCGAGCGCGAGTGGCGCTGGGCGATGTATTCCCAGCCCCGCGACGACTCCCATTTTTCCCAGTCGCGACGGGGGCCGGAAAGATCGCTGGCGGTATCGCGCAGCAGCACGTCGATCGCTTCGAAGGTACGCGCCGTGTGTTCGGCCATCATCAGGCTGAAATGTTGCAGGCGGCGTTCGCCGACCTGGAGATCGTTGTGGCGGACCAGCGTCAGGTCGACGACAAAGACGAACAGAATGATCAGCGTGCCGGCCATGGCGGCTGTCAGGGCGAGGGTTTCAGGCTTTCTCGTGCGCATCGGCCGGCCGGTTCGTTTACTGGATCTGGTAGCAGTAAAGCGGACGAGGCGGTGTGCAGTCCACGTCGATGATGCGATCCGGCGTCGCCCCGGGAACCGGGAAACTGTTGCTGATGAACAGGCTGCCAGGCGCCATTTCCGCCTTCACCTTTTCCCACAACCGGGGCATCGGCGCCGGCGAGAGAAAGGCATAAACCACATCGTACTCGCCCAGTTTGGCCTGCCACAGATCGTTCCAGCGCCAGCGGATGTTGGGCCGGCCGAGGCTGAAAAAGCGCCCGACCAGCCAGGTCAGCGGGGCGTTTTCATAGCCGGTGAAATGGCTGTCGGGCAGCGCGTCGGCCAGCGGCACGGTGGTGCTGCCCAGCCCGGCACCGAGATCGAGAAAACGGCTCGGGCCGCGCTCGGCCAGCAGCTCGGCCAGGGCGGCGACAGTCTGCTTGTTGGACAAGTAAAGCGGCACCTGCCCGGACAGCGCGCCGCGAAAGACCATCAGCAGCAACATGGCGGAAAGCAGGAACCAGAGCGGATCGATGGCCAGCCCCTGGGTGTACCAGACGAGCGGCATGAAACCGGCGTGGATCACACGCCACCACCAGGGCTGGCGCGAAACCGTGGCAAAAAACAGGGCGACGCCGCCAATGGCCAGGCTGGTTTCCAGCCACGGCATGGCTTCGGCTTTCCAGCCGTAGTAGGGCCAGGCGATGGATAAAACAAGGATGACAGCCGCCCCTTGCAGGGCGAACTGGCGTTTCGGCGTTGAATTCATCCGCCGATTTTATGCGATCAGAGCGGAACTCGCCTTTTCTCTTGCTTGAGTGGCGTGTTTGGCTGGTGCGTTTAGCGAGCGGGGGGAACGGAACGCGTTGTATCGAGATGGTTTGCCGGGAAAGCCACCAACCGCGACGATTTCAATTTTTGGCCGAAATTTCCGGTTGACCGTGGAAATGGTGAAAACGCTGAGGCAATGGGTCAAAACGTTATTTGAGCCTGGCCACTTTTCGCAGTTGTCTTGCTGCAGGCCGGCGGTAATTTTCCATCGCCTTGTTTGGAAAGCCTAATGCAGGTGACCGACGCTCGCTCAAGCAAAAAATTCGTGTGAAAGAATGAAACCCTTGAGGCGGAGCTGGATTTTATTTCTTTATCTATTTCCTTGGATATTCCTGCAAGGCTGCCTATGGTCTTTTTGCGTTCCGCCTGTGTTTCCTTGTACTCTGCTGCAACAAATGCGATTGCAACTGAAGTTGCAAGCGAACCTAAAAGCGCCGAAACAATTAAGGGCCGGTCATTCTTGCCAATTTGGTTGTGTGTTCGTGCGATCAGGATGCGGCATACTATATAGATAACTGAGGTTGTGCCTGCCAGTATTGAAGTTAAGGTGAGGACTCGCGCAGCATTTAACGCGATGATTTCAAATGACATTATTCTTGCCCCAGTTTAGGTGGATCATTATGCCGGCCTTCACTACAGTCGCAAATATACAGGCGGAGAATAGCGCAGCTATGCTGATGGATGCGCCCGCATAATTCAACGTAGCTTCGGGATTATTGGTGAAGCTATGAAACTTAAACGCGCCAAAGAAAACTGCGAAAGCAAGTGCCAGAACGAAGAATAGTGCCTTCAACAGATCGTGCAGCCAGCGAACTGAGCTCCTGTCAATCAATTCATCTGTCTCGTAGTGCAAAACGACAAACATGATCGCGGCGACAACCAAGTTGTCTGCGCCTTGAAAAGCCTTAATCAATACACTGTCAACGTCTTTCTGATTTGATGTCAGGTAGGCAAAGAAATAGGTGAACACTGCTGCGGCGGCAGGTAGTCCAACGTTCAGTACATGCCACTTCACGTATTTTGATATTGTGTTCTCCACGTTTCCTCCGAAGTGTGTAACAGAAATTTTGTGAAACCTAACGAATGAAAGGGACTTCCCCGTCCCGAACCAGCGGCGGAAGCCGCCGGCAGCAGTTGCTGCCATGATTGAGTTTCCACACCAAATCATTCGTTCGAAAGGGGAAGTCCATGAATATTGTCGCCGTAGGCATCGATCTCGCCAAGAATGTATTCGCTTTGCATGGCGTTGACCAGAGTGGCAAGGCGGTTTTCATCAAGCCCAGGGTCGGTCGCAGCCAACTACTCGACATAGTCGCCCACCTGCCGCCTTGCCTGATCGGCATGGAAGCCTGCTCCGGTGCCCACTACTGGGCAAGGGAATTCAGTCGCTTCGGTCACACCGTCAAACTGATGGCCCCCAAGTTCGTCGCGCCCTACCGGATGAGTGGCAAACGCGGCAAGAACGATGCCGCCGATGCCGCCGCCATCTGTGAAGCCGTCACCCGGCCCCACATGCGCTTCGTCCCGGTCAAGGATGTCGACCAACAAGCCATCCTCTGCCTGCATCGCACCCGGCAAGGCTTCATCGAAGAACGCACCGCGCTCTACAACCGCTTGCGCGGACTGATCAGCGAGTTCGGCATTGTTCTGCCGCAGAAAGTCGAACGCCTGCGCCGGGAAATCGGCGCCCACCTCGAAGCACCCCGGCTGGGCTAATCGCTGTGTCGGGGACCTGCTTGTACATGCCGACCGGCTGAATGAACGTATCGACGAGTACGACAAAGCCATCGCCCAAGCGGCCAAACAAGACCAGCGCAGCCGGCAACTCATGCAACTCCCCGGCATCGGCCCGACCACCGCCAGCGCCCTGGTCGCCAGCCTGGGCGGCGGGCATGACTTCAAGAGCGGTCGGCAACTCGCCGCCTGGGCCGGACTCGTCCCCGGCCAATACAGCAGTGGCGGCAAAGCCCGGCTGGGCAGGATCACCAAGGCGGGCGACGCCTACCTGCGCAGCCTGCTCGTCATGGGCGCCCGATCTGTTCTCGCCGGACTCGGCGACAAGCAGGACCGCTTCAGTCGCTGGGCCAGAAACCTGGTCGAGCGACGCGGTTACTGGAAAGCCGCTGTCGCCATCGCCGCCAAGAACCTACGACTGGCCTGGGCGGTCCTGCACTACGGCGGGGATTTCCGACGCATCGAAGAGACCGCCTGAACAGCCAAAGCGTCACTAGGAAAAAACAGGAAAGGAATCACCGGCCGTTCGCTGGTGGCCCAAGACCAGCGAAGCACTGCCAGCGTTGATGTGAAGCGGGTTGGACCCGCACGGGGAGAGCCTGATTACCTACAGGGGAGGCAAGTGACTCCCGGCTAACGAATGAGGCCCCCGCGCGCGTCTTTCATCAGGGTCCGGGCAAAAGCCCAAGATGACCGGTTGTAGTACCGCAGTCCTTCACCTTCTCGCACCGACACGGCAGGGAATCGATGAACAGACAGAAAACAGGATCAGGAATGAAACGATAAAACTTCAGAACGCTTGCAGAGAATGGGGAAGCCCTTGTAGTAGGTAAGGGGCGCTGCGCGGCGTTTTATCGCGCAGCGTCCAGCGACCGAAGGGAGCCCCCTTGACCGCAATGTTAGGTGCTAACTTCACGTGGATTGGCCTCGTAAAATGGCCAACCTGTTTTGTGGCGCATCTGGCGACATGAAATCAGGAATGGTCCTTTCCGTGCGCCGTGGCCTGCCAAGAAACTCTACCGGCCATTCGGTAATGCGCTCTTCTGCTACATGAACGTACTGCCCAGGCTCGAATTCGTCGATGTACTCTCGCTGCAGAACCAAGGCCAATGGCTCTTCGTACCCAGAATTGCTTGTGGAGAATGCAAGTGCCTCTTCAAACGTTTCGAATGCGTAGTAATAATCGCTGCCTTCGAATTCGTCAGGGGCGCCGTTTTCGGGATGGCACCAAACGCGGTATTCAAGCACTTCGTCCCAGACGTAACCACCACCAGCTTTTGCTTTCGCCGGATATTCGCCGACTTGGGCTGGGTCTAGTACGGCAGGCGGTATGAATTTGGCTGGCATGTAGCACCTAACGTTGAAAATCACCGGACGGAGGCAAGCGTAGCTTGCCGGAGGTCCGGTGAATTGGAATGTTCGGCGTCACTGCTTGCATACTTGAGTTTCCCAGCCGTCGTACTCACCGCCATTCTCACGAGCGGCACGACTAAGCTGAAGCGTAGTTCTATTCATTGAGCGGTAATCTGGCAGGCCAACATGATTCAGTTTGGCGGTGAATTGGCCACCCTTCGCTTCGGGCGTTAGATAGAGATCGATGCCCTCGAATACATCTTTGACGCTGGCGATGAATGCGGCGCGTTGAGGTTCTGTTTTGAAGTAAGCCCAGTGTTCAATCGGACGTGGTGTTTGAAGAGAATCACCTTCCTTCACAAGTGCGTTCTGAACGCGCAAGTCCAGAATGACTTGCCAGTCGTCATCTGTCGGGAAAAGGTCGTTCCAGTAATGCGACCTCTGTGGGTCTGGCTCGTGAAATAGCTCAATTCGATGACCATGAAGAGAACCTGCGCTCTTTGTAAGAGCCGCGCATGCGGAGGAGCTTAACGATGTGTAGAAACAAAAATATCTACGACCATTAGTTGTGACGCGGCCAACTTGAAGTCCATCGCTTGGTTGGAGTTGAGCGGAAAGAAAGTCTTCCACTTCGTTCAAATATGAAAACTCGTTTCCGTGCGGCAGGCCGCGATCATCGGGATCGAGCAAGGCCACATTGAAGCGAGCAAAGAATTCGAATGGTAACGATTCGAGATCGGCCCTCACGCCGTGGTCATAGGCGATGAAGGCCGAATGGTCACCAATCGTGCAGGGAAACTGCTCCCAATGGTCGCTCATGATGGCAACACCGTCTTGTAGTTCCACCCACGAGCCTTGGTGAGCGTGCGGTCGTATTTCTCTTGTCGGTCGGTCAAGCCCATGCTCGCTGCCGCTAACGCTAGCAGCTCGAGCACTCGCCAGGACTCGAATTCTGATTTGTTGAATGCATCTTCAAGTGCATCCAACGCTAACTCCAGCTCGTTGTGTTCGAGATACCCGAGAAAATCTTGAATTTCATCTGCGCAGATTCCCTCTGCTGCCTCAGACAAATGGGTTCTGGCATCAAGTAGGAAGCCTTCGGTTCGCTTCCACGAGTTCAAGAGATCGTCAGAGGCCATGGGATGATGACGCCGAACGTAAAGTCGATGGCATTTTCGCCATCCATTCTGGAAAACCGCCATCCATCGTGGCCGGCACTTCAGGCGAAGACGGCCTGCCTGAGCAGCTTTGGGGTGTATCGCCCCAATATTTTCCAGGATGGATGGCGGTGAAACAGGGCGCGGGGCCGGGATATGCGGCGTTCGCGCCAGCTATTCCGGGGGCGCGCCGTCTATCCTGGCAAACAAGGCGGGCCGAAACCTGCATGCAGTCTGACAAAGCGCGAAGTCTGTGGATATTCACGGTGATATTTGCCCGCCAATTGCCTCATTGAGGTAAATCGTTTGGCGGGCGATCTGGTTCGCCATGCCAAACGATCATTTTCAGGGCATCAGCATACGGAGCGGGTCAATAAATGTCGAGCGGGTACGCGGTGTTTCAAGCGATCTGCCGCAATGCCTCTCGTCGGCCAGCCACCTTCGCTGCCGCCTCGCTGCGGACCGGTCCAAATCCGCGCACCTCGGCCGGCCAGTTGGCGAGTGCGACGAGTTCCGAGGTCGGGCTGTGTCCGATGATGAAGTCGAGGTCAGTTTCGTAGTCGGCGAGTAACTGGCGGTCCAGCTTGTTTTCTTCGCTGTTTTTCCACGGATCGAGCCAACTGCCGCGCCAGCGGCGGGCTTTGGCCATGAGGCCGAATACCGGCAGCATCCAGGCGCCGAAGCGGATTTTCTTCGGGCGGCCGTCCGGGCCAATGCTGCTTAGTCCGGGCGGGGCGAGGTGGAAGCTCAGGCGCAGGTCGCCGTCGAAGCGCTCGTTCAGGCTCTTCACGAAATCGGTCTGGGCGTACAGGCGGGCCACTTCCCAGGCGTCTTTGGGGGCGAGCAGGCGGGCGTATTGGGTGGCAACGGCGCGGGTCAGGTCGTCGTTGCCGAGGCGGCGGATGGATTCGACGCGGCTGGCGTAACGGGCGGCGAGCCTGGCGTCCTGGTAGGCGGTGAGGTGTTCGACGCGGCTGGCGATCAGTTCGTCGAGCGTTTGTTCCGGCAAGGGCTGGCCGGTGAGCGGGCCGGCGATTTTGGCGACTTTTTCCGGGTCGACCGCGGCCCGCCTGCCCCATTCGAAAGCTTGGCGGTTGGCGTCGACGGCGGCGCCGTTGAGGACGATGGCGCGGTCGAGGGCGGCGGCGGAGACGGGCACCAGGCCGAGTTGCCAAGCGTAGCCGAGGAGCAGCATGTTGCCGTAGAGGGCGTCGCCCATCAGGCGGTTGGCCAGGTGCTGGGCGTCGATGAACTGGACGTGATCGGCGCCGAGGGTTTCGTTGAGCTGCGTCTTGAGGCCGGCCAGCGGGAAGTGCCAGTCGCGGTTGCGCGTGAAGTCGGCGGTTGGCGTGTCGGTGCAGCTGACGACGGCGCGCGTGCGGCCTTCGAGCATTTTCGCCAGGGCTTCGGTGCTGGCGCTGACGACGAGGTCGCCGCCGAGCACGGCATGGGCTTCGCCGGTGGCGATGCGGGCGGCGTGGATGTCTTCCGGGCGGTCGGCGATGCGCAGGTGGGAGAAGACGGCGCCGTATTTTTGCGCCAGGCCGGTCATGTCGAGGGTCGAAATGCCCTTGCCGTCGAGGTGGGCGGCCATGCCGATCAGCGCGCCGAGGGTGATGACGCCCATGCCGCCGACGCCGGTGATGAGGAGGTTGTAGGGTTGGGTCGTGGACGGCAGTTTGGGCGATTTCAAAATTGGCCAGTTTTCCGGGTTGACCGTGGGATTCGATCCTTTTTTGAGTTTGCCGCCTTCGATGGTGACGAAGCTCGGGCAGAAGCCTTTGACGCAGGAGAAATCCTGGTTGCACGACGACTGGTCGATCTGGCGCTTGGTGCCAAAGGCCGTTTCGACCGGCACGATGGACAGGCAATTCGATTGCACGGAGCAGTCGCCGCAGCCTTCGCAGACGGCTTCGTTGATGACGACGCGTTGGGCGACGGCCGGCATTTTGCCGCGTTTGCGCCGGCGGCGGGCTTCGGTGGCGCAGACCTGGTCGTAGATCAGAACCGAAACACCGGGTTCTTCGCGCAGTTCGCGCTGGACGGTGTCGAGCTCGTCGCGGTGGCGAATCGGGACGTTGGGGGCGAGGTCGGTGATCTCGGCGTACTTGGCTGGCTCGTTGGTGACAATGACCATCTTGCCAACGCCCTCGGCCTCAAGCTGGCGCGTGATGCGGGCGACGCTCAGGATGCCGTCGACGGGCTGGCCGCCAGTCATCGCCACGGCGTCGTTGTAGAGGATCTTGTAGGTGATCGGCACCTTGGCGGCGATGGATTGCCGGATGGCGAGGATGCCGGAGTGGAAATAGGTGCCGTCGCCGAGATTGGCGAAGATGTGCTTTTCGCTGGTGAAGGGCGCTTGGCCGACCCACGGCACGCCTTCGCCGCCCATGTGGGTGAAGGTCGACGTGCTGCGATCCATCCACGTCACCATGTAGTGGCAGCCGATGCCGGCGACGGCGCGCGAACCTTCGGGGACGCGGGTCGAGCTGTTGTGCGGGCAGCCTGAGCAGAAATGCGGCTTGCGCTCGGCGAGGACGATGGGCGTCAGTGCCGCTTTCTGCTTGGCTTCGATCACCGCGAGGCGGGCGGCGATGGTCGGCGAGGTGAAGAAGCGGCCGATGCGTTCGGCGATGACGCGGGCGATGGTGGCGACCGGCAGTTCGCCGGTGGCCGGCAGCAGCCAGTTGCCTTCCGACCACTCGCCGATTTCGTCGAACTTGCCGATGACGCGCGGGCGAACGTCGTCCTTCCAGTTGTACAGCTCTTCCTTGAGCTGGTATTCGAGCAGCTGGCGTTTTTCCTCGACGACGAGGATTTCCTCCAGCCCTTCGGCGAAGTGGCGGACGCCTTCCGGTTCGAGCGGCCAGACCATGCCGACCTTGAACAGCCGGATGCCGATTTCGCCGGCCAGCGCGTCGTCGATGCCGAGTTCGTCGAGGGCCTGGCGGACGTCGAGATAGCTCTTGCCGGCGGTCAGGATGCCGAGCTTCGGCGTCGGCGAATCGATGATCAGCTTGTTCAGCCCGTTGGCCCGGCAGTAGGCCAGCGCCGCGTAGAGCTTGTGGTTGAGCAGGCGGGCTTCCTGGACCAGCGGCGGGTCGGGCCAGCGGATGTTGAGGCCGTCCGGCGGCAATTTGAAATTTGGCGGAAAAATCGGGTTGACCGTGGCAGGGTCGATGCTGACCGACGCCGAGGTCTCTACCGTGTCGGCGAGCGCCTTGAAGGCCACCCAGCAGCCGGAATAACGGCTCATCGCCCAGCCGTGCAGGCCGAAATCGAGGTATTCCTGGACGTTGGCCGGGTAGAGCACCGGCATCATGACCGCCTTGAAAAAATGCTCGGTCTGGTGCGGCAGGGTCGATGACTTGGCGGCGTGGTCGTCGCCGGCAATGACCAGCACGCCACCGAATTTCGAGGAGCCGGCAGCATTGGCGTGACGGAAGACGTCGCCACAACGGTCGACGCCCGGCCCTTTGCCGTACCACAGGCCGAACACGCCGTCGTAGAGCGCGCCGGGAAACAGATTGACCTGCTGGCTGCCCCACACGGCGGTCGCCGCCATGTCTTCGTTGAGGCCGGGCTGGAAGGTGATGTGGTGCTCGGCGAGGTGTTCCTTGGCCTTCCACAGGCCGAGATCAAGGTTGCCGAGCGGGCTGCCGCGGTAGCCGGAAATGAAGCCGGCGGTGTTGAGCCCGGCGGCAAGGTCGCGCTCGCGTTGCAGCATGGGCAGGCGAATCAGGGCCTGGGTGCCGGTCAGGAAGACGCGGCCGGAATGGCGGGTGTATTTGTCGTCAATCGACGCGGACAGGTTGTCCGGCAAGGGCGGTTGAGCCAGGTTGCTCATCTTTGTCTCCGGTTATGACGCCTTGTGGGCGCTGTTGGATACCGCCAAGCCGGGGGTGTTGGCTTGACAGTCTGGAGGTTGGATTGTCATAGCCGGACAATGTTCCGGCTATGCGGGATTACCCGGGCAGACCGAGGCGGAGCGTGAAGCTGAAGGTACTGCCGACGCCTTGCTGGCTCTGTACAGTGAGGCGGCCGCCCATCATCTCGACGAGCTGGCTGGAAATGGTCAGGCCGAGGCCGGTGCCGCCGAAATTGCGGGTGGTCGAACCGTCGGCCTGGGCGAAGGCATGGAAGATGGCTTCCAGACGGTCGGCCGGGATGCCGATGCCGGTGTCGGCGATGTCGACGGCCAGCATCATGTCGCTGGCGCCTGTTTCGATGACCCGCGCGGAGACCTCGATGCGGCCGGTGAGGGTGAATTTGACGGCGTTGCCGATCAGGTTGAGCAAAACCTGACGGATGCGCAGCGGGTCACCGATCAGGATTTGCGGCAAATCGGCCGGCAGCTTGCATTCGCTGCTCAGGCCCTTGTCCTTGATCTGCGGCGTCATCAGGCGGAGAACGTCGTTGACCAGGGCAGCGAATTCGAACGGCGTATGTTCGATGTGCAACTTGCCGGCCTCGATCTTCGAGACATCGAGAATGTCGTTGAGGATGGCCAGCAAGCTGTTGGCCGATGCCTGGGCAATGTTCAGGTATTCCTGGGTTTCGTCATCGAGCCTGTTCATCCGGGCCAGTTCGATCATGCCGATGACGCCGTTCATCGGCGTCCGCAGTTCATGGCTCATGTTGGCCAGAAATTCGCTCTTCGCCTTGTTCGCCGCTTCTGCTGACTCCTTCGCGCTCGCCAGGTTTTCCATCATTTTCGAGCGCTGCTCCTCGCTGGCTGCCAGGGCCAGTTCGGCCTTGTTGCGGGCGCCGAGAAACTCGTTGAAGGCGGCGGCGACGGTACTGATTTCGCTGCTGCCGATTTCGGCCACCGGTTCGGCAGCGCGCCCCGGACGCATGGCGCTGGCCCGCTGACGCATGGCGGCAGCCAGTTGGCCGAGCGGCCTCGAGATGCGCACCGAAAAGAGCCAGATCAGCGGGACGGCGAGCAACATGAGCAGGATGGTAATCGTCGCCATCCGCTGCTCGATGGTGCGGATGGGCTGGAAGGCCTCGCTGCTGGGAACCACCGAGGCAATGATCCAGTCCGTCGAGACCAGTTGCTTGAAGGTGAACAGGCCGACCAGTCCGCGGCTGTTGGTGCCCTCAATCGTCCCTTCAAAGCCGGCGAGCGCGCGGTCAAGGGCCAGGTTGGCACCGACCGGGGCGACTTCCTTCATGATCCGTTCTTTGTCCGGATGGGCGATGACCAGCCGGTCCTTGCTGACCAGATACAGATAGCCGGTCTGGCCTATCTTGCGCGTGCCCAGCGTGCCGATCAGGTTGGGCTTGTAGAGGTTGAGGACGCCGCCGAAGATGGCGACGAGTTCGCCCCGGGCATTGAGGACCGGGGCCGCCATGACGACGATCGGCTGCTGCGTGGCCTTGCCGAGGATGGGTTGGGATATGGCCGGTTTGAGCGTCTGCTGGACCTGCTTGATGTAGTCCCGACTGCTCATGTCGAGGTTGCGGCGCCCCGGCTTGATCGGCCAGTCGACGAGCAGCAGGCCTTTGGCATCGAAAATGTAGAGGTCGTCGAACAGCGTCAACAGGGTGGGGCGCTCGCGCAGATGGCGTTCGAGGGCCGCGAGGTCGGTCATCCGGTCTTGCGGCACGGTGCTGGATACGGTGGTCAGGGCGCGCAGGCGCTCCTGCAGCTTGTCGTCAATGTTGCCGGCCAGTTCACTGAGGAAGGCAAACTGCTCGGCTTCGATGCGTTTGCCAAGATCTTCGCGCAGAACCGAGTATTGGCCAAAAAACTGGACGAGGAGAAGCACCAGCGCCGTGCCGATGGCACCAACCGTGAGCTTGAGTTTGAGACTGTAGGGCGACATGTTCAAAGCGCCGGTGGCAGGACTTTTCCGGGATTCAGGATATTTTGCGGATCAAGCGCCTGCTTGATCGAACGCATCACGTCGACGGCAACGTCGCCATGTTCGAGCCGCAGGTATTTGCGCTTGCCCAGCCCGATGCCGTGCTCGCCGGTACAGGTTCCTTCCATGGCGATGGCGCGCTCGACGACGCGCTGGCTGATCCACGCCGCTTCTTTCATGTCCTGCTCGTTGCCGGTATCGACCAGCACGACGAGGTGGAAGTTGCCGTCGCCGACATGGCCGAACAGGGCAATCGGAATGCCCACCTGGGCGATGTCTTCGTTGGTCGCCGCGATGCACTCGGCGAGCCGGGAGATCGGCACGCAGACGTCGGTCGGGAAGCAGCGGCAACCGGGTTTCAGTTGCAGGCAGGCGAAGTAGGCGTCGTGGCGGGCCTGCCACAGCCGGCTGCGGTCTTCCGGTCGGGCCGCCCACTCGAAATGTGTGCCGCCGAGGTCGTCGGCGATGCCCTGCACGGTTATCGCCTGCTCCTCGACTGAGGCCGGGCTGCCGTGGAATTCGAAAAACAGCGTCGGGGCCTCGGCCAGCGTGGTCTTGCTGAACAGGTTGATGGCTTTCAGCGACAAGGCGTCGAGCAGTTCAATGCGCGCTACCGGGACGCCGAGCTGGATGGTCAGGATGACCGCCTGGACGGCCGAGTCGATGTCCGGAAAGGTGCACACGGCGGCTGAGATGGCCTCGGGAATCGGGTAGAGCTTGACGGTCAGTTCGGCCATGATGCCGAGCGTGCCTTCAGAGCCGACGAGCAGGCGAGTCAGGTCGTAGCCGGCCGACGATTTGCGGGCGCGGCCGCCGGTTTTCAGGATGCGGCCGTCGGCCAGCACGGTGGTGGTGGCCATGACGTTGTCGCGCATGGTGCCGTAGCGCACGGCGTTGGTGCCCGAGGCGCGGGTTGCCGCCATGCCGCCGAGCGTCGCGTCGGCACCGGGGTCGATGGGGAAGAACAGACCGGTGCCCTTCAACGCGTCGTTGAGCTGCTTGCGTGTGACGCCGGCCTGAACTGTCGCGTCGCCATCTTCGGCGTGGATGACAACGATCTCGTTCATGCCCGAAAGGTCGAGCGAAATTCCACCGCCCGGCGCCAGTACATGGCCCTCGACCGAACTGCCGACACCGTAGGGAATGACCGGCACGCCATGGGCGGCGCACATTGCCACGGTCAACGCGATTTCTTCGGTGTTTTCGGCAAAGACGACACCGCCGGGCAGCATCGGGTCATGGACGGATTCGTCGCGGCCATGCTGCAGGCGCGTCGAGTCGCCTTGGGAAAATCGATGCTGGAATTGCGTTTGCAGCGCTTGCCGGAGTGCATCCGGTATCGATGGGGAGGTCACGGGAGAAATCGGGTCGCCTGATCGAGATCCGTGTGAGTATGCCCTTCATAGAGCGCCGTGACGAACTTGCGCCAGACCAGATCTGGCTCGCCGATGCGGAAACCGCAGTAATGCTGGTCATCGACATCGGTTTCCTGAACGGCCTGAACGGTCAGCCGCGAGATTTCGTTGAGTCCGAGCTGGACGGTGGCGTTGAGCCATATATCGGCCGGGACCGGCTCGACGATGCGCGCCCGGAAGCCGTAGCGCGACACTTCATTGACCTCAATGTTGATCGGCTTTTCAAACAACGGTGTGGCGTTGTTGAGACGGGCCGGGCACTTGACCGAGAAGCGGCGGTGCTGGCGAATGAGCGGTGCGGCGCCCTTTTCGGGAAGCGGCGGCAGAACGCTGCGATATTCCGGCAGGTCGTAGATGAGGTGGAGCAGGGCTTTCTTGCGGTCGCTCAGCTCGGCAAAGACATTGGTCTTCTTGTTGAAGAAATAGTCGATCAGGTCAGGCGTCAGGACCGGGTCGTTGGTCGTGAAGAAGCGCCGGTGCGGGATCTGGATGTTGGCCAGCTTGGTTTCGCAGAAATAGTGATAAAGATTCCGGTTGTTGGCCTTGCCGGCGTAGGCCTTGCGCATTGTTTCCGGCGCGTGCTTGAGGTCAAGCGAGGCGCCGACGGCCGGCGCGCCATTGACGAAGTCGTAGTTCTCGACGACGTTGGCGGTCAGTCGCTTGAAGAAGAGCAGCGACTCGTACATTTCGATATGGCGCGGATTGACCGCAATGACGAGGTGGCGGGTATCGAAGAAGGTCGTGCAGTATTCGTACATGAACTTCATGAGCGGGAAGAGGATGGTTCCTCCCGTCCGCCGGAAGCGCGGATGCACGGCAAGTGCCGACACCTCGGCGATATTGCCTTCCTTTTCGCGGACGCCGGTCAGGTCGAAAATGCGCTGCAGCGGAAAACCAATGGCGCTTTCGCGAATCAGCGACAGGGTGCCGACGACCTGATCATCGAATTTGGCACACAGCGTCGTCGTTGTCGGCAGAGCGTGATAAATCGTGACGCGCATGCCGGAAGGGTCCGGGGTCATGAAGCCGCTGCTGACATAGGCGTCGTGCAGCAATTTGAAGCAGGCTTCCAGCTCTTCCTTGGTCTCGGCGATTTTCAGGACCAGGCGCTTGTTGGGCTCTGGATCGCAGTCCACAAAGGAGCGATAGACGTTATGGCGGCTCTTTTGCGGCAACATCGCAAAAAGCTTGCGAGCAGTCTGGCTGAAGTAGAACCGCAAACGGGCTAAGGCCGGCATCAAGCGCACTCAAAGGAAAAACTACGTTTTTATCATAGCACCTTATGATTGACATGAATCAGGTGCCTCCGGACAATCGGAGGATACCGTTTTGTCCCCCCAGAGATCAGGAGAAACACCGATGCAAGCCAAGCTTTCCGTAGTTGCCCTCTCCGTTGCCGCTGCTTTTGCGCTGTCCGCCTGCGGCCAGAAGGAAGAACCGAAACCCGTAGCTGCCCCGGCGCCGGCCGCCAAGCCGGAAGTGGTCGTCAAGCTGGGTCATGTCGCACCAATGACCGGCCCGCAGGCTCACCTCGGAAAAGACAACGAAAATGGCGCCGTGCTGGCCATCGAAGAACTGAACGCCAAGGGCATGGAGATTGGCGGCGCCAAGGTCAAGTTCGAACTGCTCAACGAAGATGATGCTGCCGATCCGAAACAGGGCGCCATCGTTGCCCAGAAACTGGTCGATGCCAAGGTCAATGGCGTCATCGGTCACCTCAATTCGGGCACCACCATGCCGGCCTCCAAGCTCTACGCCGATGCCGGCATCCCGCAAATCTCCGGTTCGGCGACCAATCCGAAATACACCCAGCAGGGCTTTGCCACCGCTTTCCGGGTCATGGCCAACGACGTCCAGCAGGGCAAGAGCCTCGGCGAATTCGCCGTCAAACAAGGCATCAAGACCGTGGCCATCGTTGATGACCGTACCGCCTACGGCCAGGGTCTGGCCGACGAGTTCAGGAAAGCGGCCGAAGCTTCCGGCATCAAGGTGGTGGCCAGCGAATACACGACTGACAAGGCGACCGACTTCAAGGCCATCCTGACCAAGATCAAGTCGACCAAGGCCGAACTGGTCTTCTTCGGCGGCATGGATGCCCAGGGCGGCCCGATGGCCAAGCAGATGAAGGAGCTCGGCATCAAGGCCAAGTTCCTCGGTGGCGACGGCGTCTGTACGCCGGAGTTCATGAAGCTGGGTGGCCCGGCCACTGAAGGCCAGTTCTGCTCGCTGCCCGGCATGCCGCTGGAAAAACTGGCCAAGGGCCCGGAATTCCGTGAGAAGTTCAGCAAGAAGTTCGGTGCCGAAATCCAGCTTTATGCACCGTATGTTTACGATGCCGTGATGGTCATGGCCGATTCGATGAAGCGGGCCGATTCGGTCGAGCCGGCCAAATTCCTGCCGGCCATTGGCCAGACCAAGTACGACGGCGTGACGGCGATGATCGAATTCGATGCGCTGGGCGACCTCAAGGGCGGGGCCATTTCCATTTACAAGTACACGGGTGGCAAGCTCGAATACGTCGAGACGCTGGGCGGCAGCACGATGGAATCCGCCAAGTCTGAAGTCAAGGAAGCGGTGGCCGAAGTGAAGGATGCAGCCAAGGCCGTGGCCGGTGCCGCGACGGCGGTTGGCAAGGAAGCAGTCAGCGACGTCAAGGATGCTGCCAAGGATGCCGTCAAGGCGGGCGCCGAGGCGGTCAAGAATGCCGCCGATGCGACCAAGGCGGCGGTCGAGAAGAAGTAATCGTGTAATCCGCTGCACCGAAACGGCACCGCAAGGTGCCGTTTCCTTATGTTCAAAAAGAAAAAGACTAAATGGATATTTTCCTCCAGCAGATCATCAACGGTCTCGTCCAGGGCAGCATCTACGCGCTGGTCGCGCTGGGCTACACGATGGTCTACGGGATCATGGGGCTGATCAATTTTGCCCATGGCGAGGTGGTGATGATCGGTACGCTGGTCACCATCACGGTGGCCGGTTCGCTGATCAAGGCCGGCATGCCGGTGGCGGTGGCCGGACTGGCCGGCATGATGGCGGCGGTACTGGTCTGCATGGCGCTCGGCTGGGCGCTCGAGCGCGTCGCCTACCGGCCCTTGCGCAACGCGCCGCGGCTGACCCCGCTGATCACGGCCATCGGCATGTCGATCGTCCTGCAGAATCTGGCGATGATGATCTGGGGGCGGAATTACCTGACTTTCCCGTCGCTGTTGCCGAAAATGGATTTCGAGTTCGCCGGCGCCAATTTCACGATGATCCAGATCATCATCGTCCTCGTTTCGGCGGCGACCATGGGCGGCCTGTTGCTCCTCGTCTATCGCACCAAGCTCGGCATGGCCATGCGCGCTACGGCGCAGAACCCGGCCGTGGCCAGCCTGATGGGCGTCAATATCAATCGCGTCATCGCCGCCGCCTTCGTCATCGGCTCGGCGCTCGGTGCGGTGGCCGGTGTCATGGTCGGTACCTATTACGAAATCGCCCACTACCAGATGGGTTTCATGCTCGGCCTCAAGGCCTTCACGGCGGCCGTCCTTGGCGGCATCGGCAATCTGGCCGGGGCCATGTTGGGCGGCATCCTGCTCGGCATCATCGAAGCGCTGGGGGCGGGCTATATCGGCGACCTGACCGGTGGCTTCCTGGGTAGCCACTATCAGGACATCTTTGCTTTCGTCGTGCTCATTGTTGTCCTCATGTTCAAACCATCCGGCTTGTTTGGTGAAAAGACGGGGGACAGGGCATGAATTTTGGCCGTTTTTTCCGGTCGACCGTGGGAATCGGCCTGGCCGCCGCGTTTCTGGTTGCCTTGCCCTTCATCGCCGCGATGGGTGGCCAGGCATGGGTGCGCATCCTCGATTTCGCCATCCTTTACGTTTTCCTGGCCCTTGGTCTCAACATCGTCGTCGGCCTGGCCGGTCTCCTCGACCTCGGCTACATCGCCTTTTACGCCGTCGGTGCCTACACCTGGGCGCTACTGGCGAGTCCTCACTTCGGCCTGCACTGGCCAATCTGGGCCATCCTGCCGATCGGCGCCGGGCTGGCCTGTTTTGCCGGCGTGCTGCTCGGCTCGCCGACGCTCAAGCTGCGCGGCGACTATCTGGCCATCGTGACACTCGGCTTCGGCGAAATCGTCCGCATCTTCCTCAACAACCTCAACGCCCCGATCAACGTCACCAACGGGCCGCAGGGCATCACGCTGATCGATCCGGTCAGCTTTGGCGCCTTCAAGTTCTCGGGGACGACGCAGATTTTCGGCTTTGCACTCAGTGGACCGCAGAAGTATTACTTCCTCCTCGTCGCGCTGGCCATTCTCGTCATCATCATCAACATCCGCCTGCAGAATTCGCGCATCGGCCGCGCCTGGCAGGCCATCCGCGAGGACGAGATTGCTGCCAAGGCCATCGGCATCAACACGCGCAATCTCAAGTTGCTCGCCTTCGCCATGGGCGCCAGTTTCGGCGGCGTCGCCGGCGGCATTTTCTCGGCCATGCAGGGCTTCGTCTCGCCGGAAAGCTTCTCCTTGCTTGAATCGATCATGATCCTCGCCATGGTGGTGCTGGGCGGCATGGGCCACATCCCCGGCGTCATCCTCGGTGCCGTGCTGTTGACGGTGCTGCCGGAAGTTCTGCGCTACGGCGTCGGGCCGCTGCAGATGGCTGTCTTCGGCAAGATGCTGGTCGACCCGGAAAGCCTGCGCATGCTGGTTTTCGGTCTGGCCCTGGTACTTGTGATGCGCTTCAAGCCGGCCGGCCTGTGGCCGTCGCCGGAGCGCCAGCGCGAGCTGCAGGAGACCGGCAAATGAGCGCAAATTTGCCAAAACCGCTGCTCGAAGCGAAGGCAGTCGCCAAGCATTTCGGTGGCGTCAAGGCGCTGCGCGATGTGTCGTTGACCATTAATCACGGCGAAATCTACGGCCTGATCGGCCCGAATGGCGCCGGCAAGACGACCTTTTTCAACTGCATGACCGGGCTCTACGTGCCGGACGGCGGCGGTTTCACTTTCGCCGGCGCGCCGCTCATCGCCGATGCGCCGGACAAGGCGGCAGCCCGCGGCATCGCCCGCACCTTCCAGAACATCCGCCTGTTCGGCAACATGACGGCGCTCGAAAACGTCATGGTCGGCCGCCATGTGCGGACCAAGGCCGGCGTCCTCGGCGCCATGTTCCAGAACGCGGCGACGAAGGCCGAAGAAGCGGCCATTCGGCAAAAAGCCATCGATCTGCTGCACTACGTCCGCATAGAGGAACGGGCCGACGACCTG
The DNA here is from genome assembly GCA_008080565.1 of Rhodocyclaceae bacterium. Lineage (GTDB taxonomy): Bacteria > Pseudomonadota > Gammaproteobacteria > Burkholderiales > Rhodocyclaceae > Azonexus. Next base: position 27,462 of record VIKE01000004.1, on the reverse strand, counting down.
GCCCGCAATCTGTCCTACGGCGACCAGCGCCGGCTGGAAATCGCCCGTGCCCTGGCCACCGAACCGAAATTGCTGTGCCTCGACGAACCGGCCGCCGGCATGAACGCCACCGAAACCGAACAACTGCGCGACCTGATCGACGGCATCCGCCGTGACGGGACCACGATTTTGCTCATCGAACACGACGTCAAATTGGTCATGGGCCTCTGCGACCGCGTCGCCGTGCTCGACTACGGCGCGCTGGTCATCGAGGATGTGCCGGCCGTCGTGCAAAAAGATCAACGTGTCATCGAGGCTTACCTAGGTGCTTGAAGTAACCGGACTCCACGTCGCTTACGGCGGCATCCAGGCGGTGCGCAGCATCACCTTCCACGTCAACGAAGGCGAAACCGTGGCGCTGATCGGTGCCAACGGCGCCGGCAAGACGAGCACGCTCAAGGCGATTGCGCGGGTGCTTGATGCGGTCGGCGGCGACGTCCATTTCTGTGGCGAAGACATCACCCGCATTGCCCCGCACCACATCATCCGCAAGGGCATCGCGCTGGTTCCCGAAGGGCGCGGCGTCTTTCCCCGCCTGACCGTGCTCGAAAATCTGCACATGGGCGCCTACATCCACAATGCTGCGGTCGACGTCGAAAAAGATCTCAAAATGGTTTACGGCTATTTCCCGCGCCTCAAGGAGCGCGAGAGCCAGCTCGCTGGTACGCTGTCCGGCGGAGAACAGCAGATGCTGGCCATCGGCCGCGCCCTGATGAGTCGGCCGAAAATGCTTCTGCTCGATGAACCGTCGATGGGACTGGCGCCGATCATGGTCCAGAAGATTTTCGAAGTCGTCCGCGCCGTTGCCGCCGATGGCATGACCATCCTGCTCATCGAGCAGAACGCCCGGCTGGCGCTGCAATCGAGCCAGCGCGGCTATGTCATGGAAAGCGGCGAAATTACCTTTAACGGCGAATCTGCCATGCTGCTCGACGATCCCAAAGTCCGCGCCGCCTACCTTGGCGAGTAAGGCGTGAGCATCGTCCCGTTTCAGTCGCTGGCCTGTCCGCTCGACGGTGCGCCCTTGAATTGCCACGGCGCAACCTGGCGCTGTGCCGCCGGCCACAATTTCGACATTGCCAGCCAGGGGTACGCCAATCTGCTGCCCGTCCAGCAAAAGCGTTCGCTCGACCCGGGCGACAGTAAGGAAATGGTCGCCGCCCGCCGGCGTTTCCTCAATGCCGGCCACTACCAGCCGATTGCCGCGGCAGTCAGCCGGGCGGTGCTGGCCGAAACGCCTGCCAACGCGACGATCAGTTGTCTCGATGCCGGCTGCGGCGAGGGCTATTACCTGCGCCAGCTTGCTGCCGCATCGGGTGATGGACAAACGCTGGCCCTGCTCGGCCTGGACATCTCGAAATGGGCAGTGCTTTCCGCCGCCAAGCAGGACAAACGGCCCAATTGGCTGGTCGGCAGCAATGCCAATCTGCCGGTGTTGCCGGCCACACTCGACCTTATTTTGTGCATGTTCGGTTTTCCGGTCCATGGCGAGTTTGCCCGCGTGCTCAAGCCGGGCGGCGTGCTGTTGCAGGTCGATGCCGGGCAGGACCACTTGCGCGAACTGCGCGAAATCATCTATCCCGCGCTGAAACCCGAACGTCCCGCCGACACGCAGGTGCCGGCCGGTTTTTGCTGGCTGTCGACGGAAATTGTCCGCTTTCCGCTGGCCATCGACGGCGCCGAGCCGATCGCCGACCTGCTGGCCATGACGCCGCATCTTTACCGCGCCAGCGCCGAGGGGCGGGAGCGGGCGGCTGCGCTGACCGCGCTGGCGGTGACCGTGGACGTCCGCCTTACGCGTTTCGGGCGGGAAGCCTGATCGTCTCAGCGTCAGCGCTTTTTTAGTTGCATCAAACGATTTGCCGGGCGGACGGGTGACAATGGCCGACATTGCCTTTTACCGGATTGCCCCGCCATGACCTTTCGCCACTCCCTTGCCGCGCTGGCCGTTTTGTTGCTCTCCGCCGCTCTTCAGGCCGACGAGGCCAAGCCGGTCGATAACACGCCCAAAATGGCCTACGGGCTCATGATGAAGCAGGGCGACCGGCTCATTTTTTCGCCCTGCCGCGATCGCAGCTACGCCAATGTCGAGGACGTTTCGGCCGAGGGCAGCGTGACCAAGGTGCTCAACAGCGTCGGACTGGATGCCGGCAAACGGCTCTACGTCGAACTGCTCGGCGTGCTCGACAACGGGACGTTGAAGGCGTCGGCCTTCAACATGGCGCGTGTCGAAGGGCGCTGCCAGATGCCGGGCGGCAAGGAGGAATCGTGGCGCGCCGCCGGCAACGATCCGGCCTGGGCGCTGGTCGCCGGCGGCGAACATGTCCGCCTGCAGCGCTATGGCAAGCCCGAAGTCGTGCTGCCGTACACGGAGTTCCGGAGCGAAGGGAATCTCAGCCGCTATGAAGGCCGTGCCGACAAGAACAAACTCGCCGTTCGCCTTGAAAAGACCATTTGCCGCGATGCCCAAGCCAACGGCGCTTTCGCGTGGACGGCTTCGGTCGAATTGAACGGCCAGGTGCTCAAGGGCTGCGCCTGGCAGCGTTGATCCAGGCTATTTCCACGGTCAACCGGAAAAAACGGCCAAAATTGAAATTCTCCTGGCGACTCAAGTCGTCGAAAACGTGAAAGCGTCAGCGAAGAACTCTTCTTCCGGCATGCCTTGCGCCGCGAAATCGCGTTTGGCCGCCTCGATCATGAGCGGCGACCCGCAGGCATAGACCTGGTGGCCGGAGAGGTCGGGGAAGTCGGCCAGCACGGCCTGATGCACGAAGCCGGTGCGACCGGGCCACTCGTCGCCAGCCGCCGGCTCGGTGAGCACCGGGATGTACTTGATGTTGGCGTGGTCGGCCGCCCATTTTTCCGGCAGCGCGTTCTGGTACAGATCGACGCGCGCCTTGGCGCCCCAGTAAATGAACATCGGTCGGCTGATGTTTTTGGCGATGGCGTGTTCGACGATGGACTTGACCGGCGCGAAGCCGGTGCCGCCGGCGAGCAGGATCATCGGCTTGGGCGAATCCTCGCGCAGGTAGAAGCTGCCGTGCGGGCCGTTGAAACGCAGGATGTCACGGACCTTCAAGGTCGAGAAAACCTGCTCGGTGAACAGGCCGCCGGGAACGTGGCGGATATGCAGTTCCAGCATGTTTTCATCGCGCGGCGCACTGGCCAGCGAGTAGCTGCGCTTCTTGCCGTCCTTGAGCAGGATGTCGATGTACTGGCCGGCGAGAAACTCAAAACGCTCGTTGGCGGGCAGGCGCAGGTGCATTTCGATGACATCCGGTGCCAGCTTGTCGAGCTTTTCGATGCGCGAAGGCAGGGTCTTGACCGGAATGTCGCTGGCCAGACTCAGCTGCTTGCACTCGATGACCAGGTCGGTCTGGGCGCTGGCGCAGCAAAACAGGGTCATGCCGGCCGCCTTTTCCTCGTCGGTCAGCGCGTGTGGTTGCGACTTGCCGTGGTCAACCGTGCCGCTGACGACCTTGCCCTTGCAGGCGCCGCAGGCGCCATCCTTGCAGCCGTACGGCAGAATCAGGCCCTGACGCAGCCCGGCGTCGAGCAGGGTCTCGCCGGCTTCGGCGCTGAAGGCGCGGCCACTCGGCTGGACAGTGATCTGGTAGCTCATAATTTCCCCTTGGTCGTCGGCTACAATGCCGGCGTGCAAAAAATCCTGATTGTCGGCAGCGGGGACGTTGCCCGCCGCATCCTCTCCCGCATTGTCCCTGATGCTCGCGTCTATGCCCTGCTGCGCAATGCCAGCCGGGCGGTCGAATGGCGCGATGCGGGGGCGCTGCCGGTGCTGGCCGATCTCGACGACCGGGGCAGCCTGCAGCGCATCGCCGGACTGGCCGACTACGTCTTGCATCTGGCGCCACCACCCGGCGAAGGCCGTCACGACACGCGTACCCGCAACCTGCTGGCCGCCTTGGGCAAGAGCAAAAGTCTACCACGGCGTCTGGTTTACGTAAGCACGACGGGGGTTTATGGCGACTGTGGCGGGGCGCAGATCGACGAAACGCGACGCCTCAATCCGGAGAGTTCGCGGGCCGGTCGGCGGGTTGATGCCGAAAGCTGCCTGCGTAAGTGGGGCGAGCGGACTGGCGTCAAGGTCTCCATCCTGCGTGCGCCCGGCATCTACGCCGCCGACCGTCTGCCCATCGAACGTCTGAACAAGGCGCTGCCCGCCCTGTGCGCCGCAGACGACGGCTACACCAACCACATCCACGCCGACGACCTGGCCGCCGCCTGCATCGCCGCGTTGCATCATGGTGGCGCCAACCGCGTCTACAATGTCGTCGATGATTCCGACCTGAAGATGGCCGAGTATTTCGACCGGGTCGCCGATGCCTTCGCATTGCCGCGCCCGCCGCGCATTTCGCGGGAGGAAGCGGCGAGAACGCTGTCGCCGGTGCAGATGTCCTTCATGCGTGAATCGCGGCGTATTGGCAACCAGCGCCTGAAAACAGAATTAAAACTAAAGCTCACGTTCCCGAACGTCGATGTCGGGATCGCAGATGCAGTCTCAAGGAGAAACGCATGCTCGTCGTAAAGACTCTGCATATCTGGATGGTCATTTCGTGGTTCGCCGGCCTGTTCTACCTGCCGCGCATTTTCGTCAATCTGGCCATGGTGCCGGCCGAGAGCGTCGCCGAGCGCGACCGCCTGCTGCTGATGGCCGGCAAACTGTACAAGTTCATGACGCCGCTTGGCGTATTCGCCGTGCTGACCGGCTTGTGGCTGTGGTTCGGCTACGGCATTTCCGGTGGCTGGCTGCATGCCAAGACCACGCTGGTCGCCGTCCTCGCCGTTTACCACTGGCATTGCGGCCGAGTGCTCAAGCAGTTCCAGACCGGCGGCAACAAAAAGACCCACATCTGGTACCGTTTCTATAACGAACTACCGGTCGTTGTCCTGCTGATTGTCCTTTTCCTTGTCGTCCTGAAACCATTCTGACATGAGCACTTATTTCGCAATCTGCCCGCGCGGGCTGGAAGAACATCTGCTCGAGGAGCTTCGTGGCGTCGGCGGCGAAGACCTGCGGACGACGCACGGTGGCGTATTTTTCACCGGCGACTGGTCGGTCTGTTACCGCGCCAACCTCGAATCCCGGCTGGCCACCCGCATCCTGTGGCACATCGTCAAGGGGCCGTACCAGAAAGAAGAAGATATTTACCGGCTGGCCGTCCGCCAGTTGTGGCCGAACCATTTCGACGTGACGCGCACCATGCGCGTGGTGACGACGGCGATCAAGTGCCCGCTCAAATCACTCGATTTCGTCACGCTGCGCGTCAAGGACGCCGTCTGCGACCGCTTCCGCGAGGACCGCGGCGATCGGCCGAATATCGAGACGCGTAACCCGGATGTCAGCATCCATGTCTTCCTCTCCGAAAACGAATGCACGCTGTACCTCGATACCTCGGGCCAGCCGCTGTGGCAGCGCGGTTTCCGCAAGGCCAGCGTCGATGCGCCGCTCAAGGAAAACCTGGCGGCCGGCATTCTCAAGATCACCGGCTGGCAGCCCGGCACGCCGCTGGTCGACCCCATGTGCGGCAGCGGGACCTTCCTGCTCGAAGCCGTGCAGATGGCGCTCGACCGAGCGCCCGGTCTGGATCGCGGCTTCGCCTTCGAGATGCTGCGCAATTTCGAGGCGCTCAACTGGGCGAATATTCGCCAGGCCGCCGAAGCACGCGTCAAGCCGGCCGAGCCAATGGATATCCGCGGCTACGACATCGACGACAAGGCCGTGCGTGCCACCCGGCGCAACCTGCAGGAAGCCGGTTTTGGCAACGTTGTCACGGTCGACCAGGAGGATCTGCTCGAAACGCAACCGCTGACCGATCACGGCATTCTCGTCACCAACCCGCCCTACGGCGAACGAATTGGCGAGCAGGACGAGCTGGCCGCTTTTTACCCGGAACTCGGGTCCGCCCTGAAAAAACACTGGGCCGGCTGGAACTGTTTCTTCTTCACAGCCGACCTGCGTTTGCCTAAACTGGTCGGGCTCAAGCCGAGCCGCAAGACGCCGCTGTTCAACGGTCCGCTTGAGTGCCGCCTGTTTGAAATTCGCATGGTTGCCGGTAGCAATCGCAAGCCGTGATTGCTGCAATGCAATACGCATGGAGGTTTGATTCTGGTCAGTGTATGGGTCTGACCGCCATGCGAGGATTAACGTTTTGCCAAAATAATTTCAGGAGATAGCGCATGTCCGTCCAGGCCCTGTACCAACAAAAACGCATGTCCGCCGCTGATGCCATTCGCGTCGTCAAGAATGGCGACACCATCGTCGTGCCGACCGCCGTCGGCGAACCGCCCAGTTTGCTGGCCGCGTTGTCGGAGGCGCGTCGCGATTTCCGCGATGTGCAGGTTTCGCAGATTCTGGCCGTGCGCAAGTTTGGTTATCTGGATCCGGAAACGGTCGAGCATGTCCGTCATACCGCCTACTTCTACAGCGGCGCAACCCGCCCGGGCGGCAAGGATGGCTGGGTCGATTTCATCCCGGCCTATTTCTCGGAAATGCCGTCGCTGCTCAACCGTGGTCTGATGCCGGCCGATGTCGTGTTCACGATGGCTTCGCCGATGGACGAGCATGGTTTCTTCTCGTTGTCGCTGGCTGCCGATTACACGATGGCCGCCATCGACCGGGCGCGTGTTGTCGTGCTCGAAGTCAATCCAAATGTGCCCTTCGCCAATGGCGACTGCCACATCCACATTTCCCAGGTTGCGGCGCTGTGCGAGAGCGATGAGCCGATTCTCGAAGTCGGCCTGCCGAAAATCGGCCCGGTCCAGGAGGCCATCGGCAAGTACGTCGCCGAGATGATTCCGGATGGTGCCACGCTGCAAATCGGCTACGGCGGGATTCCCGACGCTGTGGTCATGCAGCTGACCGACAAGCACGATCTCGGCATTCATACCGAAATGGTCGGCGACGGCATCATGTCCCTGGTTGAAGCTGGCGTCGTGACCAATCGCAAGAAGAACTACCATCACGGCAAGATGCTGGCGACCTTCGCGCTTGGCTCGAAGAAGCTCTATCAGTTCATGCACCGCAACCCGGCGCTCGAAATGCACCCGGTCGATTTCACCAACGACCCCTATCTGGCTGGCCAGAACGACAACCTGCATGCCATCAATGCGACGATGCAGATCGATTTCCTCGGCCAGTGCGGCTCGGAGAGCCTCGGTCCGATTCCCTATTCGGGGACCGGCGGACAGTCCGACTTCGTCCGTGCCGCCAACCGTTCGAATGGCGGCAAGGCCTTCATCGTGCTGCCGTCGACGGCCAAGGACGACACCATTTCGCGCATCGTGCCCACCCTGTCGCCGGGCACCCATGTATCGACCAGCAAGAACGACATCAACTATGTCGTTACTGAATTCGGCGTCGCCCAACTGCGCGGCAAGACGGCCAAGCAGCGCACTGAAGCGCTGATCGGCATCGCTCACCCGAATTTCCGGGGCGAGCTGCGCGACGCCGCGAAACGCCTGAAGCTGCTCTAAAGGAGCGATGATGATTCTGCAAAAGCAATTTACCGATCAGGAGTTGTCGCAGATCATCGAGGAAGGTGCGATCTACATGTGCGCCTGCCCGGCGCAGGTGGCGGTGCAGTTGCGTAGCTTGCGCGAACTGCACCGTTATCAGAACGCCTGCGAAGTCGACCCGGGCAACGATCATCGCGTTCATAAGGCCATCGCCGAGGCGACCATGCGGGCGCACGCCTTGATGGAGGTGTGCATGGTGGACATTCTTGCGCTTGAGGGCTGGGACCGGACGACGCTCAAAATGCCGGAGGGCCTGCGCCGCCGACGCGATGAAGTAATCGCCCGGGACGACTGAGCTTGTCTCGTATTTCGCTTACAACTTGTAGCAAATTTAGTCGCTCGTCCGGCCTAAAATTGACTATCGTGTAATTGAGGTCAAGGAAGGTTGGAGGTCCCCATGAAAGCGGCAAAAATACTGATGGTCGTGTTGGCTGTAGTGATGGCCGGGATGGCGACGACCGCCTCGGCACATGGTTCGCGGGGTCGTGTTGGGGTGTACATTGGTGGCCCGGTGTTGTGGGGGCCGATGTGGTATCCGTCGCCTTACTACTATCCGCCCCAGGTGGTTGTCGTGCCGGCGCCGCAACCCCCGGTCTATATCGAACAGACCCAGGAGTCGGCACCGGCCCCCGACGCTGGCCAGCAATACTGGTATTACTGCAAGAGCGCTCAGGGCTATTACCCTTACGTCAAGGAATGTCCTGGCGGCTGGCAGAAGGTTCTGCCACAACCGGAGAAATGAATCATGGCTGAAAAGAAAACACTTCTCCCGCGCTTGGGACTGCTCGGCGGTGCGTTGTTCCTGGGGGCCTGCACGGTATTGCCGACCGGGCCGAGCGTGATGGTTTTGCCGGGTACCGGGCAGAGCATCGAGCGTTTTCGCGAAGACGACCAGTATTGCCGGCAGTTTGCCCACATCCAGATAGGCGGCAAGACCGCCGGCGAGGCCGCCCGGGAATCTGCGGTGACCAGTGCTGCGGTCGGCGCAGCCGTTGGTGCGGTGGCCGGTGCTGCGATTGGTGGTGACGGTCGTGGTGCGGCGACCGGCGCTGGCGTTGGTTTGCTGCTCGGCAGCGCAACTGGTGCCGATACGGCACGCGCCTCGGGTGTCGGCACCCAGCGTCAATACGACAATGCCTACATCCAGTGCATGTACAGCAAGGGGCACCGCGTGCCGGTGCCAGCCAGTATGGCTTACCCGCGCGCCGTGCGTTCCGGTGATGCAGGTCTCCCGCCGCCGCCACCAGGGGTGCCGCCTCCGCCGCCTCCGAATTAATTCAAACGTAAAAAAGGCGCCCATCTGTGGGCGCCTAGGGTATCGGTTCGCTCAAAAAACTAGCCAATTTTTTGGCGGCGCGACGAGGCAATACCTAGTAGCCCTAGTGAAAAAAGAGCAAGTGTGGCTGGTTCAGGAACGGTTCCGGGAATATCAGCGGTTACGATGTCGAATGCCCAGTGACCGTCTCGGCAATTGCCGCCCTTATCGACAAACAGTGAGCACTGAGTGTTTTCGTCTCCAAATATGGCTAGAGAGAAATTGGTCGTGGCGAATGCGTCGTCTTTGTGGGAAGGGGCAGCATTGCCATACTGCATGATTGCAATGAAGTACTCACCTGCATCCAGGCCAGTAATTTCTGCTTCAGTGTCAAGCTTGAGGCCGGTCCCTGAGTCTGCAAAATCGCGACCATTATCGTATTGCCCAAAAAAATCACCGTTACTGTCGAAGAGAACCAGAATAGGGTCAAATCCCCCACTTCCAATCGGTTGTCCGTTTGCATTGGTGCCTCCAGCGTAAGACCAAGTGCGCAAGCTGATGTTTGACGCCGAGTTTAGGGTGAAAGTAAATAGTGGGGCCTCGTAATCTGAGGAAAATGCTCCGGTATAAGAAACGTTTGCTGCGTTAGCCTTGCACGCAATGCCCATCGCAATGAGCCCGAGAATGCCTAGTATTTTTGAGAGCTTCATGATTTCCTCGAAATATTGTAATTCTTGGGAGTTTGAAGCAAATTATGCGCCAACAGCTACTATTCTAGTGAAATCATTGGTTTAAAAATGCGGTTGGCATTGCTCTGTGGGCTGGGTGTAAAAATTTCCGACAGACTCGATTATCAGGCAACGCCAGCGCTGTGCGCCTGCTCGTCGGCCCAGTAGCTGGAACGGACCATCGGCGCGCAGGCGGCGCCAGTGAAGCCCATTTTCTTGGCCTCTTCTTCGTACATCTTGAAGATGTCGGGATGGACGTAGCGCGTCACCGGCAGGTGGTGACCGGATGGCGCCAGATACTGGCCGATGGTCAGCATTTCGACGTCGTGGGCGCGCAGGTCGCGCATCACTTCAAGGATTTCCTCGTCGGTTTCGCCGAGGCCGACCATCAGGCCGGATTTGGTCTTGACGTTCGGGTAGTGCGCCTTGAACTGCTTGAGGAATTCGAGCGAGTGCTGGTAGTCGGCGCCCGGGCGGGCCTGCTTGTAGAGGCGGGGTACGGTTTCCATGTTGTGGTTGAGGACGTCGGGCAGGGCGCCGCCGAGGACGTCGAGGGCGACATCCATGCGGCCGCGGAAGTCGGGAACCAGTGTTTCGATGGTGGTGGTTGGCGACAGCTCGCGGGTGTTGCGGATGACGTCGACGAAGTGCTGGGCACCGCCGTCGCGCAGGTCGTCGCGGTCGACGCTGGTGATCACGACATATTTGAGCTTGAGGGCGGCGACCGACTCGGCTAGTTCGCGCGGTTCGTCCGGGTTGGGCGGCAGCGGCTGGCCGTGGCCGACGTCGCAGAACGGACAGCGCCGGGTGCAGATGTCGCCGAGGATCATGAAGGTCGCCGTGCCGCGGCCGAAGCATTCGCCGATGTTCGGGCAGGTGGCTTCTTCGCAGACGGTGTGCAGCTTCTTTTCACGCAGCATGGACTTGATTTCGCCGAAGCGGCCGGCGCTGTTGCCGGCCTTGACGCGTATCCACTCGGGTTTGCGCAACGGGGTGTCGACCGGTACGATCTTGATGGGAATGCGTGCGGTTTTCAGTTCGCCTTTTTGCTTGACGCCTTTTTCAGCCATTTCTATTTGTCCAGTTGCTGTAGCAAGTGTTGAGAGAGTTGCTCACCAGCCTCGTGAGCGGTGAGCGGAATATTGAAGTCCGTGGTCTGGATGACCTTCAGGCCAGCATAGCCGCAGGGATTGATCGCCGCAAAGGGGGAAAGATCCATATCGACATTGAGCGAGACGCCGTGGTAGCTGCAGCCGTTGCGGATGCGCAGGCCGAGCGCGGCGATCTTGGCTTCGCCGACGTAGACGCCGGGGGCGCCGTCGCGGCGTTCGGCCGTCACGCCGTATTTGGCCAGCAGGTCGATGACGGCCTGTTCGATGGCGGTGACCAGTTCGCGCACCTTGATTTTCAGGCGAGCGAGATCGAGCAGCAGGTAGAGCACGACCTGACCAGGGCCGTGGTAAGTGACTTGGCCGCCGCGGTCGATCTTGACGACGGGGATGCCAACGTCCTTGAGGATGTGTTCCGGCTTGCCGGCCTGGCCCAACGTGTATACGGGGGGGTGTTCGACAATCCAGATTTCGTCAGGGGTTTCGGCCGTGCGGCTGGCCGTGAAATCCTGCATGGCCTGGAAGGTGGGTTGGTAATCGACCCGCCCCAGGCGCTTGACGACAGGAAACACTTACAGCACGACCTTGATCATCGGGTGACCGCTGAGGTCGGTGTATAGCGCATCGAGTTGCGGCTTGGATGTGGCGATGACGGTGCACGTCAGGCTGACGTAGTTGCCACCCGAGCTGGCGCGCATTTCCATCGTTGCACCGTCGAAGTCGGGGGCGTGCACGGTGACGATGTCGAGGACGACCTGAGCCAGGCTGTCGTCAGCCTTGCCCATGATCTTGAGCGGGAACTCGCAGGGGAATTCGAGGAGGGTGTCCTTGTACGAAGCCATTTCAGCCTTTGCGCATTACGGTGTTCTTGAAGTCCTGGTACCACTGCCACATCTGTCCGGCCAGCGGGCCGGGTTTCCCGGTGCCGACCGGCTGTCCGTCGAGTGTGGTGATCGCAAGGATTTCTTTGGTCGATGAGGTCATCCAGACCTCGTCGGCGGCACGAAGTTCAGTTTCTTCAATTTCGGCGATTTTTACCGGTTGACCGTGGGATTCGGCCAATTCGAGGATCACGTCGTAGGTAATGCCCGGTAGCATCAGGTGGGTCTTGGGCGGGGCGCACAGCACGCCGTCCTTGACGATGAAAATGTTTGAGGCCGCGCCTTCCTTCATGAAGCCGTCGCGAATCAGCAGCGCTTCGGCGCAGCCTTGCTCGACGGCCTGCTGGCGGGCCAGCACGTTGGCGAGCAGCGAGATGACCTTGAGGTCGCAGCGCGACCAGCGCAGGTCGGGCACGGTGATCGCCGCGACGCCCTTGGCGCGGATGTCGGCCGGCGTGGTGACCAGTGGAGAAGAAAAGGCGAAAGCTGTCGGCGGCACACTGGCCGGCGGGAAAGCGTGGTCGCGTTTGTCGTCGGCGCCGCGCGTGACTTGCAGGTAGATCGACTGGTCTTCCCACGGGGCGGTTTCGATCAGCTTGAGGACGACGGCCTTCCAGCCGTCAGCCGTCAGCGGATTGGCCAGCTTGATGCCGTCCAGCGTCGCCTGCAGGCGTTTGAGATGTTCATCGACACGAAATACCCGGCGCGAATAGACGGGGATTACTTCATAGACGCCGTCGCCGTACAGAAAGCCGCGGTCGAGCGGCGAAATGCCCGCTTCGGCCAGCGGCTTGAACTGGCCGTTCAGGTAAACGGGATCGGCGACGTAGGGCGTCATGGGTTTAGTTGAACCAGAGTCGGATGGTGTCGAGGATACGAATGAAGATGTTGCCGAGCGGCACATTTTCAAGAGCGACGACCGGATATTCGCCATAAACCTTGCCGTCGATACTGACTTTAAGCACGCCCAGTTTCTGGCCAACCTCGATCGGGGCGATCAGGCGTGGTTCGGCGACGAAATCGCTCTTGACCTTGTCGGCGTAACTCTTGGGCACGGCGATTGACAGGTCATTGGCAAAGCCGGCCTTGACCTCGCTCTGTGCGCCCTTCCAGGCACGCAGCGTGGCAACCGCCTGATCCTTGGCGTAAAGCGTCACGGAGTCGTAGGAAATGTAGCCCCAGTTGAGCAGTTTCTGCGACTCGCTGGCCCGGGCACTGTCCGAAGACGTGCCAAGGACGACCGAGAGCAGACGGCGCTTGTCGCGCAGGGCGGAGGAAATCAGGCAGTAGCCGGCGGCTTCGGTATGGCCGGTCTTGACGCCATCGACGGTGGGGTCGATGTAGAGCAGGCGGTTGCGGTTGGGCTGGGTGATGCCGTTATAGGTGTATTCCTTCATTGAATAATACTTCTTGTATTCCTCGGGGAAGTCGCGGATCAGGGCGCTGGCCAGTAACGAAAGGTCGCGTGCCGTGGTGTAGTGCTCCGGATCGGGCAGGCCGGTCGAGTTGCGGAAGCTTGAGGCATTCATGCCCAGGCGTTGCGCCTCGCGGTTCATCATCTGCGCGAAGTTTTCCTCGCTGCCGGCAATACCTTCGGCCAGCGTGACGCAAGCGTCGTTGCCCGACTGGACGATCATGCCCTTGATCAGGTCTTCCACCGGTACTTGCGTGTCGACGCGGACGAACATCTTCGAGCCGCCGGTGCGCCAAGCTTTTTCGGAGACCGGCAGCGGCTGTTCTAGTGCCAGCGTTTTCTTGTGCAGGGCGGCGAAAGTCAGGTACGCGGTCATCAGCTTGGTCAGCGAAGCCGGTTCAAGGCGCTCGTCGGATTTTTCTGCGGTCAACACCTGATTCGATCCCATTTCCAGCAGCAGCCACGATTTGGCGGCCAGAGACGGGGGAACGGGCAATTGCTGGGCCAGCGCCTGGGCGGCGAAAGCGAAACTCAGGGCGAGAAGGGTGGTCTTGCGGAACAGCGACATTGGTTTTGGACTTTGTTTTGCGTTGGGGGGTGGAAATTATACCCTTGGCTCAATCACGACTTGCGGCGCGGCGGCGCAAAGCGCCTCGACGGCCGGGTGGCGGATGCGCCGCTCGTTGGAGATGGCGTAAATGTGCTCGCTGACGCCACTCATGGCGCCGAGCGGCACGGCTTGCAACTGGCTGGCCACTTGCTCGGCGAGCGCCAGCGGAGCCGGGAAAATGCCCAGACCGCCACGTCCGAAGGTCGTCAGCAAGGCACTATCTTCGAATTCGCCGACGATTTTCGGGTGAATGTTCGAATTCTCCAGCCAACGGTCGATGCGGCCACGCAGCGCATTGTGGCGGGTGGGCAGGAGCAGTGGCGCGCCGTCCAGACTTTTCGGGAAATTTTCGCGGTACTGCTCGGCCAGCCCTTGCGTCGCGAACAGTCCGGTGGCGAATTCGCCGAGCGGCGTGCTGAATACCTTGAGATTGGCGCTGACCGGAGCGGCCCGGTCGGTCAGCACGACATCGAGTCGGTGCAGGGCGAGGTCGGCGAGCAGGGTTTCGAATTCGCCTTCGTCGCAAATCAGGCGGACATCGGCCGGCATGCTGGTTACAGTCGAAAGCAGGCGGTAAGCCAGAAGTTTGGGAATTCCGTCGGAAATGCCGGCGCGCAAGCGAAGTGTGGACTCGCTACCGCTGTTCTCGACGGCCTCGGTCAGCGCCTCGCCAAGCTGGAAAATCTGGTCGGCGTAGCCCTGCGCCACTCGCCCGGCCTCACTGAGGACCAGGCCCCGGCCCTGGCTGTGGAACAAGGCTTTGCCGAGTTGCCTTTCAAGTAGCGAGAGCTGGCCGCTGATTGTCTGGACGGCTACGCCCAGGCGTTCGGCCGCCCGGGTAATGCTGCCTTCCTGAGCGACGACCCAGAAATAATGAAGATGTTTATAGTTAAGTGGCGTCATGAGTTCTGCAGAAAAAATCGAAGAGTATTTCCATTTTGCTCTCGTTTTTTAGTTTGTTGCAATGCAATAACATCCACCTGTTTCTCTTTCGAGGAGTTGATAATGAAACGCATCGTGCTTTTTCTCGCCACCAACCTCGCCGTCATGCTGGTTCTCAGCGTGGCGACCAGCGTGCTGGGCGTCAATAAATTCCTGACGGCCAACGGTCTCAATGTCGGCATGCTGTTCGTCTTCGCCGCCGTAATCGGCTTCGGTGGCGCCTTCATTTCGCTGCTCATGTCGAAGACCATGGCCAAGTGGAGCACTGGCGCCCGGGTCATTGAGGCGCCGAGTTCGTCGACGGAGATGTGGCTGGTCGACACTGTCGCCAAACTGGCCAAGCGCGCCAACCTGCCGATGCCGGAAGTTGCCATCTACGACGGCGAGCCGAATGCCTTCGCTACCGGCGCCACCAAAAACAGTTCGCTGGTCGCGGTGTCGACCGGCCTGTTGCAGGGCATGACGCGTGACGAAGCCGAAGCTGTTCTGGCCCACGAAGTTGCTCACATCGCCAATGGCGACATGGTCACGCTGACGCTGATCCAGGGCGTGGTGAATACCTTCGTCGTCTTCCTGTCGCGCATCGTCGGCTACGTAGTCGATGGCTTCCTGCGCCGCGGCGACAGCGAAAACACTGGCCCGGGCATAGGCTACATGGTGACGAGCATGATCTGTGAAGTCGTCTTCGGCCTGCTCGCCAGCATCATCGTCGCCTGGTTCTCGCGTCAGCGCGAATTCCGCGCCGACGCCGGGGCAGCTGGCCTGATGGGCTCGCCGGTGCCGATGCAAAACGCGCTGCGTCGCTTGGGCAACCTGCATACCGAGCCGTTGCCACAGAACATGGCCGCGTCGGGCATCGCTGGTGGTAGCAGCTGGATGGCCTTGTTCTCGACGCATCCGCCGCTTGAAGAACGTATTGCTGCCTTGGGAGGTCGTTGACCGTAGCCAGCCAATGGCACGCGGTTTGCTAAGTAAATTTTATGATGCATTGCACAAAAATACTCACCTTCGCTTTGGGCATGAGCGCGACGCTAGCTATCGCGCAGCCCGAATTCGATCTGCCGAAACTAGAGGCGCTGGCGCTGTCGTCCAGCCGAGCCGTACTGTCGGCACGCGACCAGATCACTGCGGCACGCTACGCGGTCGATAGCGCCGGCGCCTTTCCCAACCCCGAACTGGAATATCTTGGCGGGACATCGCGCAGCCGCGGGGTGGGTGGCAATACCGGTGATGCCCGCAGCGTTACGCTAACCCAGCCGCTTGATATGCCGTGGCGGCGGTCAGCGCGGATTGGCGCGGCAGAGGCCGGGCTGGAATCGACGACGGCAGCGGTCAGGGCCTTTGAGGCGGATACGGTGGCCCGCCTGCGTCTGAGTTATTTCGAGGTCTTGCGGCGTGATGTTGAACTGAGCAATACGCGTGAAGATTTGGCAGCCATGGAGAGTGTGCGCTCACGTATCGCGCTGCGGGTGGAAACCGGCGAGGCGCCGCGTTTCGAGTTGATCAAGGCCGATGCCGAGTTGCTGAACGTTCAGAAAACGGCCCAGGCGGCTGGATTTCGCGGTGAGCAGGCGCGCTCGCAATTGCGCCAGAGTGTGGGAGGCGCGTTGCCCGCAGACTTTGCCCTGCGCGGCCTGTTGCGAGACGTACCGGAACTACCGCCGCTCGACAGCTTGCTCAAGCAATTGGCTCAAACCAGCCCGGATTTGGCGCGCGCACGCTCCGAAATGGTGCGCGCCCAGCATCAACTCGATCTCGAACGACGCCAGCGCTGGCCGAATGTGGCGCTGAAGGCCGGCATGGATGAGGATCCCGATACGCGTACCAGCAAACTCGGCGTGGTCGTTTCGATTCCCTTGTGGGACCGCCGTAGCGGCCCGGTTGGTGAGGCCTCGGCGCAGCTGTCGCGGGCCCGCCATGAGTTGGCAGCGCAGGAGTTCTCGCTGGCTCAGCAGCTTGAAATCGCCTTCCAGCAATATGAGATTGCCCAGGCTCAGGTTGTCGCGCTGGAGTCCGGCATTCTCAAGCAGGCCGAAGCGGCCGTGAAGGTAGCTGAAGCGGCCTATCGTTTTGGCGAACGTGGTTTTCTTGAAGTGCTCGATGCGCGAAGGGTTTTCCGCGCCGCGCGCGCCGAATTGATTACTGCACGTTACGAACTGGCTTCGGCCTGGGTAGAAATTGAACGACTACGGGCGATCCCCGGAGGAAAAGAATAATGAAAAAAGCCCTATTTTTGCTGTTGACCGTGGCAACACTGGCCGGCTGCAATCAGGAGAATGACAAATCGGCCGCGCAGCAGGTGCGCGACCCCTTGAGCGTTACGCCGTCGCCGGAGTTGCTCGATCAGCTCAAGTTGAACTCGGTGAGCACTCAGCCGGTGGCCGAAACGCTGCGTGTCAGTGGACGCATCGATTTTGACGAGCAACGTCTGGCCCGCATTGGCGCCACGGTAACCGGCCGGGTAACCGATATCGACGCCCTGCTTGGTCAAAGTGTCAAAAAAGGCGAGGTGCTTGCCAAGTTGAACAGCAGCGAGTTGTCCAGCCAGCAACTGGCTTATCTCAAGGCGCGCGCCGAGCTGGAACTGAATCGGCGCAATGCCGAACGCGCCAAGGCCTTGTTTGAGGCCGACGTGATCGGTGCGGCCGAGTTGCAGCGTCGGGAAAGCGAATATCAGATTTCGAAGGCCGAAACGCGGGCGGCCAGCGATCAATTGCAGTTGCTGGGCGTCGGTCCGGCGGCCATTGACCGCTTGGGCAAGCAGGGTGAGGTCAATTCCGTGACGCCGGTCGTGGCGACCTTGAATGGCGTTGTCGTTGAACGCAAGCTGGCGCAGGGGCAGGTTGTGCAACCCGCCGATTCCCTGTTTGTCGTCGCCGACCTGTCGCGCCTGTGGGCCGTGGCACAGGTGCCGGAGCAGCAGGTTAGCCAGGTCAAGACCGGGCAGTCGGTGAGCATCGAAGTGCCGGCGCTGGGCCATGAAAAGCTGGTCGGCAAGCTGATTTTTGTCGGTCAGACTATCGACCCGGAGACGCGCACGGTCTTGGTTCGTACCGAACTGGATAACCGCGATGGCCGCCTCAAGCCGGCCATGCTGGCTTCAATGCTGATTGAAGCCAAGCCGGTGAATCGCCTGGTCATACCGGCCGGCGCAGTCGTTCGTGAAAATGACGAGGACAACGTTTTTGTCGCCGTGGGCGATGGTGCCTTCCGTTTGGCCAAGGTCAAACTGGGGCCTGAGCAGGGTGGGGTGCGGGTCGTTCTGTCAGGTCTCAAAGGCGGGGAAAAACTCGTGGTCGACGGTGCGTTTCACCTGAACAACGAGCGTAATCGCAAGGAAATGGAGGGATCGTGATCGAGTCCCTCGTCCGCGGGGCGCTCAAGCAGCGCCTGATCGTTGCGGTGATCGCCACCGTGCTTTTCTTCTTTGGACTCGATGCGGCGCGCAAGCTGTCGGTCGATGCCTTCCCCGATGTGACCAATGTCCAGGTCCAGATCGCCACCGAGGCCACCGGCCGTTCGCCGGAAGAGGTCGAGCGCTTTGCCACGGTGCCGCTTGAGGTCGCGATGACTGGCCTGCCCGGGTTGGAGGAGATGCGCTCGCTGAACAAGCCGGGCTTGTCGCTGATCACCTTGGTATTCAATGACAAGACCGACGTCTATTTCGCCCGCCAACTCGTCATGGAGCGCCTGCTCGAAGTCGGTTCGCGCTTGCCGGCAGGCATTACGCCGGTGCTCGGGCCGGTATCTACCGGTCTCGGCGAGGTTTATCAATACACGCTGGAGCGGCCCGATGACGGCGACCGGACACTGAGCGTAGACGAGTTGATGAAGCGCCGCGTCGCCCAGGACTGGGTGGTGCGCCCCTTGTTGCGCTCGATTCCGGGTGTCGCCGAGATCAATTCACAGGGCGGCTACGCCAAGCAGTATCAGGTGCTGGTCAATCCCGACAAGCTGCGCCACTTCGGGCTCAGCGTCGCCGACGTCTATCAGGCGGTCGGTCGCAACAACGCCAATGCCGGCGGCGGCGTCCTGCCGCAATACGCCGAGCAGTACCTGATTCGCGGTGTCGGCCTGGTCCGCGATCTGGAAGACCTGCGCGCTATCGTGCTCAAGGAAAAGGACGGCGTGCCGGTTTACGTGCGCGATGTCGCCGAAGTGCAGATCGGCCACGATGTCCGGCAGGGCGCCGTGATCAAGAACGGCACGACCGAGGCGGTGGGCGGCGTGGTCATGATGATCGCTGGCGGCAACGCCAAGGAAGTGGTCAGCCGGGTCAAGGCGCGGGTCGAGGAAATCAACCGCAAAGGCATGCTGCCCGACGGCCTGAAGATCGCACCGTATTACGACCGTTCGGAACTGGTCGATGCGGCGTTGTGGACGGTCACCAAGGTGCTGCTTGAGGGCGTCGCGCTGGTTGTTGTCGTGCTCTTCCTCTTTCTCGGCGATGTCCGCTCCTCGCTGATCGTCGTGGGTACGCTGGTGCTGACGCCGCTGCTGACCTTCATGGCGATGAATAAGCTGGGCATTTCGGCCAACCTGATGTCGCTCGGCGGGCTGGCTATCGCCATCGGCCTGATGGTCGACGGCTCGGTGGTGGTTGTCGAAAACGCCTACCTGCAACTCGGCCGCCATGCCAAGAGCGGCGAGAGCCAGTTGCGGGTGATCCTGCGCGCCGTGGTCGAAGTGGCGACGCCGGTCATCTTTGGTGTTGGCATCATCATTCTCGTCTTCCTGCCGCTGATGACTTTGCAGGGCATGGAAGGCAAGATGTTCGCGCCGCTGGCTTACACCATCGCCATCGCGCTGGCCATTTCGCTGGTCCTGTCAATGACACTGACGCCGGTGATGTCTACCTACCTGCTCAAGCCGCCTGCCCACGATGGTGACCACGACACCAAGCTGATCGCGGCCATGAAGCGCCGCTACCTCAAGATGCTCCACTGGACGCTGGGCAACGAGCGCAAGACGGTGATCCTGGCTGTTGGCGCCTTCATCCTGACGGTAGGTACGCTGCCTTTTCTCGGCACTGCCTTCATTCCGGAAATGAAGGAAGGCTCTGTCGTGCCGGGTATCAATCGGGTGCCCAACATCTCGCTCGACGAGTCGATCAAGATGGAAATGGAGGCCATGCGTCTGGTCATGCAGGTGCCGGGTGTCAAGTCCGCGGTGTCTGGCGTTGGCCGCGGCGAATCGCCGGCCGACCCGCAGGGGCCGAACGAGTCGACGCCCATCGTCAGCCTGAAACCGCGTAGCGAATGGCCTTCCGGCTGGACGCAGGAGGATATTCAGGACGCCATGCGCGAGAAACTGAAGGTGCTGCCGGGTGTCCAGGTCGTTATGGCCCAGCCGATTTCCGACCGCGTCGATGAAATGGTTACCGGCGTGCGTTCCGACATCGCGGTCAAGGTCTTTGGCGACGATCTCGATCAGTTGAAGAAGATTGCCGGCCAGATCGGCAAGGTCGCCCAGACCTTGGAGGGGGCGCAGGATCTGCGTATCGAGCGGATCAGCGGGCAGCAGTATTTGTCCATTGAAATCGACCGCCAGGCGATTGCCCGCCTTGGTTTGAACGTTTCCGACGTCAACGATTTGCTGGAGACGGCGGTCGGTGGCAAGGTGGCGACCGAGATCTTCGAGGGCGAACGTCGCTTCCCGGGCGTGGTGCGTTTGCCGGAGAGCTTCCGCAACAACGTCGAGGCCATTTCAAATATCCTGATCACCTCGCGCAATGGCGCCCAGGCACGCCTGGCCGACGTGGCGAAAATCAGCGTAATGGACGGCCCTGCGCAGATTTCGCGCGAACTGGGCAAGCGACGCATCGTGGTCGGCGTCAACGTCAAGGATCGCGACCTCGGCAGTTTCGTCGCCGAGTTGCAGCAGAAGGTGGATGGCCAGATCAAGTTGCCGGACGGCTATTATCTGGAGTGGGGCGGTCAGTTCCAGAACATGGAGCGGGCGCTGGGGCACCTGAAGATCATCATCCCGATCACCATCGCGGCGATTTTCTTCCTGCTTTTCCTGCTCTTCAATTCCCTGCGTTTTGCCACGCTGATCATCACCGTGCTGCCTTTTGCCTCCATCGGCGGCATCATCGGCCTGTTCGTCAGCGGTGAGTACCTGTCGGTGCCGGCCTCGGTGGGCTTCATTGCGCTGTGGGGTATCGCGGTGCTCAATGGTGTTGTGCTGGTGTCCTACATCCGTGGTCTGCGCGACCAGGGACGCAGCGTGCGCGACGCGGTGGTCGAGGGCGCCACGCTGCGCTTCCGGCCGGTGATGATGACGGCGACGGTGGCCATGCTCGGCCTGATTCCCTTCCTGTTTTCGAGCGGGCCGGGCTCCGAAGTGCAGCGGCCGCTGGCCATCGTGGTGATTGGTGGCCTGATTACCTGTACCCTGCTGACGCTGCTGGTCTTGCCCACCATTTACCGCTGGTTTGACGATGAAGAGGTCGAAGCATGAAAGAAATCAAGGCTGTCATTCGCCCCAACAAACTGGCGGATTTGCGTGATGCGCTAGTCGTCCTGCCCGGATTTCCCGGCATGACGGTGACCAAGGTCGAAGGCTGTAGTGCGCCGTCGCGCCATGTGCCGGCGCGGACAAAGATCAAGGATGAATTGACCGATTACACGCCCAAGGTACGCGTCGAAATCGTCGCTCCGGATGAGGTGGCCGAGGCCATTTTTCAGCGGATCACCGAGGTGGCACAGACCGGTCATTACGGTGACGGGCTGGTGTGGATTACCGAAGTCCAGAAGGCGGCTTTCATCTTCAAGACGACGCCAGGACCCGATTAAACGCGGCGCCCCGGCTATTACTTTTGTCAGGTGTGGAGGATTTCACGGGCGAAACTGGCCGAGTTTCTTAAAATTCGGACTTGAATATTTGTCCCTTGGGACTGGTCAGTCGGAATTTTATGGAAAACATGGTCAATCCGGGTCTCGGCAGAACCCTGATGTCGCCGCTGGAGTTGCAGGAAGGTATTGCCAGCCTGTCGCGCGGCGCATATTTCAAGGAGGCGCCGCTCGACATGATGCTGAGCATCCTGACCGAGTCGGCGGCGCAGATGTCCGGCGTCGAGCGCGTCAGCATCTGGGCGCTCACCAACCAGCATCAGGAACTGCTCTGTCTTGACCTCTTCGAGCTGTCGCCGCGGCGCCACAGCAAAGACCAGCGTATCCATGCCCGCCAGTATCCGCTGTACTTCCAGGCATTGCGGGCGGGCAGCAGCATCGCGGCTGACGATGCCTACACTCATCCATTGACCGCCGAGTTTGCTGCCGATTACCTGCCCTGTCATGGTGTGATGGCCATGCTTGATACACCAATTCATATCCGCGGCGAGTTGCAGGGAGTGCTCTGTCTCGAGCAGGTCGGATCGCGCCAACCGTGGACGTCGTCGCACGGGCTGTTTGCGCAGGCGGTGGCCAATCTGGTGACGCTGGCACTGGTCGAATATGAGGCGGAAGAGGCGAAGCTCCAGGCCCGTGCCGCTGGCGAACGGCTGCGCGCCGTTTGCGGTGCGATCTGACGACATTTCAATTTTGGTCGAAATTACCGGTTGACCGTGGCAACGGTGGTGCTGAGTGCTTCCAGCCGATTTTGTATTTCCATGCGGACGGCAGCGTTATCAAGGTCGGCCGCATTGCGTGTGATGCATTCCGAGAGTTGCCGGGCAAGGTGCATGACGCCCCAGATTTCAAGCAATTCGGCCTGTTGGGCCAGCTTGAGCGCCTCCGTGGTCAAGGCGTAGGCATCCGGCGGCAGGGTGGCCAGGGCATCGTGCATCAACTGGATTTGCTCGCTGGCTTCATCGACGAATAGTTGGTCGAGAACGGCCGAGCGCTCGTCGCTTTTTGTCGCCTTGGCGCATGCCTCGAGGCGTCCGGCAAAGTGGTCGGCACGTTCCGGGAAGGCTGGGTGCTCAAGGCCGTCTGCTTCGCTCAGGCATTCGATGGCGGCACTCATGGCTGCGATCAGGCGAGGAGACAGCGCATCATCTTCAAGGCGGTCGGCGGCGCTGGCCAGAGCTTCGCCGAGACGCAGGCAGTTGGCGTCGGCGGTTTCGATGGCGATGGTGTAGAGCCCGAAAACGGCCGGTCGAATATTGTCGGAGCCGTCGCCATGGCGCTCCGACCATGCTGCAGCAAGCCGTTTGTTGGCGGCAATCCAGCGTTCATTGAGCTTCGGGTCGAAGCGCGCCTTTCTGGGCGTGGCCACCCAGGGCAGGATCGCCGCGGTCGCCTCCAGCGTGGGGGCGAGCGCGGCGCGGGTTTCCTCGAGTTCGTGCTCGGGGATGTCAGCCATTTTGGCTTACTGGGCGGCCAGCCTGGCGAAGGCCGAGACGACTTCCGGCGGTGCCTGAACGAGTTCGATCAGCACGCCCTCGCCGCCGATCGGGAATTCTTCATTGCCCTTCGGGTGCAGGAAGGTGATGTCGAAACCAGCGGCGCCCTTGCGGATACCGCCCGGGGCAAAACGTACGCCGTTGGCCGACAGCCATTCGACAGCCTTGGGCAAATCGTCGATCCACAGGCCGACGTGGTTGAGCGGCGTGGTGTGCACAGCCGGCTTCTTGTCCGGATCAAGCGGCTGCATGAGGTCGACTTCGACCTTGAACGGGCCGGTGCCCATGGCGCAGATGTCTTCGTCGACGTTTTCGCGCTCGGAAACGAAGGTGCTGGTGATTTCCAGGCCGAATTTCTCGACCCACAGGGTGCGCAGTTTTTCCTTGGAAGGGCCGCCGATGGCGATTTGCTGGATGCCGAGAACCTTGAACGGACGTGTCATGAGTCGATTCCTGTCGTGTAGTGGATAACGTAAT
This sequence comes from Rhodocyclaceae bacterium, assembly GCA_008080565.1. Taxonomy (GTDB): domain Bacteria; phylum Pseudomonadota; class Gammaproteobacteria; order Burkholderiales; family Rhodocyclaceae; genus Azonexus. The sequence continues at coordinate 4,124 of VIKE01000004.1, read as the reverse complement.
CCATAATTATAGAATTTTCCGGCGCTTGGCGAGTATCAGCAAAACGAGGCCGGCCAGCACCATGGGCAGCGACAGCCACTGACCCATGCTGATCGTATAGGACTGGCCGAAGATGCCGGCATCCGGCTCGCGGAAGAATTCGGTGATGAAACGGAACGCACCGTAGCCGATCAGGAAAACGCCGGACACCGCACCGCGTTGCTGCGGTCGACCTGAAAAAAGCCACAAAATTGAAAAGAGGGCGAGGCCTTCCAGACCGATATGATAAAGCTGCGACGGGTGGCGCGGCTGCATGTCGCCGGATTGCGGAAAGATCATCGCCCACGGCAGGCTGGCCTCGGCGACGCGGCCCCACAGTTCGCCGTTGATGAAGTTGCCGAGACGGCCGGCGGCCAGGCCAAGCGGGACGAGCGGCGCGACGAAATCCATGATGTCCCACCAGTTGAGCTTTTGCTTGTTGGCCCAAAGGCCCATGGCGGCGAGCACGCCGAGAAAGCCGCCATGGAAGCTCATGCCGCCTTTCCAGACAGCAAGAATTTCCAGCGGATTGCTCAAGTAGTAAGCCGGCTCATAGAACAGCACTTGCCCGAGGCGACCACCGACAATGACCCCGAGCATGCCATAGAAAAGCAGGTCGTCGAGTTGTTCGACGGAGAGAATCGACGGGCGACTCTTGATCCGGTAGCGACCGAGCAAAATAAACTGAACGAAGGCGACGAGATACATCAAACCGTACCAGCGCACCGAGAGCGGGCCGAGCGAAAAGGCAACAGGATCGAACTGCGGGTGAAGAAGCATTGAAGGTTAAGAGTGGGCTAGAATTAGCTGATTATAGTTCGCGCGCCATGACAAGACATCGGCGCCAGATTCAGACGGAGAGAGAGTCATGCCGCAATACCGTTCCCGCACCTCCACCCACGGCCGCAACATGGCCGGTGCCCGCTCCCTGTGGCGCGCTACCGGCATGAAGGATGGCGACTTCGGCAAGCCGATCATCGCCGTGGTCAACAGCTTCACCCAGTTCGTGCCGGGCCACGTGCACCTCAAGGACATGGGGCAGCTGGTAGCGCGCGAGATCGAGGCAGCCGGCGGCGTTGCCAAGGAATTCAACACCATCGCCATCGACGACGGCATCGCCATGGGCCATAGCGGGATGTTGTATCTCCAACTGCGACAAGATCACCCCGGGCATGCTGATGGCCGCCATGCGCCTCAACATTCCGGTCATTTTCGTCTCCGGCGGACCGATGGAAGCCGGCAAGGTCAAGATCCAGGGCAACGTCGTGCACCTCGATCTCGTCGATGCCATGGTCAAGGCTGCCGACCACACGGTTTCCCAGTCCGATCTCGACGAAATCGAGCGTTCCGCCTGCCCGACCTGCGGCTCCTGCTCCGGCATGTTTACCGCCAACTCGATGAACTGCTTGACCGAAGCTTTCGGCCTCAGCCTGCCCGGCAACGGCACCGTCGTCGCCACGCACGCTGACCGCAAGCAGCTCTTCCTGCGTGCCGGACGCCTGATCGTCGAACTGTGCAAGCGTTATTACGAGCAGGATGACGCCTCGGTGCTGCCGCGCTCCATTGCCACCAAGGCCGCTTTCGAAAACGCCATGACCCTCGACGTCGCCATGGGCGGCTCGACCAACACCGTGCTCCACATCCTGGCCACGGCGCAGGAAGCCGGTGTCGACTTCACAATGGCCGACATCGACCGCATTTCGCGCGCCGTGCCCTGCCTGTGCAAGGTCGCGCCGATGACCGACAAGTATCACATCGAAGACGTCCATCGGGCCGGCGGCATCATGGGCATCCTCGGCGAACTGGATAGGGCAGGGCTGATCACGCGCGATGTGCCGACCGTCCATATCAAGAATATCGGGGAAGCCATTGAACGCTGGGACGTCGTCCGCGAGCACGACGTCAAGGTGCATGAGTTTTTCAAGGCCGCCCCGGGCGGCGTGCCGACCCAAGTCGCCTTCTCGCAGGATCGTCGCTTCAACGAACTCGATCTCGATCGTACCCACGGTTGCATCCGCAACAAGGCCAACGCTTTCTCGCAGGAGGGCGGCCTGGCCGTCCTTTACGGCAACATCGCGCTTGACGGCTGCATCGTCAAGACGGCCGGTGTCGATGAGTCCATCTGGAAATTCAGCGGCCGTGCTCGCGTCTTCGAAAGCCAGGATGCTGCGGTCGACGCCATTCTGGGCGAAAAAATCGTTGCCGGCGACGTCGTCGTCATCCGCTACGAAGGCCCGAAAGGCGGCCCCGGCATGCAGGAAATGCTATACCCAACCTCCTACCTGAAATCGATGGGCCTCGGCAAAGCTTGCGCGCTGCTCACTGATGGCCGTTTCTCTGGCGGCACCTCAGGCCTTTCCATCGGCCATGCTTCGCCGGAAGCAGCCGATGGCGGCGCCATCGGTTTGGTCGAAGAGGGTGACACCATCGAAATCGACATCCCGAATCGTCGCATCCACTTGGCTATCGCCGATGACGAACTCGCCATCCGCCGCGCCGCGATGGAAGCCAAGGGCGATGCTGCCTGGCAGCCGGTCAATCGCGAACGTACGGTTTCTGCCGCGCTGCAAGCCTATGCCCTGATGGCCACCTCGGCCGACAAGGGCGCCGTGCGCGACGTCAAGCAGATTCAGCGCCGTAAATGACACTTGCGGTCTGGCTTGGGTTCCTGCTGGCGGCCATCCTGATCGCGGTGACCCCCGGGCCGGGCGCGGTGATCAGCATGAGCACCGGCATGCGGCACGGCTATTGGGCTGCACTGACAGCCATTCTTGGCCTTCAGTCGGCCATTTTGCTCCATCTGCTGATTGTCGCACTTGGCCTAGGCGCACTATTGGCCGCCTCGGAAACAGCATTTTTGCTGGTCAAATTTTTGGGTGCGGCCTACCTGCTCTGGCTCGGCATCCAGAAATGGCGGGCGCCGGTCATTCCGGTCGATGCCAATGCTCCGATAGTGCATCGCAAAGGACTATTTTTGCAGGGGGTTCTGGTCAATCTGACCAATCCGAAGGCCATCATATTCATCGGTGCGCTGGTGCCCCAGTTTGTCAATCCAGCGGAACCCCAAATTCCCCAGTACCTGTTGATAGCCACAACACTCTGCCTGACTGACATGGCGGTGATGTCCGGGTACGCACTTGCCGCAGTGCATCTGGGCAGGTGGTTGCATGACCCGGTCGCAATTCGTTTGCAGAATCGCCTTTTCGGTGGTTTGTTCGTCTCGGCCGGTGCTTTGTTGGCCGTGTCGTCGCGACCTTCATGAGCATTCCCTGTCAACGCGCCCCGGGGTGCTGCGTTAACCGTCTTGTGGAAGAGATGCGGTTGCCCCAAGCTTCCTGTTTGCAAGGGAAAGAAAAGGGTTTTATCATCCAATACTGATTTATCCACCAACCTGAATAACGGAGCGAGAGAATGAAAGCTGTTTATGTTGCCGTGATGGCCGCCGCTGGTATCGTGATGGCCGGTCAGGCCCAAGCCGACGAAGCTCTGGCCAAGGCCAAGAACTGCATGTCCTGCCATGCCATCGACAAAAAGCTGGTTGGTCCGGCTTACAAGGAAGTCGCTGCAAAATACAAGGGCGACAAGGCTGCCCCCGCCATGCTGGCCACCAAGGTCAAGGCTGGCGGCAAGGGTGTCTGGGGTCAGATCCCGATGCCGCCCAACAACGTTACTGAAGACGAAGCCAAGAAGCTGGTCGCCTGGGTCCTCGCACAGAAGTAATTTCAGTTTCGAAAGCGGAAAAAGCCGGCTATATGCCGGCTTTTCTGTTTTTGGGTGTTGACAGGGCTGGTGGTCGTCCGGATAATCCCGGGTTCTTCCGGAGGGGTACCCAAGCGGTCAACGGGAACAGACTGTAAATCTGTCGGCTCTGCCTTCGAAGGTTCGAATCCTTCCCCCTCCACCAGATTGAATGCTGTAGCAGCCTGTGTTGCGGGCGTAATAAGCGGGTGTAGCTCAATGGTAGAGCTGAAGCCTTCCAAGCTTAAGACGAGGGTTCGATTCCCTTCACCCGCTCCATGACGCAGTACGGCTGGAGTTTTAAGGTAGGCCCATGTGGCTCAGTGGTAGAGCACTCCCTTGGTAAGGGAGAGGTCGGCAGTTCGATC
>VIKE01000149.1:3363-3736 GCA_008080565.1 Rhodocyclaceae bacterium | reverse complement strand
CCCGACGCCGCCTGGTATGCCGCCGACAGCGACTACGACGCCCTCGACCGCCCGGTCAAATCCCCCGATGGTCGCGGCAACACCTGGGCCACCACCTACGACGCCAACGGCAATCCGGTCAACGTCGGCCTCAGCGTCAATGGTGCCTACCTCGACGGTCACTACGCCACCTGGGATGACCTTGACCGGCTGGAGCGCCAGGTCGACTACGCCGGCAATGCCACCCTCAACCGCTATAACAGTCTAGGCCACCTGATCGCCACCACCGGTGCCGACGGCTACACGCTAGGCTTCGACCGCGACCCCATGGGCCGCATCACCGGTGCCTATAACGAAGAAGGTCACCGCGTCAGTTTCAGTCTCGATGTCGACG
>VIKE01000149.1:0-3322 GCA_008080565.1 Rhodocyclaceae bacterium | reverse complement strand
CCCAACGGCCTGACGACGAGTTACGACTACTACGACAGCACGCAGGACGGCCAACTCAAACGCAGCACGTTGCCCAGCATCACCGGCCAGACCCAGAGCCGCGCCATCGAGATCGCTCAGTACGACGGACAAGGCCGTCCGACAAGGATCAACACCATCGCCGCCGACGGCAGCATCCGCGACAGCTATCGCTTCTACGACGAACTCGGCCGCCTGACCCGCGCCATCGGCCCGACGGTCTCGGCCACCGACACCAGCCGCCCGGTCAGTTGCACCGTCTATACCGCCCTCGGCAACATCGCCGAAATCTGGGCCGGCAGCACCACCGACACCAGCAGTGCCACTTGCACGCTGGATGGCGTCAACGTCAAGAAACAACTCAGCGCCACCTACGACGACTTCGGCCGCAAGCTGAGCCAGACCGATCAACTGGGCAAGGTCTGGAAATGGACCTGGAACGTCCATGGCGAACTGCTGACCAGCCAAACCCCGGTGCAGGCCGCCGCCGGCCAAACCACGACCTACGCCTATGGCGCCAAGGGCGGTACGGGTGAAACGCAAGGCCAACTCAAATCGAGAACCGTCCCCGGCGCCCAGACCGCCAGCTACAGCCGCAACCCGCTGGGTCAGGTGACCAAAGCAGAAACCAAGGACGGATCAAACCAGACTATCGTTGCCTATGACTACAGCTACGACAGCGCGCATCGCCTCAACACCGTCATCGACAGCCGAGCCGGCAAGAGCTTGACCTACACCTGGACGCCGGGTGGTCGCCTAGCCCGGGTCGTTGACAGCGATGGCCACAGCACCAGCTTTGCCTACGATGGCGTCGGTCGGCTTTCCAGCCTGACCGCGCCCAATGGCGAGAACGTCAGTTTCGTATGGGATGCTGGCGGCCGGCTCATCGAGAAACGCCTGAACTCGGGCTTGCGCACGACGCAAAGCTGGTTCGAGGACGGCAGCCTGAAGGACAAGAAGAACCTGTTCAGCGCCACCACGCTCAGCAGCCATGTCTACACCCTCGATAGTCAGGGCAGACGCGCCACCCACGCCGAAACCATCAACGGCACCGCCAAGAACTGGACCTATGGCTACGACAACCTCGACCGTTTGACCAGCAGTAGCGACGGCACGGCCGAAACCACCAGTTACGACATCTACGGCAACCGGCGGACGAAGAGCAATGCCGGCGGTACCACGGCCTATCTCTACGATCTGGCGCACCAGCTCAGCGAGATTCGCCAGACCAATGACACCGGCACCTTGATTGGCGGTGCGGTGCATGATGCCGATGGGCATCTGACCAAGCTCTGTGAAGGCACGAGTGCGACCAAATCGGCGACCGACTGCACGAGCAGCGGCACCGGCGCGACCACGCTCGCCCTGGCCTGGAATGCGCTCGATCATTTGCTGACCGCGACCCGGACCGGCGCCAATGCCGTGGCCGAAAGCTATGCCTACGACGACAGCGGCCGACGGCTGAAGAAAACCAGTGCCGGGGCGACCACGCACTACGCCTACGACGGGGATGACATTCATGCCGAGTGGACGGGCACGCTGGCCGGTATGCCGAGTGCGGTCTACGCGCATGGGGTCGGGACGGATGAGCCGCTCCTCAGATTGACCGGCAGCACCAGCAGCCCAGCGGCGGTGCAGACGGCTTATCTGCAGGACGGCTTGGGTAGCGTGATTGCTACGGTCAACGGCGCAGGGAGCCTGATTTCCAGCCAGCGCTTCGATGCCTGGGGGAACAAGGGCGCCACCACTGGCACGACGCCGGCGTATGGCTTTACGGGAAGAGAACCGGACGCCACCGGGCTGACCTTCTACCGGGCGCGTTACCAGCATCCGGGGATTGGGCGCTTCCTCTCGCGTGATCCGGCCGGGATGATGGCGGATGCGGTAAGTCCGTATGCCTATGTGGGGAATTCGCCGACGAACTTCGTCGATCCGAGCGGGGAGTATGCCGAAGTGATTGTCAATGGGAATAAGGTTACGATCACGGTGCCAATTGAGTATCGAGGATCGGGGGCAACCGCTGCGGTTACTGGGAAATTCAATCGTGGCATCCAGGACAATTGGTCAGGCAAGGTAGGCAACTACGATGTGGACTTAAAGGTAATATCCCCCCCTCCACCCGGCACACCGGCTGATAAGAAAAATGTTATCGATGTTCCAAAGGGTGATGGGCGTGCAATCGTCAATGGTGTTGGTGGTAACACCGGAGTTTGGCCAGCGGATCGCCCCGCCTGGACAGCAGCACACGAAGCGGGACATTTGATGGGACTTGATGACAAATACTCTGATACAGGAGGGGCAGAAAAAGGTTGGGGCGGGAACATCATGTCAACGCGTGACGGAAAGCCGGATGCGCGAAATATTTTGGGGATCATCAATGCAAATCCATCGCCTGGTTCCAAAACCCAAAATTTGAGAGAAGTGGAAAGCAGTGTCGATCCTGCATACTCAGCTCTCGATTCAGCTTCTATCGTCAGAAACCAGAAATGAAACTAGTTTTTTTTGCAGTTACGTTTGCTTTCCTGTTCTTATCAAACGGTTGGGCTGGAGATGCCATGACAGCAACTGCTTCGCATGGGTACAAGGAATATTTCGACATCGATTTGGAAGGGGATATTACGGTAACCGCCGAGTCCCCTGTGGAGGATTTTGTCCTATACAAATTCTCAGATCACGGAATGATTATTTTGACGGCCTACCTCGGAAACGCGCCAGATCAAAAGATATTTAAGTCGAAAGCTGCACAATTTCGCGCAGGTGTAGTGCAAATTGCATCAGATTCAGCGAGTGGAACTCTTATTCGGCGCGAGTGGTTGATTCAGCTATGTGCTTCTGGGTGGCCGCAATATCTTCATCTCTTCACAGGTAAAAATGCGGGAAAGGGTGATTCTTTAGCATCGTCAGTACGCGTCAAATTGTCACCAACCTGCGCAAAGTCAAAATAATCGGCGCTCCAGGTGGTGTGAAGTTGGGTAAATAACGAATTCGTTAGACTGCCAATATGTTTGCTCAAATAAAGAAAATGCTCGGGTTGGCGACATCGCGCCCTGCCATCTGTCTAGCTCTGCACGCTCAAAAATGTGAACAATTGAATGTGCCCCCGCCCCGGATCGAGTAAAACGAGCCAAGTTTGGATTAAGTTGCAGAAGCAAAAACTGTAAAAGGGTCGTACTCGAAAATGAACGAATCGTTCGACCAGTTTGTAACCCGCACCAATCGGCCGCAGAAACCTCTGCCGGCATGGGTTTCTGCGCTGGTGTTCATCTCCGTGTTTTTCATCCTGCAGATGAGCTACGACGCATGC
>VIKE01000103.1 GCA_008080565.1 Rhodocyclaceae bacterium | reverse complement strand
TCCTTCACTGGTGTAGGTTCGTTTGGTCGGCGTTCTCGCTTGCCATGAAGATATGTTCTGTACATATCAAGAATGGATTTTGATCGACTCTTCAGAAGTTGATCGCCGCTGGAATCAAGCGTGAATAATCCCACGGGGTTATTCCGCTCCAGCGTAATTTTTCCTTTCGGGACACCATCCCGACAGGGATCGCGGTGTCCTTCCTTTTTGGAGACACTGTGATGAAAGTTATGATGATTGTTTGGATTGCTGCCCTGAGCATCGCTTATCTGGTCGCAGGTCGTTCTTTTGAACAGGCTTTGCTCTCTGGAAAAATCGTTCTTATCGGCTTCGTCCTTGGTTATGTCGGTTCCAAGCTTTCCGCCACGCTTCATGCGTATCGTGATGCCAAATCCGCCGTTACCTCCTTTCGTCGTTAACCTGCAGCATTAGACCTTTTCGAGAAATTTTCGAGGGGTCTTCTTTATGAGGCCACCAGGCTACATAAACAAGACTCTTTACTTGGCTGGGTTTTCAGCTCGTCCCTTACGGATTCGGACGTGATCGAATCTGCTCTCATCGCCACCCGGCGACTTTCCCTGTTCGGGCACCTACTCCCGACAGGGCGCATGGTGCCTTTTTTATCTATATAAGGAGCATCACCATGAAAGCACGTTTCAACCTGTCCGTTCTGTTTGCACTGCTCGTATTTGCTGCGCCTGCTAAAGCTGATCTGCTGACACACGTTTTAATCGAAACGTCTGCGAATCTGCTAAGTGCAGCAAGCCGTGCTGTTTATTCAACCGTGAAAGAAGCAATTGTTCCGAATGAATCGGCCGAAGATCGAAGGGTTCGTGAGAACGCTGAAATCGACCGTGCCGCTGAGCAAATCCTTGCCCAGTATTCCGAAGAGCAACGCGAAATCATGCGGCCCGAAGTCATGAATCGTCTGACCAAGGTCTATGTCCAGTACAACTCGATGGAGGCCCGCCAGGAAGCCATCCGTACTGAGCAAAACAGTCTTGGCAACACTGTCCTCAACACTACTGTGGGTTCTGCTGCTAGCGTTCTCGGGAATCGCATGACGATCGACGGTGCAGAACGTTCTGCAATGTTACGCACGCGCTTCTGAGGCCGGCGTGAGAGTTTTCAGCAGGATCGTTTCGACAGTTTTTTCTCCCTGATTTTTTTCGGGGAGCTTTTCAGAGTGGCTTGGCAAGGCCGCTGCGAAAAGCTTTATAGGTTTTTTCGGGTGACCGAAGACGCTTACTGCTCTGCGTTATGAGCTGCTGTCCTCACGATGTTTGTGAGGTTCCCTAGTCGGGCCCATCTCCCGACAGGGGGCATGGTGCCCTTTTTGTGAGGTAATACCATGTCGAATCTCCGTTTTTCGGATATCTGCAAGAAGGAAGTCAAGTTCAAAGCTGCAGGGATGTGGGACACCATCATCGAGAAGCTGGCGCCGTCGATATCATCTGCCCTGGATCACCCCGGCCTGGTGCATATCGACTGCCCGATGCATGGTGGCTCTGGCGACTTCCGGGTTTATCGCGACGTTGTTGACTCAGGTGGTGGCGTTTGCACCTGTGGTAACTGGCCCGATGGCATTGCGCTAATCGGTGCGGTGAATGACTGGACGTTCAAGGATTCCCTATCTGAGATTGGTCGGCTGATTCTCGGCGAAAAGCCCGAGCTGAAGCCTGTCCATCGTGAAACGCGCAAGCGTGATACGGCCCGCGAAGATGCTGCCATCCGGCATCGTCTTGTGGCGCTTTGGAATGGAGGCCTTTCAATGAAGAGTGCTGAAGCCCGTGCTGCCTGGATGTACCTGGTTGGCCGCGGTTTGAAGATCCCTCGGAATTGGCAAAGCGTTCGTTTTCATCCGTCGATGGCGTTCTACGAGAAAGGCATGCTCATCGGGCGTTTTCCCGGGATCATGGCTTGTGTTACGGCACCTGATGGCACTCCAGTGACCATCCACCGTACCTTTCTCACCGACGATGGTCACAAGGCCCCCGTCGAGTCACCGAAGAAGCTGTGCCCGCATGCGAGCTATCGCCCGCTGCAAGGTGCTGCCATTCGGCTCTTTCCGGCAACAGACACACTCGCGGTGGCTGAAGGGATCGAGACTGCTTTGGCTGTGACAGAAATGACCGGCATTCCCTGCTGGGCAACTGTTACAGCTGGTCTGATGGCGGAATTCGTTCCTCCTCCAGGCATCAAGCGCGTCACGATCTATGCTGACAAAGATAGTCCGAGCAAATTCCACCCGGCTGGTCATGGGCAGGAAGCTGCAAAGGCTTTGGCTGAGCGCTTGTGGAAAAGCGGTATCCGCGCAGGCGTTGAATTGCCCCCGGTTGAAATCCCTAACGGCAAGAAAGGGGTTGATTGGCTGGAATATCTCGAAGACAGTGGCGCGCTGAGGGCAGCCGCCTAATTAAATTTTGTTGCACTTTTTCTCCCCGCTTGCCGGGGAGTTTTCCAGACGGCCTGCGTGCAGACCGTCCGGAAAGCTTGATCACTGATTATTTCTTCTTGGCCACGGCAGCCTTGAAGGCGGTGCCAGCGGAGAACTTCGGCACGGTCGTTGCGGCGATATCGAGCGCGGCGCCGGTCTTCGGGTTCTTGCCAATACGGGCGGCACGAGCCGAGGCCTTGAACGAGCCGAAGCCAACGAGGGTGACCTGGTCGCCATTGGCTACGGCATTGGTGATCGCGTCGACCGCGGCGTCCAGCGCTTTGCCGGCAGCGGCTTTGGAAATGTCAGCGCCGGCAGCGATGGCATCAACGAGTTCGGTTTTATTCATTGGGTTATTTCTCCTTGTGATTGAAAGCGAGGTATTTCAAGACCTCAACAAAAGATCATACCTCGCGGGCATGGGGGTTTCTGGTTTTCTCGGGTGATCTGAGAACGCTTACAGGCCTGCGTTATGACCTGCTTCTGACGAGTTTCACCATCGTCTTCCCTTGTGGGGCCACATTCCCCACCGGGGAGCATGGGCCCTGTTTATCGGAGGTTCCCCATGTTTGGCAACAAAGCTGCAGTTCTTACCACCATTCTTCGGCCGGAAACGGTTGTTGCACTGGAAAACGTCCCTTTCACCCAGCGTGCGGAAGCGCTGCCTGGTGTGGTTGAGGCGTTCGAGTCAATCGATGAGGTTTTACTGGCCGGCGACAATCCGGACGAAGACACCATCGACGTCAACCGCGAGATGCGCTTTTCCCCGGATACCGAGGAAAGGATGATCGTGTGCGGGAGCCATCTAATCGTTGGAGGACTTTGTTTCGATCAGGATTCGAGTCATCTCGATCCTTGCGAACCGGGTACAGCCAACGGAAACATCTATCACGCCAGCACTCGGCGTGGTGATGCAGAGGAACAGGCGAAATACTATTCAGCCCTGGGTCTCGACAGCGATGGCAACAAAGACTTTTCCTGGCAACCGGTTGCCGACCGGATCGTGAAGCGGGTGATGAAGGGGATAGGAGAAGATCTTTCGCTCCTGACTCGTCTGCTCCACCGCCTGCGCGCCATCAACAAGCCTGTATCGAAGGCCTCCTTGGAATCCGTGATTCAGTTCGCGATCAACCAAGAAGGCTGGAGCTATGCGCTGGACTACCTTGCGGATACGCTCTACGGCGTTTCGTACTGGAATCGGATGGACGGCGACCTGCAAGACAAGTTGCAACCCCTGGCGGCTCTGTTCTCCGAATCGGAAGCAGAAGAAGCTTGGGACGAAGCACAAGCCGCCGGCGAGATCGGGAAGCCTCTGACAATTCCTTTGGACATCTATGAACACTCTGGCATTGCCTACAGTGTGACGGGTACCGGGATGAATTGTCGTTGGGATACTTCTCGTGCCGCCGCGGTCTGGGTGCCTGACGAAGACGCTATCGACAATATCCGGTCGAACGCAATGTCGGAATTAGGCATTGGCCATGTCGCCTGGTTCGGTGCCGCAGGCAGCCAAACCAACCCGTTACATGCACGGTTCTCCCTGGATGGTTCTACCTGGGTGGGCGAAGGCAAGGGTTGGAAATGGACGCAAGCACTCGACCAGATGATCTCCGCCTCACCGGTGAAGATCGACTGTGCCACGCTGGATTCCCTGATGTACGCCAAAGCAGAGGAGTATTGCAAAGGCGTCCTTGAGGAATACAACTCCTGGGCAAACGGTGAAGTGTATGGCGTGGTGATGTACGTGATCGACCGAAACACTGGCGATTGCATCAGCGATCACGATGACGAGTGCTGGGGGTTCCTTGGCTGCAGCCATGCAGAAGAGGAACTGGAGTCCCAGATGCTTGCCAAAGCGCTGGAACTTGGTCAGACGGTTCATTAGGGTTTACGACCATGTGCCGACCTCGTGAAATGCTCTACACCAAGGCTCAGTTGCTGCTGATTCTGTCCGGTTGGGAATGCACTGAACCATTACCTCGCAAGGGATTTGTGGTCTATGTGTGTTTCGCCGGACAGGTGATCGATCTGGCTGAAGTCGAAAAAACAATGCTGAAAAGCGATAGCGGAGAAGTCCTCTGGCGCGTGACGATCTCGTCTCGTGCTGGCCGGGATTTCGATGCTGCAGTGCAGGAATCGCATGTAATGGCTTATCGGATGTATCGAATCGAGGAATGTCGGCGCCAGAACCTGGTACGACACGAAGCGGTGCAGATGTCATCTAGAGCTTGAGACACAGCCTGGGTCCTCTGGACATACAGGCGAATCAAACTTTCCCGGAGGCTCCATCCCTTCGGGGCGGGGCTCTCAGGGTTTCAATTTGGAGAAATCATGATGAAAGCAGTCGTTAAGTTTGGTGTGCCGCAAGCTGCACTAACCATAAGTGCAGGTTCTGGAATTGATTCTGGGGACGGAATTGAGTTTGACACGCCAGAAGCCGCGGCCGACGCCGCTGTCAAAATCGCCAAAGTTCTCATGCAACAGGAAATGCCGCATCCCGCATCGAATTTCGTTGTTGGGCCGGACAGACCTCAGGTCATCTTGTGGAACCGGTTGCGCTCAGCATGGGTTAGCGTCAGTTTCGATCGACGCTGCACAGAGCAAGCAACAGCCTCGCTCTCAGTGCAAACTGAGTCAGTGATTTAGCACCTTGACCCTCATTCGGGGGTCTTTTTTAAGCGACTTTTTCAAGGTCGCTTAAAAAAGAAGGCATCTGGCCAGCCAGATTCTCAGCGATTTTGTCTCGTGTGAGACCAACGCCTGCGTGTCCTGCGTTATGGACCGCAACATTCTCTTGACCGACGGGTCTTGAGGACATCCAACCTTGCGGGGGTACGCTCCCGCCAGGGACGTGCTGCCCGCGAAAATCCTTGCAAGGAGATTTGCCATGTCACAAGCAGCACAGGAAAGCAGTATCGTCTGCAGCGTTAACGAGTCCCGTTTCCTCGAGCACATGAGGACTCTGTTCTCGACCTCGACAACCGTTCTTGCGGAATGTTTGCAGAACGGCCGGCGAGCTGGTGCAAGTCAGATCGATTTCGACTATGACGTCTCAACCTCCACGCTGACCATTACGGATAACGGCTGCGGCATCGCCGACTTCCGTACCTTGATCACTGTTGCGGAGAGCGGCTGGTCTGAAGAGGTCATTGCCAGCGATAAGCCCTTCGGGATTGGTTTTTTCAGTGTTTCGTTTGCTGCAGAGACCATCGTCGTAGAAAGTCGTGGCAAGAAGATCGAGTTTTCCTCGGAGGATCTGATTGCCAAGCGTCAAATCGCAGTTCAAACCTCCAGTTTTATCGGAGGCACCCGGATTTCACTGATCAAGTGCAAGCTCGATGCGGTGAAAGTCGGTAATGCACTGGGTAACTATGCGAAGGGATTCGCCACGCCTGTTTTCTGGCAGGGGGAGGAGCTTCCGCGTTCCCACGCACAGGCCTCCCTGGTCGGTGCGATGACACCAGTCGGGTTCATCCACATACCGGGAATCCACAGCGATACAAAGCCTCTCTTCGAGGGGCAGGGTCGAGCTTACTGCCAGGGCTTGCCGGTCAGCGTTGTTGGTTTCACAGCGCAACATGGGAGTGAATTTAGACCCATCGTTCATGTGGACCATCAGGTGTACTCACCGCGCATGCCCGATCGTGACACCTTGATCGATTCAGAGCAGGCATCCAAGGACTTCCACAAGGTAATCGTGGGGCTTTGGCGCGATCATCTGGTGGCCAAAAAGAACGAGATGTCTGCTGTCGAGTTCGTTGAGACCTTCTGGTCTGTGGCGAGCAAGGCCGGTTGTCTCGATCTGATGTGCGATGTGCCGGTTCTGCCCCGTGAGGTTGTTTATCACGTGGCCGAAACACCGGTGCAGCTTCGCGACGGCGATAGCTACATGTACCAGAACAAGGAGCATGTAACGCTCGAGCAAGTGCAGTCGGGTGAAGTCCTGTTGTGTAGCGACTTCGATGTTGATGGAGAAGGGGATGAGTTCGCCAAACTCATGTTTGCTATGGAAGCTGGCTTGCGGTTTGTCTCTTACGGACTGCCAAAAGCGCACTGGGCACAGGCTTTCCTGCGGGATCTCTCTCAGGAAGAAGTAAAGGTCAGTGGCCGAGTGATTGCCAAAGGCGATTACAACGGTGGGTTTGCCAGCGGCACGGTCAAGCTCATCGAATGCCTTTCGGTCTCGATGGGGGGCGTAACCAAACAGCTTTCGGAACCCGTAGCTCTCGGTTCTGATGTTTGGGGTTCGAGCATGACTTACCTGGTTCCGAAAACATGCAGCAGTGCGGGTTATGTGCTTCGTCAGGCATCGACTTACACCGATGAAAATGACAACTACTGTGGCACCGATTTCGACCTAGACAGCGATCGCTTTGACGATCTGGTTGCAATCCTGGCGGGCGAACCTGCAACGGAGACGGTTGAAAAATGCCTCCGCTCCGCAGGTGCGCGCAACAAGACCAACCTCCGCAATAACGCCTTTCTCGTGTCGTTCGACGATGATGGCATCATGACGGTCACCGAAGCGTAAGCGACGGATCGTCTTCTGACCTTTCCTTCGGGAAAGGTCTTTCTTGAGCGTCCCGTGAAAAGACTGGCTGCTCAAGAAAGATCCGCTTTTTCCCGTGTGGGACAAACGCCTGCGTACTGTGCGTTATCAGCCGCTTCGATCCAGCATTCGCTGGGTATCTCAATCGCCCCGGGGGCCGCCTCCGGCGGTTATCTCCGTGGGTATTTTCTATGGAGGTCACCATGGCTTTTGAAATCAGCTTTACCGATCCTGCCGTTCAATCAGCGCTTATCCAAGCGATTGGAGGAATCCTCGCAGCCGCTGTTGCCGCGATCGCCGCCGCTGTCATCGGGCGTCAGATTGCCGGCCGTAAGCGTCTGCAGGCTGCACTCCAGGCATCCGTTTCAGACATCCAGTTTCTTCTCGCGGTGGAAACTGCTCACTGTGAGATGCACAAGGAAGTCAGCGAAGAGTCCTTCAAGCAGCGCATCCGTCAGGAAGCGCGCGATCAGGGCTTCGAGTGGTCAGGCAAGTTCACGCCTGGTCGGGTTCGCGCGATGTCAATTCTGAATGGCAACTAAAAAAGGAGTCTGCAATGGCAGATGCAATAGGTTACGACAAGTTTGTCGCGTCCTATCGGAGTTTGCGGGAACAGCATCGGAACGATCCGCAAGCCCTCGAAATCATCGAGCGCTTCGGACGGGAAGCTGCTTACCTGCGAGTTCTGGACGAACGCTCTGCAGCACTCGAGGCTCATCTTGCTATCGAGAAGGCCATGCAGTCGTCACGGCCAATCAGCTAATAGTTCTCTCTTTCCCTTCGGCTCTATGCGAGGGGATTTTTTCGAGGGCTCGTCCGAGTCCTGGAAAAAATGCAGTGCTGATTTCGTTCCGTGAGGAGCAAACGCCAGCAGCCAAGCGTTAGCGGTTGAATCAATCCTGCGTGTCGTAGCCATGCAGACGGATTACAACCGGATGCAGAAGCGACAGCGCTTGTTACGTGAGATTTCATGATGCAAATTGCCCGATTTGAAGATCAGGCCAACTCGCAGCGGAAACGCTGCTACACAATCGCTGTTCGGTGCCTCAAGCGCCGACGTGATGATCTGACGAAGCTCGATTCCCGAGCCTAGTCATAGCGGAAACGCTAAGCATTAAAAAAAGCCCTTTCCAGGGCTTTTTTTGCCTAAAATTCGGCGAAATGCCCGGAGTTAATGGCTTTTTGCCTTGTTCATGGCGGCCATTACGGCAAGCATCTCCTGCTTAATCTCTGCCGCCCTCACCGGGTCGACCGGTACCGGGATGTCGCTGCCGAGCTGGAACACCGACTGCATGGCCAGCGATTCCTCCATCAGTTCACCCATCCGGATTGTGGCTTTGAGGATAGGCAACCGCGGATCGCTCGGCGGCAAGTAGCCACTGCTGAGCAACTTGAGAACGTCAGCCATCTTCGGCGCGAAAACACTGCGACTCCGCTCATCGCTTTCCTTTATCGAAATCTTGCCGGCAGCAACGTCCTTCTCCTCTTGTTCCAGGGCTGCCATCAGATCGGCAAACTGCTTCATGCCCGTGGCAACGGGCGCCGAGCCATTGATCGTTTGCTCGATATCGACTTTGGCTGCAGGTGCGAAATGCACCAAGCCGAAAGTGGCCAGTAGAGCAAGCACCAGACCAGCGGCGCCTCGTTGAAGGCGTAGCTTCTGGAATGCTTCCATGTTCAGGCGTTCGGGGAGGATAAAGGCCAGCGCAGAGCCGGCCACCAGGCCCCCGATGTGAGCCGCCGTGTCGATTCCGTCCTTCGTCAGGCTCTGGACAAGCGAGTAGGTGATGAAGAAGCTCAAGCTCGTGATCATCTGCTTGCTGAAGGATTTCGGGAGGCGCTTGCGGTGCTGGAAGATGGCGACGAACAAGGCTCCGGTGACGCCAAAAATCGCCCCGGACGCGCCGACGGCCACGTTGGTCTGCGAGGCAAAGTAGAGACTGAGTGAACTCCC
>VIKE01000102.1 GCA_008080565.1 Rhodocyclaceae bacterium | reverse complement strand
GGGATTGACTGGGAGTAGTCGCTATTGGACAAATTCCGCCGGTTTGGGCTTAGAACCCCAATCCGGTCAACAAGCTCAATACCTTCCGTGCCGATCTCAAATATTTCTTCCGGCGCCAGTGGGGCGGTGGACTGCAGTACTTCAAGACGACCGGCACTTCCGACGACCTGCGCTACAACGATGGAAGGGATGAGCTCACTGGCGGTGACAGTGGCAACCCGAACACCAAGGGCTGGATTGGCGAGCTGAATTACCTGCCCTGGCAGAACGTCAAGCTGGCGCTACGCTATACCAAGTACGACCAGTATTACGGCGCTTCGAACAACTATCGGCCGGGGCGGGATGCCTCGGACAACAACACGCTGTACCTGATGGGCTGGGTTTTGTTCTGAACCCGATGGGGGCCGGCGGCTTGGCCCCCGGGCCATCAATTGCGCCCATTTTCATCGAACAACGACTAGGAGATTGTCATGAAGTCCAAGCATCAACGTCTGCTCGCTGGTTTCTCGCTGTCGGCGGCTGCCTTGTTCCTGGCGACGGGCGCGCACGCGGTCGACGAGGAAGCGGCGCGGGCCTTGGCCCGCGAAAGCAACTGCTTCAAGTGCCATTCGATCAGCAAGAAGGGCGACGGCCCGGCCTGGAAGGAAGTGGCCGCCAAGTACAAAGGCAAGCCTGATGCCGAGGCCAAGGTGACCAAGCACATCACGAGCGGCGAGAAGGTCAAGTTCGAGGACGGGCACGAAGAAGAGCACAAGATGGTCAAGTCGAAGGATCCGGCCCAGATCAAGAACCTCGTCGAATTCATACTGTCACGCTGAGCATGAAGACTATCGGGGGAGGCATCGGATGAGCCTCCGCGGCCTCCCCCGATTTTGTTACAAGAAGCCCGGTGATCGTCGGGCAAGCACTTTGGGGGGCACCATGGAAGACAAGAACGCCAGTTTCTTGAAGCGTTGCTGGAGCAAGCTCAAGCAACCCAGTGCAAAGTATTCGCTGTTGTCATTGTTGGTGGTCGGCTTTTTTGCGGGAATTATCTTTTGGGGGGGCTTCAACACCGCGCTGGAGACCACCAACACGCTGGCGTTTTGCACCAGTTGCCACGAGATGCGGGACACGGTCTACCAGGAATACAAAGAGACCATTCATTACAGCAACCGCACCGGCGTGCGCGCCATCTGTTCCGATTGCCATGTCCCCAAGGACTGGACGCACAAGATGATTCGCAAGTCGAAAGCCGCCTTCGAGGTGTGGGGCAAACTGACCGGCAGTATCGACACTAAGGAGAAATTTGAAGCCAAGCGCATGACGTTGGCTACCCACGAATGGGAGCGGATGAAGGAGTCGGGTTCGCGTGAATGCCGCAACTGCCATGACTTTGAGGCCATGAGCGGTGAAGTTCAAAAGCAAACCGTTTTCAAGAAGCACATGAAGGCCAAGGTTGAGGGCAATACCTGTATCGACTGCCACAAGGGTATCGCCCACAAGCTGCCGAAGGAATACAAGGAAGAGGGCGAAGACTAAGCAGCAACCGCTCTTTTGATTGAGTCAAACCAACGTTGAAGGAGATCTCCATGGCTATCGATTCCATTAGCCGTAATACCACCACCAGCGCTATGCGCCAGCCCGTCGAGAGTCGGCTAAATCAAGAGGCCAAGGCGCAAGAAGTCTCGAAACGCAAAGCGGAGGAGGCGCTGCAGCCGGTGGTGAATGCCCAAGGGCAAGCCACGGGTACGCTGATCAACATTGTCGCCTGAATCGAGAAACGTGTTTGAGTGAAGAGCACTGGGGCCCACAGGTTGGCTAAAAATGGTTCTCGTCTGCTTTGATCTCGTGGCTGACAATTTGATGACAAGCTTGTAACCACCGGGTTATGTGTGCGTCAGTCTCCCCAACGCATACTGCAATTATTCTAGATCCTGGATTAAAGGAAGAAAAATGCTGGAAGCTGCTGATCGATTGAAAAGCCAGTGTCAGTCACAACTGGAACTGACCTTGAATCTTTGCAATTTGGGGCTGGGATGCTGCGAACGCCTGACGGAAATTAACGGACAGTCGGCCCGAGCACTCCTGACTCAGGCCGGAACGGATGGCCAGTCGTGGCTACGAGGTGACGCGACCGGTTTGATGGTGGGGACGAGTCGGACCGTCCTGGATCATTGGGGCTCGATGCTTGCCTGCTACACAGATCTTCAGCGGCAAGTATTGGCCGGTTTGGCGAAGAAATGAACCTTTGTGCGACGGTGGGGCGTTGGCACACTGCTGTAAAGCAAGTGTAGCCATAGATCTGTAGCGCTCTCAGCGTCGCTGAGTATTAGGCCGCTTTGCCACCCCGATAGTGCCCGCGCCAGCAAGGACGGACGGTTTCAGTTGATCGACAATCTCGACAACAAAGCGCGCTAGATGGTTGAACGGGAGCTCATTCATTTTGAGCGCAATGACTTTCCATAATAGTGGTGATCATGGTGATCGATGTACTTGCAGATTGCTGGCCCTTGCCGTGGGGTGCGCCCCGAAATCGGTCAGCATCAATTTCTGTCGATCCGTGCTGAAGAAACACTGGGCCATCGAATGCAATCACGGTTGTATAGCGCAGCCGGAGAAAGCTGATAGCGTACAGAAATGGCATGATCTGGGACCTGTCGATCCGGTCAAGGCCATTCTGATTGGGAACGAATGAGAGGGAGACATGGCCGGAGTCCCTGAACTCAGCCCCCCGCAAGCAGTCGCCACCCCGTCGACTCACGGAAATCATGGCGGAGCGCCGGCAGCGAATGCGCCCAATGGCGGTGGGAGCTTTGCGGATGCGCTGGGGCAAGCCGTCGCCCAAGCCGGTGCGGTGGCCGGACATGGTGCGCATGGCGGTTCGGCGCCGGGCAGTACAGGGGCCACCCACGGCGGTGGCCATGCGGGCGGTGCGATGACTGCTCCAAGTAGTGATCCTCATCCCCAGCACTTCTCTGTTGGCGGGGCGGGTCATAATGGCAAACATGATTTACAGGAAAAGATGTTGGGCCTCAGGGTCTATCGACAGCAGTTGTTGGCCTCGAACATCGCCAATGCCGATACGCCCGGCTATAAAGCCGTCGATATCGACTTTGCCGAAGCGGCAGAAATGACCATGGCCAACCAAGGTAAGCCACTCACCATGGCGACCTCGGCACCGGGTCATATCGCCGGTAGCGCCGAAGGAGCAGCGCCGCCATTTCCCCTGAAATATCACGTCCCTTTCCAAGCAAGTGCTGACGGAAACACCGTTGAAATGGATGTCGAACGGCAAAAATTGGCAGAAAATTCATTGATGCACCAATTTTCGCTGGATCGGGTCAGTGGACACTTTAAACACTTGATGGAACTGTATCAGAGCTTGAAATGACTGAAATTCAGCTTCCAGAAACGCCCCACCAACTGCAGCTAACACTGGCTCGTCGACTGGCGATCAGCGCAGTGTTGTTAGGGGTAACGGCAGGCGGTGTTGTTTATTGGCTGACCTCGCATCGAACGGAAAGTCAGGCCCTCGAACGGGCTATCGCCAGCGTTCAGCACTTTCAGTCTCCGGACATGAGCTTGACCACAGGCAGCGCTCAGGAAAGTCATGCCGCTCTAGAGCAGTTACTCGACAAGGAACGATTCATTGGGGTTCGTGTGTTTGCTCCCAGCCGGGAAAGATTATTTGAACGATGGGGCGATGTTCCGGAATTCCTGATTGCAGAGGGCAAAAGACAATCAAACCCTTGGCCTGCCATAGGGCATAGTTACAGCAAACGCATCGATGTGGCCGGCGAGCAGTTGATTCAGGTTGTGTTGCCGATGACCGCTGCTGATGGCAGTTTGGCAGGCTATGTCGAAGGCGTCAGCCGGGTTACTGCGGAGACCTTATTGGGCCAACAGCAACAAATTCAAACGGTGGCAATTGCGGGGGCAGTTTCTGTACTGGCTGCCACAATTCTGTTGTATCCGTTAATGCTGGCTATGCTGCGCCGATATGGCGCACTCTCCAGGCGCTTGCTTGATGCCAATCTGTCGCTGATGCACTCGCTAGGTAATGCGATCGCCAAACGTGATTCCGATACGGATGCCCATAACTACCGAGTGACCTGCTACGCCGTGGCGCTCGCCGAAACGCTTGGACTTCCCGATAAAACAATTTCAGAATTGGTGGTCGGTGCCTTCTTGCATGATGTGGGCAAAATCGGCATACCCGACCACATTCTTCTCAAGCCCGGAAAGCTGACAGCTGAGGAATTTGAGATCATGCAGACCCACACCCTGCTTGGGATCGAAATTGTTGCCGGCAACCCTTGGTTGGCCGGGGCCGCGCAGACTATTCGCCACCACCACGAGCACTATGACGGTACTGGTTACCCGGATCGCTTGTCGGGTGAGGAAATTCCGCTGACTGCGCGCATCTTTGCACTTGTCGATGTATTCGATGCCTTAACTTCAGTTCGTCCGTACAAGCCTGCGCTCCCGTTAGCCGCAACCTTGGCTATCATGGAGAAGGAAGCAGGAAAGCATTTTGATCCGGAAATTCATGCTTACTTCATGCTGTTGGCACCGATCTTCTATGAGAAAAATCAGACTTGGCGTCACAGCGAGTGGGCTTTGGAACTCAAAAACGTGCTGACGCGCTATTTCAAAACAGAAACGGCCCCGAAGATGGAGCCGCTTTCGTAACTACGCAGGCGGTGATTTAGCCGCCGCCGCTGTGATCCTTATTAAGCAGACTGTCGAGACGCATGACTTCGTCACCGTGCATGATGATCTTCTGACCATCCTTGGTTTCCATCACGGTGTCTTTTTTCATACGCGTGGCGCGACCATATTTATTCTCCATGCCCATTTTTCCGTCTTTGAAGATGTAGACCGTCGAACCGTCTTTCAGATCGATCACTTGCTTCGCTTCGGCGCGTGCGGCATCACTAGCAAATGCAGTAGCAGTCACGGCGCTCATCGCGACCACCATCAATAATTTTTTCAGCATTTCTTTCTCCTCGGATGTGATGAACTCGCAATTCAGATACTACCTACGGGAACCTGACAGTTCCCCGACGTGGCAATGACATTTGTGTCATCGCCATGTAATCCTTCACTCAGCCGCCGGTGTAGGCCGGGTTCTCGGTGACATACACCGTCACGCCATCAGCCCCCGGAATGATCTTGGCGAGCGGGAAGGCGGCGGTGCCGAGCGTATCGAACGTCCAGGTGACGGACTTACCGCCGACATTGATCCGGATGGTTTCGAGACGCGTGACATTCAGGTACTTGGTGCTGTTGTCGATATTGACCACCCGCGCGGCTGCGCTGGACGTTGCGTAGCCGTAGGGCGCGAGTTGGTTGGTTGTCGGCTGACTCTTGGACTCCGATACATGACTCAGCCAATGATTGGTGCCCGCCTCTGAGTAATCCTCGTGGGCATAACTAGTTCCTGTAGCAGCAAAGCCAAGTGCGACGATCAGGGCAAGTTGTGCAATGTTCGTTTTCATGATTCTCTCCTTGTGGCATCGGGTTAATCGCGTCGGACTTGTTTCGTCCAACCGTGATGTCATCTTAGGAGTGCGATACCAACAGGATGCTGACCTGGAGATTACGTTTGCGTCATCGGCGGTGAAGGCTGAAATACCTCTATACGCCTTGACCCATCGCGGCCGTCGCTGTTAAAACGGACGTCAAAATCCGAGCGGGGGAATATTTTGAAGACAGCGCTGATGCCGATTGTCGAGCGGTACAAGCAGGATCCGGAATCCGTCTACAACACGTGGTTCATCGGCAACGACGAACGCCTGAAGGCATTTCGCAGTATCCGGCGTGGTGTTGCAGTCGTGGTCGATGACATTAAGCATGGGCGTTTCCCCAACGACTTCAAAGGCTCATCCCTGGAATTCGTGCTGAGTTGCATTTCCGAGCAAAAGCAGGTGTTTGAAGGGGCGGCCCATCCGTTCTACTGGAAGCCGAAGCTGCGCATCCCCGATATCTACGAAAACGAAGGCAACAAACAGGCGTTTGGTGAATTCCTGTATGCCTGTCTGGGTACCGCCGAGGCTCGCAACATCGAGCGGGAAATATTGCGGCTGGTCACACGGGGGATCAAGGGCCTGGGACCGGCGGTCGGCAATATCCTGTATTTTCTGCACCCGACGCTGTTCCCGCCATTCAACACGGCGATGGTCAATGGTTTCAACGCGCTCTTCCAGACCAAAATGAAGTTGGGGTCTTGGGAAAGTTACTTGGCGATGCGGGAAACAACTATCGAGGCCAATGCCGCGCTTGGCGTTCTATCGAAGGACTTGGGGGCATTCTGCGGTCTGCTTTTTGAGGTCGGTGTCGGACGCCTGTCGCCAGACGGGACCGGCCACGACAACTTGGTGGCCGAGCGCGAAAAAGTGGAAGCGGTGCGCCGCAAGCGCCATACCCAGGTCGAAAAGGACATCGGCGAGGAGCGGGTGCATACCAAGGTTCAGGCGCAGCTATCAAACGTGGGACGCGCCCTCGGCTACGACGTATTTGTCGCTCGCAACGACCGAAATGCGATACACGACGGCAGTCCCCTGGGCTATCGCTGCCTGGAGCATTTGCCGAATCTGAGTCTCTCTCCAGAAGTGCATGCCACCGCCGAACTCATCGACGTGCTTTGGCTGTATCGCGGCGAGCCCAGAATCGCCTGTGCCTTTGAAGTCGAAAAGAGTACGTCGATCTACTCGGGCATCTTGCGGCTGACCGATATGGCACTTTCTCTTCCCGGGCGGGAAGACCATCTCTATCTGGTGGCCCCTGCCGTTCGGGAGAAAGAAATCATCGAGCAACTTAAGCGACCGATGTTCCAGCGGCCAGATGATTTCTCGCTCGGCTATATCCTGTTCGAGGATCTGGAACAGCATTGCGATGCACTCTGCAAACTCGGGGAAGATCATCGGATCCTGGAGAAACTCGCTTGTCGCTGTTGCGCCTGAAGGTTGGTGCAGCCGATGAGAGGGCTGGAAATCGTACGTCAATCTAACTGCAGTATCTACGTTGCAGCTGGAAGGGGCGCTTCTCGGCGTGTGCAGTGCGTTGTTTGACCCGCCGTTTCTGGGTAACAAGGCGGGGCGGCAGCACCATTTGGCTGAATTGGCCGATTGGATTGATGCCTCCCATGCGCTGTGCCGATGATTTTTTTGGTTAATTCATTCTATTAGGTTGGATTTTCGAAGGTTTCTCAGGAGTCCCGGCCGACCCTTAGAAAGCGTGTGTCGATGGTGTGTGGCGACATTCCCCGGGGAGACGCAGTCGCCATCACGCGTTCACGCAGTTCCTTCCCTGCCTTGAAGGCGGGCACCCATTTCGCCGGTACCGTCACCGGCTGACTTGTTTTCGGATTGCGCGCCTGGCGGGATGGGCGGTAGTTCAGGCCGAAGCTTCCGAATCCGCGAATCTCGACTCGACTTCCCTGTGCCAGCGTCGAGTGGATGGCCTCAAGAATTACTGCCACCGCCAGACCGGCGTCCTTCTGCGTAAGTTGTGGAAAACGTCCGGCGAGGAGGGCGATGAGTTCGGAACGGGTCATGCGCCTATTTTAACGGAGGCGGCCTTCGGGCAAGCGGCATGTAGTCGATCGGTGGGTGCTCCTGCAAGGGTTGAAACGCAGTGAAGTCGCGAGAGCATGAATTGTCGGAATGTCCCGATATTCATGAAGGAGGCCGTCATGGCCCATTCCAATGCACATCCAGTGGTTGCCGTACAGGGCGGTCCCGTCGCACCGACCCTGCTCGGGCAAGGCCCTGCACGGATTCCCACCGGTGGAAAGATTCGCGCCGGCATCAAGGTACTCACCAAAAAGGCTGCCAGCGAGCCCAAAGCCAAGGCGATCTACGATCAGGGCGTAGCCGCCGGCCAGTCCTTCGAGCAGATCGAGCGCGCCATCACCGCAGCCCGGCCTGATCTCAAGACGCCGCTGGTGCCGCGCAACGTGCCATGGTTCACCGTGCGGGCGCAGGACTTCCCCAATCCCGAGATCGCCCGGGAGATTCTGGACGCCTACGGCGAGGATCGGGGCGAAGGCCGGCGTTTGTACCGCTTCCCGGTGGTGTTCCCCTCCGACTACTGGCGGACTGTCATGCCCCACGAGTTGGCGGCCTGGGGCACGCACGAGAAGCACTACTGGTCGCAATATTCGGCCGATGGCCGGGCGCGCCACTGCATGTGCCATGCCCCGGTGCCGGTCGACGAGACGGGCCGGCGCACCATCCGCCTCTTCGGGGGACGCAAGACCATGATCCGCGAGGACAACGGCGGTCTGTGCGAACCGGAGGCCTGCCGCGAGTACCAGCAGCGCCAGTGCAATCTGACCGGACGGTTCCTGTTCTTCATCCCCGGCATACGGTCGATCAGCGCCTTCGAACTGCATACCAACAGCTTCTATGCGATGAACGCCGCGATCCAGAAGTTCGAGACCGTGGGCTTCCTGCGCGGCGGGCGCATCTCGGGTTTCCTCGATCGGCAACGCACGCCTTTCTACCTCACGAAAAAATTGATGGAGGTGGCCCACATCGACGAGCAGGGGAGGGCGGTGCGCGTGCCGCAATGGATCATCGATCTGGAGGCGCCGGTAGATGTGACGGCCTTGCTGCGCGAGAACGAAGACACCGAGACGGCCCTGGTGCAGGCGCACCTGGCGACGCAGGTGCTTCAAGGCAGTCCGGCAGCAGACCGTGCCGAATCGTTGCCGGCGAATGCCGCCGACGTGCAGGCAACGACGGTGGCCGATGCAACGTCCGCCGAGGAGCCGCCGTTGTGCGACGGCCATCCCAGCTTCGAACAGTTGATGGCCCGCGTCCAGGCTTACGGGATCGTGACGGAACGGTACCAGGCCTACGCCGACCGGCGCTGGGGACGGGGCTGGAAGATCAACCCTCGACAAGATCGAGAGCGAGATGCAACTGGCCTCGCGGGGGAGGACGGCATGATCCGCATCGCGCACTTCTCAGACCTGCATTACGGCACCAAGAACCTGGCGGAAGCCGACCGGTGCTTCGGCGCCGCCATCGACCGGGCCATTGCGTTGGGCGTGGAGGCGGCGGTCCTGTCGGGCGATGCCACCGACCATGGCCTGGATTTGCACGCCCCGGCCGCCGAACGGCTGGTCGCGCAGGTGCGGCGGCTGGCCGACCACTGCCCGGTGTTGATGCTGCAAGGGACCTTCTCGCATGAGCCACCGGGCACTCTGGCGATCTTCCGGCTGCTGGGCGGGCGGCATCCGGTGCACGTGGCCGACCGGATCGAGCAGGTCGCTCTCACGGCCCAGGGCGAATGGTTGGCTTCGACGGGCTGGTGCTTCGATGCGGTGCCGGCCGGTGCTCGTGCCCTGTTTACCTGCATCCCCACGGTGAACAAGGCGGTGGTGGCCGCAACGGTGGGTGCGGTGGACGCGGCCCAGGCCGTGGGCGAGCATCTGGCCCTCTTGTTGCGCGGCTACGCTTCGACCCACCGCGCGGCCCGTCGGCAGGGCTTGCCGACCATCGGCGTGTCGCACGGTACGGTGTTCGGATGCGTGAGCGAGCACGGCGTGCCGATGGCCGGCTTCGATCACGAGTTCACCACCGGCGCGCTGTTTGGCTCTGAGGCGCAGGCCTTCATGCTCGGGCACATTCATCGACATCAAGCATGGGAACAGGAAAGCAGGGCAGGGCGGCAGTGCATCGCCTATCCTGGCTCGATCGGTCGTTTTCACTACGGTGAGGAAGGGCAGAAGGGCTTCCTGTTGTGGGAGATCGACACCGATCAGGCGCGCTTCACCCTGGAGTCCACGCCCGCGTGCCGGACTGTCGATATCGTGTTCGAGGGTAAACCCGATCTCGACGCTCTGCGCACCGCCCTCGCACAGCAGGACATCGCCGGCGCGTTCGTGCGCGTGCGCTGGACCGTCGCGGATGAAGACCGCCATCAGGTCGACCGCGCGGCGATCGAGCGGCTACTGGACGGGGCGGCGGAAACCAAGCTGGAGGGACGCATCGTACCGGTGGTGCGCACGCGGGCAG
>VIKE01000101.1 GCA_008080565.1 Rhodocyclaceae bacterium | reverse complement strand
GCGTGGGCGAGCGGGCCGGCCAGCGGACGCAAGGCATCGACCGACAGGTTTGCCACGGTCAACGGGAAATTTTGCTCAAAATTGAAATCGCCGCCCGGCTGCCAGAACACGGCGACGGCACCGCGCGCCAGCGCATCGGCGATGTAGCGGCGCCCATCGGCCAGATCGCCCGGATAGGCCAGGAACAGATCGCCCGGCTGGACCTGACGGCTGTCGTCGGCAACACCGGTCGGCACGACGCCCATCGCTTCGAGGCGGTCGAGAAGTTCGCGCGGCGTGCTCACAATTTGCCCTTTCCGCTCGAAGCATCGGCCACCTGGATCGGCGCATCCGGCGGCACGCCAAGCGTACGCAGCGCCCCGCCGACGATCTGCGAGAAAGCCGGGCCGGCCACGTCGCCACCGTAATGGGCGCCCCCGGTCGGCTCGTCGATCATCACCGCGACGACCAGACGCGGATCGCTGATCGGCGCGATGCCGACGAAGGAAGCGACATATTTGCGGGCATAAACACCGCCCTCGATCTTGTAGGCCGTTCCTGTCTTGCCACCGACCCGATAGCCGGCGACGCGCGCCTTGGGTGCCGTGCCTTCGGGCTGGACGGCCATTTCGAGCATGATCCGCAACTCCTTCATGGTCTGCGGCGAAAAGACGCGGACGCCATGCGGTGGCGCGTCGTCGATCTTGGTCAGCGACAGCGGCATCAGCTCGCCGTCATGGGCAAAGACCGTGTAGGAGCGGGCCAGCTGGACCAGGCTGACAGCAATGCCGTGGCCGTAAGACATCGTCGCCTGCTCGATCGGCCGCCAGTTCTTCCACGGCCGCAGGCGACCATTGACCTCGCCCGGAAAACCGAGGTTCGGCATCTGGCCGAAGCCGACGCTATCAAACATGTCCCACATTTCCTTGGGCGAAAAGCCGAGCGCGATCTTGGTGGTCCCGACATTCGACGATTTCTGGATGACCTGGGCCACCGTCAGCGCACCGTGCGGGTGGGCATCGGAAATGGTCGCACTGCCGATGGTCAGACGACCAGGCGCGCAGTTGATCACCGTATCGAAGCGAACCTTGCCCTTTTCGAGTGCCAGTGCCGCCGTAAACGGCTTCATCACCGACCCCGGCTCGAAAGTGTCGGTAATCGCGCGATTGCGCAATTGCGCCCCGGACAGGCGCTCTCGATTATTCGGGTTATAGGTCGGCCAATTGGCCAGAGCCAGAATTTCGCCAGTCCGCGCATCGATGACGATGGCGCCGCCAGCCTTGGCGTTGTTGGCCTCGACCGCTGCCTTGAGCTGACTGAAGGCGAGGTACTGAATCTTCGAATCGAGCGCCAGGCGGACATCCTTGCCATCCTGTGGCGGCTTGGTCGCGCCGACATCCTCGACGATATTACCGCGCCGGTCACGAATCACGGTACGGCTACCGGGGCGGCCAAGCAGGCTGTTCTGGAAGGCCAGTTCGACACCTTCCAGACCCTTGTCGTCCACGCCGGTAAAACCGACGATGTGGGCGGTCATGTCGCCGGTCGGGTAAAAGCGGCGGTATTCCTTTTCCTGATGCACGCCGGGAAATTTCTGGGCGCCGATGCGATCGGCGGTCTCCGGCGAGACCTGACGCTTGACGAAAGTAAAGGTCTTTTCCGAAGCAATCTTGCCGTCCAACTCGCGCACATTCATGTCGAGCATGCCGGCCAGCTGGCGCTTCTGTTCGCCATTCATCGTCCGCGCATCGGCCGGAATGGCCCAGATCGTCTTCATCGGCGTCGATACGGCCAACATGTCACCGTTGCGGTCGACGATCTTGCCGCGCGAGGCGGAAATCTCGATGTCGCGCAGATAGCGCGAATCACCCTTCTGCTGGAGGAAGTCGTTATTGATGACTTGCAGATAGAAGCCGCGGACCACCAGCGACAGGAAGGCGACCATCAGCAGCAGGCCAACAGTACGCGAACGCCAGCCCTGCAAGGCCAGTTGCAACACCGGGCTTTCGGTAAAACGATGACCGCGTTGCGGGCGACGACGCACAACCATCAGCGCGCCCCCTTGTTGGTAACCGTGGAATCCGGCGTCACCATGTGCAGACGATCACGGGCAATCTTCTCGATACGCGGATGATTCGCCCACGTAGACATTTCCAGCTGCAACTGACCGTATTCGACATCCAGCTGACGCGCCCGCTCCTGCTCCGCTTCGAGCGCCTGGAACAGCTTGCGCGCCCGGTGCTGGGAGGTAACGACGCCCAACGCGCAAAAGACGACGATCATGAGAAGGATCACATTGAACCGCAGCATTACAGCTTCTCGGCTACCCGCATCACGGCACTGCGCGCCCGCGGATTGGCGGCAATTTCCGCAGCGGAAGGCTTCACTGGCTTGCCAAGCAGGCGTAGCTTCGGCTTCGGCAACTGGTCCGCACGCAGCGGCAAGCCTTTCGGCAAATCATCGGCAACCGACTCGTTGCGCATGAAGTTCTTGACGATGCGGTCTTCCAGGGAGTGAAAACAGATCACCACCAGCCGGCCACCCGGCTTCAGCAAGCCGAGCGCCTGCGGCAATGCTATCTCCAGCTGGCGGAGTTCTTGATTGATATGAATCCGTAAAGCTTGAAAGCTGCGCGTCGCCGGGTCCTGCCCTGGCTCACGGGTGCGCACGGTCTCGCGTACGAGGGCCGCGAACTGACCTGTTGTGACAATAGGTTGTTCGACCCGAGCAGCCACAACCTTCTTTGCAATCTGGAAAGCAAACCGTTCTTCGCCATAATTTCTAATGACCTCCGTGATGTCTCTTATCTCGGCCCGCGCCAGCCACTCGGCCGCCGTCTCGCCCTGCGTCGTATCCATACGCATGTCGAGCGGCGCGTCGTAGCGAAAGCTGAAGCCGCGCTCCCCGTCGTCGATTTGCGGCGACGACACCCCTACATCAAACAAAACCCCATCAACACCACTTACACCAGCCTCGTCCGCCGCCTCGGCCAGTTCGCCGAAAGCACGGTGCACGAGCAAAAACCGGGGATCGTCAATGGCCGCCCCCGCCGCAATCGCCTGCGGGTCACGGTCAACCGCCACCAAGCGGCCTTTTTCATTCAGCTCGGAAAGAATTCGGCGGCTATGGCCGCCACGCCCGAAGGTGGCATCAACGTAGATACCGTCGGGCTTGATCGCCAGCGCATCCACCGCCTCCTCGAGCAGTACCGTCACATGGGCGGCACTGCGGGTCACAGGACAAGATCCCCGAAGCCCGGCGGCAGATCGCCGGACAACGCTTCAGCGGCCAGATCGTTCTGCTGCCTCCAGCCGGCCTCGCTCCAGATCTCGAAGTGCGTCCCCATACCAACCAGATAGACGGTCTTCTCGAACTTGGCGTACTCACGCAGCTCCGGCGCCACCAGAATGCGACCGGCCGAATCCAGCTCCTCGGTGCGGGCATTACCCACCAGCACGCGCTTGATCGATGCCGAACGCGGATCAAGGCTCGACGCCTTGAGTATCTGCTCGCGAATCGGCTGCCAGGCCGGCGAGGGGTAAAGCAGCAAGCAGCGATGTGGATGCGCCGTCAGAACCAGCGCACCCTCACTGGCGGCGAGCAGGGACTCACGGTGCCTTGCCGGTATGGCAAGCCGTCCCTTCGCATCCAGATTTAGTGCTGCCGCGCCCTCGAACATCCCTCGCCTCGCTCCCCGTTTACCCACTTTTCAACACGTTTTCCCACTTTAGAACAACAACACTGCTCAGTCAAGCGAGAAATTGGGATTTTTTCTTACACAACAAGGACTTACGGAAGTTTGCCGAGACGAATTTTGAAAAAAATTATCCTTAAAAATCAATGCAAGAACATTGACAGTTAAAGTGACTTATCAGGAGTTGAGGCAAATCAAAAACATTCCGGGCGGCGCATGCCGACGTGGTAAAAAGTGGAATGTGCGCGGCGAAGAAACTACCGATCCGGCACCAGGCCGGCCGCTGGCGAATCAGGCGGAAAAAACCGAAATCCGGTTTCGACCTTCGTGCTTGGCGCGATAGAGCGCCTGATCGGCACAGCGAGTCAGATCATCAGGCGTCTTGCCATGTTCGGGGTAGGAAGCCACCCCAAGGGAAATGGTAAAAGTAATGTGGAAGTTGCCGAGGGCGATGGACAACTCCTCAATCGCTTTCCGCCAGGCCTCAGCACGCTGCATGGCGGTTTCCAGTGGCATGTTGGGCAACAGAATGAGAAACTCTTCGCCGCCATAGCGACAAGCCACGTCCTCCGTCCGGATATCGGCCAGCAAGGTCGTTGCCAGCATACGCAAGGCCTCGTCACCCACCTGATGCCCGTAGGTGTCGTTGACCCGCTTGAAATAGTCGATATCAAGCATGACCAGCGACAGCGGATTTCCCTCCCGGCGCGCCCGGGAAACTTCGCGTTCCAGCGTTTCATCAAGGTAACGCCGGTTGTACAGCCCGGTCAGGCTGTCACGTACCGCCAGTTCCTGGAGCGCCACCTGCAAGCGACCGATTTCCTCGATCCGCGCATGCAACTGCCGATTCGTTTCCCGCAACGCCAGCTCCGCCGCCTTGCGTTCGCTGACATTGCGCGTTATCCCGAGAATCGTATGCGCGACACCATCGGCATCCAGCAGATAGCTCGACACCACTTCCGTCGAAATAACCTCGCCATCCTTGCAAACCTGCTCCAACTCGGCGACGACAACATTCGCCGTTTTGTCACCGGCGGCGATTCGGCGCAGGCGCTGGTCGATATCCCGAGCCAGTCGTGAGGCCGACTCCGGGGTCAGGCGGGCATCTATCGACTGACCGACTACCTCCTCGGGCAGATAGCCACTCATGTCGGTTATCGAGGGACTAACGTAGGTATAACGCCGCGACCGAATATCGAGTGTCCATATGACGTCATGGCTATTTTCGGCCAACATGCGATAGCGAGCCTCGCTCTCCGCCAACTTGCCGGCAATCGCTTCTTCCTCGTTTTCCGCACGGAGCAAACGAATCAGAACCAGCGACAGGGACAAAAAAAGCAACAGTGCCGACACAGCGGCAACCCACAGCATCTGGTGCCATTCAGCCAGATAATCGTCGACCGCCAGACCACCTTCAACATACAGGGGATAGTCTGCAATGCGCTGAAATGCGTAAACACGCTCCACTCCGTCAAGCATCGCCGGCAAACGCATCGTGCCTAGCTTTTCTCCGGACTCGATTCGTCGGTACAGTGGATTACTCTCCGGCGCCAGGTTCACCTGACCGGGAACGACTGGCCGCTGCAAAATCTGCCGACCATCGTCGGCCCGCCAAATGCCAACAACCCCCTTTCCACCAACATTGATCGTCTCGAATATTTTCGCCAGAACATCGAGATCAAGTGGAGCCGCCACCAACCCGAGCAAATCGCCCTGCGCGTCGCGCACCGGCTGGATAACGAACAGGTACGAACGACCGGACAACTTGTCCACAACCACTTCAGAAAAATACAGGGCATTGCCGGATAGCTCTGCCGGCACGCCGAAATAGCCCCGATCAATCCCCCCATGGGAATGTACCGCGAAGCCGGAAGCGTAGAGGAGATTGCCCGACGCATCCATGACCCGGAAACCGCTCACCTCAGGAAATTGCCCGGAAAATAGCTCCAGTTCATTTACCACGGTTTCCCGAAAACGCCCAACGGCAACAGTCCTGAATGCATCCCGGGGCAGCGAAGCAGCCAGGTGCTCCAGGTTGCCCTGCTTCGCGCCGCCCTTCGTTCAGCAAAAAAGCCAGCAACAGGGCGACACCGAGCCAGGTGAACACAAAAAACATCACCAGCCGAACACGCGGTCCGAACGCGCGGCCAATCATTTGTCCGGAGGAAGTTATACCCATTCGGGAATCATGCCTTCCGAATACGCCAATCACAATAGGCGCCGAAAGGGCGCCCGAATCTCAACGCCCTCCGGCTACTTTGTCTGACTGAGCTTCTGCTCGATTCTGGCCAGCGGTATTGCCCCGGGAACCCGCTCGCCATCAGCAAAGAACATGGTCGGCGTGCCGGTAATATTCAACTTGCGGCCAAATTCCTGATTTTTGGTGACCGCAGCGGTATCGCAATCTTCACGACCTGCAGGCGCCTTGCCGTCAACCATCCAGTCGTTCCATGCTTTGGCACGGTCGCCGGAACACCAGATTTGCTTGGACTTGCGTACAGAATCCTCGGAGAGGATCGGCAACAGGAATGTATAGATGGTGACGTTATCGAGCTTCAGCAATTCCTTGGCAAGGCGTTTGCAATAGCCACAGTTGGGGTCCTCGAAGGTTGCCAATACGCGCTTGCCGTCCCCGCGCACTTGCTTGATGGCGCGATCAAGCGGCAAATCGCTGAACTTGATTGCCGTCAGCTTTTTCATGCGTTCGTCGGTGACGTTTTTCATCGTTTTTGCGTCGATCAACTGACCACTGACCACGATGGCCGACATTTTTTCATCGGTATAGAAAATATTGCCGTCGGCGTAGACTTCATACAGCCCCATGTAACCGGACTTGGTAACGCTCTCCACCTTGGTGCCGAGTTTGGCTTCCATCATCTTCCGGATATCCGCCTCATCGGCCGCAACATTCAGACTGAACACCATCGCCAAGGCCATCGGCAGCAATTTTTTCAACATGCAATTCTCCTAAAGGGCGCCGAGAGCATACCGCACCAAGGCATTTTTTATTAACGGCAGGCCATTGGCCAGATTCAGCCCAAGATTGCGCAACGGACGCAAGCCTGGCGGCGACTCCTTGAACAAACGACGCAAACTATCCGTCGTTGTCTGCATCAACACGGTTTCCTCGCGCCGAGCCCGCTGATAACGTTGCAGGAAGCGCTCCTGACCAATATCGTGCCACGGTTGTGTTGCGGCCAGTTGACTGGCAAGCGTCATGGCGTCCTGAAAACCAAGATTAATGCCGTGACCGGACAGAGGATGAATACCATGCGCCGCATCACCAACCAGAGCCAGCCGTGGCGCGACAGTTTGCGGAACGCGCATCAAGCGCAAGGGAAAAGCCACCGGCGCCGTGAGCAGGTCGAGCTTGCCCAGCACCCGCCCACCGGCTTCGGCAACTCTCTCGCAAAGCAGTTCAGGAGGCAGCGAACCGAGTTCATCTGCATGCTCGTCAGGGGTCGACCACACGATCGAAATGCGGTTCTCCGGCAACGGAAGGTAGGCCAGCACGCCATCATCACGAAACCACTGAAATGCCGTGTTGTTGTGCCGTTTTTCAGTGGAGAAATTGGCGACAAGGCCTTTTTCGCCGTATGGCGTGTTAACGGCATCAAGCCCGGCAGTCTGCCGCACCCAGGAATCACGACCATCCGCCCCAACCAGGAGACGGGCCGACAGCACGGTACCATCGGACAAATGAAGGACAGCGGCGTCGTGGCGTAACTCCAGGCCATCCGGCCGGGCCGGACAAAAGAGCGTCAGGTTGCCTTGGCGTTTGGCGGCCTCCCAGAACTCGCACGCCATCTGCGACGATTCGAGAATCCAGCCCAATTCAGAAACGCCCGTCTCAAACGCGGAAAAATCCAACCGCCCAGCACCATCGCCATGGATTTGCATGGCACGGATCGGCGCCATTCTTGACGCATCCAGGTGGCGCCATGCCCCGATTGATTCAAGGAACGAGACGTTGGCCGGACTGATGGCGTAAATACGCGAATCCCAGCCATCGGGAAGATGCGGGGGATTGTTTTCGACGAGGGCGATACGCAAGCGCGTGTCGCGCAAGGCCAACGCCAGGCTGGCGCCGGCCAACCCTCCGCCAACGATGATCAGATCAAACTGCTGCATGACGGCGATTATGCCGCTTCAGAAGAATGAAACAAGCAGATCAGGCGGGAGTGCCACCGCCACCGCCTGTTTGCGGCTTGTTCTGGCGCGGTCGGCGATTATTGTTGGTACGCGGGCGATGTTTCTTTTGTTGTTGACCAACACCGCCACCGGTGCCGGCATTGCCGCCCGGCTTGCCATGCTGCATGTTGCTGCGGCCTGGATTGCCGCCAAGCGGCTCATTTCCGGAAACACGGTTACCCGGAGCGAGCTGGATTTCCAGCTCGATGATTTCGTCCCACTGCTCGTCGGTTCGATCACGCTCGGGGATCGAAAGGAGGTCACGCAAGCGGCGACGCGTATCAGGCGGCGGGGCTACCGTAACGGGAGCTTCGGGGGGATTTTCTGGATTCGGATTGTTCATTGCAACTTAAAAAAAGCGGAGCCCGTCGAAGACGACCTCCGCATTCCATAACACTGGATTACTTCTTTTTGGCAGCCGCGGTCTTCTTGGCTGCGACCGAGGCCTTGAAAGCCGTACCAGCAGTAAATTTCGGAACCGTGGTAGCGGGAATTTTCAGCGTAGCGCCGGTTTTGGGATTCTTGCCGGTGCGCGCTGCGCGCTTGGCGGACTTGAAAGTGCCGAAGCCGACGAGTGTAACAGACTCCCCCTTGGTCACGGTCTTTACCACCGCGCCGATGATGGCCGACAGCGCCTTGTCGGCAGCGGCCTTGGTTATACCAGCTTCTTTTGCAGCAACTTCGACCAGCTCGGATTTATTCATCTAAGTGCCTCCTAGTTACCTATCAATGTTTAAGAAAACTGGCCGTCGGAACGGCAGCACGACAAAAGTAGCATACCTTTTTGAATAAGTGTTGCCCTGAGAGCGCCTATTTGCAGGCAATTGCGTGAATATTTGTATTTTTCATACGCACGGAGGCCCATTCAGGCAAAAAACAACAAACCCGGCGCTCGGCCGGGTTTGCCTTGTTGCCGTCGACCAAAGGATTATTTGGCTGCGGGCTTCTCTTCTTCCTTGGCCGGTTCAGCCGGTTTTTCACCGTGCGTGATGGCCACTGCACCATCGTTCTGCTTGCCGATATGCTGGTCGATTGCCGGCAACTGGTGAGCAATACCCTTGTGGCAGTCGATGCAGGTCTTGCCTTCGGTGAAGGCTTGCGGATGCTGCTTGGCAGCCCGGTTGCCCTGCTCGGTGTAATCCATGTAGTCGTAGCGATGGCAGTTACGGCATTCCTGCGAGTCGTTCGCCTTCATGCGCTTCCATTCGTTCTGGGCAAGATGGGCGCGCTTGGCATTGAATTTCTCAGGCGTATCGATCGTTCCGAGAATCTTGTGCAGCACTTCGTTGGAAGCCTGGATCTTGCGGATCATCTTCGGGCCCCATTCCTTTGGCACGTGACAATCAGGACAGGTGGCGCGGACCCCGGTGCGGTTCGTGTAGTGCACCGTGTTCTGGTACTCGCGGAAGACGTTTTCCTCCATCTCGTGGCAGGAGATACAGAACGACTCCTTGTTGGTCGCCTCGAGAGCCCAGTTGAAGCCTCCCCAGAAAACGATACCGGCGGCAAACAGGCCAAATACGGTGACCAGCCCGATGCGCTTGACCCATGCGGGCGTGAATTTATCCAGACTCATCATTCCCCCTTCTTGGCTGCCGGTTTATAGGTATTGGCGACGAGTGGCTTGGCGTCGAATTGTGGTACGTGGCACTGCATGCAGAAATAACGACGTGGCGAAATGTTGGATTGCTTCTTGTCTTCGCGGTCGAGATAGTGCGACTTGGCCACCTTGGTGGCGCCGGTTTCCTCGGCCCGCTCCTTCGAATGGCAATCCATGCACTTGTTGAAGTTCTGGGTGATGTTGTAACCCTTGATGCCGTGCGGGATCAGCGGCGGCTGTTTCTGGAAATTACGAGGAATCACGGCCTGCTCCTTTTCGGGCCGGAACATATCGACCTTGGCACTCCCCTCGATCGACTCGATGCCGATCTCATTCACTCGCAATTCCTGCGCGCTGACGCCGCCAACTCCCCCCAGGAGCATGCCGGCGGCCAGGGCCAGAGCAGTGATCAATCTCATATTCATTACCTCCGATGAGCGAGTGGAGACGACGCTCCATTCGCTTTTTGGCTCATTTTTCGGGTTGACCGTGGAATCAACCGTTTTTTCTCCGGAAATCAATCAGGCCCGGGTGACCTTGACGGCGCACTTCTTGTAGTCCGTTTCTTTTGAAATCGGGCAGGTCGCATCCAGCGTCAACTTGTTTACTAGGCGACCGGCGTCGAAGAACGGGATGAAGACCAGGCCACGCGGCGGTTTGTTGCGGCCGCGCGTCTCGATGCGCAATTGGATTTCTCCGCGCCGCGACGCCACCTTGACTTCCATACCGCGCTGCAAGCCACGTGCCTTGGCGTCATCCGGGTGCATGAAGACGACCGCATCGGGGAACGCCTTGTACAGCTCAGGAACGCGGCGGGTCATCGTGCCGGTGTGCCAATGTTCGAGCACACGGCCGGTAGACAGCCACATATCGAATTCCTTGTCCGGCGATTCGGCGGGCGGCTGGTAAGGCAGCGCAAAAATGACCGCCTTGCCGTCCTTGTGACCGTAGAACTTAACGCCCTCGCCCTTCTTGACGTACGGGTCATAACCTTCGCGGAAGCGCCACAGCGTTTCCTTGCCGCCGACGACCGGCCAACGCAGGCCGCGGGCCTGGTGGTAGGTATCGAAGGGGGCCAGATCGTGGCCGTGACCGCGACCAAAAGCGGCGTATTCCTCGAACAGCCCCTTCTGGATATAGAAACCGAGCAACTTCGAGTCTTCATTGTCGAAGCCGGCAGCAATTTCACTCAGCTTGTACTTGTTCACCACACCATTGGCGTAGAGCACGTCGAACAATGTCTTGCCCTTGAGCTTTGGTGCCTTGGCGACCAGCTCGGCCGGCCAGACTTCCTCGACCTTGAACCGCTTGGAAAACTCCATCAACTGCCAGACGTCGGAACGAGCCTCGCCCGGCGCCTTGACCTGCTGCCGCCAGAACTGGGTGCGCCGTTCGGCGTTGCCGTAGGCGCCTTCCTTCTCGACCCACATGGCGGTCGGCAGGATTAGGTCGGCCGCCATCGCCGAGACCGTCGGATACGGGTCGGAGACGACGATGAAGTTCTCCGGCCGGCGCCAGCCCGGATAAAGCTCTTCGTTGATGTTCGGCCCGGCCTGCATGTTGTTGTTGCACTGCTGCCAATAGAAATTGACCTTGCCGTCCTTGAGGGCGCGCGCCATGGCCACGGCATGCAGGCCAACCTTGTCGGGGATCGTGCCTTCCGGCAGTTGCCACAGCTCTTCGGTGTGCTTGCGATGCTCCGGATTGGTGACGACCATGTCGGCCGGCAGGCGATGCGAGAAGGTACCGACTTCGCGTGCCGTGCCACAAGCAGAGGGCTGACCGGTCAGCGAGAACGGGCTGTTGCCCGGCTCGGAAATCTTGCCGGTCAGCAGGTGAATGTTATAGACGAGGTTATTGGCCCAAGTACCACGGGTGTGCTGGTTGAAGCCCATGGTCCAGAAGGAAACGATCTTGACCTTGGGGTCGGCATACAGCTCGGCCAGGGCCTTGAGATCCTTCTCGGCGACGCCGGACAGCTTGGAAACTTTCTCGGCGGTGTATTCGGAAACGAATTTCTTGAACTCGTCGAAGGTGATCGGATCGGACTTGCCGGTATCGCCCTTCGGTTTGCCATCAGCGCCGGGGTAACCGTTGCTCGTCGCATCCTTTTCCAGGGCGTGGGTCGGCCGCAGGCCGTAGCCGATGTCGGTGGCGCTCTTCTTGAAATTGATGTTCTTGTCGACGAAAGCCTGATTCACCTTGCCGGTCTGGATGATGTAGTTGGCGATGTAATTGAGGATCGCCAAGTCCGTCTGCGGCTTGAAGATCATCGGGATGTCGGCCAGCTCGTAGGAGCGGTGCTCGAAGGTCGACAGCACGGCAACCTTGACGCCCTTGTTCGACAACTTGCGGTCGGTGATGCGCGTCCACAGGATCGGATGCATCTCGGCCATGTTCGAACCCCACAGCACGAAGGCGTCGGCATGCTCGATGTCGTCATAGCAGCCCATCGGCTCGTCGATGCCAAAGGTACGCATGAAGCCGGCAACGGCCGAAGCCATGCAATGGCGGGCGTTGGGATCGAGGTTATTGGTGCGGAAACCAGCCTTCATGAGCTTGGCGGCGGCGTAGCCTTCCCACACCGTCCACTGACCCGAGCCGAACATGGCCAGGCCGTTCGGCCCCTTGGCCTTGAGCGTCGCCTTGGCCTTTTCTTCCATGATGTCGAAGGCCTGCTTCCAGGAGATCGGCGCGAAGTCGCCGTTCTTGTCGTACTTGCCATCCTTCATGCGCAGCAATGGCGTCTTCAGACGATCGGCGCCATACATGATCTTCGACAGGAAATAGCCCTTGATGCAGTTCAGGCCACGGTTGACCGGCGCATCCGGGTCGCCTTGGGTAGCCACCACGCGTCCGTCCTGGGTCCCGACCAGCACCCCGCAACCCGTGCCACAGAAACGGCATGCCGCCTTGTCCCAACGAATCTCGTCCTTGCCCTGGGCCACGGCCGAACCGGGCGCGGACAAACCTGCCGCTGACATGGCCGCCGCAGCTGCGTTGGCCTTGATGAAATCGCGTCGATTGAGCTTCACGCCTGTACCTCCTCGGTATCTACTGGTTCGTCGTCGCTGTATTGATAGACCATGGCCACCGATGCGACGCCGGGCACACCATGCAGGGCTACATATTTATCTGCAGCCGAATTCGTGTCGTCATCCTCCAGAGTGACGACCACCTTTCCCTCCGGGCTCCGGGCATGAATATCCACCCCGGGCATCAGGAGCAGTGCTTCGCATGCCTCGTAAAGGCGTTCCGGAGCAATGTACAAAATGGCGCTGGAAATGTTCATCCGGCCGACCTCCTCAAGCTTCGGCAGCCCAATGCCGCCACAGAAAGCACTGTTCCCGATACAGCCGAGTATTTAATTGATGTGCATCAATTTCATTCAGTCGGAGGGTCGCGACTAGTTCCAATGGCGGGCGCAAACTAGTACTTTTTAGCTAGCGGCAAACCTGCCTGCAAGAATAGCCGCCACCTATCGCCAATATTTGATCAATCAATTGGCCCGATCAATCAAGCGCCCCTAATATGGCGTTGTGTTCAATTTCCAACACCCACTCAGGAGAAAACAATGTCGCTTATCAACACTCAGGTTCAACCGTTCAAGGCCCAGGCTTTCCACAACGGCAAGTTCATCGAAGTCACCGAAGCCAGCCTCAAGGGCAAATGGTCTGTCGTGATCTTCATGCCGGCTGCCTTCACCTTCAACTGCCCGACCGAAATCGAAGATGCCGCCAACAACTACGCCGAATTCCAGAAGGCTGGCACCGAGGTGTACATCGTCACCACCGACACCCACTTCTCGCACAAGGTCTGGCACGAAACCTCGCCGGCCGTCGGCAAAGCCCAGTTCCCGCTGGTCGGCGACCCGACCCACCAACTGACCCGCGCCTTCGACGTGCATATCGATGAAGAAGGCCTGGCCCTGCGCGGCACCTTCGTCATCAACCCGGACGGCGTCATCAAGACCGTTGAAATCCACTCCAACGAAATCGCCCGTGACATCTCCGAGACCCTGCGCAAGCTAAAGGCTGCCCAGTACACCGCAGCCCACCCGAATGAAGTCTGCCCGGCCAAGTGGAAGGAAGGCGAAGCCACCCTGGCTCCATCGCTGGACCTGGTTGGCAAGATCTAAGTAGTTAGCCGCAAACAGGATCGAGCGGCAAACGCCGCTCGATCATTTGGATTTCAGCGAAATTTTCCGGTTGACCGTGCAATTTCAGTGAAATTCAGTTCAGGGAGAACAACATGCTAGACAGCAACATCAAGGCCCAACTCGCGGCCTACCTCGAAAAACTGCAACGCCCGATCGAACTCGTCGCCTCGCTCGACGACAGCGCCAAGGCCCAGGAAATGCGTGGCCTGCTAACTGACATCGCCGAACTCTCGCCCAAAGTCAGCCTGCGTGAAGATGGCACCGCCGCCTTGCGCCCTTCCTTCGCCATCGGTCTGCCCGGCGAAACGCCGCGCATCACCTTTGCCGGTATCCCGATGGGCCACGAATTCACCTCGCTCGTCCTCGCCCTGTTGCAGACCGGCGGCCATCCGCCCAAGGTCGAACAAGCAGTCATTGACCAGATCAAGGCCCTGCCCGGCACCTTCAATTTCGAGACCTACATCTCGCTGTCCTGCCACAACTGCCCGGACGTCGTGCAAGCGCTCAACCTGATGGCGGTCCTCAACCCCGGCGTGACGAGCACGATGATCGACGGCGCCATGTTCCAGGATGTGGTCAACGCACGCCAGATCATGGCCGTGCCGACCACCTACCTGAACGGCGAAGAATTCGGCGCCGGCCGCATGCTCATCGAGGAAATCCTCGCCAAGGTCGACACCGGCGCCGCCGCTCGCGCCGCCGAGGCGCTCGGCCAGAAGGAAGCCTTTGACGTCCTCGTCGTCGGCGGCGGGCCGGCCGGTGCTGCGGCAGCCGTCTACGCTGCCCGCAAAGGCATCCGCACCGGCATCCTGGCCGAGCGTTTCGGCGGTCAGGTCATGGACACGCTAGGCATCGAAAACTTCATCTCGGTCAGCCATACCGAAGGACCGAAGCTGGTCGCCGCGCTGGAACAACACGTCAAGGACTATGAAGTCGACATCATGACCCTGCAACGCGCCGCCAAACTCGTGCCGGCCAGCGAAGCCGGCGGCTTGGTCGAAATCCAGCTCGAAAACGGCGCCTCGCTCAAATCAAAATCCGTCATCCTCGCCACCGGCGCCCGCTGGCGCGAAATGAACGTGCCCGGGCCAAGGGCGTCTGCTTCTGCCCGCACTGCGACGGCCCGCTGTTCAAGGGCAAGCGCGTTGCCGTCATCGGCGGCGGCAACTCCGGCGTCGAAGCCGCCATCGATCTGGCCGGCATCGTTGCCCACGTCACGCTGCTCGAATTCGCCGACACCCTCCGCGCCGACGCCGTTCTGCAGAAAAAGCTCTACAGCCTGCCCAACGTCACCGTCATCAAGTCAGCGCAAACGACCGAAGTCACCGGTGACGGCCAGAAGGTCAACGGCATCACCTACAAGGACCGCGTTACGGAAGAGATCAAGCACGTCGAACTCGAAGGCATCTTCGTCCAGATCGGCCTGCTGCCCAACACCGACTGGCTCAAGGGCTCGCTCAACCTGAGCCGCTTCGGCGAAATCGAAATCGACGCGAAGGGCCAGACCTCGCTTCCCGGCGTCTTCGCCGCCGGCGACTGTACGACCGTGCCCTACAAGCAGATCATCATCGCCATGGGCGCCGGCGCCACCGCCTCGCTCAGCGCCTTCGATCACCTGATCCGCAGCTCGGCACCGGCCTGATCGATTTGATCGACTAGCCAGCCCGGAACCAATGCACCGCCTCGGTGCATTGGTTCTTTCATCTCGTCGACAATCCAACAAACGTCGGCAGACAGCTAAACCAGCACGCGCGGATTCGCCACGCCGCCGGAAAGACTGGCATAGCGAGAAGGCAGATCGCCCGGCAGGCAATAGCCGAACAAAAGCTCCTCGGCATCGAGCAACGAAGGCCCCGTCGACAGCACATACTCCGAAACGCCGGCAAATGCGGCCAAACGCATCCAGAACATCGCCTCTTCGGTCAACGCTGGGTTGGCATTAAATGAGTTCGGGAATTCATTCATGACGCACCTCGCTTTTCAGAAAAACGAAACCACGAGGTAGTACTAGCAATATTTGGCCCAGATTGCGGGGCCAAAAAAGAAAAACCCGCTGACGAATCAGCGGGTTTTTGCATTTCTGGTGGTGATGGGCTCTATCGAACAAATAGCCATAAGCCTTAGGCTGCAAGCACCTGTGAAATACAAAAAATCGAGTTACACCCAAAGTTACGCACACCAGAACAGGGTTACCCCAGAAAATTTCTTATTGGAAGGCATCGCTCTGCCTTCCAACCGTAAGGGTTCATTTCTACGTAACGGCTGCAAACATGTAGTAATTCAGAGGCACGGTGCTGGCGACGCTGGGCAGTTCCGCCAGGGTTTGCAGGAGAGAGAGGAAGCGGGCCAATCAAGAGGGATGGGCGTAACAGTTTGAACGCGCCCCGCTTCATTCCCTTGGATTCGAGTCCCGTCCACTCCTCCAACAACATCGTAAAAAAGCGCCTTTCTTGGCGCTTTTTTATTTAACCCCACATTAAATCCCACAAAAATTTTACGCTTGGAACGGAATATTTTTTCCGCCTAGGTTCAAGAAGATGATGACCCATTTTGGGGTGACCCCACCCATCGATCCGCGGCTAAACCATTAGGGAAACCGGAGCCTCGGGAACATATTCCCGGAAATCCTGCATCGTACCGACGAAGCCTAGCGGGACATTGACGACCAAGAGCAGAACCATCATGGGCACCGCAAGCAGCAGACGCGCCGACAATGCCCAAAGTCGAGTAACCGGCCAGGCAAGAACGATTGCCAGTAAGAGGATGACAGGTTGCAACACACTGCCGATCAGTGTGGTCGGGTCAAAGTGCAGTTGGGCATCGGGCATCAGCATGCGATCACCGATGACCAGTATGCGGATCGGCGTCACCTTCAATTGGATAACGGTATCGGCTGAGCGGTTGACGATGAACGCATGGTCCACCTGAAGGTGGTCATCGACCGCCTCGATGACCCAAGTCAGCGCCGGTAACATCGGGGTGACGATGGTCGTGCCGTAGACGCGCCCTAGCGTCAGCAGTATCGCGATCAGGATGACGAGCCGGATCGCAAAACTACGAATTTGCTGGCGCATTTGGTTTGGTGGCCTGACGACTGTCGCCCATCCAATAGAAGGCATAGAGCGCGACACAGAGAACGAGCACGATGGGGCCGACTGTCCCGTGCAACAGATTGAACAGAGACGGTTCGCTGCGATAGACATAAAACAACATCACCAACCGTACCTGATTGAGGCAGAACACCAGCAGGATACCCAACCCCAATCCGCTCAACCGGCGCCGCCAAGGCATGACGACGGCGGCAAAAGTAGCCACCAGCATGAACATGATCTCGGTTCCCTCGCAGCCCTTGAGAACGGTAATGCCGCCACCCGGGGCAATCAACTGGTTACCCAACGCTTTGACATTTACTGTTGGGGTCAGCAGGTTGATTACGGCAGCTGAGGGTGTGACGGTGAGATCGCCGATGATGAAGTGCTCGAAGTCGCTTCCTCGGCTGGCGTTATAACTCATCTGCAGGATGAAAAACACAGATAGAAATAGCAGTGTAGAAACCCAGATCGGAAAAGGTTTCCGGGGCCGGTCGGTGCGGCTGAGAAACTGATCGAACGATTCGTTCATTTTCTAGTGCGATCCCAGAGGGTTGATCAGGCAATGAAAAATCTTGCTTTGGGCCTACGGGCTATCAAGCGTGATTGCTACGGTCAACCGGAACAAACGGCCAGAATCAAAATCAGTTTGGGTGTTG
This sequence comes from Rhodocyclaceae bacterium, assembly GCA_008080565.1. GTDB lineage: Bacteria > Pseudomonadota > Gammaproteobacteria > Burkholderiales > Rhodocyclaceae > Azonexus. Next base: position 6,099 of record VIKE01000101.1, on the reverse strand, counting down.
CGATAGTGGTTAAAAACAAACCAACTCGTTTTTGTAGTCGACCGCGAACGAGTGCGGTCGGCGGGCGTAGGTAAGTTTTCCGGTTAACCATTTCTATTCAACAAGACGCCTCTCATCAAACCACACATCCTCATAATCTGGTGCCAGGATAACCCCCCACCCTGGAGCCAAAGCAAGGTACGGGATTATCGTCTGGCAATACTTTGAGAGATGCGCTAAGTGCAGCGCTTGAAAGAAATCCGGATCAGGCGAATACTCGCCACCCCATATATACCATCCGCATGTTCCATTCGACGGTTTGTGGCGAATTGCGTTAAGCGGAAGTTGATCCAAGGTGGAAAGCGCAATACCTACCTTTGTGTCGGAAGTTGCAACTACCACCTCTGATCCGAAGCGTTCGCAAACAGATAGTTGTTCTGCGGTTGCGAGGGGGGTATCAGTCATATCGGCCAAATCAAGATCCGCTTTCATGGTTAGAATCCGAAATATTTCAGCATGCTCTTTCCGAACGCTCCCAGTTGTCCCCCTTGGATCGCTGAACAGGTTGGACAGTGAGCCTGAACGGCACCAACAGAGCTTTGCTGTTCAATATTTACCGCACCTTCTCGATAATACTGAACAACTAACGGATCAATGTGGTCAGCAACTTGTTTCGAGGTTATTGCCCCACAGTCTACGCAAGGTTGGCCCTGCACAGAAGTACGTTGCCCCGCAGTTGTTCCAATCGGCCTAACATAGGGACTCGACACACTCTCACTTGGCGTAAAGCCCTCACCCGGAACTCCAGATTTTGGACTAGCTTTCGCTCCACCGCGCCCCATGGTTCCCAGTAAGATCAGAGCATTGGTATTTTCTTGGCTTGTCTCGGCCAAGCCTTGCAATGCAGCGTCCTTCAGCGACTGATCACCAGTTAACTCACCCGTCAGATAAGTGCCCACACCGCCGAGCGCCTTGCCTATGGTAACGATTGGCGCCCCTTCCGGAAGGAAGTCGGTAATCGTTTCCCCGGCCATTCCCCAATACCTTGCTAGCCCGGACAGATCAGCCAGTTTGACCGGATCAGTAGCCAAGAAACCCATCGGATCAACGAAGTTTGTCGGCGAGTTCCTTACATAGGCATACGGACTCACCGCATCCGCCATCCCCGCCGGATCGCGGGACAGGAAGCGCCCGATCCCCGGATGCTGATAGCGTGCCCGGAAATACGTCAGCCCGGTCGCATCCGGTTCTCTTCCCGTAAAGCCATAGGTTGGGGTCGTGCCGCTGGTCGTGCCTTTGTTGCCCCAGGCATCAAACCGCTGGCTGGAAATCAGTGCGCCAGCGCCGTTGACCGTCGCAATCACGCTACCCAGCCCATCCTGCAAGTAAGCCGTCTGCGTCGCCGCCGGGCTGTTGGTATTGCCGGTCAGCCTGAGGAGCGGTTCATCCGCCCCAACGCCGTGCGCGTAGACCGCACTCGGCACCCCGGCCAGCGTGCCGCTCCACTCAGCATGAATGTCATCGCCGTCGTAACCATAGTGTGTCGTCACCCCGGCACTGGTCTTTTTGAGTCTTCTACCGCTGTCGTCGTAGGCGTAGCTCTCGGCCACAGCATTGGCACCGGTCCGGGTCGCCGTCAGCAAGTGATCAAGCGCATCCCAGGCGAGTTGGAGGGTTGTGGCACCGGTACCGCCGCTCGTACAGTCGGTCGCCGTCTTGGTCGCGCTGCTGCCTTCACAAAGTTTCGTCAGATGCCCATCGGCATCGTGCACCGCACCGCCGATCAAGGTTCCAGTGTCGTTGATCTGGCGAATCTCACTGAGCTGGTGTGCCAGATCGTAAAGATAGGCCGTCGTCGTGCCCGACTTGCTCTTCGTTCTGCGATTGCCATAGATGTCGTAGCTGGTGGTCTCGGCCGTGCCGTCGCTGGCGCTGGTCAGGCGGTCCAGATTGTCGTAGCCGTAGGTCCAGCTTTTGGCGGTGCCGTTAATGGTTTCGGCGTGGGTGGCGCGTCGGCCCTGGCTGTCGAGGGTGTAGACGTGGCTGGAGAGAGTCGTGGCGCTGAACAGGTTCTTCTTGTCCTTCAAGCTGCCGTCCTCGAACCAGCTTTGCGTGGTGCGCAGACCGGAGTTCAGGCGTTTCTCGATGAGCCGCCCACCGGCATCCCAGACGAAGCTGACATTCTCGCCATTGGGTGCCGTCAGGCTGGAAAGGCGGCCGACGCCGTCGTAGGCAAAGCTGGTGCTGTGGCCGTCGCTGTCGACGACCCGAGCCAGACGGCCGCCGGGGGTCCAGGTGTAGGTCAGGCTCTTGTTGCCTCTTGAGTCGCTGACGGTAGCGAGGCGATGGGCGCTGTCGTAGCTGTAGTCGTAGGCGACGACGGTCTGGTTTGATCCATCCTTGGTTTCGGCTTTGGTGACCTGGCCCAGCGGGTTGCGGGTGTAGCTGGCGGTCTGGGCGCCGGGGACGGTGCGGGTCTTGAGTTGACCCTGGGTTTCGCCGGTGCCGCCCTTCGTTCCGTAGGCATAGCTGGTGGTCTGGCCGCTCAGGGCTTGGACCGGGGTCTGGCTGGTCAGTAGTTCGCCGTGGATGTTCCAGGTCCATTTCCAGACTTTGCCGAGTTGATCGGTCTGGGTGAGCTTGCGGCCGAAGTCGTCGTAGGTGGCGCTGAGTTGTTTCTTGACGTTCACGCCGTCGAGCGTGCAGGTCGGGCTCGTGGTGTCGGTGGTGCTGCCGGCCCAGATTTCTTTCACGTTGCCGAGGGCGGTATAGACGGTACAGGTCACCGGGCGGCTGGCGTCGGAAACTGAGACAGTCGGGCCAACGGCACGGGTCAGTCGGCCGAGTTCGTCGTAGAAGCGATAGCTGTCGCGGATCGTGCCGTCGGCGGCGATGGCGTTGATTTTTGTCGGGTGGCCGGCCCCGTCGTACTGGGCGATCTCGACGGCGCGCCCGCTGCTCTGGCCGGTGATGCTGGGCAGGCTGCTGCGCTTGAGTTGGCCGTCCTGCGTGCTGTCGTAGTAGTCGTAGCTGGTGGTCAAGCCATTGGGGTCGGTCAAGCTACGCGGGCGGCCGTCGACATCGAGACTGAAACTGACGCGGTGGCCTTCCTCGTTGTAGGCGCCGGTGATGCGACCGAGCGGGTCACGGTCGAAGCCGAGGGTATAGCCGTCGGCGCCGGTGCTGGCGATCAGGTGGCCGAGATTGTTGTAACGGTTGAGGGTGGCGTTGCCGGCATAGTCGACCTGCCGCTCCAGGCGGTCAAGGTCATCCCAGGTGGCGTAGTGGCCGTCGAGGTAGGCACCGCCGATGGTGAGGCCAACATTGACCGGGTTGCCGTTGGCGTCGTAGGTGGTGGCCCAGGTGTTGCCGCGACCGTCGGGGGATTTGATCGGGCGGTCGAGGGCGTCGTAGTCGCTTTCGGCGGCGTACCAGGCGGCGTCGGGGCCGCGTTTCACTCTCCCCAGGCTGTCGTAGCTGAAATCAGTGTAGGTGTCGGTTTCGAGCGAAGCCGGTGTGCCGTCCTTGTCGCCCTTGCGGGTCAGGCTGGTGACGTTGAGCTGGTTGGTGTCGTAGACACTGTCGAGACTGGGACCGACGCCGCTGGCCGGGTTGCCCAGGGTGGCGGCGCTCCAGTCGCGTAGCCGACGGACCAGCTTGGGATTGCCGACGCTGTCGCCCTGGTATTGGCTCCAGGCGATGATGTTGGCGCTGGCCGGTGCAGTGTTGGCGACGGGGACGATGCCGGCCTTGAGTTGGATGACGTCGGTCAGGTTGCCGGCGGTATCAAAGCGGTTGAGCGTCCAGTTGTTGTTGGCGTCCTTGACCCGTTGCGGTTGGCCGAGGGCGGTGTAGTCGCGGTATTGCAGGGTCTTGCCGCTGGGTAGCGTGACGTCGCTGAGGTTGCCGGCGCTGTCGTAGGCGTAGCTGGTGGTCTGGCCGTTGGCAGCGGTTTTGCTTTGGCGCAGATGGGTTTGCCCGGCTGCGGTGTAATAGGTGTAGGTGGTTTCGGCGCCGGCTTCGTCGGTAATTGAGATCGGGTTGCCGTATTTGTCGAAGAGGAAGCTGCGGACATTGCCCTGGCCGTCGACTTGTTTGGCTTCGCGGCGGAATTCGGCCCAGTTGAAGGTGGGAAGCGCATGCCGTTGCCACGCGGTAGCTGGTATTGCTTCATGGCGTGGGCCAACTTGGCGCCATCGGCCGAACTGTAATACTGGTAGGTGACGGCGGGCTGCGTGCCGGCGACGGCGAGCGGGTTCTTGAAGGTGGTGAGGTCGCCGTTGGCATCTACGGTGTACTGCCAGGACCTGCCGGACCAGTCGCTGATCTGGCTGATGCGATTACCAACATAGGTGAAGGTCAGCGCCCGGTTGAGGCCGTCGGTGACGGTGCATAGGTTGTTGCCGCAGTTCGCCGAGTAGGCCAGCGTCAGGGTGTTGTTGTTTTTGTCGCTGATCGAGAGCAGGCGGGATTTCTGGCTGGTGTCGGTGGCCGTGCCGTTGACGCTCTCGAAGACGTATTTCATGCCCGAGCGTTCGGTGATGCGGTAGGTGCCACCCGCCAGGCGCTCGACCGTGGCGTAGACGCCGGCCGGGGCGGTGAAGCTGGCCGCCGACCGTGATGTTGCCGTTGCTGTGGCCGCTCGTCGAGAAGAAGCGTTCGCCGCCGCCAAGCGGCGCCCTGCGCCGCGTTCGTCCACTCGGCGTTCCGGCGCGTGGCCTTTGTTTCCCGCGTAGCGGCTATTCTGATTTTGATGCTAAACCCAGGCACGGCGCCCCGATTGGGCGCCGTGCAGGTCATGGAAGGGTCGGGTTGTTAAGGAGCGGTGAGGCGGGAAATCGGTAAGGGAATAGTACGGACTCGGGGTTTCAGTGGAATGACAGAGACATTGCTTCTGGTGTTCGATTCAATACGGGCGACTTGAGATTTTGGCTAAATTTCCGGTTGACCGTGGAAGTCGGTTTCCGAGGTGCTCAGGCGGTGAACCGTTGTCTTGAGCCTATGGGCCATGGTCCTGGAATGCTACGGTCAACCGGAAAAAACGGCCAAAATCAAAATTGGGTGGAGGGGTTGCTGTGGCGGTGAAAGTCAAATCAACCCGACCCCATTTTGTTGGCAGCCGGCGCAGCGAAGACGATTAGTTTGCTTCTGCCGGGTTACGCTTGTTGAGGAAACGGATAAAACACCGCAATAGCAACCAAGCAGAGCGCGAGAATGACTACCCACCGCCAAAACCGCCTTAGGTGTCGTTTGGCTTCCTCATCAACATAACGGGTCATGAGGAGCAGTGGTCCAGCGAAATAAGCGACAGTTGGAACCGTCTTGCGAACATGCCGAATCACCTTGGCCAAACACCAGATTGCTCCAGCGAGTGAAACGACAGCACCGCAGACCGCCAAGATGCTGAGTACATAGCGCGCCATGGAGATATCATCCAAATTCATTTACGCCCGCTCCCGAACAACCAATCAATAATGGGCTGAACAACTTCATTGTTAAACTGCCGAATCGAAATGGTGTTAGTGCGTGTGCCCGACACACTCACGCCCAGTCCCGGACCAATCGATACCGACGCACCAGAAAATTCATTCGTCTTTGCATCAACTGAAAGACTCCCTCCAAGCATGTTGTAGTGGCCTTGCAACTGGACATTATTCGACCCTCGTGCAGAATCGAAGTCCCCCGGCTGATACCCAAATTCGATAGCAGCCTTACCGAGCATCTTTCCGGCGCCTAGCGTAGGGATATCGCCTTCAAAGATCAAGCCAGCATCAAGTTTGCTGTTGTTTAGTGATATACCGACTGACGCCTTGCCACCACCGGCGAATGGTACCCGCCCGGCGACACCAACTGTAATCATCCCCAAATTCAAGTCTGCCAACTTCACCGGCCCATTCGAGAAGTCAATCCCATCCGCTACCGGCTCCACATCGACCATGGTTTGCAGCGATTGGCCACCGACGCTGCGGTTACCACCGCCGTAATAAATAGCATCCATGTCGGCACTCGCCAGCTTCGCCAACATTCCACTCGGATCAACGAAGTTCGTCGGCGAATTCCGCACATAAGCATACGGACTCACCGCATCCGCCATCCCCGCCGGATCGCGGGACAGGAAGC
>VIKE01000100.1:1971-11148 GCA_008080565.1 Rhodocyclaceae bacterium | reverse complement strand
CGAACCGGCGCTGGTCGTCGCCCCGCCGCCCGCACCAGAACCCGCCCCGCGCACCGTCACGCTCGACAAGCCCTTGCGTTCCGGCCAGCGTTTCTACGCCAAGGGCAGCGACCTTATCGTCACGGCGATGATCAGCGCCGGCGCCGAAGTCATTGCCGACGGCAACATCCACATTTACGCGCCGCTACGCGGCCGCGCCCTGGCCGGTGCCAGCGGCGACAAGACGGCGCGCATTTTCACTACCTGCCTGGAGGCGGAACTGGTTTCCGTGGCCGGCATCTACCGAACTTTCGAGGCCGGCGTTCCCGCCGAACTCGCCCGCCAGCCGGCAACCGTCGGCCTGACCGAGGAAGGTGGCGAAAGTCGCCTGACCGTCGCCGCCCTGGCGCTCCGTTAATCGCGCGTTTCGACGCGACTCCTTTTCATAACTTACCCAGCGAGAACTCACGTGACCAGAATCATCGTCGTAACTTCCGGCAAGGGCGGGGTCGGCAAGACCACCACCAGCGCCAGCTTTGCCACCGGCCTCGCCCAGCGCGGCTTCAAGACGGCCGTTATCGACTTCGACGTCGGCCTGCGCAACCTCGATCTGATCATGGGCTGCGAACGCCGCGTCGTTTATGACCTGATCAATGTCATCAACGGCGAAGCAACGCTGACCCAGGCGCTGATCAAGGACAAGCACGCCGACAACCTCTACGTCCTGCCCGCCTCGCAAACGCGCGACAAGGATGCGCTGACCGAGGAAGGCGTCGAGAAAGTCATCAAGGAACTCGAACATCAGGGCTTCGAGTACATCGTCTGCGACTCGCCGGCCGGTATCGAATCGGGCGCCGTGATGGCCCTGACCTTCGCCGACGAGGCGCTCGTCGTGACCAATCCGGAAGTCTCGTCGGTGCGCGACTCCGACCGCATCCTCGGCATCCTGCAGGCCAAGTCGCGCCGCGCCATCGAAGGCCGCGACCCGGTCAAGGAACACCTGCTCATCACGCGCTACAACCCGACCCGCGTCGAAGCCGGCGAAATGCTGTCGTACAAGGACATCCAGGAAATCCTGCGAGTGCCCATCATCGGCGTCATCCCGGAATCGGAAGAGGTCCTGCAGGCCTCCAACCAGGGCTCGCCGGTCATCCACCAGAAGGATACCGATGCGGCCGAGGCCTACCACGACGTGATCAGCCGCTTCCTCGGCGAGGACAAGCCGCTGCGTTTCGTCGATTACGTCAAGCCGGGCCTCCTGAAGCGCCTGTTCGGAGGCAAGTGAAATGTCGCTGCTTTCGATGCTCTTCGGCAACAAGCCGAAAACCGCCCACCTGGCGAAGGAGCGCCTGCAACTGATCATCGCCCATGAACGCGATGGCGGCGGCAGCAGCGCCAATTTCCTGCCCGATCTGCAACGCGAACTGATCGCCGTGATCTCGAAGTACGTCAAAGTGAACACCGAGGACATTCGCGTATCGCTCGAAAAACAGGGCAATTACGAAGTCCTCGAAGTCAATATCGTTCTTCCCGAAAAGGGCTGACCGGGCTAGCATCGGGGCATTCCGTCGAAGGAGTGCCCCAATGTCCAGCCAGCTCAAACCCAGCGAAATCGTCCGCCAGCTGTCCGAACACGTTATCGGTCAGGAAGACGCCAAGCGCACGCTGGCCGTTGCCATCTACGCCCACTACCGGCGCATGGCAGCCAATGCTGCGGTCGACAACGTCGAACTGACCAAAAGCAACATCCTGCTCATCGGTCCGACCGGCACCGGCAAGACCCTGCTCTGCGAAACGCTGGCGCGCATTCTCGACGTCCCCTTCGTCACGGCCGACGCCACCTCGCTGGCCCAGACGCAGTTTGTCGGCGATGAGATCGAAGCCATCCTGCATCGCCTGCTCGACCGCGCCAACGGCGACATCGAACGGGCGCAGCGCGGCATCGTTTTCGTCGATGAAGTCGACAAGCTCAAGGCCATCGGTGGCCAGGCCCGCGCCACCTCGGGCGAAAGCGTCCAGCATGCCCTGCTCAAGATCATGGAAGGGGCGCCGGTGCGGCTCAAGGACGGGCGCCACATCGACACCACCAACGTCCTGTTCATCTGCGGCGGCGCCTTTGTCGGGCTCGATCACATCCTGACCCGGACGCACACCTTCGGCTTCATTTCGACGACCAGCGGCGACGACCAGAAAATCCTCGAACGCCTCAACGCCCGCGTCAAGCCGACCGACCTGCTTGAATTCGGCCTGATCCCCGAATTTGCCGGCCGCCTGCCCATCGTCACCCGCCTGCACGATCTTTCTCAGGACATGCTGGTGCGCATCCTGACCGAGCCGAAGAACGCCATCTACCGCCAGTTCCGCGCCATGCTGGCGGCCGACGGCGTGGACCTCCAGGTCGCCCCCGACGTCTTCCGCCAGATGGCCGAACTGGCCATCGAGTACAAGGCCGGGGCGCGCAGCCTACGCGGCATTTTCGAGGAGATGATGACCGACGTCATGTACGCCGTCCCAGACAATCCGGGCATCCGCCGGGTGGTCATCCGCTCGCTGTTCGAGCGCGCCGAGATTGCCACGGTCAACCCGGAAAAAGGCTGAAAAATAAAATCGGGCCGTGGTCAGCTTTTCCGCGGCGCCTCGAAACCCCTGAGCAAGGTTGCAAACAGGACATCCGGATTGACCGGTTTGGCGATGAAATCCGTCATCCCGGCGGCCATGCAACGCTGACGATCATCGATGAAGGCATTGGCGGTCATGGCGATGATTGGCGTCCGACCATACCCCGCCAACTGGCGGATTCTTTGCGTCGCTTCAAGGCCGTCCATCTGCGGCATCTGCATGTCCATCAGCACAATGTCGTAGGACTGGTCGGCAGCGGCAGCAACGGCTTCGACGCCGTCATTGGCAACATCAACAACGAGACCGACGTCTTCCAGCAACATGCGGGCAATTTCCTGATTGATCGGCTCGTCCTCAACGAGCAGAACGCGACGGCCCGTGAAATGCCTCCGCAGCGATGCCTCGGTATCCGCTGGCGAGGCGCCGCCCAAGCCCGTCGCCGCCGGGCCGACCAGTTTCAGCCGGGCCGTGAACCAGAAGGTGCTGCCCTGCCCGGGAACGCTCTCGGCACCGGCGTCACCCTGCATCAACTGGGCGATTTTTTTGGTGATGGCCAGACCCAGGCCGGTTCCGCCGTACTTGCGCGTCGTCGAATTATCCGCCTGCTCAAAGGCTGAAAAGAGCCTGGCCAACGCGTCAGCCGGAATACCGATACCGCTGTCCCTGACTTCGAGGCGGATCAGCACGTCATCCGGTGTCGATTCGACGATCCGGCAGCCGAGTTCGATCCGGCCGGCGTCGGTAAATTTCACTGCATTGGAAAGGTAGTTCAGGACAGCTTGTTGCAGCCGGGTCCGATCGCCCCTCAGCGCCAGCTTCGGTGCATGGTGGACGATCACTGCGACATTCTTGGCCCGCGCCTTGTCGTGAACCATGGCCACGGCATTGTCGAGAATGGCACTGATGTCGATGGCGCTGTCGTCCAGCTCAAGCTTGTCGGCGTCAATTTTCGAGAGATCAAGCACGGCATTGATGATTTCCAGCAGATGCTGGCCGGCCGTATCGATTTTTTCGAGGCGGCTGTCCTGCTCCGCCGTGACGCCGGAACGGCGCAGCAGGTGCACCATGCCGCTGATGGCGTTGAGGGGGGTGCGAATCTCGTGCGACATGTTGGCGATGAACGAACTTTTGGCTTTATTGGCAGCCTCGGCCTTTTCTCGCTGGACCCGGGTACGCAGGCCAATGATGCCAAAGCTCAGGTTGGACGCCAGCTCCTCCAGCAAGCGGACCTCGTCGGGGCCAAAGGCATGGGCTTCGGCGGCATAAACGCACAGCCCACCGAGAACGCTCTCACCCTGCTTGAGCGGCAGGGCGATGGCGGCCTGATAGCCTTGCCGGATGGCCGCAACGCGCCAGAGCTCCGGTCCGTTGCTGGCTTGCAGGTCCTGGCTGATTTGCGTCTGACCGGAATGAATGGCGCGAGCCGTCGGCCCGACCGAATACTGGCTGGCGCCATCCCAGGAAATGATCGCTTTCTCCAGATAGCCATTCTCGCAGCCTGACTGAGCGACCGGACGAACGGTTTTTCCCGCATCGTGTTCGGCATAACCAACCCAGGCGCTCATGTAGCCACCGGTGTTCACGATCAAACGACAGACATCGTTCAAAAGCTGCGCTTCGCTGTCGTTTCTGACGAGTGCCAGATTGCACTCGCTGAGCAGGCGCAAGGCCCGATTGAGCCGGTTTTGCTCGTGCAGCGATTTCTTGCGTTCGGAAATGTCGGTATGAATGCCGATCATGCGAACCGGCCGATTCTCGCCATCGCGCTCGACGACCTCGCCGACCGACTGCATCCAGAGCCAGTCGCCCGATCTCGTCTGGCGACGGTATTCCATGGTCTGCGCCCCCGGGAGCTTGAGGCAGCGATCGAATTGCTGCTTGAGCGCCGCAATGTCGTCGGGATGAATGTGATCGAGCCAGTTGGCCAGGCTCGATTTGAACTCACCCGCTTCCTCGCCAAGCATTCGTGCGTAGTTGGGGCTGACGACGACCGCGCCCGTCCCCAGGTCGAGGTCAAACCATGCCTGATTTGCCGCATGCAAGGCCAGCCGGAGTCGCTCTTCACTTTCCCTGAGCGCCTCAACGCCGACTTTGCGCGCCGTAATGTCGTCGTAGATGCCGAGGACGCCAATGATCTCGTTGTTGCCGTCCTTGAGGGGAACCTTGGATGAGCGCAGCCAGATGGTTTTCCCGTCCGGTGTCGTCTGCGGTTCCTCGTAGTTGAGCTTGGGGATGCCGGATTCGATGACCTTCCGGTCATCGGCGCGATAGAGATCGGCTTCCGGTGCCCAGCCCATCTCATAGTCGCTCCGAGCAATCAACTCCCGCGGCGACGCCTTGCCGGCATCCCTGGCAAATGCCGGGTTGCAGCCCAGATAGTCGAGATCGCGATTTTTCCAGAATATGCGCACCGGCACGTTGTCCACGACCGTCTCCAGCAGGTGCTTCGACTCTTCCAGCGCCGCCTTGGCTTCGTTCAGCGAAGTCTCGGCCTGCCGGTGTTCGGCCAGTTCGCGCATCAGTCGCAAGGTGTTGTTGGACAAGGTGCCGTAGATCGCCAGGATGATGTCGATCAGCGTTCGTGTCGTTCCGCTCATCTCGTCCTTGGCCCGGATCTTTGCCTCCTCGAGCGTCAATCCGTCCTTGATGGCCAGAACAACGCAGGCCATGTAGCGGTCAGTCTCGAGAATGTGCGAGGCCAGCCAGCGGGCGAGAAATCCAAGCGTCTCTTCGGCCACTTCCATTATCGGCCGCGAGGCCAATCCCTCGCGCATGCGCACGACTTCGTCGACAAACGAGGCGTGCGTCTTGCGGTGCGCTATCTCGCCGGGGTCGTCGACCAGATAGGTGCGCCAGATCGCCTCCTCCGACTCGAAATGGTAGACCGCGTACTCCGCCAACTCGTCGAACAGGCGATCAAGCACCAGCTCATCGGACTTGAATGCGACATGGCCCGCAAGAACATTGAGCAACTCGACCAGTTTGCGATGCTGCTCATCGACGGTGGACAACCCCGTATTGAAGTTGTCATCCCAAGGGAAGATATCAATTGAATTCATCTGCGATGACACCAACGGAGTGAAAGGCTATGCAGTCGTTGAATTACGGGAGGCAGGAAGCCAATTTTAATGCTTCACCCGACCTTGGGGGTGATCCTTCCGGCCCGTCACTGTTTCCACGGTCAACCCGAAAAAAGACTGAAAAATGAAATATCCAGGCTGTTCAACCACCTTTCTCCAGCCACTTGAGCAGGGTCAGGAACAGCACATCCGGGTCGACCGGCTTGCCGATATGGTCGTTCATGCCAGCCTGCAGGCACTCGTGGCGATCCTCCTCGAAGGCATTGGCCGTCATCGCCAGGATTGGCAGCATCACCTTGCCGGGCAGGGCCCGAATCGCGCGCGTCGCCTCGATGCCGCCCATTACCGGCATCTGCATGTCCATCAGGACCACGGCGTAATCGTTGGCCTGGACGCTGGCCACCGCCTGCTCACCATTTTCGGCGACATCAACCTTGAGGCCGGCGATCGACAGCAACTCCAGCGCCACTTCGCGACAGACCAGGTCGTCTTCGACCAGCAACACCCGGGCGCCGGCAAAGCGTTGCGCGATGAGCGCCTCGGGCATGGCCGGTGCCGCATCAGCCGGCGCCGACGGAGCCGGCTGGCTGGCCACCTTGGGCAAACGCGCCGTCATCCAGAAAGTGCTGCCGACGCCCAGCTCGCTGTCGACACCGACGTCACCGCCCATCATGTGGGCCAATTGACGGCTGATGGCGAGGCCCAGACCGGTGCCGCCAAAGCGGCGGGTCATCGTGTCGTCGGCCTGGGTGAAGGGGCTGAACAGGGTGGCACATTGCTCGGCGGAAATCCCGACGCCCTGATCGGAAACCTCCAGACGCAGCAGCACCGAGTCGCCGGTATCTTCACTGACCGAGGCATGGACGGAAATCGTTCCTGATTCGGAAAACTTGATGGCGTTGCCCAGGTAATTGAGCAGGCATTGCTCAAGGCGCAGGGCGTCGCCGAACAACATCGGCGGCACCGCCGGATCAACCGAACAGACCAGTTGCAGCCCCTTGGCAGCGGCCCGCTCGGCGAGCATGCTCAGGCTGTATTCAACGACCTGAGCCGGTGAAAAATCGGCCACACTGAGGGCAAATTTGCCGGCTTCTATTTTCGAGAAATCGAGGATGTTGTTGATGATGCCGAGTAGATGCCGGGCTGACTCGGTCAGTTTGCCGAGCTGATCGATTGCCTTCGGCGCGCTGGCATCCTTGCGCAGGAGATGAGCCAGACCGAGGATGGCATTCATCGGCGTCCGGATCTCATGGCTCATGTTGGCCAGGAAGGTGCTCTTCGCCCGGCTCGCCGCCTCGGCGGCATCCTTGGCCTCGGCCAGTTCCGCCGTGCGCGAATCGACCAGGGCTTCGAGGTGGTGGCGATACTGTTCGAGCTCGGCTTCGCTTTGCTTGCGGGCGGTAATGTCGGTCGAAATACCGCACAAGGCATAGATTCCGCCCTCGGCATCGCGCAGCGGCAGCTTGACCGAGGCGTAGGCGCTGGTCACGCTGCCGTCGCGGCTGGTATTGACCTCCTCCTCGGCCACCCGCTCGCCGTGCTCGAGCACGCGGCTGTCGTTACTCCGGATGTTGTCGGCGGTTTTGGCATCGAAGAAAGCAGAATCCTCGTGCCCGACAATGTCCGCCATCGGCTTGCCGAACAAATCGCGAACCGGGCGGTTGGCGTAGAGATAGCGGTAATCCGGACCCTTGATGTAGATGTAGGCCTCGACGCTGTCGAGGATGGTCGCCAGCTTCTGCTCGCTGGCCTGCAGGGCATTCTGCTGGGCAAGATTCTGCTGATGGTAGTTGGCAAAGAGGCGCTTCGACCAGCGGGAGAAGAGCAACGAACCAGCCAGCGCAATGCCCAGCGCGCCGAGTACGGCGAGCAAAAACTGCAGTGAGCGCTGGTCTGAGCCGGCTTCGTAAACTTCCTTTTCGGCATCGAGCGCACTCTGGAATTCATCGTTGAACACAGTGGCGACGACCACCCAGCCCCAAGGCTCGACACGCTGCACCAGCGCTGTTTTGGTCGCCGCTTTGCCGGTTTTCGGGTGCGGCCATTCGTAACTGACAAAGCCGCCGCCGGCAATCGCCTTGTCGATCAGGACATCGCGCGCCACCCGCTCAATCGCCGGCAGGGATGCGGGCGGCAGGCCTTCGTGTTCTTTGTTCGACGGCGAGATGAGCGGACGGCCATCGCGACCGATCACGGCAATGTAGCCACTCGCCCCGAAGCGGACCGAGCGCAGCCGCTCAATCGCCTCCTGTTGCTGCAACTGGTCCCATTTGTAGGTGTAGTCGCCAGTGCCGATCAGCCAGTCATACGGCGCAAAGCGGCGAACATAGGCGAGCTTGTCCGCCATTTTTTTCGGGTCATCCGGCGTGTACCAGCGGTAGCGCGAGAAACCTTGGCCATCCGGCTTGCCGGCGGCTTCGATCAGGCCACGCATGATGAAATGTCCGGTGTCGTCCTGGTTGTCGAGGATGGTCTTGCCTTCAAGCTGCGGTGCGGTGGGCAGCAGGATGAACTGGCCGCTCATGTCGTCGATGAAGAAGTAGCCACGGCCGTCGTAGAAGCGAACGGGGCGCAGGGCTTCGATGATCAGGCGCTTCACTTCCGCGGCCGGGCGGCGCGGCGATTCCCGGTCATAGATGGCCTGGGCGATCTGGAAAGCGGTATCGACTTGCTGGACGAGGCTCTGGCGCAATACCGTTTCGCTGCGGGCGCGGGCGAATTCGATGTATTCGAGCGAGCGCTCCATTTCCGTCGCGACGCGGGCCTTGAGCTGGTCGGTGACGCCCTGCTCGATGCGGGCGAACGAATCCCGACGTTCGGAGAGGTTTTGCCAGGTAAAGAAAGCCGCCAGTGCCCCGGTCAAAATCAGGACCATGGCGATACTGCCGATCAGGTGAATCCTCGGCACTGACTTTTCATTGGCAATGAACTGCATGTATCCCTCCCGCCCCTCAAACGGAGACTTGCTTTTCATTGTAGCCCTGCCAAAAGTAATAGACCTCGCAAAAATTGAAAACCCCACGGTCAACCCAAAAAAACCCCCGATTTTGAAATAAAAAAGGGGCCCGAAGGCCCCTGAAAAATGAGACAACTGCCGCTAGAAACAGAAGCCTCATACGCAAGAAGGGATTCAGTATTCACTTAGCCCGATGCAGGCGTGCGCCGCACGCCCCATCAACCAGCCGTTGCTGACGATGACCGCCTGACTGAGATAGGGCACGGCAGCGGCAAGGACACCTTCGGGATGGCTTTTGACGGCAGGCAGCAGGCGATTGCTCACCTCGCAACCCCCTCCTGCAGACGCAGGCCGACTACCTTCATCGACGTATCGACATGACCAAGCAGCCTCGCCACCGTTGTTTCAATATCGGCAAACAGTCTCTGCGCCGTGGCACCCCGGTCGCGCAGCAATTTTGCCGCCTCACAGCCGTTCGAAGATGCCGGCGGCACCCATGCCGGTGCCGATGCACATGCTGACCATGCCGTATTTGCCGCCGGT
>VIKE01000100.1:0-1936 GCA_008080565.1 Rhodocyclaceae bacterium | reverse complement strand
ACGGCCAGCGCCTGCGCGGCGAAAGCTTCGTTGAGCTCGATCCAGTCCAATTGGTGTTCGGCAATGCCGGCCAGCTTGAGCGCCTTGGGGATCGCCGCGACCGGGCCAATGCCCATGATTTCGGGCGGTACACCGGCCACGGCAAAGCTGCAGAAACGGGCCAATGGCACCAGATTGAACTGCTTGAGGATCTTTTCCGAGACCAGCAGCACCGCCGCCGCACCATCCGACATCTGCGAGGCGTTGCCGGGCGTCACCGAACCCTTGGTGTGGAACACCGGCTTCAGCTTGGCCAGGCTCTGCACCGTCACGTCGGCGCGCGCCCCTTCGTCATCCTCGGCCAGGCGCTGGCGACGTTTGACCTCGCCGGTCTTCAGGTCGGGCAGATATTCATCGACCAGATACGGCGTGATCTCGGCCTTGAAATGGCCGGCATCGATCGCCGCGCAGGCCTTCTGGTGCGAGGCGTAGGCGAAGGCATCCTGTTCCTCGCGGCTGATGTGCCATTGCTCGGCCACCTTCTCGGCGGTCAGGCCCATGCCGAAGGCGATGGCCCGCTGCTCGTCGTGGGCGAACACAGCGGGATTGACCACCACCTTGTTGCCCATCATGTTGGTCATCACTGTCATCGACTCGGTGCCGGCGGCGATCATCACGTCGGCCTGGCCGAGGCGGATCTGGTTGGCGGCATCGGCTACCGCCTGTGAACCAGACGAGCAGAAGCGGTTGATGGTGATGCCCGGCACGTTGTTGGGCAGCCCGGCCAGCAAGACGCCGATGCGGGCGACATTCATGCCCTGCTCGGCTTCCGGCATGGCGCAACCGACAATCACGTCGCCGATCAGCGCCGGGTCCAGCCCCGGCGCCTGGGCCATGACGCTCTTGAGGACGTGGGCCAGCAGGTCATCCGGCCGCACGTTGCGATACATGCCCTTGCGCTTGGCGACCGGGGTGCGGGTCACGGCAACGATGTAGGCGTCCTGAATCTGTTTGTTCATTGTCTGTCTCCGCCGTCTCAGTTACGCAGGGGTTTACCGGTGTCCAGCATGTGCTTGATGCGTGCCTGGGTTTCCGGGGTTTTGAGGAGTTCGAGGAATTGCCGGCGTTCGACAGCCAGCAGCCAGGCTTCATCGACCAGGCTGCCGTATGCCACTTCACCGCCGCACAGGGCAACGGCCACGGCACGGGAAACGCGGTAATCGTGGGCTGAAATCATGCCGCCTTCGCGCATGTTGACCAGCGTCATTTCCATGCTGGCAATGCCAGTCCGACCAGCGACCGGCACGCCACGCGCCGGAACGGGTGGCGCGTAGCCTGCATCAGCCAATAGCCGCGCCTCCTTAAGTGCAACGAAGAGCAGCTCGCGGGCATTGAACAGGATCGTGTCGCCGGCCTTGCCGAAGCCGAGATCGATCGCTTCATGCGCGCTCTTGCTCATCTTGCCCATGGCCACGGTCATGAAGGTTGGCGACAGGTTGCCAAGCACTTCGCCCGAAGCGCCGGACTGTGCCGCCCAGCGCGCCGCGCGCAGCGCCAGCTCCTTGCAGCCGCCGCCGGCCGGGATCAGCCCGACGCCGACTTCGACCAGACCGAGATAGCTTTCCAGCGCCAGCACGCGCTTGGCGGCGTGCATGGCGAACTCGCAACCACCACCGAGCGCCATGCCTTGCACGGCAGCCACGACCGGCAGTTGCGCATACTTGATGGCCATCGTCGCCTGCTGGAACTTGCTCACCGTCTGTTCGAGGCGATCAAAATCACCGGCCACGCAGGCATCGCTGATCTGTTTGAGATTGGCGCCGACGGCAAAGGGCGCGTCGTGCCAGATGACCAGGCCATCGAGACTGCCGGCTGCCTGCTTGAGTGCAGCCAGTACGCCGTCGAGGACTTCGTCGCCGATGGCGTGCATCTTGGACTTGAAGGAAATGATGCCGAT
>VIKE01000099.1 GCA_008080565.1 Rhodocyclaceae bacterium | reverse complement strand
GCGCCGATCAGGCCGGCGCCAGCAACGATGCGAAGGATTTTGTCGATACCGCCAACATTTGCAGCCATGGTGTGTTCTCCGTTAAGTTAGGTGTACGCCGCCAATGTAACGTTCCGGCCGGGCAGCGTATGTAACCTCGGTCACACAGCAGCGAGTTTTTGCAGACCGGTGCGGTCGGTTACCGTCAGCTGTTCGCGGCCTAGCGTGACCAGGCCCTGCGCGGCAAAACCCTTGAGCAGGCGGCTGACGATTTCGCGGACGCTGCCCAGTTCGTCGGCCAGTTGCTGGTGAGTGACGCCGAGCACGGTTTCGTTGCGGGCCAGGATCAGTTTGGCCAGCCGTTGATCGAGGCGGGCGAAGGCGACTTCCTCAACCAGTTGCATCAGTTCGCCGATGCGGTCGGCGAACAGGTGAAAGACGAAATCGCGGAAGGGCGGATGTTCGACCATCAGCGCGGCGAAGGCGCCGACCGGCAGGGCGAGCAGGGTGAGTGGCGTTTCGGCGATGCCGCGGGCGTTGTAGTCGGTGTGGCCGAGCAGGCAGCTCGATGAAATGATGCATGAGCCGCCGGGCGCGACGCGGTAGAGCATCAACTCGCGGCCGCTGGCCGCCAGTTTGATGACCTTGATGCTGCCTTCGAGCAGTAGCGGGAAACCCTGGCAGGGCTGGTGTTCGGCAAAAACCTGGGTGCCGGCCGGCAACTGCATGATGGCCTGTGGCGGGAGCAGGGCGGCGAGCCGGTCGGCCGGCAGGCCGCTCAGCGCCGGATACAAATTCAGCACTTTTTCCCGGTTGACCGTGGAAATCATGTTCAACCGCCTATTTCCGCCCACACCGGGGCGTGATCCGATGGTCGCTCCAGCTTGCGCGGGGCGCGGTCGATGCCGGCCGCCGTGCAGCTATCGGCCAGCGCTTTCGAGAGCAGGACGTGGTCGATGCGCAGGCCCTGGTTTTTCTGGAAACCGAGCATCCGGTAATCCCACCACGAGAAGGTCTTTTCCGGCTGCTCGAAGAGCCGGAAGCTGTCGCTCAGGCCGAGGCTGATCAGGCGCTGGAAGGCGGCGCGTTCGGGCGGCGAAACGAGAATGCAGTCGGCCCAGCGTTTCGGGTCGTGCACATCGCGGTCGTCCGGCGCGATGTTGTAGTCGCCGCACAACGCCAGCTTCGGATACTTGGCCATTTCCTCGCCGATCCAGACAGCCAGCCCGTCAAGCCAGCGCAGCTTGTAGTCGTACTTGTCGCAGCCGACTTCCTGACCGTTCGGCATGTAGGCGCAGATGACCCGGGTATCACCGACCGTGCCGCTGATCAGGCGCTTCTGTTCATCCGGAAAATGCGGGTTGCCACAAACGACATCGGCAATCGGTTCGCGGGCGAGCAGGGCGACACCGTTATAGGTTTTCTGGCCGGAGAAGGCGACCTGATAACCGGCCGCCTCGATTTCGGCGCGCGGGAAATTGTGGTCTTCGAGCTTCAGCTCCTGCAGGCACAGCGCATCAGGCTTGGCCGCGGCCAGCCAGTCGAGCAGATGGGGCAGGCGAACCTTGAGCGAGTTTACGTTCCAGCTGGCGATCTTCACTTGCTCTCGCCGCTCGTTGTCTTGGCTGCGCTCTTCGGGTAGCCGGCGAGGTCGAGCAGGTTGTTGTAGGCGCCTGCTTCAAAGCCGCGGAAGTTCTGTTTGCCGACCTTGATCGACGGAATGAAAACGTCGCCGACCAGTTGCTTCAGTTCTGCAAAATCTTCCGGCTTCTGCAGCATTTTTTCGGTGAAAGGCGTGCCGCGCCCGGTCAGCAGGTCACGCGCGTTCTTGCACTCGGCGACGCAGTCCGCGGAGGTGTAGAGGGTGACCGGAAACGACTCCATCGCCCGCTTTGTGGCAAAGGACAGGCCATCGCTGGCTTCCGGCTTGCCGCCGAGCTTGGCGACGGCCTTTGCGCTACCAGGCGGGGGCGTGTCGGAAATGACGGTGTGGCCGGTCGAGTCGGTCCACCGATAGGTATCGGCCTGGACGCCCGCTGCGGCCAGTACCAGGCACAAGGGAAGCAGATAACGCATGGTTTTTTCTCCCTGAAACGCTTAAGCCGCAATCATACCGCTATGACGAAGCAGTGCATCGACGCTCGGCTCGCGACCACGGAAAGCCTTGAACGACTCGATGGCCGGGCGCGAACCGCCGACCGACAGGATCTCGTCGAGGAAGCGTTTGCCAACGGTGGCATCGAACGGATCGCCAGCCTCTTCGAAGGCCGCATAGGCGTCGGCCGACAGCACTTCGGCCCATTTGTAGCTGAAATAGCCGGCGCCGTAACCGCCGCCGAAAATGTGCGAGAAGCTGTTCGGGAAACGGTGCCATTCGGGCGGCGTCAGCACGGCGACTTCCTTGCGCACGTCGTTGAGCACGTCCATCACGGTCAACCCGGATTTTGGGTCAAAATCGGAATGGATCAGCATGTCGAACAGCGAGAACTCGATCTGGCGCACGGCCATCATGCCGCTCTGGAAATTTTTGGCGGCCAGCATCTTGTCGAACAGTTCGCGCGGCAGCGTGGCGCCGGTGTCCACATGCGCCGTCATGCCCTCGACGACTTCCCATTCCCAGCAATAGTTTTCCATGAACTGCGAGGGCAGTTCGACGGCATCCCATTCGACGCCGTGGATGCCCGACACGCCGAGCTCTTCACCGCGCGTCAGCAGGTGGTGCAGGCCGTGGCCGGTTTCGTGGAAGAGCGTCGTGACGTCGTCGTGCGTGAAAGTCGCCGGTTTGCCGCCGTTCGGGCGCGAGAAGTTGCAATTGAGGTAGGCAATCGGCTTCTGGATGCCGTTGAGCACCCGGCGGCGCGAGCGGGCTTCGTCCATCCACGCCCCGCCACGTTTGGTTTCGCGGGCGTAGAGGTCGAGGTAGAACTGGCCGACCAGATCGCCGGCCGGTGTTTCCAGCCGGTAGAAACGGACGTCCTCATGCCAGACCGGTGCCGTATCCGGCTTGACCTTGACGTTGAACAGGCTCTCGATGACCTTGAACAGGCCGCCGAGCACCTTGGGCTCGGTGAAATACTGCTTCACCTCCTGCTCGGAGAAGGCATAGCGGGCCTGCAACAGCTTTTCCGAAACGTAGGCGGCATCCCAGGGCTGGAAGTCGGTCAGGCCGAGTTCATCCTTGGCGAAGGCGCGCAGTTCGGCGATGTCCTTTTCGGCAAACGGCTTGGCCTTGGCCGCCAGTTCGCGCAGGAAGGCCAGCACCTGGGCCGGCGTATCGGCCATTTTCGGGGCCAGCGACACTTCGGCGAAGTTGTTGAAACCGAGCATTTTGGCGTCTTCGACGCGCAGTTCCAGCATGCGCTGGATGATCGGCGTGTTGTCCCATTCCGGCTTGCTCGACCCATCATGGAATTCGGCGGCGCGCGTCGCGTAGGCGCGGTACATGCGGGCGCGCAGCTCGCGGTTGTCGGCGTACTGCATGACCGGGCCGTAGGACGGGGCTTGCAGGCTGAAACGCCAGCCTTCGACGCCAGCTTTTTCGGCGGCAGTCTTGGCGGCTTCCTTGGCGTCGTCGGGCAGGCCGGCGAGCAGGGCTTCATCGGTGACGACTTCCGAAAAGGCGTTGGTCGCGTCGAGCAGGTTTTCGGCGAACTTGGCGGAAAGCTGCGACAGCTCTTCCATGATGGCCTGGAAGCGCGGCTTCTGGTCATCCGGCAATTCGGCGCCGGACAGGCGGAAATCGCGCACTTCGTTGTTGACGACCTTCTTCTGTTCGACGCTCAGCGTGGCGTACTCGGCGCTGTCGCGTAGTGCCTTGTATTTCTCGAAGAGCTTGAGGTTCTGGCCAAGCTCGGCGTAGAAGCGCGAGACTTCCGGCAGCATCTCGTTGTAAGCCTCACGCCAGGCCGGAATGTCATTGACCGAATGCAGGTGGCCGACGATGCCCCAGGCGCGACCGAACGGCTCCAGGCCATCGGACAGGGCGCCGGCGAAGTCTTTCCAGGTGGCCGGGGTGGTGTCGGCGGTCAGGCGCTCGATCAGCGCACGGCCTTCGGCCAAGAGCGATTCGATGGCCGGTTTGACATGTTCGGGCTGAACGGTGTCGAAACGGGGGAGATCGGAGAAATCGAGAAGGGGATTGGCGGTCGTCATTTTTATATTCCAGGCAAGAAAAACGGGCGGTCAGGCCGCCCGTTGAATCTGGGGGCAGACCCCCTATTCTACAAGCTCGCGGTAGCGCGCAGGCTGGTCATCATGGCCGTGGCTACATCGGCGTCGCGGTCGAGCATGAACGGTACCGCAACGACGCTCAACGCATAGACGAAAAGCGCCAATACGCCGCCGAGCAGGAACCAGGTGGCGGTGAACGCCAGGTGTTGGCCGTCGAAGAGGATTTCGTTGAGGTAGGCACTGGCCATCGGTGCCGAGGTGGCGTCGATCAGGGCGAAGGCAACGGCGGAAAAACGTTCCCACACGAGCATGATGAGGGCCAGGATCAGCCCGAAAAAGGCCAGGGACTGGCCGTTGCGCCGGAAACACTTGAGCGAGTCGATGAACAGGATTTTCTCGCCGGCTTCCGTGCGCCGGCTCAATTCGTAAAGTCCGGCCGCCAGCAGCGGCGCGACGAGGAAAAAGCCGGAGATGGAAACCGAGAGCAGGTGCGGGCTCTGGAGCAGGGCGAGGATGATCAGGTCGCCGCCCAGCGCGAAGAGCAGGCCATAGGCCAGCGAAGGCAACGGGTTGGCCTTGACGTCCCGCCAACCGGCGCGCAGCCAGTGCAAGGGGCGATCAGCGGCAATGCGCCGGATATGGGGTAAGGGCACCCCTTGTGCATGGAAATCGGAAAGCGGGTTCATGGCAGCCTCCTCTGTCAGGATCACGGACGTTTGACCGGGGGGAAGGGGCGGGGTTCAGTTGGGGCAGGGGTCGGCGACGAGCAAAAGCGAACAATCGGCGATGCGACGTGTATGCTTTCGGCGTAAATTGGCTCTGTCGCCAGCGAAAACTTGAGCCTGACGCCTTTGATCAACCCTGTGGGCAATTTTTAACCAATTGGCTACATACCATGCCGCTCAACATTCATTTGCTTTCGCCCTTGTCCCTGTTCCGTAAGCTAGAGCGCGAGTCCTATCGAGCTTTTCACGCCAATACGCCGCTACACAAGGCCGATCATTTTTTCAATTTCTGTGTCACGGCTGCTTCAATGCGTGACTACACGCTCGAACATTTAAATAAGACCTCGAAAGAGGAAAAACAGCCCTACTACGACGTCTGGTCGAAGGTGCCAGCACTAGTTGCGGCAGCAGAAATTGCAAACTCCTCAAAACATTTTGTGTTGAGAAATAGGAATACTGGTCGGCCAACTACAAATAAGACCCGAGCAGTAAAAATGAAGAAGAGCTCATTTGTCGAGATCTATATGAACGATGCGGGCGATATGAAAATGGTTGGAGTTTCTCGTAGCGAGGTAAGTGTAATCTTGTCAGATGGTCAAATTCTTGAGCTTTACAAGTTCACTCACGAGGTTCTGAAATACTGGCGAGATTATCTTTTGTCCATCGGTTTTGTGGTCAGGCGCCAACAGTTTTCTCGGCTGGCAGGACTTAATGCCTAACTTTGCCATTAAGTTGACGCAAAAACGCCCGCATTGCGCGGGCGTTTTCCTTGAAGCGACGGTCGCTTACAGCGTCTTGCCGGTGAGCTTTTCGTAGGCCTCGATGTACTTGGCGCTGGTCTTGGCGATCACGTCGGCCGGCAGTTTGGGACCGGGGGCGACTTTGCCCCAGTCCAGGGTTTCGAGGTAATCGCGGACGAACTGCTTGTCGTAGGACGGCGGGTTCTTGCCTTCTTCGTACTGGTCGGCCGGCCAGAAACGGGAGGAGTCCGGGGTCAGGGCTTCGTCGATGAGGTGCAGGGTGCCGGCGGCGTCGATACCGAATTCGAACTTGGTGTCGGCGATGATGATGCCGCGGCCCTTGGCGTAGGCACAGGCTTCTTCGTAGAGGCGGATGGAGGCGATGCGGGCTTCGTCGGCCAGTTGGGCGCCGTTCTTGCCGGTGCCGGCCAGCGCTTCGGCGAGGTCGGCGGCGCAGTTGGCCTGGGCGACGGCGAAGGAGACGTTTTCGTCATGATCGCCGACTGCCGCCTTGGTGGCTGGGGTGAAGATCGGCGACGGCAGCTTCTGGGCCATTTTCAGGCCAGCCGGCAGGGCGATGCCGCAGATGGCGCCGGTTTCCTGGTAGTCCTTCCAGCCCGAACCGATGACATAGCCGCGAACGACGGCTTCGATCGGCAGCGGCTTGAGGCGCTTGACGACGACGGCGCGGCCACGGACCTGCTCGCGCTCGTTTTCGGCGACGACGGTTTCCGGATCGATGCCGGTCAACTGATTGGGAACGATGTGGCCGAGCTTTTCAAACCAGAAGTTGGCGACGGCTTGCAGGACTTCGCCCTTGCGCGGAATCGGGTCCGGCAGGATGACGTCGAAGGCGGAGAGGCGGTCGGTCGTAACGATCAGCAGCTTGTCGGCGTCGACGGCGTAGATGTCGCGAACCTTGCCCTTGTTGAGCAGGGGCAGGCTGGTGATGGAGGACTGGAAGAGCGGAGTGGTCACGGCAGATTTCCTGAAGGCGAAAAGGAAGGATTATAAATTAATGCGGCGTTTCACCGGCTTCGGCCGCGAGTTTCTTGCGCATCTGGCGGGTGCCCCAGAACACCAGTCCGGCGATCACCGGGATCGAAATCGCGGTGATGACGTCAGTGTTCAGGTGATGCAGCTCCTTCGTGCCCTTGGCCAGATACTGCACAAGCTGCGAGCCGTAATAGGTGAGGACGACGACGGAGAGGCCTTCGACCGTTTCCTGCAGGCGAAGTTGCAACTTCGCACGCTGGTTCATCTGGCCGAGCAGTTCCTGGTTTTGCCGTTCCAGTTCGATATCGACGCGGGTGCGCAGCAGCTGGCTGTTGCGGGCAACGCGGGCCGAGAGTTCTTCCTGCCGGCGGCTGATCGCTTCGCAGGTGTTCATCGCCGGCAGCAGGCGGCGCTGCATGAATTCGAAGAAGGTCGGCAGGCCGGAAATGCGCGTTTCGCGCAGTTCCTCGATACGCTGCATGACCAGCCCGTGATAGGCGCGCGAGGCGCCGAAGCGGAAGGTGGTGCGGGCCACCGAGTGTTCGACATCGGCGGCCAGTGCCGACAGGGTGCCGAGTACTTCGCGCTCATCGGTCGGCGACTTGGCCTGGCCGATGCTGTCCATCAGTTCGGCCAGTTTCTTTTCGCCGTCGTACAGCCAGCGGCCGACTTCCTTGGCGACCGGTAGGCCGAGCAAGGACATCAGACGATAGGTTTCGATCTCGACCAGGCGCTGCACGGTGCGGCCGGTCTGGCGCTGGGTCATGCCGTCATTGAGGACAAGAAAGCGCGAGAAACCGTTGTCGATCTTGAAGTCGGTGAAGATCCAGGCGGTGTCGTCGGCGACCCGGGCGGCGACCATCGTCCGGCCGTTCGGCGTCAGGCTGGCGAGGACCGAATCCGGGCTGATTTCGTCGGTCGACCGCAGCTCGACATGGGTGGCGACGATCAGCTTGCCGGGGATGCCGGCGATCCACTCGGGATGCACCGCGTCGAAGGCGGTGACGTCCGGGTGCAACTCCTCGCCGGTGGCCAGTGGCCGGAAGAAGGTGTAGCTGGAAAATTCGGTGTGCAGCTCCCAGCGCATGCGGAAGGCGCCGGTGTCGATCATCATGTGCGAATCGGAACTGTCGATCGAGTTGCAGACGTGGCCCTGGCAGAGCTTGGCAAGATTGTCGCGGGCGGCTGGCGCCTTTTCGGTGCTGTGCTTGAAGACCAGATGCGAGACGAGCATTGCGCCGACCAGCGGGACGGGCGGCCGGGCGTGGAATTCGTTGTTGAGGCGCTGGCGGAGCGGGTGCTCCTGCAGTTCGGAAAGCATCAGACGTGGGTGCATGATCGAGGTCGGTGGCGTCATTGTTGCGGTGCAGCAGATTGTAGCGTATGGACTTCAGGATGCGGTGCGGGCCGTGAGATAGCGTCCGAATTCCTTTTCCAGACCCGGCGCCGCCTGTTCCAGCAGGAATTCGCGGAAACGCTGGCCGGCTGGCAAAAGGCGCTTGCTGTTCATGTGCACGACGTACCAGGTGCGCTCGATCGGCGTGCCGATGACGTCGAAAACGCTGACTTCGGACGTCTTCAATTCGAGCGGCAGGGTGTGCAGCGAAATGAGCGCAATGCCCATGCCGGCCATCACCGCCTGCTTGATCGTCTCGTTGCTGCCCATGCTGATCGTCTTGGCCGGCGTGAACAGGTGATTTTTGAACATTTCCTCGGCGACGCGGCGCGAACCGGAGCCTTCCTCGCGGAGCAGGAAGGTGTCGTGGCGCAGCTCCTGCAGATCGAAACGGCGGGCGTCGCGCAGCGGGTGATCGGCTGGCCCGATCAGCACGTAAGGATGGCTGGCCATCGGCTCGGCGTGGGCGTCGATTTCGACCGGGATGCGGCCCATCACGGCGAGGTCGATGGCGTTGTCCTGCAGCTTTTGCAGCAGGTTTTCGCGATTGCCGACCGAGAATTGCACCTCGATGCCGGGATGCGCCTGCGAAAACTGGGCGAGCAGGCGGGGCATGAAGTATTTGGCTGTGCTGACCAGTCCGACCGACAACTGGCCGGCCTCGGCGCCAAGCAGCCCTTGCAGGTTGGCCTCGGCGTCCTTGATCTCGCCGAGCACGCGCAGGGCGTGGTGCATGAGCAGGTCGCCGGCATCAGTCAGGGCGACGCCGCGGCCCATGCGCTCGAACAGCGGCAGGCCGACGTTGTCTTCGAGCTGCTTGAGCTGCATCGAGACGGCCGGCGGCGTCAGGTGGAGTTCCTCGGCGGCGCGGGCGTAGCTCAGGTGGCGGGCGGCGACGACGAAAATCTGCAGCTGGCGCAGGGTCAGGGTGCGAACGAAGTTCATTGGTGGCTGAATGGTGCGAGAGAAAGGTTCATGGATTCCTTAATGTAGGGGGGCTTTTTCCGGGCGTCAATCAGCGTGTCAGGTTCAGGTAAACCATGGGCAGGGTTTCCGGCAGGCGTTCGATCTGGTCGAGCACGCGCCAGCGCTGGCCGAAGATCTCGCCGACATAGCTGTCGGCCTGCGGGTCGAGGCTCAGGCAGAAGGTGCTGATGCCTGCGGTCGACAGCGATTCGACGGCCTTTTTGCCATCGGCGATCAGGTGCTGCGGTTCGCTGACATCAATGTCGGCCGGTTCGCCGTCGGTCAGGATGAGGAGGATGCGTTTTTCGCTGCGCCGCGTCGACAGCAGGTGGCCGGCATGGCGGATGGCGGCGCCCATGCGCGTGGACCAGCCGGCTTCGACGGCAGCCAGCCGTCCCTTGACGGCATCGTCCCAGGGTTCGGAAAAGCCCTTGATGTGGTGATAGCGCACCTCGTGCCGGGTGTTGGAATGAAAGCCGGCAATGGCGCAGGCGTCGCCCAGTTGGGCTATGGCCCAGGCGAGCAGGGCGACGGCTTCACGGGCCGTGTCGAGGATGCTTTGCGTACTGCCGGGCAGCGTCGCGTTGAGCGACTGCGACAGGTCGATGAGCAGCAGAACGCTGATGTCGCGGCCAGCGGTACGGTGGCTGACATTGATGCGCGATTCCGGCTGATGGCCGCTTTTGAGGTCGACCAGGGCGCGTACCGCAACATCGAGATCAAGTTCGCTGCCGTCTTCCTGGAAACGCAGGCGGACGCGGTCCTGTGGCTTGAGCAGATCAAGCAGGCGCTTGAGCTGGCGGGCGAGGACGGCATGTTTTTCCAGCAGGCGGTCGATGTCGGCCGGGTTGCCGGCCGGGTGCAGGGCTTCATAAACAGCGCACCAGTCGGGCCGGAAGTCGCCGGTGATGTCGTCCCACTCCGGGTAGTAGCGCGGCGGCAGGCCGCTGGCTTCGTCGCTGGCCTGGGCTGGCGGCGGCGAAAAACTGTCCTCCTCGTCGCCGGCCTCGATGAAGGTCCACAAGTGGCGGTTGTCGTCGCGGTAATCGACTTCGGTGTCGGCGAAATGCACCTTGGCGAACTGGTCGCTGGCCTGCCGGCTGCGCGAGACGTAGCTCAGGGCCAGATCGGCCATGGCACGGGTCGAGGCCGCACCCTCAGCGAGCAGGGCGCGGAAGCGGCCGGCGAATTCGACGAGCAGCGGGTTTTGATAGCCGTGGGCGGCATCGAGGCAGGCGCGCGACAGGCAGATCAGGCGATGGCGCAGGCAGTTTTCGCTGGCCGGGTCGCAGGCGTTTTCGGCCGGCTGCGGGTGCAGGGCGAGGAGCAGCGGCGCCAGCCCCGGGAAGCGGCGCATGATCAGCGCGTCGATCCGTGCATCCTCCAGCGTTTCAACGGCCATGCGTTGCATCGGGCTCCAGTTGTCGGCGATCAGCGGCATGCTCCAGCAGCGATGGCCGGCCAGGTGGGCGAGCATGGCGCGATAGCGGGCCAGGCCCGAATGATCGCCTTTGTCGGCCAGCGCATCGGGCAGGCGCAGGCCGTCGGCGGCGAGGTAGGGGAGAACCGGCCGCTCGCTGAAAATGGTCGGGCAGGGGGCCAGGGCGCTGTCATCCTGCCACAGGGCCTGCAGGGTCAGGGCCAGCTGGCGTTCGACATCGACGAACAGCGTGCCTTCGCGTTCGCGCTGCAGGATGGCGCGGCTTTCCGGTGATTCGAGGTTGAAATAGGCGCGCTGCTTGTCCGGATGGTCGCCGTTCAGGCGGATGCCGTCGTCGATCCAGCGCTTGAGGCCGGCCAGTGAAACAACGCCGAGCAGACGCGGGGCCTGGGCGAAAAAGACCGGCAGCGACGGGCTGGGTTCGGTGACGTGGTGGCCGTGGATGGAGCCCGAAGTGCGGGCGGCCAGGTCGAGGCTCAGCGTCAGGTAATGCTGCAGGGCTTCGGCCGTGCGCAGGCGTTCGGCAACGGCGCCCAGCGTTTGCAGCAGCGGCGTGACGGCCGGGCCGTTGGGCGATTTCTGCAGGCTGCGGATGGCGGCCATGACGGCTGGCAGCGTGGCCGATTGGGGCAGGCGCGTGGCGTCGACGACGCGCGGCCAGTGTTCGAGAAAGGCGAGCAGGGGTTCGGCGCCGCGCCCGAGTTTGCCGATGACCCGGGCCGCTTCGAGAAAGGCCGGTAACTCGTCGGCGGCGATGACGCGTTTGGCCGCCAGCCAGCATTCGTCAAAGACATCGGCGGCGGCAGCGAAGCCGGAGTCGAGGACGGCCCACGCCGCCTGCGATTCCGGGTTGGCCATCAGGCGTTGCCGGGCATCGGCGACGCTGCGGATGCCGGGAACGGCCATCGCCGGCTAGCCGAAAATGGCAGCGATGGCGTGATCGAGTGTGGCAATCACGTCGGCGTCATCGGTGATCGGGCGGACCATGGCCATCTTGCAGGCATCGGCTGGTGCGACGCCCTGATTGATCAGCTGGGCGGCGTAGACGATCAGGCGGGTCGAGATGCCTTCGTCCAGACCGTGGCCTTTCAGGCGCCGGCCAGCCTGGGCAACCAATATCAATTTTTGGGCAATTTCCGGGTTGACCGTGGCTTCGCTGGCGACGATGGTCGCTTCAAGGTCGGCCGGCGGGTAATCGAACTGGAAGGCGGTGAAACGCTGCTTGGTCGATTGCTTGAGATCCTTCATCAGGCTCTGGTAGCCGGGGTTGTAGGAAATGACCAGCTGGAAGTCGGGATGCGCTTCGACCAGTTCGCCCTTCTTGTCGAGTGGCAGGGTACGGCGGTGGTCGGTCAGCGGGTGGATGACGACCAGCGTGTCCTGACGCGCCTCGACGATTTCGTCGAGGTAGCAGATGGCGCCGATGCGCGCGGCCAGAGTCAGCGGGCCGTCCTGCCAGCGCGTGCCGTTGGCGTCGAGCAGGTAGCGGCCAACCAGGTCGGCGGCTGTCATGTCTTCGTTGCAGGCGACGCTGATCAGGGGCTTGCCGAGTTTCCAGGCCATGTATTCGACGAGCCGCGATTTGCCGCAGCCGGTCGGCCCCTTGAGCATGACCGGCAGGCGGGCGGCGTAGGCGGCGGCATAGAGCGCCACTTCGTTGCCCTGCGGCTGGTAGAAGGGTTCGCGGTGCAGCTTGTAGGCGTCGGCTTGGTTCATGTTCGTTCTCGCAGGCTGAGATGAAAAACCCCGCCGCAGCGGGGTTGGCCGGGGCAATTACTTATGCACGCCGAGCTTTTCGCGCCAGCCCGGATAGATCTGGTCGGCGTCCTTGGGGAAGGAAACGAAGGCGCGGGCGAATTCCGGATGCTCCTTGGCCCATTCGATCGGGTCGGCTTTGGCCTTCCAGCACTCGTAGGCCTGACGCAGCGACTTGGCGCCGGCGGCCGGGCTGTCAATGTGGCCGTAGGCGCCGCCACCGGCCGTGTTGATCACGTTGCCGTGACCGAGGTTCTCGAAGAAGCCGGGCAGGCGCAGGGCGTTCATGCCGCCGGAAATGATCGGCGTCGTCGGCTTCATGCCGTACCACTCCTGATGGTAGGCCGGGCCGGTGTAGCTGTCGCGCTCGATGATGTAGGCGATGGCGCGGTCGTCCTTGTCGCCTTCCATCTTGCCGTAGCCCATGGTGCCGACGTGGATGCCGGAAGCGCCTTGCAGGCGCGACATCTTGGCCAGCACGTAGGCGGTGTAGCCGCGCTTGGCCGAGGGCGAGGTGACGGCGCCATGGCCGGCGCGGTGGTAGTGCAGATACTGGCCGGGGAACTGGCGGCGGGCGGTGGTGATCATGCCCGGACCGCCGACGTAGCCGTCGACCAGGAAGGCCACCTTGTCGGCGTCCGGCCCGAAGGTTTCGAGGACGTATTCGCCACGGGCGACCATTTCGTAATGGTCGTCGGCGGTGATGTTGGCCGAGAATATCTTTGCCTCACCGGTTTCGTCCATGGCGCGCTTCATCGCGTCATAGACCAGGGGCATGACCTTTTTCATCGGCGCGAAAACCTGGTTGCCCTGCGGTTCATCGTTCTTGATGAAGTCGCCACCGAGCCAGAACTGGTAGGCGGCGTGGGCGAAGGGTTCGGGGCGCAGGCCGAGCTTGGGCTTGATGATGGTGCCGGCAATGTAGCCGCCATCCTTGATCGGCCGGCCGAGGATGCGCCACATGTCGGAAATGTCCTTGG
This sequence comes from Rhodocyclaceae bacterium, assembly GCA_008080565.1. Taxonomy (GTDB): domain Bacteria; phylum Pseudomonadota; class Gammaproteobacteria; order Burkholderiales; family Rhodocyclaceae; genus Azonexus. The sequence continues at coordinate 7,441 of VIKE01000099.1, read as the reverse complement.
CCGGGCCGTCGAACAGTTCAATGGCCCGGCGCGGCATGTAGAAGTCGTACATCTTGGCGTGCTCGATGTCGCCCATGCCCTGATTGTTGCCGAGATAGACCAGCGCATCGACGCCCTTGGTGAATTCGTCGGTGGTGCACACCTCGACGTTGGTGCCGGTCGATGACTCGGCGGCGAAGTGGGCTGCCGCTTCGAGATAGCCGTGGCCAGCCTTCGGTTTCATCTTGTAGGCCACCAGGATGTGGCGGCCGCCGGCGATCAGGTCTTCTTCCCTGAGGCTGAGGTCGGCGTAGCGGTTTGACTGGTCCATCGTCTTGTCTCCTTGATTGTTCGTCGGGGAAAAACTATGGACTGAATGCTAGGCGCGGCTATTGATAAATAATAGTCACGTGTTTTTATTGGACACTTAAGCTATTTGTGATCTTTTGGTGTGGCATCGGCAAATCGGTTTTCAGGCAAAAATCGGCGTTGACCGTGGCAGATGAAGGGAAAGCGGGGCCACGGGCTGAGTGGCGTAAAATGGCGGGCTGACCAGGGCGCGAACGTGCCGGCCTGACCACTGACAAAGGGACTATGAAAGACTATTACGGATTGCTTGGCGTCTCGCCCGATGCGACCACCGAGCTGATCAAGACGGCCTACCGCAAGAAGGCGGCGCAGTTTCACCCTGACCGCAACCCGGCGCCCGATGCGGCGGCCAAGTTCCGCGAGGTGCAGGAGGCGTACGAGGTGCTGGCGGATGTCGATCGCCGCAAGGTTTATGACGAGACGCGACGCTCCAGCCTGATCGATGACCCCCTGGCCGTAGCGCGCGAAATCTGGTCCAGCTATTTAGGAAAAATGCAGCAGTGAAAAAATCTTATTACTTTGCCGAATTGTCGTCTTCGTACGACGCTGAAATCCAGGACCTGCTCAACGACTCGGAGGGCAAGTCGGCGCTCAAGGCCCGGCTCAAGGAAAAGCGTCAGGAACTGGCGTCCATCCTGCCGATGATCGAATTCGCCCCGGAGATGGTCGTGCCGGTGTTCTACGACGCGTTTTCCTTTGCCAATCCGAAAGCGATGGCGGCGGTGGTCGACTGCGAGCCGGATGACGGCGACTTCCCCGCCTGGGATCATGTTTCCCCGCTCGTCACGGTGGCCGACTGGGCCGCTCCGTATCTCGCCGCCGTGCTGGCCGAGCGGGCCGGCGAGGAGTTCATGGTGACGGCGGCCAGCCTGGAATTCATCCGCAAATTCGACCACAGCGCACTGCCGGCTGCGGCCGAAGATGACGAAGATGAGGACAGCGAGCGCAACGACGACGATGACGGTCGCGACGACGATGACGGCGAGCGCGACTTGGCCGAAGCCGGCGATGACTGGCTGGGCGAGCAGGGCTTCGATTCGATCAGGTCCTGATCCACGCTCGCAAAATTCGATCTATCTGATAAGGCAAGACATGACGCATCCCGTTGTACTCAAGACATCCCAGCTCATCCTGGCCGGCGACCTCAAGGGCGCCGAAACGGCGCTGGCCAACATTGCCGACAGCGAGGGCGACGACGCCCTGGTCGAGGTCATGAACGATATCGCGCCGAAGGATTTGCTGGCCGTCATGCGCGGCTTCGATGGTTCGAAGCAGTCGGTCGTCAATATGCTCGTCACGCCCGAGCAGTTCGCCCGCGCTGTCATCCTTGAAACGCGCTACCGCGACCAGACCCACGCCGCCCTGCACGGCATGATGAACGCCGTGCTTTACCGCGATGAAGAGATGGCCGCCGAGTACCTCGAGGCGATCGGCGAGATCGAAGGCGGCTACGAAGTGCTGGCCAATTATTTCGCCGAGCGCGACGACGAACTGCTCGCCTTCGCCATGTCCGGCGTCTTCTCGGAAGACTTCGACGCCGAGCATGCGCATGAATCGAAGTCGATCTCGTGGCTCAACGAAAAGATCGAAGAGCTTGACGAAGCCCTGCACGAAGGCAATTCCATCGCCGGTTCGCGCCCCAAGGTGCCGCGTTCGCAAATCGCCGACCACGATTGGCAGGAAACCGCCTGGGTACTGCGCTACGAACTGTCGGACATTTTCGAGCAGATCGTCATCACCCTGCGCGACCGCCTGCAGCACCGCGTCGAAATGCTGGAGGGAGGCGAAGCCGAGGACAGCAAGCCGAAATCGGCCCCGGCCGCGGCGGTCGATGACGAGGAATCGGCGCTCTAAGGATGTCGGCAATGAACAAATCCATTGCGGTCGTCGATGATCGCCCGTTTTTCGAGAAAGCCGTTCGCTTCGGGCTTGAGCACGGCATTCTGACGCGTGAAAACATGGCCCGCATCGAAGCCGATGCGCCCAAGGGCATCGTCCAGATTGCCGACCATTTCGGCACCGCCTACCTGCGTACCGATCTCGAAAGTGCCGTGACGCGCATGGCCAACCTGATCAGCCTCTATCTCGAAGACTTCTCGAACGGCGACCTGCGAGCCGCCGCCATGTCCTTGCGCGACAACACGCTGCTCTCCCATTCGCGTGGCGGCTCCGAGATGCTCAAGCGCCTGCACGCCATGCCCGGCGAAACCAGCCTGCACGCGCGCAAGGTGGACGCGCAGGGGCAGAAAATCTTCGTCAACGAGCGCAGCTTTGCCTTCCCGCTCAGCGTCGCCAGCTATCGGGCGCAGGTCGCGCAGTGCCAGGCCAACCAGATGCGCATCGACTTCGCCCGCTGGCTGGCCCGGCAGTTAAACACCCGGCCGGAAGAATGCGAAGACTACAGCGCCGAGGAAGTCATCCGCTCGGCCATGCTGCTTCTTTACGTCGGCGCCAAAACACTGGAAATGCCGTCGAAGCGCGAGTTCGTCAATCTCATCGAGGCGCTGCGCAAGAAGACTTTCAAGCACAAGCCGGCTATCGTCGATGCCTTTCTGCGCGAAGCGCCGACGGCCTTCCAGGAAATGACCCGGCAGGCCATGCAGGGCTTCATCGATGACGCCCTGCCGCGCCTCAAGTCACCGGAAAAATCACCCGACGAAATCCTCCACGCCGAAGCCCAGGGTGCCTTTTTTGTCCGCGACCTGCCGGAAGAAGACGTCGTTGCCTACGACCGACTCGTCGCCAAGGAATGGGTGCGCATCACCAAGGGCAACGCCGACGACCCGGCCGTGCTGGCGACCATCTTTCTCAGTGTCGCTACCGGCCATCCGCCGAAGGCCGCCGCCCTGCTCAAGGACGCGAAGAGCATCATCGCCGCCTTCCGCACCCAAGGTTTCGACAGCAAGGCGGTGCTCGCCTTTATCGAAGAACACGCCCCGTTCGAGCAGCGCGAAGACCTCAAGCTGATGTGGACGCAGGATTTGCAGCCGGACGCCGAAATCCATCTCGCCGACAACGACCCGCAAATGCCGGACAGCCACATGGATCGCGCCTTGCAGTATTTCCGCCAGAACTGCGTGGCGAACTGGAAGGGCAGTCGCTAGGGAGGTTGCCACGGTCAACCCGAAAAAACGGCCAAAAATGAAATGGCTTGGCGAGCGGCCAAAACCATTCCATCGCGCTTGCCATACGGCTGACCCACAAACTCCTTAAAATACGCAGCCATGAAATCACCGTTGCTCTCGCTGTGCCGTTCCCTCGCGCTGGCCATCCTCGCCAGCCTGAGCCTGAGCGGCTGCCTGGCGACCAAAGCGCCACGTTCCTACCAGTCCGAAGCCTTCTCCAGCGAGACGCCGTTCCAGTACTACAGCAGTCGGGATGCTGAAGCCGCCTGCGAAATCGGCAAGCGCGCCCTGCTCAGCCAGGGTTATCAGATCGACGAAGAAAAACCGCAAAGCGTTCGCGGCGAAAAGTTTTTCCGGCCGCGGCCCGACGAGGCAAACCGGCTCAGCATCACCCTCGTCTGCCTGCCAAGCAGCCTCGGCGCAGTCATCTACGCCAGCGCCCTGGAAACCCAATACGAGATGAAATCGAAGGGCAGCAGCGCCGGCGTCAGCGTTTCAGCGCTCGGCTCGGTCTCCCTGCCGTGGGCCATCGACAAGGACACCCTGGTCAAGGTCGGCGAGGAAACCGTGATCGCCCACGATTTTTACCAGCGGCTTTTCGATCTGATCAAGTCGCTCGACAGTTAGCGGCCCGCTTCAACTCCCTCCCCTTTTAAGGGGGAGGAGCCAGATCGCCGTCCCCCGCCTATTCCCGCTCCGAATAAGTCGGCAGGCGGATGGCGAAGACGACGCCGATCAAACGCAGGGCGAGCACCACCGCCATGCCGCTCCAGGCAGCGATGACCGGCGACACGCCAAGAGCCTGCAGGCCGATCAGCGTTAGCGCCCCGGCCCAGGCGGCCGAGGCATAGGGTTCACCCGGCACGAAGATAAGCGGCACTTCGTTGCACAACACGTCGCGCAGCACGCCACCGACGACGCCCGTCGTCACGCCGAGCAGGCTGGCGACCAGCCAGGGCGCGTTGAGATCGAGCGCAACCTGGGTGCCGGTAATGGCAAACAGCGCCAGCCCGATGGCATCGGGAATCAGGAACAGGCGTTGCGGCAACTTCAGCCCGCGCACCACGAAGAAAACGAGCACCGTGGTGCCGAAAGCGACGAGCAGGTAAGTCTGGTCGCTGATCCAGAACACCGGCCGGTCGAGCAGCACGTCGCGCACCGTGCCGCCACCGAGCGCCGTCGCCATGCCAACCATGGCGACGCCAACCAGATCCATGCGCTTGCGCCCGGCGTCGAGCACGCCGGTCAGCGCGCTGACCGCGACGGCGGCAAGGCCGATCCAGTAAAGCAGGTTTTCCATGATTGATTGAAATGAGCCGGGAGCGCGAAGTGTAGCGGTTTGCGCTGCCTGATGCCTGTTACGGGATATCTCCGGATTTGAGCATCCCTTCTCGTGCCCTCAGACCAGGGAAGGCGCGCATCACCCATTGGCAATCTTCGCCAAGAACGGCCCGGGATTCCAAAAGTGACGAGCGCTTCAAGCAGATTGCAGGCTCGTGATTTGCCGCTCATAAATAAAAAAGGGAGCCGAAGCCCCCTCTTGCCAACCGAGTTGTGTCCGGTCAGTTTGGTTTGTTCTTGCGGCGATATCCCATCAGGCCGATCAGGCCAAGGCCCATAAGGGCAAGGCTGCCGGGTTCGGGCACTTGGTTGCTCAAACCGTTTTGCGCAGCCAGCATGGCTCCTTGAAGGTATTTAACAGTGAAATTGTTAATGTCTTCAGCGGTTCCATAAGGACCCGGATCCATTGCCAGGTAATTGAAGGAGCCACCATTGGCGTAGGTTCGGAATGCAGCAATGGCATTGCCCTCGCTATTAGCCCCCAGAAGCACCGTATCCGGAGTCGCAAACAGGTGCTCGACATGGTAAGTGAGACTGTTGTTGATTGGGTTGTAGTACGAGGGCAGGAACTGCGTGGCCGCATTGTTCGCTACGGTATTCCATGAGCCGTTAGCCCCGTCGGTATGCCAGCAACCGCCAGAGTTGTTGATGTACAGCCCCGTCCATGATGACCAGCCGCCGCCATCGCAGGAGCCGCCGAATACAATGACGTCCGCGCCGGTATTCAGTGCGCTGGTGTAATTCTGGTAGGGACCGTAGCCCCCGTCGTAGGAAAGGATTAGGGTTGTCCCAGCACCGAGGCTGGTTGGCATGGTTGTGCCAATGTTGGTGAAGGTGACGCCAAGCGCATTGAGTGATGTTGCAATGTTGGATGTGGCATTTCCCGCCAGAACCACCGATGCTTGAGCACCCCCCGCAGATATTCCCATGCAGATAAATGCTGCCAGCGCTACTTTATTGAAAGCCATTATTGGTTCCCCTGAGTATTTTTAGAGAGCTGATTTTGCGTGCAGGCGAGCGGGATGGCCGTGGCGAATTTCACGGATGGCAAGAAGATATTGAGGGGGCTACCAGTAACGGCAGGGGTTTTTTCAAGGAGAAAGTGAACGGACCGAGGTTTTGACCGGCGGGAGGCCAACCGCCGGCAAATCGAAAATTGTTACAGTCAGCGCCATCCGCTCAGGTTATAACTAGCTGTCATCAGTCGAAGGCACTCTCCGCATCTCCCTCAAGCGCCCATGTCCATCATCTCCAAAACCGATCAGCAACTGATCTTCCATCCCCTCGACTTCACCCTCGCCGTGCTGCGCAGCTTCGGCAAAAACCAGGGATTGTTGCTGGCTGGCGCGGTGGCCTACTACGCGCTGCTCTCGCTGCTGCCGATGATCATCCTGCTCGTCCTCGGCCTGTCGCACTGGGTCGATCAGGCCGAACTGCTCGCCACCCTGCAGCGTTACCTCGAATGGCTGGTGCCCAGCCAGTCGGCCGCCGTGCTCGCCGATGTCTCGGGCTTCATCGGCCACGGCGTGTCGATCGGCGTCGTCCTGCTCGGCACCCTGGTGTTCTTCAGCTCGCTGACCTTTTCCATCCTGCAAAAAGCCATGGCGCAAATTTTTGCCCACCGCCACATCACGGAAAAACGCCACGCCCTGGTCGCCGCGCTGCTCCCCTACAGCCTGCTCCTGCTCGCCGGCGTCGCCCTGTTCGGCATTACCGTGCTGTCGGTCACCATCCATACCCTGTCGCAGGAAAGCATCACCCTTTTTGGCGCCGAATGGTCACTGCGCCGACTCTCCGGTCCGGCTTTCTACGGCATGGGGCTGGCTGGTGAAATCCTCATCCTGACCCTTTTCTACGTCGTCCTGCCCGGCGGCCGCACGCGCATCCGCCACGCCCTGCTCGGCGCGGCGGTCATCACCGTGATCTGGGAAATCGTCCGCCACGTGCTCGTCTGGTACTTCGCCACCCTGTCGAGCGCCAGCGTCGTCTACGGCTCGCTGACCACCGCCGTCGTCGTCCTGTTCAGCATCGAACTGGCGGCGACTTTGCTGCTGCTTGGCGCCCAGGTTATTTCGGAGTACGAACAACTGGAAAGTCGGCTGGGCGATGCTGGTGGTGCGGGCTGAGCAATTCCACGGTCAACCGGAAAAAACGGCCACAATTGAAATTCGGCCAACCGGCAAAAGCGATACCAAAAGCTGTGCGCTAAATGCCATTTGCAATTTTGGCCAAATATTCATACTGTCCGGTTTGTCTCCTGAAAATTCCCGGAAATATGCGAGCAACTACTCAAAGCTGTTCCTGCATAATCATTCGTAGCTACCCTGTCCGCCAGCTGATTGGACAAGTTTCCGGATTGGGCGACAGTTTTGTCGTCTACTACTAGTTGGGGGTCTCGATGACTGAGCACGATCCTAACCAGACAGAAGACGCCGCGTTTGCCGAGGGTTTCGTAGGCGCCTCACTGAGTGAGCTTGCGCGAATGCCAGACGCTGAGTTGGCTACCTGGCAATCCGGGTGGAAACCCGGAACCGACAAACACATCCTCGCCGAGAAAGAGTGGCAACGGCGTATCGCACTACGCGAACTCCGAGAGCAGTTCAAACTCGAAGAACGTCTAGCGAACG
>VIKE01000098.1 GCA_008080565.1 Rhodocyclaceae bacterium | reverse complement strand
AGCTTGGTGTCGCCCAGGTCGCGGATGCGCGGCGCAAAGCGGAAGCCCAGCAGGTGCATCAGGCCAAATACATGATCGGTGAATCCTGCCGTATCGGTGTAGTGCTCCTCGATGCGCAGGTCGGACTCGTGGTACAGCAAGCCGTCGAGCACATAGGTCGAGTCGCGCACGCCGACATTGACCACTTTGGTGTGGAATGGCGCGTACTGGTCGGAGATGTGGGTATAGAAAGTCCGCCCAGGACTGCTGCCGTATTTCGGGTCGTGCAGGTCAATGATTTCGTCGTCGGTGACGGTGGCCATACCCTCGATGGCAAGCGCGACCAGGGTCGCGTAGCGGCGCGGCGCCTCGAACTTGGCCAGGTCGGCGGGCGTCATCTGGCCGCCCTCGCGGGCAATCTTGAGCAGCCGGTTCTGGTGAACCGACCGCTCGATGCCGGAAGGCAGGTCGAGCGCCTGCCACGCCTTGAGGCGTTCGATGTGTTCCAGCATGTGCCGCGAGTTCGGTTTGACGGGCGACTGGCGCAGCCAGGCCAGCCAGGTCGTTTTGCCGTTGTCCCGGCGCTTGAGCAGATCGCGTCGAGGCGGCGGCGATGCGCGTCCGACAGCGGTTCGGCCAGGGCATCGTAGATGCGCCGGTTGGCGCGGGTAATCGCTTCGGCGGTCGCTCGTTCGACGGCGTTGATGGCAGGCAGAATGACCGACTGCCGCCGCAGATGATCGACCAAGGCGCTGGCCAGCACGACGCCCTTGTCGGTTTGCATGGCCAGCTCGGTCAGCCACTGGACGGCCTGCCGGTAGTGGCTCATCGTGAAGGGCTGGAAGCCGAACACCGTTTGCAGTTCGACCAGGTGCTCGCGCCGGGTCTGTTCCCGCTGGCCATACTCGCCCCAGCGTTCGACGCCAACCTTGAGCTGGTCAGCGACCAGTTTCAGCAAAGGCGGAAACGGCGGCTCATCGACGCCCAGTATGACGCCCGGAAAGCGTAGGTAGCAAAGCTGCACCGCGAAGCCCAGCCGATTGGCTGGCCCGCGCCGCTGTCGGATAATCGAGAGGTCGGTATCGCTTAATGTGTAATGTCGAATCAGGTCGTCCTTGGAGTCCGGCAACACCAGCAGGCTTTCCCGCTCGGCGGCGGACAGGATTGAACGACGTGGCATATTTACTGATTCGTTCTCAAGTATTGATACAGGGTTTCGCGACTGATTCCGAATTCACGTGCCAGCTTGGTCTTTTGTTCGCCAGCCTCGACACGTTGGCGCAGTTCGGCAATACGCTCAGACGGCAGGGATTTCTTCCTGCCACGGTAAGCACCGCGTTGCTTGGCAAGCGCAATACCCTCGCGCTGACGCTCGCGGATCAAGGCGCGCTCGAACTCGGCGAACGCGCCCATCACCGAGAGCATCAGGTTCGCCATCGGTGAGTCCTCGCCGGTGAAGGTTAAATGCTCCTTCACGAATTCGATGCGCACGCCGCGATGGGTGAGGCTCTGCACCAGGCGGCGCAGGTCGTCGAGGTTGCGCGCCAGACGATCCATGCTGTGCACCACCACCGTGTCTCCTTCGCGCACGAAGGCCAGCAGCCGTTCCAGTTCGGGCCGCCGTGTGTCCTTGCCCGACGCCTTGTCGGTGAACAACTTGTCCACCGGAACCTGTTCCAGTTGCCGCTCCGGGTTCTGGTCGAAGCTGCTGACGCGGACGTAACCGATGCGCTGACCGTGCAAGGTATCCTCCTGAGGGAAATGTGTCAGGAAGAAATCTATGACCTTTGACGGCCTGTGTCAAACAATCCGCAAGGTGGCTCTATTCTGACGTTTCCTCACCGGATGATCTGACGCCAGGTGTCATTTTCAGAAGACGACTGCACGGAATATCAGAAGTCAGCCGCACGACCTTCTCCGATGCCAATTAGGCAGGCCGCTCACGAACCCAAAATCGCAGGCTAATGTCGGCGTGCGAAACACTTCATGCTATGCGTTGCATCCCGGATGATTGCAATCTGATAAACCTTGCAAGATGCCACATGCCTCTATTCGTCGAGCGCCCGAGCATTTTTCACGCAGCGAGAGCAAGTGCCGCTTCAATTGCAACAGCGCTTCGACGCGATCTTCGGTCTGACGAATATGCGCATCCAGTAGTGCATTGACGTCGCCGCAGTCCTGAGCAGGGTTATCTCGTAGGCCCAGCAGTATCCTGATTTCGCTCAGCGTCATGTCGAGCGAGATTCGCGCATTGCTGGGTCTGCGAGACAACCCGATGCAGGACTGTGGGGAGGTCAACACGCTGCTGGAGGCCCATATTCAACAGGTGGAAATGCGTGTGTCCGCGCTGTTGCAGTTAAAACGGCACTTGGTTGATTTGCGCGAGAAGTGTTCTGGCTCTCGATCTGTAGAGGCGTGCGGCATTTTGCAAGGGTTGGGCAATTGCAATTGCCATGGTGAAAGTGCCACGAACAGTCAAACATCTGGGTAAGTAAGGGCTTAGCGTGCTTTATTTTCCGTTTTCTGAGGCGACCCCAAGAAGGGCTGTGCCACCCTCTCGGCTGCGCAAGCGGTCCTTTGGCCTTTCTTGGAGCGAATGGACGCAGCTCTTGGTGCCGATAAGAAGGTTGTCATGACCGCTCTCGGTGCGCTCATCGCTGAACTGCAGCGGCCTGATGCTGAAAGTGACGAAAGCTAGATTGCATGAACAGCTGGACCTTTCTCTACCCCCTTCTCAAAAGCGGCCACATCCTGGCAATGGCAGCCTGGGTGGGCGGAACAATCGCAGTCGTGATGCTGGTGGCGCCCGGCGGGCGGCTCCCCACCATGGAGGCGCAATCCGCCGCTCTGCGGGTCATGCGCTTCGTAGTGAATCCGGCCCTGTTTATCACCCTTGCGCTGGGAACTGCGGTGGCATCAATTACGGGGCGGGCCTTGATGGCTGACGCTTCCTGGCTGCACGTGAAGCTGCTGCTCGTTCTCGCCCTGTGCGCTGTCCACGGCATGCTCGTCAAGCGAATCAACGACCTTCGCCGCGGTGCTAACGTGGCGCCTGCGCAAAGTGCGAACTACCTGGTCTTTGCCTTGCTTTTGCCTGCCGTGGTCATCGGCTTGGCGGTCTTCAAACCGAGTTTTTGACCTCGGGCGCTTGAGATGATGCCGTTCACTCGTTCTTTCAGGTTCGCAGCGCTGCTGGAGGGCTCGTCCCTGTTGTTCTTGATGCTGGTGGCCGTGCCCCTAAAACACTTGATGGGAATGGCAAGCGTGTCCAGCACAGCCGGCCTCGTTCACGGTGTCTGCTTCTTGGCCTATGTCTGGGCGGTCACCGACGACTTGTTGGTGAACCACCGAGGAAACTGGTGGCCATTGCTGGCTGTATTCTGCGCACTGGTGCCCTTTGGGACCTTCGCGCTTCTGTGGTGGCAGCGCGCAGTGAGCGCGCGACTACGGCAACCGCCTCAGAGATAGCGATACTCCTAAGACCGATGCTAAATCGACGTAAGACCGCCACTGCACAGTACTGTCTGCCCACTAATATAGTCCGATTCTGGAGTGCAGAAAAGATAGACTGCTCCTGCTGCTTCCTCAACGGTACCCACTCTGCCAAGTGGAATCCGTGACTGCAGGTCTTTGTGCAGGTCAGAGTTCATCCCGACGCTCACGTCTTCTCCGCCAATACGCACCCTCGTAGTGGACGACTTGATTGTCCCCAGCCGAGTGCCAATTAACCCGAAGGCTACACAGTTGACCGTCACACCGTAGCGCCCCCACTCCTTTGCGAGCACCTGCGTCAACCCAATCAGACCAGCCTTGGCCGAGGAGTAGTTCGATTGACCCGCGATACCGAACAAACCCGAAATCGAGGAAACATTTACGACCTTTCGCACTAAGCGTCGTCCCGCGCCCGCATCCGCAGCGGCTTGCTGCTTGAAAACAGGTTGAGCAGCACGCAAGATGCGGAAAGGTGCTGTCAGGTGAACATCAAGGATTTCCCGCCACTCGGCATCTGACATTTTTTGAATGACGGCGTCTCGCGTGTATCCCGCGTTGTTGATGATGATGTCAACAGAGCGACACGTCGCAACGGCATGCTGAATGAATCGGTCGCCGAAGTTGTCCTCACGAACGTCGCCGATGAAGACGTCAGCCTCGCCGCCGCTCTCCCGAATGATTTCGACTGTTGCTTTGGCAGGCTCCGCGTCGAAATCGTTGACAAGCACTTTGGCTCCTGCCCTACCTAGCTTGAGTGCAATCGCCTGCCCGATTCCACGCCCACCGCCAGTGATTAGAGCCGTACGTCCCGCTAGATTGCCGAACTCGCTAGTCATTGAACAACTCTAGTCTGAAGAGACTCGTGACAATTCGCCGCGGTCATTGGCACTCCGAGTTCCATCCTTTCTCAAGACTGCGCGCTGAACCTTTCCGTTCGCTGTCTTCGGCAGTTCCGAAATGAACCGCAGGTAACGAGGTCTTGCGAATCGAGGCAGGTTTTTATCTGCGAAATCGTAGACGGCCTTGCTGTCCAGTGTCTCTCCTTCTGGACCATTAGCGCGAACGAGCGCGAGCACCACCTCATCTTCCCCACCCGGAATCGGGCTAGGCACGGCATATGCCGCAACTTCTGCCACTCCTGGCAGCTTCGCGAGTACCTGCTCAATTTCGGTCGCAGAGATGTTCTCTCCTCGGCGTCGAATGGTGTCCTTGATTCGGTCAATGAAGGTAAGAAGACCGTCCGCGTCTGCAACGCCCGAGTCTCCTGTATGAAACCAAAGATTCCTTGTTGCTTCGGCCGTCCTCTCAGGCATCCCTTGGTAGCCTTGCATGAACACGAACGGAATCTTCGGGCGCACAACAATCTCACCCACCTGCCCATGCGGCAGTTCGCAATCCGTCAGGGGGTCTACAACTGCGACATCGAACATATCATGCAGTATCCAGCCTGCTGCCCCCGGGCGCGGTGAGCCACAACGCCCCAATGCGCACATGTTCACCTCCGTCATCCCGTAGCCAGAGACTATGTCACGGACGCCAAAGCGTTCTCTGAACAAGCGGTCTATCGCTGAGACATTGGGGGCATTAAAGAGAACCCGCAGCGAGTGGTTTTTATCGTTTGGTGTTTGCGGTTGCGCCTCGATGAAGGCGCCAAGCGCACCGAGTACTGACGTTGCGGTGATGCGATAACGGCGAATGTCCTCCAGCCATGCCGAGGCTGAGAACCGTTCGCGCATGACTGCGGCCATTCCTTGAACGAGTGATGCGCCAAGTTGCATCAGTAGACCGTGGGCGTGGAAGAGCGGCAGTACGATGTAGCACCGGTCTTCGCCCGTCAAAGCCATGCTCTCAGAGGTGTTGATTGCGAACGCCGCGCAGTGACGATGGGGCATGAGTACCCCTTTGGCAGGGCCACTCGTTCCCGATGTGTAGATGACAGAAGAGATTTGTCGGGAGTCAGGGAGGTCACGGTCGACGGCTGGACAGCACTGCCATCCTGAGGCTCCGAACCAAGGCGCGAAGGGTTGCACGTAGCTCGAGAGGTGATGGCTTGGTGAATACGCGTCGCACAGGACAACCATCTCAATATTTGGGGCGCCAGGAAGTGCTTCTTCGATAGTTTGAACTAGACTGCTATGGCATAGAAGAAGACGCGCCCCACTGTTTTTCAACTGGTGCTGTAGAAAGTCTCGCTTCAGCTCAGTGTTGATGAGGACTGCGACAGCACCAAGGGTTCCCAGGGCGAGCCATGCCCGGACGAAGTCCACTGAGTTCGGGAGCATGAGCGCGACATGCTCGCCGGGTGTGACCCCGCTACGTTCGAACCAAGTCGCGGCACGCTGCACTTCGGTCCAGGCCTGTCCGAAACTGAGCGTGGGGCCACCCGCAACCGCTAGCCATGGGGCGTCGGCCTGCTGTTCAGCCTGTTCCCGAAGCATCGCGGGAAGAAGCCACTTCTCAGGCTCGTTGATTCCGGAGAACTTACTCATTGGCTGTTTGATATGAATGTCACATCGTCACTCGAGAGCCAGATTCAGGCCGCGCGCGATGCCCCCCCACTCAGACTGGTCCCGCCTAATGCGTTCGGCAAATGATTGAGGAGTTCCGGGGATGGGCAGGTAGCCGGCAGGAGCCAATACTTGCTGTACGAACGCCGAATCAGTGAGAATTTCGTTGACGTTGCGATTGACAGTTGCTAGGTGACCTGGTGACGAGCCCACAGGTGCGAACAGCCCCAGCCAGAGTGTTGAAGTGAAGTCAATACCCTGCTCAGATAGAGTTGCAACCTCCGGGAAAGTAGCGAGGCGCTTGTTTCCCAGTGCCGCCAAAGCCTTCATCTTTCCCGACTGGATGTGCGGCAATGCCTGGGCCGCGGCGAGCATTGTTAGCTGAACCTCGTTTGACAGCAGGGCGTTGACAGCGGGTCCTCCGCCCTGATACGGAATGTGCTGGATGTCGACGCCAGCACTCTTCTTGATTCTCTCCAATAGCAGGTGTGCTGAAGTACCAATGCCGAAGCTTGCCCAGTTCACCTTGCCTGGGTTCGCCTTAGCGAAGGCGAGCGCCTCCTTCAGAGTTCCCGGCCCTGTCGCTGGTCCGACAATGACCAACTCAAGACTTGCAACCGCCGCCACTGGGATGAAGTCGCGGTCGGCATCGTACGCCAAGCGCTTGAAAGTGTACGGATTCAGAGCCACGATGTCGGTGAGGAACATGCAGTATGTGAACCCGTCTGGCGGAGAGGATTTGCACGCGTTTGCACCAATTGTTCCTCCGGCACCTGGTCTGTTTTCGACTACGACTGATTGGTTGAGACGTTTACCGAGAGGTGCGGCAATCTGTCTTGCTAGGGCATCGGCGGCTCCTCCGGGCGGGTATGGCGAGATGATTCTGACTGGCTTAGGTGAAAAGTCAGCTTGTGCGTGGGCTACGCCCACCGCGAGGACCATCAGTAGCGGAAGTAGCGTCTTCATTGCCAGTGTCTCCTGTTAAGTGGGGTCGCGGAAGTAATAGTACAGGACCCTTGTAGTAAAAGCAATCGCCCGGGAGCTCCGCGCGCAGGCAAGGGCTCAGACGGCTGCGGACACGGGCAGCCCAGCGAAGAGGCAGTGGCTTAGACTCACCAAATGGCACGAAAGAACCTGGCGCCCGCGCAGGGCGCGTCAAATGACGTGGCGCGAAGCGAAGACGCTGCAACGCGCAAGGCATTAGTTCACAAGGGATTGGTTCTGCACTTCATGGGGTCGTCTCAGAATTCGGAAAATAAAGCACGGTAAGCGGTTTGCAGCGGCCGTGCATGTCCTCAACTGCCCGCTCAATCCTTGGCCAGCACGTCGATGATCGGACAAGTCGTATGGCCGTCCCTCACGTCGCACTGCTGTACCAGTTCCCCCAGCACCCGCTGCATGGCCGCGAGGTCAGCAATCTTCTGCTCGATCAGACCCAGCTTGCGTCCGGCCAGCGCCTGAGTCTCGCCGCAGGCGCGCGCCACATCCAAGGTCAGCAGTGCGGCCACCTCATCGAGCGTGAAGCCGAGCGCCTGTGCCCGCTTGATGAATCGCACACGCTTGGCCTGCTCAGGCGCATAGCGCCGATGCCCACCGAGTGGCTTGGGCGGCTCATCCAGCAGGCCGCGCCTCTGGTAGTAGCGAATCGTCTCGATATTCACACCGGCAGCGTCAGCCAGCTTGCCGATGGTCAGTACTGTTTCCATCACACTCCCCTTGACTCCGTACTTAAGTACGGGATTTATAGTAACAGTTGGGCAAACAGGTTCAAGGAAAACGACATGGCACGACTCACTGAAAAAAGCTCGTTGATCGCGAGCGTACTGGCCGCCATCGGCGCGTCGGTGTGCTGTGTCGGGCCGCTTGTCCTGCTGGCGCTTGGCATTGGTGGCTCATGGGTTGGCAGCCTGACCGCGATGGAGCCGTACCGGCCCTTTTTCATCGGCATGACGCTGCTGTTTCTCGGACTGGCCTTCCGCAAGCTCTATCTGGTGCCGCAGGTCTGCACGCCCGGCACGCCGTGCGCTGATCCGCGCACACGCCAGCGGCAGCGCCTGACGTTCTGGATCGTCACCGTGCTGCTGCTTGGCCTGTTGGCCGTGCCGTGGTTCGCCCCATTGTTCTACTGAAAGGAGACTCCCATGCGCAAACTGCTGATTGCTCTGCTGGCAGCCATACCGCTCACCGTGCTGGCCGCTACCCCGAAAACCGTCACGCTGGCCGTGCAGAACATGACCTGCGAGCTATGCCCGATCACAGTCAAGAAGTCGCTGGAGAAAGTGCCCGGAGTGAGCGCCGTCAAGGTCGATTTCGACAGGAAAACGGCCATCGTCACCTATGACGCCGACAAGGCCCAGCCGGAGGCGTTGACCAAGGCCACGACGAACGCAGGCTATCCGTCCACCGTGCAGAAGTGACGCCACGATGAGCACTGTCATCCTCGAATCCGTGCTGACCTGTCCGCACTGCGGCCACGCACAAAAGGAAACCATGCCCACGGACGCTTGCCAGTTCTACTACGAGTGCCCGGCCTGCCATACGCTGCTGCGTCCAAAGCCGGGCGATTGCTGCGTGTTCTGTTCGTTCGGATCGGTGCCATGCCCGCCGATCCAGCAGCAGCGTGGGTGCTGCGGTTAAGTCGGGGACAGCGGTCGCAATGGCCTGAATTTTCCCGCGCCGATCTTGGCACTGCTGCGCCAGAGGTAATCGCCGGTCAGGTTGATGTGCTCCCAGCCGAGCGGCGACAGGTACTGCAACAGGCCGTCATCGACGGCTTGAGCGTGGCCACGTAAGGCGTTCGCGGCCCGCTCCAGATAGACCGTGTTCCACAGCACGATGGCGGCCGTGACCAAGTTGAGGCCGCTGGCTCGGTAGCGCTGCTGCTCGAAGCTGCGGTCGCGGATTTCCCCCAGGCGGTTGAAGAACACGGCGCGGGCCAGCGCGTTGCGCGCCTCGCCTTTGTTCAGCCCGGCATGCACGCGGCGGCGCAGCTCGACGCTTTGCAGCCAGTCCAGGATGAACAGCGTGCGCTCGATGCGTCCCAACTCGCGCAGGGCGACGGCCAGGCCGTTCTGGCGCGGGTAGCTGCCAAGCTTCCTGAGCATCAGCGAGGCCGTCACCGTGCCCTGCTTGATCGACGTGGCCAGCCGTAGAATTTCATCCCAATGGGCGCGAATAGCCTTGATGTTCAGTCTGTCGCTGCTAATCATCGGCTTGAGCGCGTCGTAGACAGTGTCGCCCTTGGGGATGAACAGCTTGGTGTCGCCCAGGTCGCGGATGCGCGGCGCAAAGCGGAAGCCCAGCAGGTGCAT
>VIKE01000097.1 GCA_008080565.1 Rhodocyclaceae bacterium | reverse complement strand
TCGCCTTCTTCTTTGGCTACTTTCTTCTTGGCGAAGCAAGAAGAAAGTACGCCCGCCAACAAGGCGGAACCCCAAGCTAATTAAAGCCGCCCCAGCAGCATCACCCGGAAATCCGCTTAAAAAAATGGCCGGACAAAGCCGGCCATCATCCTCAGCACCCGATCAATGTCGGCTCTGAATTTCCTCGATGTAACCAAGCATCCCGGTCTGAATGTTGCCGGCGTTGCCTTCGTCGGTGTCGATGTGCATGGCCAGGCGGAAGGCCGGATTGACCCGGACGACGACGTCGCCGAAGATCAACTGGCGTTCGCCTTCGATGCGGACGCGGACGACGTAGTTGTCGCGGACATGGAAGCGCATGGCGTCTTCCGGCGTCATGTGGATGTGGCGCTGGGCGCAGATGACACCGCGTTCGATGGTTGTGCTGCCGTAAGGGCCTTCCAGTGTCACGCCCGGCGTGCCGGCAAGGTCGCCGGACTGGCGGATGGGCGGCTGGACGCCGAGCTTGAATTGCTCGGTCATGGCGATCTCGACCTGGGTTTCCTTGCGTGTCGGGCCGAGGACGCGGACCTTGGCGATCCGCCCCTTGGGGCCGACGAGATGGACTTGTTCTTCGCAGGCAAACTGGCCGGGCTGCGACAGTTCATGCATCGGCGTCAGTTGATGGCCGGGGCCAAACAGTTTCTCGACATCGGCCTGCGAGAGGTGGGCGTGGTGGGCCGAGATTTCGACCGGGATCGGTGCTTCTTCGGGCTTGGCAGCCAGCAGTAGCGCGTTGCGCTCGATGGAGCGCAGGGTTTCCCAGGCGACCAGACGCTCGTCGTCATTGGCGACGACGAGTATGGTGACCGGCGAGTCGTCGGCCGAGATGATGGCGAAATTGTCGACGCTGCCCAGATTGCGGTTCTTTTCCTCGTCGAGCTTGATGCCCATGAATTCAAGTCCCTGGCAAGCCAGGCTGCGCACCGTGGCGCTCGTTTCGCCGACATCGCCGGTGAAGGCCAGAACGTCGATACCGCCCATCGCCGCAACGTAGGCGCCGATGTTCTTGCGTACCTGGTAGCAGTACGCCTTGTGGGCGAGCAGGGCGCGGTGGTGGCCGTCGGCAGCAGCAGCCTCGATCTCGTGGATGTCGCTGGAAATGCCGGAAAGGCCCTTGAGACCGCTTTCGCTGTTGATCAGCGTTGATAGCTGCTCGGGCGACATGTGGTGTTTTTCCATCAGGTGAATCATCACCGCCGGGTCGATGCTGCCCGAACGGCTCGGCATGATCAGGCCGTCCGAGGGCGTCATGCCCATGGTCGTGTCGATCGAACGGCCGTGGTCGATGGCGCACAGCGAGGCGCCGATGCCGAGGTGGCAGGAGACGATTTCCAGCTCGCCAAGCGGGCGTTTGAGAACTTCGGCCGACTTCAGCGAAACGTAGCGGTGCGAGGTGCCATGGAAGCCATAGCGGCGGATGCCGTGCTGCTTGTAAAGGTCGTAGGGCAGGCCGTAGAGGTAGGCGTAGGGCGCCAGCGTCTGGTGGAAAGCGGTGTCGAAAACGGCAACCTGCGGCACGTTCGGGAACAGCTTGAGGGCGACGCGGATGCCGGCGACATTGACCGGGTTATGCAGCGGTGCGAAAACCGAGAGTTCCTCGATATCGGCGATCACGGCCGGCGTGATGACCACCGAGCTGGAGAATTTGTTGCCGCCATGGACGACGCGATGGCCGATGGCGCTGACCTCTTCCGGGTGGAAGGTGAAGGCATCGCCGAGCAGGGCTGTCGCTTCCTGGATGACCTTGAACAGGTCGGAAAGCTTGAACGGGGCGTGGTCGATGGCCCTTTGCTGAGTGCCGACCTTGACGGTGATCCGGGTGACCTGCTGGTCGGCGTGGTCGATGATGCCGTGCACATCGGCGCCGCTCTCTTCGGTGTTATAGATGCCGAAATGAATCTGGCTGATGCCGACGTTAAGGACGACGACCTTGCCCGGCTCGTTGGTCTGCAGCGACAGCGCATACGGGTCGCGCGAGCGGACGATGGCATTGGTCTGGGCGGTGACCAGATCGACCGACATGGCGCGGGTGCGCTCGGCGAGCAGGCGCGACAGGTAGCCGACAGCCTTCGGATTGGTCAGGATGTGCGTGTTGAAGACGTCCTGCGGAATCATCAGCACGAAGCAGCGGTTGCCGGCGATGACGTCGGCAACGATGCGGTCGCCGGTGAGCAGCGACATGACGCCGAAGACGTCACCGACGCCAAGCTGGGTGATGACGGCGCGGGTACCGGTGTTGTCGGTCATCGAGATCTCGGCGTGGCCGCTGATCATGACGCCGATGAAACGGCCTTCGTCGCCGGTTTCGAGGATGGCTTCGTTGCCTTCATAAGTCGCCAGACGGGACTTGATGACGATTTCCTCGACCTTGTCGGCCGGGAAGTTTTCGAACAGGCGGACCTGCTCGAGGAAGAAGCGTTTCAGATCGATTTCGCTCATGCTGTTTTTCCTTGCCTTGAAGGCATTATCTTATGCCTGCAAGACTACCATTTTGTTGCGCTGCAGCAAAGATTTTGCTGTGGTCAGGCGTCGCGGATTCTGGTGAATTGCAACATGTTGCGCGCTCAACAGTCCGCCCCTTGCCAATCATCATCGCGGCAGCATTTTTTCAGCTGGCAGGGCGATTCATCGCTAAGATTGAGCTATTCGAAAAAAGCCAAAAGGATGCATCTCAATGTCCTCCGTCAGGTTTCAGCTTCGACTTGGTGAACAGCCTGCAACCTTGTCGGTCGGTGATGGCGTTTTCGCATTGCTTGGCTTTTCTTCAGAAGAGTTTACCAGTGGAAAAATCGCCTTGAGAGAGCGGTTTCACGCCGATGATGCAGACATCGCGGAACTGGTTTTCAGCCAGATTGTGCCGGTTGGCGAGCAGACCTTCAATGCGCGAGTCCGCCATGCGGCGGGTGGCGTAATCTGCGTTCGCGGGCGGCTCGGCAAGGCCTTTGCGGAGTCGGGGCAGTTGCAGGCTGAACTTGATCTTGAAGATGCCCGCACGCTGTTTGACGGGCAGCGAAATGAGCCGATGATGGCCAATTTCGTGGCCATGATGGAGAACACGGATGACTTCATCTACTTCAAGGATAGAAACCATGTCTTTACCGGTGCCAGCCAGACGCTGGTATCGATAACGCATTCCACCGGACACTGGACTGATCTGCTGGGCAAGACCGACTACGACGTCTTCCCGGAGGCCTACGCCGATATCTATTACCGGCTGGAGAAGCAGGTATTCTCGGGGGCCGAAGTCGCCCGTGAGGTGCAGGCCTATGTGAGCAATCAGGGGGACATGGGCTGGGTCGACAACCGCAAGTATCCGCTACGCAACGCGCAGGGCGAGATTGTCGGGTTGTTCGGCGTGGCCCGTGATGTGACCGATAAAATTATCGCCGAGCAGGCGCTGCAGCGCCAACGCGAGAGTCTGCAACTGATCCTCGACTACGCGCCGATCGGTATCTGGCTTCAGAACGGCAAAGGCCGGATGAGCTTCGTTAACCGGGCATTCTGTCAGGCCACCGGTATTTCCGAAGCGGCTTTCCTTGCCGTTGACCACTATGGCGAGCTGATTCCCGAGGCGTTTCGTCAGCAATGCCTGATCTCCGATGTCAAGGCGCTGGCCAATCCGGGGGTCAGCGTGACGCATCAGCGACTTCCTTTTGTCGATGGCAAGATCCATGACTTGCGCGTGATCAAGGCCGTCAAGCGGGATGAATCGGGGGCGCCTGTGGCGCTGGTCGGACTCAGCCTCGACATTACCGACGAGTTGCACCAGGAAGAACTGTTGCGTCGGGAAAGGGATTACAGCCAGAACGTGCTCGATACGGTCGAGACACTGATCGTTGCCCTGGATCTCGAAGGGCGGGTCATGTCGATCAACCGGAAAGCCGGCGAGGTGCTTGGCTATCTGTCGCAGGAGCTGGTTGGCCTGGACTGGTTTGAAACCTGTCTGATGCCCAGCGCGAATCCGGAACGCCGGCGGGCCGCGATCTACGATGCAGTGGTATTGGCCGAAAGTCGAACCGATTATTTTGAGTATCCCGTCAGGACCAGCAGTGGCGATGTCCGCCTGATCGGCTGGCATGCCTGTCCGATCCGCGATGAGCACGGCCGGATCATCGGCGGTCTCGGCGCCGGCGACGACATTACCGAGCGGCGAAGTACCGAAGCTGCTGCGGAGACGGCCCTCAGGCTTTCGCAGCAGCGCTTTGCCACGGCTTTCAATGCCAGTCCGATCGCCGCCTCGATCGCCACTGCTGCCGAAGGGCGTTTCATTGAAGTGAATCGCAATTACGAACGGGATTTTGGCTGGGCGCCGGCCGATCTGATCGGCCGCACCTCAACCGAAATCGGGCTTTGGCCTGATGAGGCAAGCCGAACGGCTTGGGCTGACGTGCTCCGGCGTGACGGCCGCGTGGTCGACTGGGAAACGAACTGGCTGCACAAGGGGGGTGAGCGCAGGCAGGTCAGTATTTCAGCCGAGATTACGGATCTGAATGGCGAGGCTTGCATTCTCGGCTTTGTTACCGATGTGACCGAACGACGCCAGGCCGAGCGCATCCTGCGCAATCACCATGCCGAGCTGGAAATCGAGGTTCGCGAACGGACGGCAGAGCTGGCCGAGGCGAAGGATGCGGCGGAAAAGGCCAGTCTTGCCAAGAGTGCCTTTCTGGCCAACATGTCGCATGAAATCCGGACGCCGCTCAATGCGATTTCCGGCATGGCGCATTTGATCAGGCGGCATGGCCTGACCGACGAACAGTCACAGCGTCTGGGCAAGCTGGAGATGGCAAGCGAGCATCTGCTGAGCACCATCAACGCCGTTTTGGAGCTTTCCAAGATCGAGGCCGGCAAGTTCGCGCTCGAGGAGCAGGAGCTTGATGTCGGGGCTTTGCTCGCCGGGATCATGGCGATCTTCCGCGAACGGGCTGGCGAAAAGGGCTTGTCGCTCGTTCTTGATGCCCGGTTGCCCGATTGTCTGTTGCTTGGCGACGCTACCCGGCTCAGTCAGGCCCTGATGAACTATGTCGGCAACGCCATCAAATTTACCGACTCCGGTCGGGTAAGCCTGTGCGCCCGGTCTGTTGCAGAAGACGATGAAGCGGTCGTTCTCCGTTTCGAGGTGGCCGATAGCGGGATAGGCATTCCGCAGGAAGCCCTTGGCCGATTGTTTTCGGCTTTTGAGCAGGCCGACAATTCGACCACCCGTCGCTATGGTGGTACCGGCCTTGGGCTGGCCATCACGCAGAAACTGGCGCAGATGATGGGGGGCGAGGTTGGCGTCGAGAGTTGCGACGGTGTGGGCAGCACCTTCTGGTTTTCGGCGCGCCTCAAAAAAGCCGGGCAGGGGGCCGGGACAGTACAGGCAAGGACGGCCGAGACGGCTGAGGCAACGCTGCGTAGAGAGTATGCCGGGCGCCGGATCCTGCTCGTTGATGATGAGCCGATCAATCAGGAAATCGCCCAGGTGCTGCTCGAGGATGTCGGCCTGCGCGTCGACCTGGCTGCCGATGGTCGTCAGGCGGTCGAGAAAGTCGAGGGCGCGGCTTACGATCTGGTTCTGATGGACATGCAGATGCCGTCCATGGATGGACTTGAGGCAACCCAGTGCATTCGCCGGATAGCGGAGCGGACGACGCTGCCCATTCTGGCCATGACGGCGAATGCCTTTGTTGAAGATCGCGAGCGTTGTCTGGCGGCCGGCATGAACGATTTCATCACCAAGCCGATCAGTCCGGATCACCTGTTTTCGCTGGTCCTGCGTTGGCTGGAAAAGCGCGCGTGAACGGTCGGGGTGGCGCCATCACCTGGCGCCACTAGTCGCCATTTCATTTTTGGCCGTTTTTTCCGGTTGACCGTGGCAGGCCGCAGTTGGCGGCAGTGCCACGGTTTTCCCGCCGCGCTACCTCAGGCGCCAGCCTTGCACTTGCCTTCGGCGGCCGGGCGATCGGCAATCAATGGACGCAGGGCCGGTTCCATCTCCTTCATGATCTGCACCGGCAGGGCCGAGGTGAAGTCGTAGCCGGCGGCCTTCGCGCCGGGAACGAAGGCGGTGACGACGCCGTAGAAACGGTCGCCGATGTAGAAGGCGAAGGTGGCGGCGCGGTTCATGACCTTGGCGCTGCGCACACCACCATCGGCGCCGATGACCTTGGAACGGTGGTCGCCGGTGCCGGTCTTGCCGCCCATGACGAGTGGTTTTTCTTCGTGGTCGCGGTAGGTGTCCTTGATACGCCGGGCCGTGCCGCTATTGACGACGCGGAGCAGGGCGCGCCGCGTGACCTGGGCGACTTCGACCGGCATGACGCGCTGGCCGGCTGCGGTCTGGTGCTGCAGGCGGGTTTCGAAGGGGGTATCGGTGGCGAAGCGGAGTTCGTCGATGCGTACCGTCGGCCGGCGGATGCCGTCATTGACGACGATGCCCATGAGCTCGGCCAGCGCAGCCGGGCGGTCGGCCGAACTGCCGATCGAGGTGGCCAGCGAGGGTACCAGATGCTCGAAGGGGTAGCCCAGGCGGCGCCACTCTTCGGCGATGCGCTCGAAGGCGGCGACTTCGACGACGATGTCGATGCGCACTTGCTGGGCATGCTTGAAGCGCGGTGCGAACAGCCATTTCGAGGCGTCGCGGCGGGCTTCGACGCTGGCCGGGACGATGTCCTTGAGCGTTGCTTTCGGCTCGGCCTGGAGGTGGCGGACCAGCCACAGCTCAAGCGGATGGACGCGGGCCAGGTAGCCCTGGTCGGCCAGGTTGTACTGGCGCGTGGCGTGCATGTCGAACAGGCGGCGCAGGCCGGCGTCGCTGCCTGCCCGCTCGCCAAGCTGCTTGCGCATGAAGGCGGCAAAGCTCTCGAAATCGCTCTTCGGCAGCACGCTCAGGTAGGCGGCGGCTTGCGGCACGGGGCGGGACGGAACCGAATCGCTGAGAACTTCGAGGCGATCGGCCGGGGCGACGTCGCGGTACTTGTGCCAGTAGGTGCGCAGGAAGCCGAGGCCTTCGCGCTCGGCGAAGCGGTTGAGGAAGGCCTGGCGGGTCTCGTCGTCGTCCTTGTCGCGCAGGCCGCGGGCCGGGGCATCGACGGCCTCGTAGGCGTGGTAATGGACGACGTCGTGCATGATGCGCACGAACGAGAGATTGACCGACTGTTCGAGCGCTTCGGCGACGCTCGGCACCTTGCCGTCGTCTTCATGCTTGAAATTGCCGAAGCGGTGGATGCCGCCGCCGGTGAAGAAGGTGGCGCCCGGGTCGGCCGAATAACGGCGTTCCATGGCGGCTTCGAGCAGTTCTTCCAGCGTCGTTTCCGGTTTGGTGCGCAGGATGTCGATGGCCCAGTTGCTCAGGCGATCGGCCGGATGTTGCTTGAGCTTGGCCAGTTCTTCCGGTGGCGTCTGGCTGTAGCGCTTGTGCAGATCGGCGACAACCAGCAGGTAGGAAACCAGGGTCCGGAACTTGGCGCTGGAGCCGAGATCGAGCTTGGTGCCGGCGTTGATGTCGAGCGGCTGGTCGAGGTTGTCGGCCTGGATGCGCAGGACGTTGGCGGTCGGCGTACGCTCGTAGAGCGTCAGGCTGTAATTGACCTGTTTCGGGTCGCCCTTGGCCAGCAGCCGACCTTCCTTGAGGCCGGCGCAGGCCAGGAAGGTCGGGTCGGCCAGCCGGTTGAGGACGCGCGTCACCGCTTGCTGGCTGGGGCCGTCGAGCGTGCTGTGCACGGTCAGGTCGTAGCGGTCGAGGGCGTAGAGGTTCTCGACGTTGAGCAGATCGCCCAGCGTGCCGCGGATTTCGTTGACCGCCTTGCGCTCGACGAAGGACACCTCTTCGGCCGGCCGGGCCTGGCGGGCCGGGCTGATCTGCACGAGCAGGGCGGCTTCGCGCAGGTCAGCCGGGATCAACTGGTCGTCGGCAAGCAGGCGGATGTAGCTGTCGGTGAGCGTGTTGAGGCGCCCGGTGGTGTCGCCGAGCAGGCCGGACGGCCGGCGCTGGGCGACAAACAAGGAAAGCGCCTGCTTGAAGGCCTTGGCGCGTTGCGTCAGATCAGCCTTGGGGTCGGCCAGCAGCTGGTTGATCTGGCCGAAATCCTGGCCGTACCAGGCCCACAGGCCATCGCCCAGGCCATTGACCTCGCCGTAGCCGGGGATGCCGCCGAGCGGCACGGAATTGACGAAATCGAGCACGATGCGGCGGCGGGCCGGCAGGTTTTCTTCGCCGTCCTGGTAGGCGCGCAGGGCGGCCGACATCATCTGGTGATATTTGTCCTTGCTGTCGTGTGTGCGGCCGCCGGGCGAGTGGCGGAATTTCTCGATCTGCGTGGCCAGCGTGCTGCCGCCGGCTCGCCCGCCGCCGAGACCGACCTGGCGGGCTGCCTGGCCAGCCGCGACGCGGGTCAGCCGGCCCCAGTCGACGGCCGGATTGTGTTTTGGCGAATTGGCGTCGAGCAGATCGCGGTTCTCGATGAAGAGCAGGGCCTCGACCAGCACCGGCGGGATCGCTTCGAAGCTGGCGTACTGGACGCGCGGGTACTGGCTGTCGTAGAGCGGCTGGTCGTTGCGGTCAAGGATGGTCAGGCCGGCCCGCGATTTCTCGCGGTAAATGGGGAAGTGACCGCGTCCGACAATGGCGCGGAAGCCCTCGGACTGGCGGGCCTGTGCGGCAACAGTGAAACCGGCACTGGTCAGGCGCGGCAGGAAGGTATTGAGCTGGGCATAGCCCAGGCGCTGCTCGTAGGGGCCGGTGCCGGGTAGCCAGATGTCCTTGTCGGCGCCGGGCTCGACGGTCCATGTTGACGTTCTGGCCCGTTCGGCGAAGTGGCTGGCCTGGAGGAAGGACTCCTCAAGCTCCACCCAGGCTATGCCGGCGAGGGCGGTGCCGGCAATGATGAGTCCAAGTATGAGATGAAATTTCCGGCGCTGTGGCCGGGGTTGAAGCAGGTAACTTTGTTGCGGATCGATGCGGGACATGAGTCTGGGGGCTGGAGCTTTATGAATCTGTCAGGCCGAAATTCGGCCCGACGCGGTGCTTTGGTCGTTGTAGATACGGTGCAATCGTAACCCGTTTGAGTGGTCGCGCAATAAGTGTGTCACGGTAAAACGTCAGTTATTTTTGAATGCCACGTGCATCTTGTCGTCCGTTGCCGGACGCTCGCGGCAATGGCCTGTTTCATTGGTCGGTGATGGCGGCAAAACGGGGCTTGGATATTTTAGTTTTGGCCGTTTTTTTACTTTTCACGTGGTAAACCCGGTTGACCGTGGAATCGGGTTGTTTGTGGAATGAGGGCGATCGGGCGTGCATTCTCTCTCATATCAACTTGCCGGCGGTACCCGGTATCTTCTTGATGGCGGACTCGATGCGCCGAAAGTACGAATGGCGATTTTGTTGTCTGTCGTTACGCGCAAAATATTGCGCTTAATTTGATAAAATAGCAACTACGCGCAATATAGTGCGCACTATGAAAATATTTGTTAAACACACTATGCGCCAAATATTGCGCGTAGTAGTATAAGTATGCAATTAAGCGCGTAATAATGCGCGTAGTGGAGAATTGACATGCAGACCAGCCACGCGCTAGCCGAACTTGGATCCTGGGCGAGCAGCTTAAAAAGCTCCGGTTGAGCCGAAATATCGACCAGACTTTGCTGGCCGAACGGGCCGGGATCAGTCGCCGGGCACTGCAGAATCTGGAGGCGGGGACGGGCTCCAGTACCGCCAGCCTGCTCTCCGTGGTGCGGGCGCTCGGTCGGGAAGACTGGCTGACGCTCCTCGCACCGACCACCACGATCAATCCGCTCAACATGGTTCGCGCCCGTCGTGAACGGCTGCGGGCAACCTCAGCCCGCGCCAAATCGTCCCCGGCAAAATAAGACGAAGACACCATGGCCACTCCTCCCAAGCCCCGTCATACCCGTGCCGCGCCGTATAAACACGTCGACCGGGTTGAAGTCCATCTGTGGGGCCAGTTGATGGGCGCCGTTGCCCTCGATCCGGCCTATGGCTTCTACGCCTTTGCCTACGCCCCGAGCTTCATCGCCAAAGGGGTTGAACCGTCGCCCCTGCGCATGCCGCTGCGCGAAGAGCCCTACATCTTTACCGATTTGCCGCGTGAAACCTACAAGGCGTTGCCGGCGATGTTGAGCGATGCGCTCCCGGATGATTTCGGCAACGCCCTGATCAACAAATACATGGCCGACCGCGGTATTCCGGCCAGCCAGGTTTCTGAAATCGACCGGCTCGCCTACATGGGCAACCGCGCCATGGGTGCCATGGTGTTCAAGCCGGGGCGCGGGCCCATTCGCTTGAAGCCAACGCCCATCGAACTGAGCGATCTGGTCAGCGAAGCGCGCAAGGCAGTCACCGGCACGATTGAAGACGACGAACAGACCGACGCCGCCCTGCGCAGCATCATCGACGTCGGCACCTCGGCCGGCGGAGCACGCGCCAAGGCTGTCATCGCCTGGAACCGGGCGACCAACGAAGTGCGCTCCGGGCAGTTCGAAGCCGGCGATGGCTTTGAGCACTGGCTGCTCAAGTTCGACGGCATCGGCAAAGACCTCGAACTCGGCGCCTCAGGCGGTTACGGCCGCATCGAGCAGGCCTATTACCTGATGGCCAGGGCGGCCGGCATCGAGATGATGGAATGCCGGCTGCTCGAAGAAAACGGCCGGGCGCACTTCATGACGCGCCGTTTCGACCGCGAAGACGGCGCC
>VIKE01000096.1 GCA_008080565.1 Rhodocyclaceae bacterium | reverse complement strand
GGGCAGCGATTTGCCCCAGGCCGGCGGCGGCGGAAGGCCGTCAGCAGCAAACGACTTGCCGGCTGCGGTCAACTGCGCAGAATGCTCAAGAATGGTATCGACTGCCATCCACAATGGCAGCACGAGCAAGAGCAACATGGCCACCGACATGATCGCCACTGCCGCCCCCCGCCGATTGCCCAGCCGCGCTTCCAGCGACTTGAACAGCGGCCAAGTGGCGACGACGATCATTACCGCCCAGACGGTCGCCGCCAGGAATGGCAGCAACACCCAGACCGACAGGCCGATCAGCCCGAGGATGCAGAGAATGGCCAGCGTATTGCGGGCCAGGTCGCGGCGGATTTCGGTCATTTTATGGATTCCGGATAAGGAACCTAGCTGCGGTAATCGGCGTTGATCTTCACGTAATCGTAGGAGAAATCGCAGGTGTAGACACTGGCCCGCGCTGCGCCGCGACCGAGATCAACGCGCACCGTGATCTCAGCCTGCGCCATGACGCGGGCACCGTCTTCTTCCTTGTAGGCAACTGCACGGCCCCCCTTTTCGGCAACCAGAACATCGTCCAGCCAGACCTTGACGCCATCGACGTCAAGGTCGGTGATGCCGGCATAGCCGACGGCAGCGAGAATGCGCCCGAGATTAGGGTCGGAGGCAAAAAAGGCCGTCTTGACCAGCGGCGAATGGCCAATGGCATAACCCACCTTGCGGCACTCTTCGACATCCTTGCCGCCTTGCACTGCGACGGTGATGAACTTGGTAGCGCCTTCGCCGTCACGAACGATGGCCTGGGCCAGTTCGACCGAGATGGCAATGATCGCCGCCTTGACCTCAGCCCAGCCGGCATCGGTTTCAGCGGCAAAGCCGGCACCCGACTGGCCGGTGGCGATCATCACGTAGGAGTCGTTGGTCGAGGTGTCGCCATCGACAGTGATGCAGTTGAACGAGGCATCGGCCGCTTCCTTGACCAGCTTGTCGAGCAGCGGCTGGGCGATGCCGGCATCGGTGGCGAGGAAGCCAAGCATGGTCGCCATGTTCGGCCTGATCATGCCGGCGCCCTTGGAGACTCCCGAAATTGTCACTTTTTTCCCGTTGACCGTGACAATCCGCGAAGCGGCCTTGGCAACAGTGTCGGTGGTCATGATGCCGTGGGCAGCGGCATGCCAGTTGTCGGCCTTGAGATCGGCGAACACCGCGGGCAGGCCGGCCTTGATGCGGTCAACCGGCAATAGCTCGAGAATGACGCCGGTCGAGAAGGGCAGCACCTGCCCGGCAGAAATACCCAGCAACTCGGCGACGGCTTCGCAGGTTTCCTGCGCCGCCTGACGCCCCGGCTCGCCGGTCCCGGCGTTGGCGATGCCGGTATTGACGACCAGCGCACGGATTTCATTGCCAGCCGCCAGACGCTTGCGGCAAATCTGCACCGGTGCCGCGCAAAAACGGTTTTGCGTAAATACGCCGGCGACGGTACAGCCAGCATCGAGCGCCACCAAGGTCAGGTCGCGGCGGTTTTTCTTGCGGATTTCAGCCTCGGCAACACCGAGACGAACCCCGGCGACCGGGAAAAGTTGATCGGCGGCGGGGGTGGCGTAATTGACAGGCATTCTCATGGCTCCAAAAGCATCAAGGCACCTCGCGGGTGCCTTGGGGGGAATCAGCAAAAATCAGGACAGTTTTCCGTGGCAGTGCTTGTATTTCTTGCCCGAACCGCAGGGGCAGGGATCGTTGCGCCCAACCTTCGGCCCGCTATCAGCCGGCTGTTGTGGCGGCGCCTCGGCGCCCTCACCGAGCACCTCGTCGAAACCGGCGTGTTGATACTGGACGTTCTGCACATCGGCGTGCGGCGCGGTTTCCTCGACATCTTCCGGCGTACGGATCTGCACGGTGAAGACGATGCGGGTGACCTCCTTGCGCACGAGATCGAGCAGGCCTTCGAACAACTCGAAGGCTTCGCGCTTGTACTCCTGTTTCGGGTTCTTCTGGGCATAGCCGCGCAGATGGATACCCTGACGCAGATGATCAAGCGCCGCCAGATGCTCGCGCCAGTGGCTGTCGAGGCTCTGCAACATGACATTACGCTCGAACTGCTGGAAGTTGGTCGCGCCGACCAGTTCCACCTTGGCCCGATAAGCTTCGTCGGCCTCCTTGGTGATGCGGGCCAGAATTTCCTCGTCGGACAAGGTTGGTTCATCCTTGAACCACTGGGCAACCGGCGCATTGATCTGCAGTTCGGTGGACAGGGCGCGCTCAAGGCCTTCCATGTCCCACAGCTCCTCAACCGATTCGGCCGGCACATAGGTGCGGAAGACATCGGCGATCACGCTCTGGCGCATGGCGGTGATGGTTTCGGAAATATCGTCCGTTTCCAGCAGCTCGTTGCGCTGCTGGTAGATCACCTTGCGCTGGTCGTTGGAGACATCATCGTATTCGAGCAATTGCTTTCGGATATCGAAGTTGCGCGCTTCGACCTTGCGCTGCGCGGATTCCAGCGAGCGGGTAACGAGCGGATGCTCGATCGCTTCGCCTTCCGGCATTTTCAGCTTGTCCATGATGGCGCGCAGACGCTCGCCGGCAAAGATGCGCAAAAGCGGGTCGTCGAGCGACAGATAGAAGCGCGAAGAACCGGCGTCACCCTGACGACCGGCCCGGCCGCGCAACTGGTTGTCGATACGACGCGACTCGTGACGCTCGGAGCCGATGATGTGCAGACCGCCGGAGGCCAGCACGGCATTGTGCACCTCCTGCCACTCGGCCTTCATCGCAGCAGCCTTCTGTTCGCGTTCGGCAACCGGCAACGACTCGTCATCGCGAATGGCGGCGAGTTGCTTCTCGATATTGCCGCCGAGCACGATGTCGGTACCGCGACCAGCCATGTTGGTGGCGATGGTGACCATCCCCGGTCGACCGGCCTGAACGACGATTTCCGCTTCGCGGGCATGTTGCTTGGCGTTCAGGACCTGATGCGGCAGCTTTTCCTTGTCGAGGAGGCCGGAGAGCAGTTCCGAAGCCTCGATCGAGGTCGTACCGACCAGCACCGGCTGGCCACGCTTCGCGCAATCCTTGATGTCGGCAATGATCGCCGCGTGTTTCTCGTCGGCCGTCTTGTAGACCAGATCGTTCATGTCCTTGCGGACCATCGGCCGATGGGTCGGAATGACCACCGTTTCCAGACCGTAGATCTGGTGAAATTCGTAAGCTTCGGTATCAGCCGTGCCGGTCATGCCGGACAGCTTGTTGTACATCCGGAAGTAGTTCTGGAAGGTGATCGAAGCCAGCGTCTGGTTCTCAGCCTGGATTTTCACGCCCTCCTTGGCTTCGACGGCCTGATGCAAGCCATCGGACCAGCGGCGCCCCGTCATCAGGCGACCGGTAAATTCGTCGACGATGACCACTTCGTCATTCTGCACGACGTAATGCTGATCCTTGTGGAACAGCGTCATGCCACGCAGCGCGGCATTGAGGTGATGCATCAGCGTGATATTGGCGGCGTCGTAAAGGCTGCTACCTTCCTTGAGCAGGCCGTGCTCGGCCAGCAACTGTTCGGCGTGCTCGTAACCAGTCTCCGAGAGGTGAACCTGATGGCCCTTCTCGTCGACCCAGTAATCACCGGCGTCAGCTTCTTCCATCGCCCGCGTCAGGTTGGGAACAACGTCCTTCATGCGCAGATAAAGATCGGTGTGGTCTTCGGCCTGGCCGGAAATGATCAGCGGCGTACGGGCCTCGTCGATCAGGATCGAGTCAACCTCGTCGACGATGGCGAAGTTCAGCGTGCGCTGCACGCGTTCGCCGGCCGTATAGACCATGTTGTCGCGCAGGTAATCAAAGCCGAATTCGTTGTTGGTGCCGTAGGTGATGTCGGCAGCATAGGCGGCCTGCTTGGCCTCGTGATCCATCTGCGACAGGTTCACGCCAACGGTCAGACCGAGGAAACGGTGCAGACGCCCCATCCAGTCCGAGTCGCGGGTGGCCAGGTAGTCGTTGACCGTGATGACATGGACGCCCTTGCCGGAAATGGCATTGAGGTAGGCCGGCAGCGTGCCGACCAGCGTCTTGCCTTCACCGGTCCGCATTTCGGCAATCTTGCCGTCATGCAGCACCATGCCGCCGATCATCTGGACATCAAAATGACGCATGCCGAGAGCGCGGACGCCGGCTTCGCGGACCACTGCAAAAGCCTCGGGCAGTAACGCGTCAAGCGATTCGCCGTTGGCGTGGCGCTGACGGAACTCTTCCGTCTTGGCTCGCAAGGCGTCGTCGCTGAGCGCCTGCATAGCCGGCTCAAGAGCATTGATGCGCTTGACTGCCTGGGAATATTGTTTGATCAGCCGGTCATTGCGGCTGCCGAAAATCTTTTTGAGTAGGCCGGATATCATCGCGATGGAATAGGGTTTGCGCAGTGCGGCAAAGCGACGATTCTAACACGCCCCCATGACCCGATGATGACGACCTAAATCAAGAGGATTCGTGACAACCTAGCGGCGCTTGACCTGCGCGTACTCATGGCCCTGCTTGAGAAAATGCGCCGGATTCTGGGCTACGCCGAGCATGCGCACTTCAAAATGCAGATGCGGCCCGGTCGAACGGCCGGTAGTACCAACAGCGCCAATCTGGCTACCACGCTTGATCAGACTGCCAACCTGAACATCCATGCGCGAAAGATGAGCATAACGAGACGTCAGCCCCTCACCATGATCGACTTCGATCAGATTGCCGTATTCGGGATGATAAGCCGCCGACAGGACGACGCCGTCAGCCGCAACAACCACCGGCGTGCCGGTCTCGGCAGAGAAATCCATGCCTTCGTGCATCGAACGCAGACCGGCTATCGGATCGTTGCGCTGCCCGAACGGCGACCCGAGGGCAGCGTCCTTGACTGGCAAGATCGTCGGCAAAAGGCGATCCTTGACCCGCTTTTCGAGCAGACTGAACTCGAGAAAAGCCAGATCGTCACTCCTCTGCTCGACTTCACCAGCCAGTCGATCGATCTCACGCTGGAGCTCAATGGCCGACAGCGGCGCTGCAATATACGGCCCGCCCTGACCAGGCTTGGCCACCTCGGTCACTGGCGGACGCTTGATGCCGACCAGCCCGGACATGCGCTCGCCCAAGGTATCGAGCTGCATGACCTTGCCCTGCAACTCACCCAGCTTGGTCGCCATCAACTGTAAATTGTTATTGAGGTGATCCCGCGTCTTCTTTGCCTCCTGTTGCTGCAAGGACAGCATGAGGTCTTCGACCAGCGGCAGACGCAGATGCACCGACAACCACGAGAACAGTGCCGAGGTCGAAAACACCAGCACCACGAAGACGAACAGCGTCGCCAGCAGATGGCGAGGCATAATGGTGATTGTTCTTGCCGCCTTCAGGTGGCGTGAAACCAGAATAATCTGCATGGAACCTCCAATGTACAAAGGGCCTGAGCACTATCTCGACAAGGACGCCGCCGTCGGCAGGGTCATGGCCCACGCCCGTTTGCTACTCAAGCTCTCGCGTCGCTTTGAAGCGGTCGCCCCGGCAGGGCTGCGCCACTCGGCTCACGTTGCCAATTACAAGTTGGGGACAATCATTATCCACGCCGACAATGGCGCAGTCGCTGCCAAGATTCGCCAGCTAAGTCAGCGACTGAGCAACGAGTTATCGAAAGGAGGGGCGGAGTGTAACGGCATCGAGGTAAAAGTACAACCCCGCCAAATTCCTTCCCAATCAACGAGTTCCACTCAAAAGCCGCTATCTGACAAGGCAATCGGCATGCTGCAGGAAACCACAGACAAGCTGCCGGAAGGGCCGCTCAGGAGTGCTCTGGACAATCTGGTGAAGCGCGCCGCTAGAGTGGAATGATCGCCAGGCGCTCGATGAACATGAGCGCAAAAACAAGCAGTGCAAAGACAATGCCGCACTTGAAAAGCCGCCAACACAGGGTGAGGTAGTAGCGGTTGCCGGTGAGGGTATAGATCAGCAAACCGACGCCGATCGCTACTACCAGAATTGCTGCCAGCAGACGCAGCAGCCACATCGCTATTCCTTGGCCGGGGCGCTCAAGCCGCGGCTTGAGCGAGCCAGCGGGTCACGCCACTCGGGGCGTGCTCGGCTTCTTCGAAGGTAGCGATTTCCCAGCAGTCCTGCTGTTCAAGCAGGGCACGAGCCAGCTGGTTGTTCATCGCGTGACCACCCTTATGCGACGAATAGGCAGCGAGCAGCGGATGGCCGAGCAGATAGAGATCGCCGATGGCATCGAGAATCTTGTGTTTGACGAACTCGTCGCCGTAGCGCAGTCCGTCCTGATTGAGGACGCGGAATTCGTCGAGAACGATGGCGTTCTCCAGACCACCACCGAGAGCCAGGCCGTTTTCACGCAGGTATTCGACTTCCTGCATGAAGCCAAATGTGCGGGCGCGCGAGACTTCGCGGGTATAAGACTGCTCGGCGAAATCGATTTCAGCCTTCTGGGCTGATTTATCGATGGCCGGATGGTTGAAAACAATGGAAAACGTCAGACGATAACCGTCGTAAGGCTCGAAACGCGCCCACTTGTCGCCATCGCGAACTTCAATGGGTTTGGTGACGCGAATGAACTTCTTGGCAGCGTTCTGCTCCTCGATGCCAGCGGACTGGATCAGGAAAACGAACGGTGCAGCCGAACCGTCGAGGATGGGCACTTCGGGCGCATCCAGATCGACCCAGGCATTATCGATGCCGAGGCCGGCGAGGGCTGACATCAGGTGTTCGATGGTACCAACCTTGACCCCGTCCTTTTCGAGACAGGAGCACATGCGCGTATCGCCGACCATGAAAGCCTTGGCGGGGATATCGAGCGGCTCGGGGAGGTCCACGCGACGGAAGACGATACCGGTGTCCGGGGCTGCCGGGCGCAGGGTCATGTTGACCTTGACACCGCCGTGCAGGCCGACGCCGGAGGCGCGAATAACTGTCTTCAACGTGCGTTGCTTGAGCATGCTAAGTGCTTGAATGATTGGGGAAGGTGACGGATTGTAACACAAGCCGTCACCACCCTTTTTCAGAGAGAGTTTTTGTTACATCAATCCGCCTGCTTGCGCAGGAAAGCCGGAATGTCGTAACGATCGACACCGCTGTTGGCCAGCGCTTCGACGGTCACGTTGCGCTTGCGGACGACAGCCGGGACATCAGCCATCTGGTTGTAGTCGATGGCCGGGCCATTGGAGAAAGCGACGGCATCGCTGGTGCCGGTAGCCTGCACGAGAACCGGCTGGGTGAACACTTCCGGCTGGCGAACACGGGCGGCGGCAACCTGGCCAAGGCCGGTGGCGACGACGGTGACGCGCAGGGCATCGCCCATCAGTTCGTCATAGACTGCGCCGAAAATGATGTGGGCGTCTTCGGCCGCAAAAGCCTTGACGGTGTTCATCACTTCGTTGACTTCCTTCATCTTGAGGCCGCCCTTGGCTGCCGTGATGTTGACCAGCACGCCCCGGGCGCCGGACAGGTTGATGCCTTCGAGCAGCGGCGAGGCAACGGCCTGCTCGGCGGCGATGCGGGCGCGATCGACGCCAGCGGCTGCGGAGGAGCCCATCATGGCGCGGCCCATTTCGCCCATGACGGTGCGGACGTCTTCGAAGTCGACGTTGACCAGACCCGGGTAGGTAATGATTTCGGCGATACCGCCAACGGCATTTTTCAGCACGTCGTCGGCAGCACGGAAGCAATCGTCGACATCGGCATCGTCGCCCATGACTTCCATGAGCTTGTCGTTGAGGATGACGATCAGCGAATCGACATGCTTGGAGAATTCAGCGATGCCGGCTTCGGCCGACTTCATGCGCTTGTTGCCTTCGAAGCTGAACGGCTTGGTGACCACGCCGACGGTCAGGATGCCCATTTCGCGGGCGATTTCGGCGACGACCGGGGCGGCGCCAGTACCCGTGCCACCGCCCATGCCGGCGGTGATGAAGGCCATGTGCGCACCTTCCAGCGAAGCGCGAATTTCTTCGCGGTGCGCATCGGCAGCTGCCTGGCCGGCTTCCGGCTTGGCACCGGCACCGAGACCGGTCTTGCCGAGCGACAGCTTGCTCGATGCAGCATTGCGGCTGAGGGCCTGGGCATCGGTGTTGGCGGCGATGAATTCAACGCCGCTGACGCCTTCGCGAATCATGTGCTCAATGGCGTTGCCACCGGCACCACCTACGCCGAATACCTTGATGATCGTACCGGCTTCTTCGTCTTTCTCGATGATCTCAAACATGACTACCTCCTCTGAAAAATCGTTTCAACAACAAATCAAAAATTCTTGGCAAACCACGACTTCATGCCGTCAAAGACGTCCTTGAAGCCCTGCTTTTCCTGGATCTTCTGGCCGCGCTTGCGCTGCGCCTGGGCTTCGAGCAGCAGACCGAAAGCTGTCGAGAAGCGCGGGCTCTGCACGACGTCGGCCAGGCTGCCGGTATATTTCGGGTTGCCGAGGCGAACCGGCATGTGGAAGATTTCCTCGCCCAGCTCGACCATGCCCGGCATGACACTGGCGCCACCGGTCAGGACGATGCCGGAAGACAGGACCTCCTCGAAACCGGCCCGACGCAGCTCGTTCTGGATCAGCTCATAGAGCTCTTCAACACGCGGCTGGATAACGTCGGCCAGAGCGCGGCGGCTCAGCTTGCGGCTGGGGCGGTCATCGACACCGGCGACTTCCATGTTCTCGGCGGCATCGGCCAGTTGGGACAGGGCGCAGCCGTACTTGCACTTGATATCTTCGGCTTCGCGGGTCGGCGTGCGCAGGGCCATGGCGATGTCGTTGGTGACCTGATCGCCGGCGATGGGAATGACCGAGGTGTGACGGATGGCGCCCTGCGTCCACACGGCGATATCGGTCGTACCGCCGCCGATGTCGATGAGACAGACGCCAAGATCCTTTTCGTCCTCGGAGAGCACGGCATAGCTGGAGGCCAGCGGTTGCAGCACGAGGTCATTCACTTCCAGGCCGCAACGGCGCACACATTTGACGATGTTCTGGGCCGCCGAAACGGCGCCGGTGACGATATGCGTCTTCACTTCGAGACGCATGCCGCTCATGCCGATCGGCTCGCGGATACCGTCCTGGCCGTCGATGACGAATTCCTGGGTGAGGATGTGGAGGATTTCCTGATCCGCCGGGATGGGCATCGCCTTGGCCGTTTCGATAACGCGCTCGACGTCGGTCTGGGTAACCTCCTTGTCCTTGATCGCCACCATGCCGTTTGAGTTGAAGCTCTTGATGTGGCTGCCGGCAATACCCGTGTAAACGTTGGTCACCTTGCAGTCGGCCATCAACTCGACTTCCTGAACGACTCGGCTGATGGTGTGCACGGTGTCCTCGATGTTCACCACGACGCCCTTCTTGAGGCCGCGCGAATCCTGCGAGCCCATGCCGATCACGTTGAGACGGCCTTCCTGGTTGATCTCGACGTCCCGATGTCCAGACCGACGACCAGATCCTTGTTGTCCCTGCTCATATGCTTACTTTCCCTTCCCATCGCCCGCCACTCTCATGGCGAAACCATTCGGATACCGCAAATCCACGACTGCCGGCCGGACCGCCTGTCTGGCGACCGTTTCCGGATAAATTTCCAAAAAGCGCTGCAGGCGTACACCGACCGGCGCCTTCGGCTGCTCCCGTCCGATGTCCACCAACATGCCGTTCTGCAACTTGAGCTGCCAGGCGAGGCGCGGCGACAGCGTGACCTGCACCGGCTTTTCGCCGACTGTCGCAAAGGAGCCGACAAACTCGCTGTAATGCTTCAAAACATCCTGCGCCGTACCCAGCGGCCCGAAGAGCAAGGGCAGCCCGCTCGCCTCGGCGTCCGGCAGCGCGGCGGCAAAAACCTCGCCGTAGCTGTTGACCAGTTCGCTGCGCCCCTCGCCCCAGCGTGCTACCGGCTTGTGTTCCTCGATCCTGATTTCCAGACGATCGGGCCACTGGCGACGCACATCGACCTTGCGCACCCAGGGCAGCCTCTCGAGAGAACCGCGCACCTGTTCCAGATTGAGGCTGAAGAAATTGCCTTTCAGCGACCCCGGCAAAACCTGCTCCACCTCTCCCCGCTTGGTGTGCGGCAGCGGCTCGGCAAACACCACATGCTTGACCGGCAGCGACGGCACGCGCACCAGCCAGACCGCGCCGGCAGCCAGCAACGCTGCAGCAGCGACCAGCATGAGCAGGTCGGCGATGGCGTTGAGCAGGTGCGGTTTGTTCCACATTCATTGGCTCAGTCGTTGGTGGCGAGTTCGAGGACACGGCGGACCAGCGTCGGGTAATCCATGCCATTGACGCGGGCGGCCATCGGCACCAGCGAATGGTCGGTCATGCCGGGCGCGGTATTCACTTCGAGGAAGTAATGCTTGCCGTCCTCGTCCATCAGGAAATCGACGCGGCCCCAGCCGCGGCCGCCGAGGACACGAAAGGCTTCAAGCGCGCCCTTGCGGATTTCCATTTCCGTGGCTTCCGGCAGGCCGCACGGGCACAGATACTTGGTGTCGTCGCGGTTGTACTTGGCTTCGTAGTCGTACCACTCGGTGGCCGGCTCGATCTTGATGATCGGCATGGCTTCGTCGCCGATGATGCCGACCGTGTATTCGCCGCCCATGACACCCTTTTCGGCGATGACCAGCGGATCGTGGCGGGCGGCTTCTGCGTAGGCGGCCTTGAGCGCGCCGCGCTCCTTCACCTTGGTCACGCCAATCGACGAGCCTTCCCGGGCCGGCTTGACGAAGAGCGGCAGGCCGAGTTCTTCCTCGATATCGCCGAAATCCGAATCAGCCGTGAGCAGGGCGTATTCGGGAATGGCCAGGCCGGCTGCCTGCCACATCAGCTTGGTGCGGAACTTGTCCATGGCCAGCGCCGAGGCGAGTACGCCGGAGCCGGTGTAGGGAATGTGCATGACTTCGAGGGCACCCTGAATCGTGCCGTCTTCACCGTGCCGGCCATGCAGCGCGATGAAGGCGCGGTCGTAGCCTTTCAGTGCATCGAGCGGCTGCGACGCCGGGTCGAAGGCATGAGCGTCGATACCCTGCCCTTGCAGGGCGGCCAGCACGCGCGAACCGCTGTTCAAGGAAACTTCACGCTCGGCGGAGGTTCCACCAAAGAGGACGGCGACTTTGCCGAAATCAGACATGCTTTGCTCCAGACTGCATTTCAATTTTGGGCATTTTTTCGGGTTGACCGTGGAAGTTCATACCTGACCTGCCACTTTCCCGGGAACGGCGCCAATCGAGCCGGCGCCCATGCACAGCACCACGTCGCCATCGCGGGCGACATCCATGATCGTTTGCGGCATGGCCGCGATGTCTTCAACGAAAACCGGCTCGACCTTGCCGCCGACACGCAGGGCGCGGGCCAGCGAACGGCCGTCGGCAGCGACGATGGGCGCTTCGCCGGCGGCGTAGATTTCAGCCAGCAACAGCGCATCGACCGTGCTCAGCACCTTGACGAAATCCTCGAAGCAATCGCGTGTCCGCGTGTAGCGATGCGGCTGGAAAGCCAGCACGAGACGGCGACCAGGGAAGGCGCCACGGGCGGCGGCCAGCGTCGCGGCCATTTCGACCGGGTGATGGCCGTAGTCGTCGACCAGGGTAAAGCTGCCACCAGCCGGCAAGGCGACTTCGCCGTAACGCTGGAAGCGACGGCCGACGCCCTTGAACTCGGCCAGCGCCTTGACGATGGCGGCGTCGGAAACCTGCACTTCGGTGGCCACGGCAATGGCTGCCAGGGCGTTGAGCACGTTGTGCAGGCCCGGCGTGTTGAGCGTGATGTCGAGGCGCGTCGTCGTACCATTGACGCGAACGCAGGTAAAACGCATCTGTCCGTCGGCGGCGACGACATTCTCGGCGTAGAAATTGTTCTCCGGCGACAGGCCGTAGGTGATGATCTGCTTCGGCACGCGCGGCATGATGTCGCGCACATTGGCATCGTCACCGCAAAGCACTGCCACGCCGTAGAACGGCAGGCGATTGAGAAACTCGACGAAGGCCGACTTCAGACGCTCGAAGTCATGGCCGTAGGTTTCCATGTGGTCGGCGTCGATATTGGTGACGACCGAAATGACCGGCGACAGGAAGAGGAAGGAGGCGTCCGACTCGTCGGCCTCGGCAACGAGGAAGTCGCCGCTGCCAAGGCGGGCATTGGCCCCGGCCGCATTGAGGCGACCGCCGATGACGAAGGTCGGATCGATACCGCCCTCGGCCAGGATGCTGGCGACCAGGCTGGTGGTGGTGGTCTTGCCATGGGTGCCGGCGATGGCGATGCCGTGCTTGAGACGCATCAGTTCGGCCAGCATCTGGGCGCGTGGCACGACCGGAATCTTTTTCTCGCGGGCGGCGACGACTTCCGGGTTGTCGGCCTTGACAGCTGTCGAAGTGACGACAGCATCGGCCCCGGCGATGTTTTCGGCGGCGTGGCCGATCATGACCTTGATGCCTTCGCCTTCCAGACGACGCGTCGTGGCGCTGGCCGCGATGTCCGAGCCACTGACCGTGTAGTCGAGATTGGCCAGCACTTCGGCAATGCCGCTCATGCCCGAACCGCCGACGCCGACGAAGTGGATGTGTTTGACTTTATGTTTCATTTATTTCGCGCTCTCTGCACAAATAGTCGCCACTTCTTCGGTGGCATCGGGCTTGGCCAGACTGCGGGCCTTTTCAGCCATTTCCAGCAGTTGACCGCGGGAATAGTTGCGGATCAGCGCAATCGACTCCGGCGTCAGTTCGGTTTGCGGCAACAGGAAGGCGCCGCCGACATTGACCAGGAACTTGGCGTTGCCGGTCTGGTGGTCATCGACCGCATGCGGGAAAGGCACCAGGATGCTGGCCACGCCGGTCGCTGCCAGTTCGGCCACGGTCAGCGCGCCGGCCCGGCAGATGACCAGATCGGCCCATTCATAGGCGCCGGCCATGTCTTCGATGAAGGAAACGCAATGGGCCTGGACGCCGACTGCAGCGTAATTGGCCTTGAGCGCCTCGATATGCTTTTCGCCGGCCTGATGGACAATCTGCGGCTGCTCGGATTCGGCGAGCAGAGCCATGCCCTTGGGCACCATCTCGTTGAGCGCCTGGGCGCCGAGGCTGCCGCCGATAACGAGAACGCGCAAGGCGCCGGTGCGCTCGGCAAAGCGCTCGGCCGGCGGGGCGATCTTGGCGATTTCCGGACGTACCGGGTTGCCGGCCCAGACACCCTTTTTCAGGACATCCGGGAAGCCGGTCACGATGCGGTCGGCGACACCGGCCAGCACGCGGTTGGCCAGCCCGGCGACGGAATTCTGTTCATGAATGACTAGCGGCTTGCCGAGCAGGGAAGCCATCATGCCGCCCGGGAAGGTGATGTAGCCGCCCATGCCGAGCACGACATCGGGCTGCACCTGGCGAATGGCCTGGCGCGCCTGCCAAAATCCCTTGAGCAGATTGAGTGGCAGCAACAGTTTGCGCAGAACACCCTTGCCGCGCAGGGCGGCAAACTTGAGATTGACCATCTCGAAGCCGTGCTGCGGCACGAGTTTGGCTTCCATCCCGTCCGGATTACCCAGCCAGACAACCCGCCAGCCGGCATCGCGCATCTTGTGTGCGACAGCCAACGCCGGGAAGATGTGGCCGCCGGTGCCGCCGGCCATGATCATGATAGTCTTGCTCATAGTTTGCCACCTCTCATGAGCTGCCGATTCTCCCAGTCGACGCGCAGAAGAATCGCCAAGGCCACACAGTTGGCGAAAACGCCGGAGCCGCCGAAGCTCATGAGCGGCAGGGTCAGGCCCTTGGTCGGCAGCAGCCCCATGTTGACGCCCATATTGATGAAGGACTGGACGCCGAACCAGATGCCCATACCCATGGCGACGAGCGCCGGGTAGAGGCGGTCGAGTTGGACGCACTGGCGGCCGATGGCGAAAGCGCGCTGAACGAGCAGCGCGAACAGCGCAATGATCGCGACGACGCCGAAGAAGCCCAGCTCTTCGGCGATCACGGCGAGCAGGAAGTCGGTGTGGGCTTCCGGCAGGTAGAACAGTTTTTCGACGCTGGCACCGAGGCCGACGCCGAACAGTTCGCCGCGGCCAAAGGCAATCAGCGAATGCGACAGCTGGTAGCCCCGGCCATAGGCATCGGCCCACGGGTCCATGAAGCCGAACACCCGGTCGCGCCGGTAGGGTGAGACGATGATCATGATCGCGAAAGCGATCAGCAGGCCGACAATCAGCAGCGCGAACAGCCGCGCCTTGAGGCCGCCGAGGAAGAGGATGCCCATGGCGATCGAGATGATCACCACGAAGGCGCCGAAGTCCGGCTCCTTGAGCAGCAGCATGCCGACGATGGCCATGGCGCCGAACATCGGCAGGAAGGCCTGCTTGAGGTCATGCATGACGTTGATCTTGCGTACCGTGTAGTCGGCGGCATAGAGCACGGCAAACAGCTTCATGAGTTCGGACGGCTGCAGGTTGGCGAAGCCGAGCGACAGCCAGCGGCGGGCACCATTGACGTCGCGGCCGATGCCGGGGATCAGCACCAGCGCCAGCAGGGCGACGCCGATCATGAACAGGTAGGGCGCATTTTTCTGCCACAGCGACAGCGGCACCTGGAAAGTGACGGCGGCGGCAACCAGGCCGATGCACAGGAAGACGCCGTGGCGCACCAGGTAGTAGGCCGGCTGATGGCCGGTGAAACGGCCGCCTTCGGCGATGGCAATCGAGGCCGAATAGACCATGACCAGGCCGGAAAAGAGCAGGATCAAGACGCTCCACAGCAAGGCGTAGTCGATCTCGGCGACTTGCCGACGCGGCGAGTCGAGGGCGCCGATCATCATGACGACAACCCCTTGACCGCATCAATGAAGGCCTGGGCACGATGGGCGTAATTCTTGTACATGTCGAGGCTGGCGCAGGCTGGCGAGAGCAGGACGCAATCGCCGGCTTGAGCGTGGCCGGCCAGCCAGCGAACAGCAGCTTCCATGTCGCCCAGGATGCGGGTCGGCACGCCGCTACCTTCGAGGGCCATGCCGATAGCGGCGGCATCGCGGCCGATCAGGGCGGCGGCACGGCCGTGTTTCTTGAGCGCGGGCTTCAATGGCGAGAAATCCTGACCTTTGCCGTCGCCGCCGAGGACGATGGCGACCTTGCGGCCCATGCCTTCGATTGCCGCGAGCGTCGCGCCGACGTTGGTGCCCTTGGAGTCGTCAACGTAGAGCACGCCGTCAATTTCAGCGACGGTTTCGACGCGATGCGGCAGACCGGCGAAGGACTTGAGCGGTTCGATCAGGCCGGCCGGCGCGACGCCGATGGCTTCGCACAGGGCCAGCGCTGCCATGATGTTGGCGGCGTTGTGCAGGCCGGACAGTTTGAGGTCGGCCAGCGCCACGAGCTTTTCCTTGCCGCGATGGATTGCCCCATCGGCAAACCCGTAATCGACGCCGCGCGGCGCGGCGTTCAGGCCGAAGGTCACCATCGTCCGACCGCAACGGCCGTTGGCCATCGACCAGTCGTCGTCACGGTTGAGGACCATGACGCCCTTGCCCTGGAAAACGCGCGACTTGGCAGCGGCGTAGTTGGCCAGGCTGCCGTCGTAGCGGTCGAGGTGATCTTCCGAGACGTTGAGCACCGTGGCGGCGGCGGCGTTCAGATGATGCGTCGTTTCGAGCTGGAAGCTCGACAGTTCAACGACCCAGACCTGCGGCAAAGAACCGGCATCCTGCGCATCCATCAAGGCATCGAGGGCTGACGGCGAGATGTTGCCGCAGGCGATGGCCGGCACGCCGGCGCCGTTGAGCAGATGGGCGGTCAGCGCCGTCGTGGTGGTCTTGCCGTTGCTGCCGGTGATGGCGATGATCTTCGAGCCCGGTACCTGCTCGCGCACGCCGGCGGCGAACAATTCGATTTCTGACACAATTTTCCGGTCGACCGTGGCAATCACCGGCGTCGCCTTGGCGACACCTGGCGACAGGGCGACGAGGTCGGCGCTGGCAAACGGTGCTTCGGTAAACGGTCCGGCAATCAGCTCGGCGCCCGGCGCGACGCGCTGCAGGGCATCGATGTTCGGTGGGTTGTCGCGCGAATCGGCGACACGGACCAACGCGCCCTGACGATGCAGCCACTTGGCCATCGCCAGTCCGGACTCACCGAGTCCGACAACCAGAACGCGTTTGCCCTTGAGTTCCATCAGCGCAACTTCAACGAAGACAGCCCGACCAGCACGAGCATGATGGTGATGATCCAGAA
Source organism: Rhodocyclaceae bacterium (assembly GCA_008080565.1). GTDB lineage: Bacteria > Pseudomonadota > Gammaproteobacteria > Burkholderiales > Rhodocyclaceae > Azonexus. The sequence continues at coordinate 3,339 of VIKE01000096.1, read as the reverse complement.
GCGGACGACGACCTGCGTCTCCTTCCAGCCCGATTGTTCGAAGTGGTGGTGCAGCGGCGCCATGCGCAGGATGCGGCGGCCCTCGCCGAACTTTTTCTTGGTGTATTTGAAGTAGCTGACCTGCAGCATGACCGACAGGGTTTCGACGACGAAGACGCCGCCCATGATGAGCAGCACGATTTCCTGGCGCAGGATGACGGCGACGGTACCGAGTGCGGCGCCAAGCGACAGCGCGCCAACGTCGCCCATGAAGACTTCGGCCGGATAGGCGTTGAACCACAAAAACCCGAGCCCGGCCCCGGCGATGGCGCCGAGCAGGATGCACAGCTCGCCCGCCCCCGGCACGTAGGGGATGAGCAGGTATTTGGAGAGCCCGGCGTGACCGGTGACGTAGGCGAAGATGGCGAAGGCGCCGGCGATCATGACGGTCGGCATGATCGCCAGGCCGTCGAGGCCATCAGTCAGATTGACCGCGTTGCTGGTGCCGACGATGACGAAGTAGGTCAGCGTGATGAAACCGACGATACCGAGCGGATAGGCGATGGTCTTGAAGAAGGGCACGATCAGTTCGGTCTGGGCGCCGGAGGTTGCCGAAAATGCCAGGAAGAGCGCAGCGCCCAGACCAAGGACGGATTGCCAAAGGTACTTCCAGCCGGCCGACAGTCCCTTCGGGTCGCGATAGACCACCTTCTTCCAGTCGTCGTACCAGCCGACGATGCCGAAGCCGAGGGTGACAATCAGCACCGTCCACACGTACTTGTTGCTCAGGTCGCCCCACAACAGCGTCGTGATGCCGATCGAGATCAGGATCAGGACGCCGCCCATGGTCGGCGTGCCGGATTTGACCAGGTGGGTTTGCGGCCCGTCGTTGCGCACCGCCTGGCCGATCTTCTTGGCGGCCAGCCAGCGGATGACGCCGGGGCCGGCGGCAAACGAGATGAGCAACGCAGTCATCGTCGCCAGCACGGTACGCAGCGTGATGTAGTTGAAGACGTTGAAGAAACGAACGTCCTGGGCGAGCCATTGGGCAAGAGCCAGCAGCATCAGTTTTTCTCCTCGGCGGCGGCCGGCGCGGCCAGCGCATCGACCACACGTTCCATTTTCATAAAGCGCGAGCCCTTGACCAGCACCGTGGTTTCCGGGCCCAGTTCCTTGTCGACCGCAGCAATGAGCTTTTCGATGTTGCAGAAATGCCGGGCGCCTTCGCCGAAGTTGCGGACAGCCAGTTGCGAGGCATCGCCCAGCGCAAACAGGCGGTCGATGCCCTGGCTCTTGGCGTAGCCGCCGATCTCGTCGTGGTACTGGCCGCTGGCTTCGCCGATTTCGCCCATGTCGCCGAGCACGAACAGCTTGCGGCCAACGGTGGCGGCGAGCACATCGATGCCGGCACGGACCGAGTCCGGATTGGCGTTGTAGGTATCGTCGAGCAGTTCGGCGCCCTTGTTGCCGGCCCGCCGCTGCAGGCGGCCCTTGACCCCCGAAAAGGCATCCAGGCCTGCGGCCACGGCGGCCATCGGCACGCCGGCCGCGAGGCAGGCCGCGGCAGCGGCGACGGCATTGCGGGCGTTGTGACGGCCGGGGATATGCAGCGTGATCGCCGCGTCGCCTTCGGCGGCCGTCAGCTCGATGGCAATTTCCAGACCATGCTGATGAACCACACCGCGCACATCGGCGGCATGGTCGATGCCAAAAGTACGCACGGCATGCGGGCCGGCCATGCCGCGCCAGAATTCGGCATAACTGTCGTCGGCATTGATCACGGCGACGCCATTCGGTCGCAGACCGCCAAAGATGCTGCCCTTTTCGCGCGCCACTTCGTCCATGTCGCCCATGCCTTCGAGGTGGGCGCGCTGGGCGTTGGTGACAATGGCCACGGTTGGCGCACCAATCGGCGCCAGGTAGGCAATTTCACCGGGGTGATTCATGCCCATTTCGATAACAGCAGCCCGATGCGAGAGGCGCAGGCCAAGCAGGGTCAGCGGCAGCCCGATGTCGTTGTTGAGGTTGCCGCGCGTAGACAGCACAGCGGCACCGAATTCGGCCTTGAGAATGGCGGCGATCATTTCCTTGGTCGTCGTCTTGCCGTTCGAGCCGGTGACGGCGATGACCGGCAGCGTGAATTGAGCGCGCCAGGCAGCGGCGAAACGGCCGAGGGCGAGACGGGTGTCATCGACGACGACCGCGGAAACGCCAGCCGGCACCTTGCTTTCATTGGAGACGAGCAGGGCAACGGCACCGGCCGCCACGGCCTGATCGAGAAAATCATGGGCGTCGAAACGTTCGCCGCTCAGGGCGATGAACAGCTGGCCTTCGGCGACAGTACGGGTGTCGGTAGACACGCCGGTGACGTCGACATCGCGACCGATCAGACGGCCATGGGTCGCCTCGGCGACTTGTGAGAGCAGCCACTTCATGCCGCTACCTCCTTCGATTGGGGACGGCGCAAGGCCAGCGCTGCAGCGGCCTGTTCGACATCGGAAAAGTGATGGCGGACGCCGGAAACTTCCTGGTAGGTTTCATGACCCTTGCCGGCGAGCAGGACGACGTCGCTGGCCTCGGCTTCAAGGATGGCGCGCTGGATGGCGACAGCGCGGTCGGCCTCCACTGCGGACTGCTTCATGCCGGCGACGATGCCGGCAATGATGGCCAACGGCTGCTCGCTGCGCGGATTGTCGCTGGTGACCAGCACGCGGTCGGCCAGGCGCTCGGCCACTTCACCCATCAGCGGGCGCTTGCCGGGATCGCGGTCACCGCCGCAACCGAAAACGACGGACAGCTTGCCGCCGCGCGATGTCGCCACGGGACGCAGGGCAGCCGGCCTGCACGCCGGCGTCGTGCAACACGGCGGCGATGGCCAGCAGGTTGGCGATGTTGTAGCGGCCGACCAGGCCGGTATCGACGGTGGCCCGGCCATTTGGCAGGACCAGGCTGAAGCGCTGGCCGAACGGGGTATCGACCAGATTTTCGGCCCGCACCAGCGCCGGAAAATCACGCCGCTGTTCGCCGATGGCGTAGCCGAGGATGCGCATGGCCGTCGTTTCGCGCGATAGCAGGCGGCCGAATTCGTCGTCCAGATTGACGATTGCCGTGCGCAGGCGCGGCCAGTGGAAGAGCTTTTTCTTGGCCTCGGCGTAGGCATCCATCGTGCCGTGGTAGTCGAGGTGATCGCGCGTCATGTTGGTGAATACGGCGACATCGACGCGGGCGCCGTTCATGCGCCCTTCCTCGATGCCGATCGAGCTGGCTTCGAGCGCACAGGCTGTCGCGCCAGCGGCCCGGAACTGCGCCAGATAGCGCATGAGGGTCGTCGCCTCGGGCGTCGTGAAGCCGGTTTCGGTC
>VIKE01000095.1 GCA_008080565.1 Rhodocyclaceae bacterium | reverse complement strand
CAACGCCAAGACGTTCACCACCGAATACGGCAACGTCGCCTCGGCCTCCATCGGCGCCATCCAGCGCGGCCTGCTGACGCTCGAACAGCAAGGCGGCGACCAGTTCTTCGGCGAACCGATGCTCGACATCAACGACCTCATGAAAGTCGACGAAAACGGCCGCGGCGTCATCAACGTGCTGTCAGCCGAAAAGCTCGTCCAGGCCCCGGCCCTCTACTCCACCTTCCTGCTCTGGCTGCTCTCCGAACTCTTCGAGCAACTGCCCGAAGCCGGCGACCTCGACAAACCCAAGCTCGCCTTCTTCTTCGACGAAGCCCACCTGCTGTTCAGCGACGCGCCGCAGGCGCTGACCGACAAGGTCGAGCAGGTCGTCCGCCTGATCCGCTCGAAGGGCGTCGGCGTCTATTTCGTCACGCAGAACCCGCTCGACGTTCCGGAAAAAATCCTCGGCCAGCTCGGCAACCGCGTCCAGCACGCCCTGCGCGCCTTCACCCCGCGCGACCAGAAAGCCGTCCAGGCAGCCGCCGAAACGATGCGCGCCAACCCCAAATTCGACGCCGCCACGGTCATCACCGAACTCGGTGTCGGCGAAGCGCTGGTTTCCTTCCTCGACGAAAAAGGCCGGCCGACCATCGTCGAACGGGGTCTCATCTTCCCGCCCGCCTCCCGCCTCGGCCCGCTGACCGCCGACGAACGCCAGGCCTTCATCAAATCGAGCCCGCTGCTCGCCACCTACGGCACCACGGTCGACCGCGAATCCGCCTACGAAATCCTGCGCGGCAAACCCGCCGCCACCCAAGCCGCCCCCGGTGCCATCCCCGCCCCGCCAGCCGGCAACGGCAAGCTCAACGACAGCGATTGGGGCAACAGCGCCAACCAGGAACCCGTCCGGCGCCAACCTGCTCCGCAAGCCCGCCAGCCCGAACCGGCGCCACAAGAGTCCGGCGGCATCTTCGGCACCATCGGTGACATGCTCGGCGGCACCACCGGCCCGCGCGGCGGACGCCGTGAAGGTGTGCTCGAAAGCGCTGCAAAAAGCGCCGCGCGCGGCGTCGCCGGAACGGTTGGCCGGGAGATCGGCAAGCAGATTTTGCGTGGGGTGTTGGGGTCGATTCTGGGTGGGCGGCGCTGAGCGACTAACCCTGATAGTCCCCGGCCTTTGCCGGGGATTCCTCCCCCTGGCAATGGCGCAGAACCTCCTGCGCCATTTTCATTTTTGGGCCATTTTCCCGGTTGACCGTGGCTATCACTGCCCCCCGTCGCCTCGTGCAATTCGTGCCGATCCCGCCCATCGGCGGCGGGCACGGTGAATCGCAAATGACATATATCAACATGATTTGCCGCGGCGGCGATAAACTCGCCCGGCATTTTCCATTTGGCATATCAGGATGGTGTTGATTCCGATCGCCAGATACCCTTCAAACGGCTCAGAAGCAAGTCAGGGCCGCCGTCCAATACACAAGAAAGAAACCCGAACGTCATGCAATCGTTAAATAGAATCAAACACGGCCTGAGCATTCTGGCCCTCGCCTTTTCGGCACAATCAGCCCTGGCGGCCGACGGTTGGCAGATCAATCCGCTGGGCAGCGGGGCAAGTGGCGCCAGCGCGGTTTCGACGCTCAATGTTGGTGGCATCGGCTTTGTGCAAATGCTGCCGGATGCGATCAATCCCGGAATTTTCACCTTCATCGAACATGGGGCCTATCAGGCGTTCAGCCCGGGCAGCAGTTCACCGTTCGCCGGCAATGAAATCACCGTTTCCTATTCGGTTTCCGGCTCCGGCAGCATTGTTGACCCGAGCGCCCTGCGCTTGACGACCGGGAAGATCGAGCTTTTCTCCGATTCGAATCGCGACTTCGGCTCGATGGCGACTAATTACGGTGCCGACAATGGCATCCATATCGCCAGTTTCGACGTTACCTACGGCTACCCGGCAAACAGTCAGGGGCTGGTTGTGGTGAACGCCGTTGGCGTTGTCGGCAGCTTTGCGTCGGGTTATCTGTTCAATTCGGCCGGCACCGATCTGGCAACGCTCTCGAACATCCAGCTTCAGCTCACCCTGTTCAATCAGCAGATCGACGCCGATGGCCCGATGATCGCCGGCGTTGCCTGCGGCCTTGCCGAAGCTTGTCCGGAAGGCAAGTTCTCCCCCTCACCACTGGCCTTCACGGTGCAGGACATTGGTTCGGTGAGCATTTCGGCCGTGCCTGAACCCGAGTCTGCGGCGATGCTTCTGGCCGGTCTCGGCCTGCTGGCTGGTGTCGCGCGTCGTCGTCGCGGCTGATTCAGAATAGTCCGGGCGCCGATCTGCCGCCCGGACCGGCTCACCACAATGGCGCAGGATCTTCTGCGCCATTTCATTTTTGGGCCTTTTTCCCGGTTGACCGTGGAATTCGACGGAGAAGCTATCCCACAGCCTCCGGCTCACCTCGCGGCGGGCGCAGCAGACTGGCCAGCATCGTCCATTCATGCACGCTGAGCCCGAGCAGGATCAGACCGGTGCCGAACCACAGGCGCAGGCCGATGCTCTCGCCGTTGAACCAGTGGCCGAGCAGCAGCGCGATGACCGGGGTGATCAGCGTGATGAGCGCCACCTTCGAGGTTTCGAGGTGCTTGATCACGTAGTAATAGAGCGCGAAACCGATCACCGAACCGAAGACGCCGAGATACACGATGGCCGCCCCGGCCCGTGGCGGGACCATCTCGGGCAATCGGCCATCGGTCAGATACCAGACCAGGCCAAAGAAGGGCAGGGCGACGGTCAGCGTACCGACGGTGGTGGCCAGCGGCGGGCTGTCGTCGCCGATGTGCTTGAGCCAGACGAGGCAGCCGGAGTAAATGAAGACAGCGACGAGCAGCGCGACCAGACCGGGCAGCGCATTTTCATGACCGAGGCTGTCGCCGTGGATGAAAATCGTCGCCAGACCGAGCGCACCGAGCAACATGCCGGTCAGCTTGAGGCGCGTCAGTGAGCGCTCACCCAGGAAGAGCGCAGCGAGGAGGCCGGCGGCCAGCGGCGACAGGCCGAAGAGGACAGAGATCAGCCCGGAATGAATATAGCGTGCCGCCCAGTAGGTGAGCGCCATGGCGAAAAACAGGCCAAGGCCGCCGACCAGATAGGCGCGGCGCGCCCGGTCGTGCAGCGGAAAACGGATGCGCCAGGCGATGACGACGGCGGCGGCGACAAGGACGCCGATCAACATGCGGGCGAAGACGGCGAGGGCAAAACTGGTGCCCTCGGTACTCCACTGGATGGCCAGTGGCGTGGTGGACCAGATCAGGATGATGCCGAGATAGGCGAACGGTATGGACACAGTTTTCTCCGGTTCAATGCGGTTGCGGCGAGGGCGGATGTAACGCGGCCTGGGCAAGGCGCTCGGCGTCGATGAAGGCGGCGATCATGGCGCGCCAGGTCGCATCGACCACGGCCGGATCGGCGCCCAGCTCGACGGCCAGCGCACCTACTTTCGCCAGCACCTGGGCGACCCGTTGCGGCGCTGGCACCTCCTCGGCGGTCTTCTTGAAGCCAGCCGCCTGCCGGACATAAGCGCCACGCTCGGCAATCAACGCCACCAGTTGGCGATCCAGGCGATCGATGTTGTCGCGCACTTCAGCCAACGAGGCAGATTGGGCGATACGGGTCATGGCACTTCCTTTCGGTGACGGAAAATACAAAGAGAAAACAAAAAGGCCGCGGGTTTAAATCCGCGGCCTTTGCTTGAATCAGGTCAGAAAACTTCGACTATCTCACCCCGGGCCCCGGACAAACAGCAACGCGCCACGCACGCAGAATGCGGCGGCACGGGGCGTTCAGGACGAACAGGGAAATAGCAGAAATCATGGATTCATTTTGCCGGCATATTGTGCAGTGCGTCAAGCACCGGCTTGATCTGCGCGGCAATCGGCGTCGTCGGGCGTCCGATCAGCCCGCTCAACTGATGGCTGTCATCGAACAGCGCGCCCTGAGCGGCGCCCGCGTCGGAGTCGGCCAGCAAGCCGGCAAAGCCTTCCGGCAATCCGGCACCAACCAGCGCCGCCTTGAATTCGACTTCGGGCAGGTTCTTGTAGACGACGGGCTGTCCGGACTGACGAGCCACCTCGGCGGCCAGTTCGGCCAGCGAATAGCTTGCGTCGCCGGCCAGTTCGTATATCCGTCCGGCCTGGTTGTCGGCGGTCAGCACCGTGGCCGCAGCGGCGGCATAGTCGGCCCGCGCAGCCGAGGCGATCCGGCCATCGCCGGCGCTGCCGATCAGCGCCCCGAACTGCAACGCCGTCGGCACGCTGGCCAGATAGTTTTCCGAATACCAGCCATTGCGCAGCAGCACGAACGGCAGGCCGGAATCCTTGAGCAGTGCCTCGGTTGCCTGGTGTTCGGCGGCCAGCTCGAGCGGCGAGGTATCGGCATGGAGCAGGCTGGTGTAAGCGATCAGCTTGACCCCGGCGCGGCTGGCCGCTTCGATGACGGCGCGGTGCTGCGGGACGCGGCTGCCGACTTCGCTCGAAGAAATGAGCAGCAGTTTGTCCACCCCGCGAAAGGCGGCCTTCAGCGTATCCGGCTGGTTGTAGTCGGCGTGCCGGACATGTACGCCGCGCGCGGCCAGGTTGGCGACCCGATCCGGATTGCGCACGGCGGCAACGATTTCAGTGGCCGGCAATTCTTTCAATAACGCTTCGATGACAAGACGGCCGAGTTGGCCGGAGGCTCCGGTGATGGCGATCATGGTTGAAATTCCTTGGGTTGGTTGAGGAGAAATGGCAGAATACCAACCATGCTAATTTTTAGTAAGTACGCACATAAAGGTAAGTACCCATGCGCAACGACAACCCGCAAATCACCGAGGCGTCCTCCACACTGTCGGCGCAGATGCGGCGTGGCGACCTGTTCGCCGAAAAATGCCCGTCGCGCGACGTCCTCAAACACGTCACCAGTCGCTGGGGCGTGCTGATCCTCGTCGCCTTGCTCGGCGGCACCCACCGCTTCAGCGACCTGCGCCGCAAGACGGCCGGCGTCAGCGAACGCATGCTCGCCCAAACCTTGAAATGGCTCGAAAGCGACGGCTTTGTGGCCCGCAAGGCCTACCCGGTCGTCCCGCCCCACGTCGAATACAGCCTGACCCCGCTCGGCCACCAAGTCGCCCTCAAGGTCGAAGCCCTGGCCGACTGGATCGAAGGGAACCTGCCGCAGATCATGGCCGCCCAGGCGCCGCCGGAGGCATGAATGGTGTCGGGACTTAGCCAACCGGGAAAACGCCGAACTGTCATCAAGCGGGCGTAAAATAAGCGTTTCCTGATTTAGATTGGAGTCCGCCATGAAAGCACTTCTCCCCATCGCCCTGTTGCTTGCCGCGCTACCTGCCCTGGCTCAGGACATCGGTGCGCTGACCGCCGAAACGAAAAAAGCCGTACTGCCAGTCGTCCCCAAAGTCGTCAATGCCATGCAGGAAGCTGTCGCCGAAAAGGGCGTCGCCGGGGCGATTCCCGTATGCAAGGAACAGGCGCCGGAACTGATCAAGGCCAAGCGCCAGGAAACCGGCTGGGACATCCGTCGCGTCAGCCTCAAGACGCGCAATGCCGAGCGCGGCACGCCGGATTTGTGGGAAGTTCGCCAACTGGCCGATTTCAACATTCGCGCCGCCAATGGCGAGAAGATCGACACGATGGAGAAGAGCGAGGTCGTCACTATCGATGGCAAACAGGTCTTCCGCTACATGAAAGCACTGCCGGTCGGTGACGTTTGCCTCAAGTGCCATGGCGCGGTCGATGGCATGGACGCCGGCCTCAAGGCCAAGCTGGCCGAGAGCTACCCGCACGATCAGGCCACCGGCTACAGCAAGGGCCAGGTTCGCGGCGCCCTGACCGTCAAGCGCCCGCTGTAATTTCAGCGCCGCCCTTGCCGGCCAGATGGTCGAAGAGGGCGGCCGCCGCCGGGCTCAGTACGGCCCGCGAACGAACGCACAGTTGCAAATCGCGCGGCGCCCACGGGTCGGTGATTTCTATCGTTTTTATGCCGTCGACCGTAGCCGAGCGCGGCACCATGCCGATACCGACGCCGGCCGCCACCATGCGGCAGACGGCGCTGAAACTGCGCACCTGAATGCGCACGTCGAGCCGGCTGCCGAGGCGGGCGGCGTGGTTCATCATGAAGGTATGGATGGCGCTGCCGGCGTGCAGGCAGACGAAGGGCTCACCGAGCACATCGGCGAAAGCCAGTTCGTTTTTGTCGGCCAGTGGGTGGCCGGGGGCGACGATGAGGACCAGACGGTCCTGCCGGTACGGGCGGGTTTCGACGCCGGTCAGGCCGACTTCCGACGCCACCACGCCAATATCGACCTGCCCGGCCGCCACGGCCTGAATGATTGCCGGACTCGGCTGTTCTTCGAGGCTGACGCGGACGCGCGGATGTTCGCGCAGGAAATCACCGAGGTCTTCCGGCAGGAAGCAGTTGATGGCGTTGGTGTTGGCAAACACGGTGACCTGGCTGTTCAGGCCGCTGGCGTAGGGCGCCAGATCGGCATGCATCTGTTCGAGCTGGGCGAAGACTTGCCGGGCGTGGCGGAGCAGCGATTCGCCGGCCGCCGTCGGCGTCAGGCCACGGGCATGGCGGGCGAAGAGCGGCACGCCGAGGGCAGCTTCAAGTTGCGTCAGCCGGTGGCTGGCCGAGGACGGCGCCAGATGCACCTGTTCGGCGGCACGGGTCAGGCTGCCGGAATCGGCGATGGCGGCGACAAGCCGCAGGTCAGGGAGGTCGTAGCGCACGGTTTCGTCCATAACGAATGCTTGCTTTGAATAATACCAATTGCCCAGCCAGCCAATGGCGCTTTTAATGGCATCTGGCCAACATCAACCCGGGAATGGTTTTGGAAAAATCGAATGCTTATGGTGCAGGTCTGGCGCTCATCGCGGCGCTCGGCTTTTCGCTCAAAGCAATTTTCGTCAAGCTGGCCTATCCCTACGGCGTCGATGCCATCACGCTGCTCGCCTTGCGCATGGGTTTTGCGCTGCCGGTTTTCCTGTGGGTCGGGCTGGCCGGGCAGCGGGCCGGCGCCAGCCTGACGCGCGACGACTGGCTCAAGCTGTTCGCCCTCGGTTGCCTCGGCTATTACGGGGCGAGCATTCTCGACTTCTGGGGGCTGGAATACATTTCGGCCGGCCTCGAACGGCTCATTCTTTTTACCTACCCGACGCTGACCATCCTGATCGGCGTACTCTTTCAGGGCAAACCCTTCACCCGGCGCGAAGTGATCGCCGTGGCGCTCTGTTACCTAGGCATCGGCTTCGCCTTCGTGCACGACCTTGGCCTCGGCGATGCGCGAGATGTCTGGATCGGCGGTGCGCTGGTCTTCGGTTCCAGCGTCTCGTATGCGCTCTATCTGTCGGGCAGCGGGACGATGATCGCCCGCCTTGGCGCCATGCGTTTTTCGGCGCTGGCCATGCTCGTTTCGTCGGCCGTGACGCTGGCGCACTTCTCAGCCTCGCACCCGCTCACCGCCTTCATCCAGCCGTTGCCGGTTTATGGCTGGGGGCTGGCGATGGCCGTGTTCGCCACCATCGTCCCGGTCTTTGCCCAGTCGGCGGCAATACGCCGGATCGGCGCCGGCCGGGCTTCGCTGTTCGGCATGGTCGGACCGATCCTGACCATCGGTTTCGGCTGGTGGCTGCTTGGCGAATCGATTTCGCTGGCCCAGCTGGCCGGCGCCGCGCTGGTCGTCATCGGCATACTGATCGTCAGCCGCCGGTAAATGCGCTTCGGGTTAGAATCCCGGGCATGATCGGCATCTTTCTCATCACCCACGGCAGCTATGGCGAGGCGCTCGTCCAGAACGTCAGCCATGTGCTGAACAAGCGCCCGCCGCAGGTGATGCAGCTCGGTCTCACATCGCAGGATGATCCGCTCGACATGCTGCCGATGGCGCGCGACATGCTCGCCCTGGTCGACAAGGGGGACGGGGTGCTGATCCTGACCGATATTTTCGGCGCCTCTCCGGCCAACCTTGCGCTAAAGTTGCTTGAACGTGGCCGGATCGAAGGTCTGACCGGCGTCAATATGCCCATGCTGTTGCGCGCCCTTACTTACCGCGACAAGGGCATGGAAACCCTGCTTGTCCGTGCCCGCGATGGCGGCCGCGACGGCATCATCAACATGCTGGACCACTGAAAAATATGCTGACTACCGAAACCGAAATCATCAACAAGCTCGGCCTTCATGCCCGCGCCTCCGCCAAGCTGACCCAGATGGCCGGCAAGTACAAGTGCGAGGTGTGGATGAGCAAGGGCACCCGCCGCATCAACGCCAAGAGCATCATGGGCGTCATGATGCTGGCTGCCGGCAAGGGTTCGAAGGTAACGCTGGAAACTAGCGGCCCCGATGAAGCCGAAGCCATGGAAGCCCTGCTCGCCCTGATCGCCGACTATTTCGGCGAGGGAGAATAAGCCGCCATGAGCTTCATCCTGCACGGTCTCGGGGTTTCCGGCGGCATCGCCATCGGGCGGGCCATGCTCATGTCGCATGCGACGCTCGAGGTGGCTCACCTGACGCTGACGCCGCGCATGATCGACAAGGAAATAGAGCGCTTCGACGACGCCATCAAGGCGGTCAAGGAAGAGCTCATCCAGATGAAGGAGAACACCGAGCACGCCCCAGCCGAGCTCAACGCCTTTATTGACATCCACACCATGTTCCTCGAAGACCCGGAACTGGCGGTCAAGCCGCGCGACATCATTCGTGAGCGCCGGTGCAACGCCGAATGGGCGCTGGTCCAGCAGATGGAGCACCTGGTCGACCAGTTCGAGCAGTTTGACGATCTCTACCTGCGCGAACGCAAGTTCGATGTCGTGCAGGTGGTCGAGCGCGTCGTCAAGGAACTGCTTGGCCACCCCCGCCGCGCCACGCTGAAGGCGGCCAAGAGTTCGAAGGAAGAGGCGCTGATCATCGTCGCCCACGACCTCTCGCCAGCCGACACCATCGCCTTCAAGGACCACCGTTTCGCCGCCTTCATCACCGACGTCGGCGGCGCCACGTCCCACACCTCCATCCTCGCCCGCAGCATGGCAATCCCCGCCGTGCTCGGCCTGGAAAACGCCCGCGGCCTGATCCGCGACGATGAGTTGCTGATCGTCGACGGCATGCGCGGCGTCGTCATCGTCAATCCGGACCAACGCGTGCTGGACGAATACCAGCTGCGCAAGGAACAGATCGAACTCGAAAGGAACAAGCTCAAGCGCCTCAAGACGGCCAAGTCGGAAACCATCGACGGCATCCCGGTGCAGCTGTTCGCCAATATCGAACTGCCCGGCGACGTACCCGTGGCGCTCGAGTCGGGCGCCGAAGGCATCGGCCTGTTCCGCACCGAATTCCTGTTTCTCGATCGCGGCGACATGCCCGACGAGCGCGAGCAGTACGAGGCCTACAAGAAGGTGGTCAAGGGCATGGGCGGCCGGCCGGTCACCATTCGCACCTTCGACCTCGGCAACGACAAGGACTTGCGCCCGAACAGCAGCGCCGGCGACCGCGTGCAAACCAATCCGGCGCTCGGCCGCCGGGCCATTCGCCTGTCGCTGGCCGAGCCGCGCATGTTCCAGACGCAATTGCGGGCCATCCTGCGCGCCTCGAAACACGGCCCGATCAAGCTGCTCATCCCGATGCTGGCCCACGCCCACGAGATCGACCAGACGCTGGCCGCGCTCGAGCAGGCCAAATCGAGCCTGCGTGGCGAGAAGGTGACTTTCGACGAAAACATCCAGGTCGGTGGCATGATCGAAATCCCCGCCGCCGCGCTGGCCATCGGCATCTTCCTGCGCCGCCTCGACTTCCTGTCGATCGGCACCAACGACCTGATCCAATACACACTGGCCATCGAC
>VIKE01000094.1 GCA_008080565.1 Rhodocyclaceae bacterium | reverse complement strand
CCAGGCGTATTACCAAATCGTTGAAGCGCGCATCGGCGAGTTGCGTGAACGGCGCATAGAGGGCGTACCGACGATCGGCGAATTCATGGAACGTCGGCTTGCTCCTGCGATGAATAGTTGCAAGTCGGTAGCCGTTCGACAGGATACGCTGGCGGAAAAAATCAGTCGTTCCGACGATATGCTTCGTACCCGGGTAAATCTGGCACAAGAACGACAAAGCCAGGGTGTTCTTCGAAGCCTGAGTAATAGTGCAGACCTTCAATTACGCTTGCAGCAGGCGGTTGAAGGCCTCTCTGTAGTGGCCATTTCTTATTACGGCATAGGACTGGTTGGTTATACGCTGAAGGCGCTAAAAGGATGGGGTTGGGAAATACCGGTTGACCAAGCTATTGGGTTGATTTTGCCGCTGGTCCTCTTTGGAACTTGGCATGCAATCCGTCGCTTGCACAAACGTTTGCACACAAATAGTGCTACGGCCTTCTGCAAATAAATATCGATCCGGCATCTTTCGAAATTTGAACCTGATTGGCCGCCAACTCATAGCAGATGCACCCCGGTTCAAATTTGCCCGTTTTTTCCGGTTGACCGTAGGAATTGGCCAACCAGCCGGTCAGGCGCTCGATTCTGACGCTTCGGCTTCCTCAATCAGCCGCCGGCTTTCCTTGGGGTCGCGGAAAATGAGTGGCTGTGTCTGACGGTCCGGATTCGTGGCGTTTTCGAGCGCCGCGCTGACGATTTCATGGTGCGGGCTTTTCGGGCAGACGGGGTCGGCCGCGTCGGCATCGCCGGCCAGCAGGTAGGCCTGGCAGCGGCAGCCGCCGAGGTCTTCTTCTTTTTTGTCGCAGTCGCGGCAGGGCTGTTTCATCCAGCCGGTGCCGCGGTAATGGTTGAAGCCTTCGGATTCGTACCAGATTTCACGCAGGCTGCTGTCGCGGACGTTCGGGAAACTCAGGCCGGGCAGCATGCGGGCGGTGTGGCAGGGCAGGGCGGTGCCGTCCGGCGTTACGGTCAGGAAGACATTGCCCCAGCCGTTCATGCATTTCTTCGGTTTGCCTTCGTGGTAGTCGGGGACGACGAAAAGGATGCGCATGCGCTCGGCGAGCTTTTCCCTCCATTCGTTGGTCACGGCTTCGGCGCGGCGCAGTTGTTCGCGCGACGGCATGAGCTGGTCGCGGTTGAGCAGCGCCCAGGAGTAGTACTGGGCGTTGGCCAGTTCGAGGTATTCGGCGCCGAGGGCGTCGGCCATTTCGATGATGCGGCCGATGTGTTCGATGTTGAGACGGTGGATGACGACGTTCATGACCATCGGCCACCCGCGCGCCTTGATCATTTCGCCGACCTTCTGCTTGAGGTCGAAGGTGCGGGTGTGGGTCAGGAAATCGTTGACCTCTTTGGTCGAATCCTGGAAGGAGAGCTGGATGTGGTCGAGGCCGGCCGCCTTGAAGGCGTCGAGCCGCGCTTCGGTCAGGCCGACGCCGGAGGTGATGAGGTTGGTGTAGTAGCCGAGCTGGCGGGCTTCGCCGATGAGGATTTCGAGATCGTCGCGGAGCAGCGGTTCGCCGCCGGAGAAGCCGCACTGCACGGCGCCCAGTTCGCGCCCTTGGCGCAGGACGCGCAGCCAGTCGTCGGTGCTCAGTTCGGTTTCATGTTTGGCGAAATCGACCGGGTTGTAGCAGAACACGCAGTGCAGCGGGCAGCGGTAGGTGACTTCGGCGAGCAGCCACATCGGCGGGCCGATTTTGGCCGGGGTGTTCATGCGGTGGCCTCGCTATCGAGGCGCAGCCAGCGTTTTTCGATGGCCATGGCGAGAAAGGCTTCGACGTCGGCACGCAAGCCGCTCGCGGAAAAGGCCGCTTCAAGATCGGCGACGATGGCCGCGATGTTGCGCTGGCCGTCGCAGCGGGCGAGGATCTCGCCGCCGCTCTGGTTGAGCTTGATCATGCCTTCCGGGTAGAGCAGCACGTGGCATTGCTGGGCTGGCTCCCACTGGAAGCGGAAGCCGTGGCCAAGGCGCGGCGTGCCGTCCATCAGGCGACTTTCCGTTCGGCGGTGACACCGTTGGTGCCGTAGTGCTGGCCCATGACATCATTCATCGACCACAGGATGTCGAGCTTGAACTTGAGTATCTGCACGGCGCGTTCCTGCATGGCGCGGGTGCGGAAGTAGTCGAGCGTGACATTGAGGCCCTGGATGACGTCGCGCGGCGCCTGGCTGGTGCGGTTGCGGAAATACTGCAGGCCGGACGACTCGATCCACGGGTAGTGGCCGGGCCAGGTGGCCAGGCGCTGGAGGTGGATGACCGGCGCGAACAACTCGGTCAGCGACGAGCAGACGGCCTCCTGCCACGGGGCGCGGCGGGCGAAGTTGATGTAGGCGTCGACGGCGAAGCGGACGCCGGGCAGCACATGGCGCAGGTCGACAATTTCCTCGCGGGTCAGGCCGACGGCTTCACCGAGGCGTATCCAGGCTTCGATGCCGCCGGCGTCGACCATCTTTTCGCCATTCGGCAGGCCGTATTCGAAACCGTCATGGTCGAGGATGCGCTGCACCCAGCCGCGACGTACTTCGCGGTCCGGACAGTTGGCCATGATCGCCGCGTCCTTCACCGGAATGGCGATCTGGTAGTAGTAGCGGTTGGCGACCCAGCCGCGAATCTGCTCGGGCGTGGCGTGGCCGGTGTTGAGCATGACGTTGAACGGATGGTGGATGTGGTAGGCCTTGCCGTTCTCGCGCAATTGCGCTTCGAATTCTTCCCGGCTCCAGGCCGGGCGGCCGTCGTCGGCGTCGTGCGATTCGGCAAGGATGTCGGCTCGGATCATGGCTGTCTCTCGTTTAAATGGTGATGCGGGTGCCGTCTTCGGCGACTTCGATGCCGCGCCGGGTCAGTTCGGCGCGCTGCGGCGAGTTTTCGTCGAGGATGGGATTGGTGTTGTTGATGTGGATGAGGATCTTGCGCACGTGTTTCGGCAACTCGTCCAGCCAGTCCATCATGCCGCCAGGGCCGGATTGCGGCAGGTGGCCGATGTCGCGGGCGGTCTTGGTGGACAGGCCGGCGACGATCATTTCGTCGTCGGTCCAGAATGTGCCGTCGACCATGACGCAGTCCGCTTCGACCATGCGGGCGAAAACTTCCGGGGTGCGGGCGCCGAGGCCCGGGGCGTAGAACAGCTTGCGGCCGCTGCGCTGGTCGGTGATGCTGACGCCAACGTTGTCACCATCGACCGAGGCTTCGCGGTGCGGCGAGTAGGGCGCCGCCTTGCTCGATAGCGGCAGCACGGAGAATTCGAGGCCGGCCACACCGGGCATGACGAAGGGCGTGCCGTCGAGCGGGATGGCGTGGCGGTCGACTCCGCAATAGTGTTCCAGCACCTTGAGCACCGGGTTGCCAGTGGTCAGGTCTTCGTATACCGGCTCGGCGCACCACAGCGGCATCTTGGACTTCTGCTCGCGCAGCATGAAGAGGCCGGTGGCGTGGTCGATCTGACCGTCAACGAGGAGGATGCCGCCGATGCCGGTGTCGCGCAGGGCGCGGTTGGGCTGCAGTTCGGGGGTGGCCTTGATCTGTTGCAGGATGTCGGGCGAGGCGTTGAGCAGGGTCCAGTCGTGGCCGTCGTCGGCGCTGACGCAGATCGATGACTGGGTGCGCGGCTTGGCGCGGACGCTGCCGTCGCGCAGGCCGGCACAATTGCGGCAATTGCAGTTCCACTGCGGGAAGCCGCCGCCGGCCGAGGCGCCGAGAATGATCAGTTTCATGGTTGTCTGGAGCCGTCATCGCCAGCCGGGGCCGCGATGACGGCGCGTCCCTTAGCGGGCGGCGATGTACATCGTGATTTCGAAGCCGAAGCGGAAGTCACAAGCGGTCGGGGTTTCCCATTTCATTTCGATAGTCTCCGTTATGGATTGAATGTCCGGCCGCACAGGCTGCCGGTTGTCCGCCGTTTTCAGCGATGCGGCGGACTGGAATGAACTATCGCGTGGCAGCCGATTTGGCGCCCCGGGGGAATCATGAATTGGTCGTCATGATTTTCATGAGATTCGGGTAGCGCCCGTCTGGCGGGCGTTGGCGATGGTTAGAATGGCCGGCATGTCTGCCCCTGCCACCGCCCTGCATTGCCCGTCACCGCCCTTCGATAGCGGCTGGTTGCCAGTCTCCGGCGGCCATCGTCTTTACCATGAACAGCGTGGTGCGCCGGCGGGCATTCCGGTGCTGATCCTGCACGGCGGCCCCGGTTCGGGCTGCGCGCCGCTGATGGCCGGCTTCTTCGATCCCGAGCGCTATCGCGTCGTCCTGCTTGACCAGCGCGGAGCCGGCAAAAGCCTGCCGGCCGGATGCTGCGAGGAAAACACGACGTCTGCGCTGATCAACGACATTGAGGCGCTGCGCCGGCATCTGGGCGTTGACCGCTGGCTGGTCATGGGCGGTTCGTGGGGCGCCACGCTCGGGATTTTGTATGCCGCCGCGTATCCCCAGCAGCTCAGCGGATTGCTGCTGCGCAACCCATTCGTGGCGCGGGCAGCCGATCTTGATTGGTTCTTTGGCGGCGCCCGTCAGCACCATCCCGAAGCGTGGCAGAACTGGGCGGCGCTCGGCGCGCCGGAAGCGCCGGGCGCCATGCTGCGCTGGCTGACTGAGTGCTTCCGCAGTACGCCGCCATCAGCATTGGCGGCGCACGTCGCTGCCTGGCATGTCTGGGAATGCGCGCTGGCCAGAACGCCGAGCCGGAACTTGAGCCCGGCCGACATCGATTTATTGCAGCTGCGCCATCGCCTGCAACTTCACTATTTCGGCCACGCCTGCTTTATTCCGGAAGGCAGGGTGCTGGCCGCTGCCGAGCGCATCGCGGCAGCGAACGTGCCGATCCATGTGGTGCAAGGCCTGGCCGATCACGTTTGTCCGGCCAGCGCGACGGCCGTGTTGCTGGAGCAACTGCCGAATGTCGGCTGCACCTGGGTCGAGGACGTCGGGCACGATCCCTATGCTCCGGCCATGCAGACGGCGACACTTGGGCTGGTCGACTCCTTTGCGGCGCTTGGGCGGTTCACACCCTGATCGGGAATTGCGAATAAATCGCATCGTGATCTTGAAAAATAGCCTTCCTGTCATCATATCGGAGCAATGTATGCCTCTCGGAAACAGGGGGCATTTGGCTGCGTCGCCTTGATTCAACTGGAGGCAGTACCTTGAAAAACTTGCTCTCGATCTTGCTGTTGTCCGGTGCTGCCTGCGCCTTCGCCGACACGAATCCCCGCCTGCTCGAACTGAAGGCTGAATACAGTCAGTTGCATGAGGAGCAGCAATCGATGTACCAACAGTTCGAAATGGCCCAGGAGTTGCGTCGCAACGAACTCCGTGAGCGCCAGCCGCCGGCGGTCCAGGGATTTTCGGCGCAGGGTGGCAACCCCGATGGCCAGGTATCGATCGATTTCAACGAAAACGCTCGCCGCCAGCTCGAAAAGCAGGACCGCCTGCATGCCTACGACCGCGAGATCAGCCAGACTCACGCCCGGTACATGGAACTCGCCGCGCGAAAGAAGGCGCTGCTCGACGAAATCAACGAGTTGGCGAAAACGCCTCCTGAAGCCGTTGAAGAGCCGGCGCCGGCAAAGTCACCGGCTCGCGCCAAAAGCTCGCGCTCAAGCCGCGAGAAATAGCTTAGTCAGCGGGGCGCATTGCCATCGCCCATTGCCCGGCGCGCCGACCGCTGCGCACGGCGCCTTCGAGGGTCGCCGGGTAGTCGGCCCAGGTGTAGTCGCCGGCCAGAAAGAGGTGCGGATTTGAGGTTTTGAAATCCGGGCGATGCAGGCCGGGAATGGCCGCGAAAGTGGCGCGTTTTTCGCGGATGACCTTGTGCCAGCCGGTCGGGTTCGGCCAGCCGAGTTCTTCGTCGAGGGCGGCAGCGAGCGCCACGTCGTTGAGTTTTTCCCAGTCGCCGTGTCCGCTCAGAACGCAGGCCAGTACGTCTTGCCCACGGTCGACAACCCATTGGCAATGGCCGCCGAGGCGGTTGCTGAGCGGGAAAGACGATTTCATTTTTGGCTCAAAATTCCGGTAGACCGTAGCAATCGGCTCATAGGCGTAATCCGTGGCCGCCGCCGGCCACAACGCACCGACGTGTTGCGGTGCGGTGGCGATGATGGCCGCCGCGAAGGTTTCACCGTCGATTGCGATGCCGTTTTCAGCTTCCGTGATCTGGCTGACCCGCGTGCTCAGGCGGATTTGTGCGTGGTGCGCCTGCAGCCATTGTCCGGCCGGTTCGGGCAAGAGTTGGCCGAGATCGACGCGGGGCAGCAGCAGATCGGTATCTTCGCGACGCGAACTGCCCAGGCTGTCGCGCAGCACGTTAGCGAACAACTGCGCCGAAGCGCGCTCAGCCGGGATGTTCAGTGCGGCGAGGCAGAGCGGTTCCCATAAATGGCGGCGCAGGGCACCGGTTTGGCCGGCGGCGTCCAGCCATTGGGCGACGGTCGTTTCGCCGGGCAGTTTGAAGCCTCGGCGCTTGATGCCGTCCATCCAGAGCGCCGTTCGCAGCTTTTCGCCGAGGCTGACGCCGCTGGCGCTGAGCAGGCCCCACGCAACATTGAGTGGGGCGGGCAGGCGAGGCAGAGCGAGGAGAAAGCCGGTGTTGTCGATGACCTGCAAAGGCCGCCGGTCGAAGAGTTGGTCGGGATCGGCACCGACCCGGCGCATCAGCGCCATGGTGTCGCGATAGGCACCGAGCATGATGTGCTGGCCGTTGTCGAGCTTGTGGCCTTCGATCTCGACGCCCCGAGCCCGGCCACCCAGGACGCGGCCGGCTTCGAACAGCGTCGTTTCTGCGCCGGCGGCAGTTAGCTCGACGGCGGCGGCAATGCCCGCCCAGCCGCCACCGATGACGGCGATTTTCAAGGAGTTAGGCCTTGATCCAGGTTTTTACCGCCAGCCACAGCTTGCGCGTCGGCGGCAGCGAGATGCGCTGGTGCAGGACCTGGAAATTCTCGCGTTTGATCTCGTCGAGCACGGTGCGGTAGATCGCCGCCATGATCAGGCCGGGGCGCTGGCTCTTGCGATCGACGGCCGGCAACTGGGCGAAGGCCTGTTCGTAGTACTTCTCGGCACGTTCGTACTGGAACTGCATGAGTGCCGTGAAGTTGTCTGAATACTTGCCGTTCAGAATGTCGGCGGCCGGCACGCCAAACTGCTTGAGTTCATCCATCGGGATGTAGATGCGGCCGCGTCGGGCATCTTCGCCAATGTCGCGAATGATGTTGGTGAGCTGGAAGGCCATGCCCAGATCGTGGGCGTATTTCTGCGTCTGGCGGTCGGTGTAGCCGAAGATCTCGGCAGCGAGCAGGCCGACGACGCTGGCGACGCGGTAGCAATAAAGCGACAGGCCCTTGAAATCGAGAAAGCGCGACTGCGTGAGGTCCATCTCCATGCCGTCGATGATTTCCAGCAACTGCTCTTTCGGCAAATTGATGCTCTTGTCGAGCCCGGCCAGCGCCTGGCCGACCGGATGCTGCGGCTGGCCTTCGGCGACACGCTCGATTTCCTGGCGCCACCAGGCAAGCTTGGTCGAGGCGATGGCCAGGTCGTTGCATTCATCGACGACATCGTCGACTTCGCGGCAGAAAGCGTAGAGCGCCATGATGGCGCGCCGGCGTTGCAGCGGCAGGAACAGGAAGCTGTAGTAGAAGGAGGAGCCGCTTTTGGCGCACTTCTCCTGGCAGTATTGGTCGGGATTCATGGGGTCACATTCTAATGGAACGGGCCGTCAGAACCAGCCAATCCCATTTGCCGAGCTTCGGGCGGCGCGTGAAAACGTCGCCGCGCACCTGCCGGATGCGTTCAAGAATGCGCAGGCCGCCCTGCATGGTCAGGCGAATTTCCCAGCCGAGCCGGCCGGGCAGGGCGTGCACGAGTGGGGCGCCGCGCTTCATGAGCGCCGTCGCACGGTCGATCTCGAAATCCATGAGCGCGGCCCAGTTGGCCGACCAACGGCTCCGCGCGATGTCGTCTTCGCTGAGGCGGAAATGCGGGAAGTCGGTCAGCGGTATGTAAATCCGGTCTTTTTTCCAGTCGACCGCAACATCCTGCCAAAAATTGATCAACTGCAAGGCTGTGCAGATGCAGTCGGACTGTTCGAGGTGTTCCGGCTCGGTGCGGCCAAACAGATGCAGGACCAGCCGGCCAACCGGGTTGGCCGAGCGGCGGCAGTAGTCGAGCAATTCCGGGTAATCGGCGTAGCGCGTTTTCACCACGTCCTGCGCGAAGGCATCGAGCAGATCGTGGAAGAGCTGGATGGGCAGTTTGTATGCGGCAATGACTTCGGCCAGCGCGACGAACAGCGGCGTCTGCGGCACGCTGCCGGCTGCGATGCGATCCAGTTCGGCCCGGTAGGCGTTCAGCCCGGCCAAGCGCTCGTCAGGCGAAGCGTCACCCTCGTCGGCAATGTCGTCAGCGCTGCGGGCAAAGCGGTAAATTACTTCAATCGGACGGCGCAGTTTGGCCGGCACGAGCAGCGAAGCAACAGGAAAGTTTTCGTAATGATCAACGGACATCGTGGTCTGCTCTGGAGATTGCGGCTCAGTCGGTGCTAGAATTCGCCCCGCCTGCCCAGGTGGCGAAATTGGTAGACGCACCAGATTTAGGTTCTGGCGCCGAAAGGTGTGGGGGTTCGAGTCCCTTCCTGGGCACCATTTTCAGCACTTCGCTGAAAAATTGGTCAGCAGGCATCCGGAAACCGGCCGCATTTGGATGGCCACCGCCACCATAACGCGTGGCGATTTCCGAAACATCGAGGGTCTTGCCCTTCGAGCGCAGCGAAGCCTTCACTTCGCCATCCCCCGATAATTGCCAGATCAACCCGAAGCCGCCGCTTTGCTCGGCCAGCGAGTTGCCCAGTTCCGAAGCGAACAGCGCATTGGCGTTGATGGCGATGCCGGGAACGGCCAGCCAGGCCAGGTCATTATCGGTAACGATTGCTTGACCGTGGCGCTGCGCCTGCAACGCATCGACGGGGTCGCCGCGCAGTTGGGCCGGCATGCGCAGTGCGCTGAGCGCCAAACGTGCAATTTCCTGCTGATAAAACTGCTCGATGGCTCCACCTTGGGCGAGCATGTCGAGGTAGCGGGGGGCGCTTTCGTTCGGCGTGTCGAGTACCAGTTGATGCCAGACGGAGAGGTCGAAAGGCAGCAGGCGCAAGGCGCGGCAGAACGGACGCGTGCCCGGGGTGAAACGCCACATATCTTGCTCTTCGACGTGCCGGAGCGTCAGCGGTGTTGGGGTGCCGGGGTGAAAATGCTCCCACGCCAGCCGGGCACCCGATTTTTCCAGGTCGAACATGACGCGCAGGGCTAGCCTTGGGTGTTGGTAACTGCGCAGGCCGTTCTCGCCCGCTTGCAACTTGTCGCCCCACGCCTTCAGCGCCGAAGCATGATGGTCGATCTGGGTGACCGAATCGGCAATGGCCGCCATCGATTCGAGAAATTCAGGTGGAAACGAGAAATCGAGAATGAAAACCGCGTGGCCGGCAATGTCGGCCAGCGCCCATGCTTCGCCATGATGCATCGGCCGATAGGTGGCCGCGTCGCCGAAATGGCGCCAGGCAGCATAGGCGGCGCCAAATCCATCCAGGCAGTCGGCGTGGTAGAGAACAGTAACCGGAGCTTGAGCCGACATGCATCAGTAATGCGGCGGAAGATCGTCGCGCAGGCTGCGCTGTTCGTGCGGCTGGGCGTTTTGCGCCTGTTCGCGCAAGGCCCGAATTTCACGGAAGAGCAGATCGATCTGCTCCTGCTGGCGGAAAACCAGGCGATTCAATTCCTCGACGAGGTCTTCCGTGTAGCTGATCTTGATTTCTAGTTCGGTAATGCGCGATTCCACAAATAGTCCTTATTCTTCGCTGCGCCAGTCGCGCAGGGTTTCCTTGGGTGGCGGCGGGGGCGCGTCGTTGCGCGGTGGCCGGAGTAGCGGCAGGGCTCCCCCCAACACGACAATCAGACAGATCCCGAGAATTATCCAGCCTTCGTTCATGGCTTTCTCCGTTGCATAAGCGGCAAGTGTACTTGGCTTCTCAAAAAATCGCGAAGGGCTGTTGACGCGCTTCTTTAGGCGGTTAGCTCAGTTGGTTAGAGCGCCACGTTGACATCGTGGAGGTCGTTGGTTCGATTCCAATACCGCCTACCAAAATTCCCGACGGAGCTGAATTGATGATTTTCCGAACTTGCACCGCAGTTCAGAAACGCTAATCGAGTCAGCCTTCGTTTGACCAAAAAAAGTGCGGCTCACTCCCGCACTTTTTTTTCGCCTGGATATTTGCCATGCCTGATATCAAACTGCCTGATGGTTCCATCCGCTCTTTTGAACAGCCGGTAACAATCGCCGAAGTTGCAGCCAGCATCGGCGCCGGTCTGGCCCGTGCCGCGCTGGGCGGCAAAGTCGATGGCAATCTTGTCGATACCTCCTATCTGATCGAAAAGAATGTCGATCTGGCCATCATTACCGAGCGCGATCCCGAAGGACTGGAGCTGATCCGCCATTCGACCGCCCACCTGTTGGCCTTTGCCGTCAAGGAGCTGTTTCCGGATGCACAAGTCACCATTGGTCCGGTCATCGAAAATGGTTTCTACTATGATTTCGCCTACAAGCGTCCGTTCACCCCGGAAGACCTGGTGGCCATCGAGAAGCGCATGGCCGAACTGGCCAAGAAGGACATTCCGGTAACGCGTGAAGTCTGGGCGCGCGACGATGCGGTCAAGTTCTTCCTCGATCTTGGCGAAAAATACAAGGCCGAGCTGATCGGCGCCATTCCGGCCGACCAGCAGGTTTCGCTTTATCGCGAAGGTGATTTCATCGACCTTTGTCGTGGCCCGCACGTGCCGACGACGGCCAAGCTCAAAGTCTTCAAGCTCATGAAGGTGGCCGGCGCCTACTGGCGTGGCGACCATCGCAATGAGCAGTTGCAGCGCATCTACGGCACCGCCTGGGCCAAGAAGGAAGATCTCGACGCCTACCTGCACATGCTGGAAGAGGCTGAAAAGCGCGATCACCGCCGCCTCGGCAAGCAATTCGATTTGTTCCACATGCAGGACGAAGCGCCGGGTCTGGTCTTCTGGCACCCCAAGGGCTGGGCGATCTGGCAGGAAATCGAAAGCTACATGCGCGCTGTCTACCGCAACAACGGTTATCAGGAAGTGCGCTGCCCGCAGATTCTCGACAAGGCGCTCTGGGAAAAATCGGGGCACTGGGAGCATTACAAGGACAACATGTTCACGACCTCGTCGGAGAATCGTGATTACGCGGTCAAGCCGATGAATTGTCCGGGCCATGTCCAGGTCTTCAATGCCGGCTTGCGCTCTTACCGCGAACTGCCGCTGCGTTACGGCGAGTTCGGTTCCTGCCATCGCAACGAACCGGCTGGCGCTCTGCACGGCCTGATGCGCGTGCGCGGCTTCGTGCAGGATGACGGTCACATCTTCTGTACCGAAGATCAGATCGAATCTGAAGTGACCGCCTTCAATGCGTTGGTCAAGAAGGTTTATGCCGATTTCGGCTTCAATGACGTGGCCGTCAAGTTGGCCTTGCGTCCGGATAGCCGTGTCGGTTCCGACGAAGTCTGGGACAAGGCCGAGGATGCATTGCGTCAGGGCCTGCGGGCTTCCGGTCTGGAATGGACCGAACTGCCGGGCGAGGGCGCCTTCTATGGTCCGAAGATCGAATTCCACATCCGGGATGCCATTGGTCGTTCGTGGCAGTGTGGCACCATGCAGGTTGATTTCTCGATGCCGGGTCGTCTCGGCGCGGAATATGTTGGTGCCGACGACACGCGCAAGGTCCCGGTCATGCTGCACCGCGCGATCCTCGGCTCGCTTGAGCGCTTCATCGGTATTCTTATCGAAAATTTCTCAGGTGCCCTGCCGCTTTGGCTGGCTCCGGTTCAGGCGGTTGTCCTGAATATTTCCGAAAAGCAGGCCGATTACGCCGCGGATGTTGCGCAAAAGCTGCATCAGGCTGGCTTCCGGGCTGAGTCGGATTTGCGTAACGAGAAAATTACGAGTCGGATTTGCGTAACGAGAAAATTACCTATAAAATTCGGGAACATAGCTTGAACCGGCTGCCTTATCAGCTCGTTGTGGGCGATAAGGAAAAAGCGGACGGACTGGTGGCCGTGCGTACTCGCGGTGGTCAGGATCTCGGACAAATGTCCGTTGATGACCTGATCAGGCATCTTCAGAACGAAGTTGCTGCGCGGAGTGGCACGGCTTAATTTTTGTTGTTTTCGGGGGTTTCACCATAGCTCAGAACAAGGCGCATCGCCTCAACGAAGAAATTACGGTTCCGGAGATTCGTCTCCAGGGTGCAGAAGGTGAACAGCTAGGCATTGTCAGCATTCGCGAGGCTTTGCACATGGCTGAAGAAGCCGGTGCTGATCTGGTCGAGATCGCGCCGACCGCGAAGCCGCCGGTCTGCCGCATCATGGACTACGGCAAGTTCAAGTACCAGGAACAGAAGCGCGCTCACGAAGCCAAGTTGAAGCAGAAGCAGGTGCAGGTCAAGGAAATCAAGCTGCGCCCGGGCACCGACGAAAACGATTACCAGATCAAGCTCAGGAACATGACGCGTTTCCTGGAAGAAGGCGACAAGGTCAAAGTGACCCTGCGCTTCCGGGGCCGCGAAATGGCGCATCAGGAATTCGGTATGCGCCAGTTGGAACGGATCAAGGCGGATCTCGACGAAGTTGGTGCTGTCGAGCAGATGCCGAAGATGGAAGGTCGTCAGATGATCATGATCATCGGGCCGGCCAAGAAGAAGTAGTAGCAAGCAGCAACCGTAGTTTTATAAGTGCTTTCGGGTAGTCAAAGCGTTTCCGTAGTGGGAACCACCTGGCGGCATGTCATTAAGGAGCATTAAATGCCCAAAATGAAGACCAAGAGCAGCGCCAAAAAGCGTTTCTCGATCCGCGCCGGTGGTAGCATCAAGCGCGGTCAAGCCTTCAAGCGTCACATTCTGACCAAGAAGACCACCAAGGTTAAGCGTCACCTGCGCGGTGCTACTGCTGTTAATGAGCGCGATGTCGCATCCGTCCGCGCCATGATGCCCTACGCGTAAGGAGATAGAAGATGCCTAGAGTTAAACGTGGTG
>VIKE01000093.1:13266-45560 GCA_008080565.1 Rhodocyclaceae bacterium | reverse complement strand
CCCGGCCGCGGCGCAATACCTCCTGGAAGGCCTGCCCGGCGTCGGGCCGAAGCTCGCACAGGTCCTGCTCGCGCATTTCGGTTCGCCCCGGGCGGTGTTCGCCGCCACCCGTGAGGAGCTGCTGCAGGTGAAGGGTGTTGGCCCGAAGAGCGCCGACACCATCATCGCGGTCCTCTCTTAACCCTCCCTGGAGACTTCCATGAGAACCCTGCTTCGCAATTTCTTCTACGCCGTCGGCCTGGTCCTGATCGGCTTCCTCTACATGTCCAACCCGGACGAAATCCAGCTTCGCGACCTAGCGCTCCTGGTGCAGAGCAACACCGTCCAGCAGCTCACGTTCCTGCTGACCCTGGTCCTCACCGCCCTCGAGTTCATGTTCGGCTTCACGTACACCAGCGCGCGCCCGGCAGTCGGTGCCGCATGTTCTAAGGGACAAACCCTGTTCGCCGAGGCGATCGCTGGCGGCGCGTCGAAAGAAGGCCCTGCGCTGAAATGCTGAATACGGAAATCACCATCCTGCATGTGGATGGCGCCCCGGCGCCGGACATGCCAAGCCATTTGTTTCCGGGTTGCGGTAGCGATGGCGCGGAATTCAAGGTCACCGCCGGACCGATCCCGTCCTACGGGGACATGAGTCATCTGCTCTACGAGGCCATTGTCGATGGGTGCCTGACCGAATACGACGAATCCACGGGACAGGGCTACTTCAAGGTGGTCGACGGTGACGCGCCGCCCGTCGGGAGCGTCCACGTCCTGGATAACTCCCTCCACGCCGGCGGCCAACTGCTGGCGCCGGCCGGCGCCGAAGCAGCCCTTGAACAAGGTGCCATCGAAGCCGGCACCGCTCCCATTGAAAAGGAACCGAGCGTTATGGACAAGAAAGCCATCCGGCAGCGACTCGCCGAATTGCGGGCTCAAGGGGTGTCCAAGCAGGACATCTTTCAGGAGCTGAAGGGCGGGGCCTATTCGGACGGCCGCCTGGCCTACATGCTGGCCTCGCGGGCCGCCCTCAACCTGGTGCGGGCGCACAAGTGGAAGATCCGGCTCATGATCACCGTGGCCATCATCCAGATGATGCTCGCCTTCCTGGTGGGCTGGCAGGTGGGCGAGCCGGTGAGCACGGGCTACGCCCTACTGGGCGCCCTGATCGCCTGCACGATCCCGGCGCTGACCGCCTACGGATTCATCAAGCATAACGTCGCCGCCTACAACCTCTTCATCGCCGTCAGTCTGTTCCAGTATTGGCTTCAGGTCTGGGACGTAATCCAGGGCTATAACGCGGCCTGGGTGGGGGTGACCTTCGCCTCGATCATGCTCACCTTCGTGATCTACCTTCGTTTGCGCCTCTTCCCGGACATCCGGGCGATCCGCCCGGCAAAGGATGGCTCCGGGCAGTACGCCTTTGCCTGAAGGGGGCGCAATGCTGGCGACGATCCTCTACCCGGGCGGCAAGGCCGAGAGCCAGGAACTGCCCGATGACGAAGGTCAGCGGCTGCGCCTGCTGCAGGATCTCGTCGGTGGCCACCTCGAGGTGGTACCCGTCCCGGGCGCCCAGTACCTGGTGGCCTGGGAGGGGGCGAAGGGCACAACCCACGTTGTCAACAAGGCGGCAACGGCAATGGCCCGCGAGGCCGAGTCCATTCCGCCCAGCGACTACCTCGCCGGGACCGTCCTCGTCGTCCCCCAGGGAGCTCTGCGGTGATGACGCCCGCCTCTATCTCGGAACTGTGCCAGCGCTTTAGGATCGCCATCTACCAGGTCGGTGAAGTCTACGAGACTGACCAGGATGGCCGGCCCATACCGGACGGGGAAAAGGACAAGTGGTTCGTGTCGGCGCCGGCGGACATGTTCCCTCACGGCGAGATCGAGGCGATCCCCCTCTCGAACACCGAGGCAGAAGCCGAGGCGCTGGCGGTGTCCAGGTTGGGGCTGCGGGAGCTGCAGGAGGCGATCGACAGATGAAGGGATGCTATGTGCTCTGAGCCGCAACACCGGGCAGGTGTGTGCCCCGAGTGCAAAGGGGTCGTCCTGGTGACGATCCGGGAGTGCACGCCGGCCCGCGACGCTGCAGTCCATGGCCTGCTGCTTCTGTTGATTCTTTCTACGGTTGCTATGGCTGCCAGATTCGCCGGCGTCAGCGAGGATAGGATCAACCTGGTGGCCCAGCTGATCATCCCGGCTGGCTTAGCCTGGCTCCTGCTGACGGGCTACTACCGCGCAGCCGAGGAAGGTTTCTTCTGCCGCGCGTGCGGCTATTCGGAGTGATGATGGACAAGGAACGGCTCATTGCTCTGCACACGCTGTCCGTAGTGACGGCGGCGGGCGGCCTCCTGGCCATGTGCGTGAGTTGGCTCCTGGTCATCACCATCATGCCGCTCCACGTCTACTTCGCCGTTCATGGCGCCCGCGCCGCCGGCGCCGGCCGCCTGGCCGCGGCGGGGATCGGCCTGGCGGCGGCGGTGCCTGTGGTCAATAACCTGGTGCTGCTGCTGGTGAATAACCGACTGGCCAGTGCAATGCTGGCCGCCGGCGTCAGCCAGCTGCGCAGGGCGTAGTCGGGGCGCTCTCCTCGACCTGGTAACAGCCGTAGATCCAGACGCAGTGCATTGGGTCGTTGCGGACCTCAGAGCCATAGAAGCGCTTCTGCCGATGGGCGTTCTCGGGCTCGCCATTCCAAAGCTCGATGGCAGCATCGAGATCCTTGTCGTTGATGATCAGGCGCTGGCTGCCGTTAGTCACCACACGGCCCCGCAGGAACTCGAGGCCGTACTTCCGGATCGCTTCCGTAATGGTCATGTTTACGCGGCGCCGGGGATGGTGGCGATGATCGTGTTGACCATCGTGCCGGAGGCCTTGAAGGCACCTTCGGGCAGGGCCTCGATGTCGCCGCCGCGGGCCCGGATCAGGTCGCGGAAGTCCTGGGTGAGCTTGTTGTCGCGGAAGGAGACGCCGGCGGACATCACCGAGGTCAGCAAGCCATCGGGCTTGAGGAAGCACAGCGCGTGCTGGACGTGCTTGATGTCGGCCTGCTTGAGGAAGGGCGGGTTCATCAGGATACGGTCGTAGATCGGCTCGGGGGTGGCCGTCAGGAAGTCAATGTGGCGCACCGAGTTGAAGCGGCCGCTGCTGGCCAGGATGTCGAAGTTCGTCTGCATCAGCTTGTAGCAATCGACGATGGCACCGGCGTCGACACAGGCGATGGCGATATCGCCGCGGCCGGCTTCCGGTTCGAGAAGCATCATGCCCGGACGCACGTCGGCGATTTCCAGCAGGCGGCGGACGACGGCCTGCGGGGTTGGGAAGAAATTGAACTCGTCCTTGGGGACTTCGACCTGGCCAGTCAGGATGATCTGGTCGATGCGCGTGAAGGCGTCATCATCGAAGAGATGGGCGCCAGCTTTGCGGTTCCACTTCCCGCCGGCGGCTTCGAGGACCTTGTTGGTGCGCTGGTACATGTTGCGGTCCAGTTGCTCGGCAATTTTCAGAGCATTGCCGTTCATTTCGGCGCGGCTCAGAACAGCCAGGACATCGGTAGCTACTTGCATCGTTTCTTCCTCATGAAAGGGCTGCAGGGTATCTGCTGCCTACAGGAAGAATTCTGCCTATCAAGCCCAACAAATTCTGATTTACATAAAACCGCACAAACCCTGCTGCCGCAAGGATTACAGGTCCATAAAGGACTGGGATGCAGACCTAAAAGCGTCCTTCATCAATAGCCTTGTTCATCTTTTCGATACTGACGCCATAACAGACGCGCTCCCCCTTTTCGTTCGTCCCAAAGGACAGCAGAGACTCGTCAGCGAAGAGCTGTGCACGGAACTTCCTGAATTTGAGATCGCCCTTCGTTCGGCGGGGTTTGGGTGATGGCTGCTCTGATGATTTGCTTCCATTCCCTTCCATCGTCATTTCCTCGAAAGATCGGCCGCCATCGCCCAGATGCGCACATGGCCGTCTCCATCGGACATGGTGCCGTAGCGGGTTGGAAAGCCTTCAGATTCGCACTGCTCAGCTGAACAGAGTTGGAACGGCGCATCGCGGACTAAACCTGCTTCGGACAGAAGGATGGATTCGATAATCCATTCGCCGGCCCAGCCCTTGGCCTCCACGAAGTCCCCTACGGAATTTCCCTCGTGACGGTCAGGGCGTACATCTTCAGGCTGAAGATTTTTGCCTTCCGGGAGCGGGGGCGGCAGGAAACCAGAGGGTTTGTCATTTATCCGGTAATCGCCGTCGGCGCGGCACCGCGCGATGATCTCCAGCGCGTAGGCCTGAGCAGCCCTCGGCGTCGGGCGGTAGCTCAACTGGCGATCATCGACGAAAACGGGAAAGCCGTCCTCGCAACCATTGCCAATGGCCCAATCGTGACGGCCATCCTCCCCACTGGTAGGGATAGTCTCAACCAACCCGCGATAGCCGGCATGGGCGATAGAGAAGCTGAGCAGGGAGCTAGCCAGCGTCCCTCGCCAGGTTGCCCCAAGCTTGCTGCTGTCGTCGCAATAGACGTTGAAGATGTCTCCCTTCTTGATGCCGTGTCCCACACAGACGCGGTGTACCTTGTCCAACCCCAGCACGTCGAAGTCATCGAAACCGTGTTCGGAGGAGAGGAGGCGGGTGGTGATCGGCATGGTGATTAGCTTCCTTCCTTATCAAAGAAGGACTGGAGTTCCTTGAGTTCGGACTTTGCCATCAGCATGCGCTCGTTGCGGGCTTGCTGGAGGCCAGTCTTGAGGGCGTCGAGTATCTGGTCGAGGTTGTTGCACAGCCCAATATTCAGGGTTGGCTGATCGCCCTCGGTGGGCGCTCCGACGGTAACTTGAATGGACAGGCCAGCGGCCATGTAGTCGCCCTGCTTGGTGATCCGCTCGAGAGCCTTCAACTGTTCGTCGATGGCCTTGATGCGCAAAATATGGTCGTTCATGGGGTTACCCGGTGCTGTAAGTTAATGAGGGTATTTTGCCGACCGGACCCAGGCGTTTCTGGGAAACGTAGAACCGTGCCGACGAAGGCAGAGGCTGTCCGTTGGGACGCCGCAGGAACCCGCGCTTTCGCACGGCCCCGGCGTCGAGTTGGTTAGGCGGCCAGCAGGTCGACGTCGTTGGTGGCTTCATCCTCGCCGAGGGCTGCGCGGTACTTCAGCTGGCGCATGTTGCAGGAGGCGATGGTCTGGTCGGTGCGCTCGCCGCGGTAGTTCGGCTGGACAAGGCTCTTGACGACATACAGGTACTCGACCTCGACCAGCGCGGCGACGGGAGGAATGGGATGGTTCGCCGGGATCGTGACCGATCCGAGAGGGATAGGGATGCCCATATCGTCGATAGCCTGCACGGCGATGCTGCGCTTGGATGGGTGTATCGCCGCGACCTGAAGGGTGGCGCTCTCGATGAACTTGATCTTGATCTGATCGTCGCCGTTCTTGCCTTCGCCGTAACCGGCGTCAATTCGCTTGAACACGATGCCTTCCTTGCGCTCTGCCCGCAGGCGGGCGTACAGGGCGCGCTTGGCTTCGGTGCCCACGGCGGTTTCGATGGACACGATGTTGGCTGGATTGCCGAGACGATTCACCAATACGTCGACCTTGCGTTTGCGCTCGTAGCAGGCCACGTCGCGCTGGCACTCGCCCGCAATCTTCATCACGTCGAACACGTAAAGCACCTCGCCGACCTGTTCGGCGTCGATTTCGGTGTCTTGCGGTAAGCCGGATAGGACATCCACCACAGCGGCGGGGAGGGTTGTCTGGAATCCGTTCTTGTTACTACCGATCACTGTTTCACGGCGGGCGACCGGGCGGCGTTCACCGTCATATTTCTCCTGCGCAAGGTAGCGGTCGTCGTTGATGTAACGCTCGACATCCGACTCGGGAACCTGAGTGAGCAGATGCAGTTTGATGCCAGTCGGCGTGCCGACATCGGCAGGAACCACGTATTCAGCGCCTGCGTCGGCAGGCTTGTAGCCGCCCTTGAGCTTGGACTTCACCAGCGCGTCGAAGGCCTTCTTCGCTTCGTCGTAGGGGACAGGGGCGGTGATCTTGGGCTGCGCCTTCAGCGGGCCACCTCGGCGACCATTGAATCCGGTCACAATGAAGCCATTGTCCTTGGCTTCGAGTTGCACCCGATATTCCTTGTCGGCCCCGTCTTTCTGGGAGAGTAGGCGGATAGATTCATTCATGTTGCGGCTCCTGTCGTTGATGGGTTACAGGAGCCATCCTACGCACCCAAGAGGGGTGTTTCTGGTTTTAATAGAACCGCTAAAATGCACGCCCCACAAGGGTTTCCGTCCGCACAGGTCACTCAGGAAGCAGCTACGGTTTCGCGCGTCCGCAACAAAAGATGACTGGCCACCCGGTCAATCAATTCGTCGATCGGGGTGAGGCCGCCGATATCCTCGTCCGGGGAATAGCCGACATTCTCGACATACCAAGCAAGCAAACCTGCGCGTCCGGTAAGGATGGTTTTCGAGACCTCCTCGTACTCCTGCTCGCTGGCGACCATTACCGTCATCGCATCGAGCTCTGGATCGGCCTGACCGGAATTGAAGCTGACGAGGGCATACAGATCCGGCGCGTCCGGCTCCTTGACGTGATAAACCGGCTGGCCGATCTGGGCTTGGCAAAGTTCGATCATGCTGACATCTCCTTGTGGATGGGGTTCGTGGGCAGCACGCGCTGCTCAGCAGAGTGGGGGGTGCCGCCAAAATTCAGGCGGTCGTAAAGCTCTTTCAGCGTGTCCTCGTTGTCGGTGTATTCCAACTCGTGACAAGGGAAGGGGCGGCGCTTGAAGCGCAACTGGTCCGGCGCGGCCATCTCGGTGAATCGGACATCACCGAAAACAACCAGTTTGCCGGCGAGAAAGTCCCGTAGGGCACTGATGCGTTGTTGTCCGTCGAGAAGCCACCCAGACATTGTCTTGGGCTTCCCGGCACCATCCCAATCACTCGAATGGACAACGTAATACCCGGTACCTAGGCCAAGGAAGATCCCCTCAATGAATCGGCGCTTCTGTTCCTCGCTCCATTCCTCGCCGCGCTGCCAGGGAGGCAGGGTCAAGTTCATCAGTCGGCGATCAGTCGGCTCAGCTAACTCAGGCGCGGGCATGTCGACCAAGTGGCCAATTCCGTAATCGTGCAAGGTTCCGGTGAGCAGGGGTTTTGGTAAGGGCATGAAGGGTACTCAGAATGACTAATGATGCAAGTATAGAAAAGTGTGCCATGCCGTTTTGGAAAAAGAGATTTGGCATAGGCGTTTCGGTAGCATTGTCATATCGAAGGAGATAGATCCCATGAAAAACACCTGGAACGCCTGGTTTGATGGCGCAACAAAAGTAAGCAACCCCGGCCTGCGCGGCATCGGGGGCGTCCTGAAGGGACCAGCAGGAGAACGAATCGAGATCAGCAACGAGATCGGACCAGGAACCAACAACGAGGCAGAATATGTTGCCCTCATGGCTGTGCTTGATGCGGCAGTTGAGGCGAAGGTTGAGAATCTGGTGGTCCACGGCGACAGTCAGCTTGTGGTGCGCCAGGTCAATGGTGAGTGGTTCATCAAGGACAAGAAACTGGTGCCGTTGTGCAAGACGGTCATCGAGCTGAAAGCCCAGATCCCGAACGTCACGATTCGGTGGATTCGCCGGGAGGAAAATACGGAAGCTGACGCGCTCAGCAAGCAGGCGCTCGGTGTCATCGACAAGGAGTCGATTGACCGGACTGTCTGGATGAAGATCACCGATATCGCCAAGCCATACGGCCTGTCCGGCGTTGCCCTGGGCAAGAAGATGGACTCAGCCAAGCTGCGTGAAAACGGTAAACCGACCCAACTAGCCATTGAAAAGGGGTGCGCGTTAAGAGTCCCAAATGGATTCGGCCACGATGACTTCTGGCACCGGAAACTTCTGCCGGCTGCCCTGCGGGAAGCCTATTTGCTTGACTGAAGCAACAGCCCCGCCTCTGCGGGGCCAACGTCTCAGCAATGCCTGAGAAGGAACATGCAGAGGGCCGCAACGGCCCAAACGCGCCAATCACCCATGATGGGTATCTCCTCCCGGTAAATGCCGGTGGCACGCCAAGGCAAAAACATGCCTTGACGCTAGGTATAGCGCGAAAAGAGGAGTCTTGTCGTCAAAATCGCAGGGGATGTCTCAATCTGGCAAGGCGGCTCTGCACTATGGATACTGCTAGCATTTCTGCTTGGAGAGCTTGAAGTCGAGCCGCCTTGCCAGATTGGCCGCCCATACTGGGCAGCCGACGTTTACTGATCGCTGGGGAGCCACGCCCGGCCGTTGTAGCTGATGCGAGCCACGACCTTGCCGGCTTCATCCTGAACATCGCCGCCAGACCAGTTGCCGCCGCCGAGTTCGTTATCTGTGATGAACTTCCTGCAAGCAGCAGAGGCTTCAGCGATGCTACCCACCTTCAGCCAGTGGTTCGCTTTGGCGCCGTACTTGCGGGCTCGTGGGTTCTGGCCGAAATCGGGGTTGCCGACCGATGCGAGGCGTACTCGGAATTGGCCGGCCTCCTGCAGTCTGTCTTCGGGATAGGGTTCGCCGTAGGGGCTTTTGAACTGCTCACTCATAAAGGCTCCGTAGATGGTGTGTTGAGATGAATCCATCGTACAGAGCCAGCTTGGGCTGGTTTGGAATACCAGATGACTATCAGACGCCTGGGAATTCGGATTCACAAGTTACTGGATTTCCGAAGGCCTTGAGAGATGTCACACGCGCGGGAGACCTTCGACGTTGTGCCAGGTGGTTATGGAATCCTGATCCTTCATGGCGACCTTGCTCCCCATCGTGCCGTGCCATTTGAACCACAGCCCGTTGAGGCGATATGCCTCACCTTGATTGGTCATCACCACTTGCCTGTCCTCAGGGACCACGACGCCAGGCAAGGAGTTTCGAACAAAACTGCGGAAGTCTGCGTCAGTCAGCTTCTCGTTATCGAGATTTGCGGCCAGCGTCCGCAGAAACATTTCGGCTGGAGATGATCGGGGCTTGAGATCAATGGTTTCAAGCACCGCGCCAGCTTGTTTCAGGAGGTTGGAGACGCGTTCGATTTGTTCTTGGTTGGTATTCAACATGAGGTTTCCAATAGAGGGTAATCAGGTATAGCGCTTGCGGCCGACACCGAGCCATTCCGCGAAGGACAGGCCACAATCTGCACGTAGCCAGGCGCGGTAGCGTTGCTGGCTACTGGTCAGTTTGGGAGCCGGCGGTCGGGCCGGACTGTTGGCGGCGACAAACTCCTTGCCGGCGCGGTTGACGACAAACACGGGGTCGCCACCGCTGATGGTGCTACCGACGTTCTCGACCATGAGGCCGTCGGATACAAGGAGGCGGCAGAGCGGAAAGTCCGTACTGCACTCTCCCGTGACAAAGTGATTGCGATACTGAGCGCCTTCGCCGAACTGGTTGAGTCCTAGAGCGTGTTGAAGGATATGCAGCTTGCCGTCCATTTCAGCCCCCCAACTCTCTGACCAGCTCTTGGGCAGAACGCAGGAGATCGCTTGCCGGAGGTAGAACCTCTCCGTCCAGCGCCATGTTCCACAGAAGAACCATTCGAGCCGCATCGGCGCGCGCTGCCGGAGTCTCGGGGCCAAAAATTGCCACACCAACGCCGGAGCCTTCCTCGTCCTCTGCAATGACGTAGGGGATGTCCGGGTCCGGCACAGGCCAGTTCGGCTTGCGTAGAGTGACTTTGAGGCGCTTGCGGGTGAATTCTACCGGCCCGACAACTAACTGCTCTTTGCTCATGCCAGGTCGTCCAGTGTGCGCAGGCTCGAAAACCACTGAAAGGTGTAGTTCTCGCCAACAACGTCCATTACGACATACTGAAGGCCCGTGTCGTAGAGGCCCGTATCTGCCAGCCCTTCGTTATGTTTTTGCTTCAGCAGAGCCTCGATTTCCACCTGGTCCATGCTTCTCTCCTGTTGATAATGTCATTACTCTAGCAAATGCCGGAGGTCGGTTTTGGTTGACTCGATGCGCTTGGCGTCAAGAATCGCCGATCCGTTAACGACAAACTGGTTTGATTATCATCCGTGAGAGACAAGATGGTTTGTCTCTCAAAATCCTTCATTGGTTGACGGCAAGGGCGGGGACAACTTCCATCCGGCGGACTTCATCAACGACCCAGCCGGTCGCCTCGCAATCGTCCTCGTTGTAGTCGAGGATGCGTTGCTTGATTGCCAGATCGCCGGTCTTGAGCCAGCGGCGATACCACTCAATTGAGGCGGCCCCCGATGGCGAGATGTCCCGCCATTTGAATCCGCAAAACACGGCAAGCGTCTTGATGCTCTGATCATGGCAAGGCCATTCCGTGCAACGCTTAACGACATCGGTATAGAGATCAATCATCTCGGGGCTTTGAAAAAGCGCGTCGACCTCATCCACAGAGCACACCGACGGATATTTCTGGGCCAGACGCCGGTAGGAAGTCCATTCGTAGCGGCTGTAATAGTAGATAACGCTATCGATGATTCGCTCGGTGAGGTAGTGCCAAGCACCCGCAAATACGGCTTCTTCGTCCTGCGGGGTATCGCCGTCGGCAAAGAAGGGTTTGAAGACCGCCCTCGAAGGCTTCCCATGCTCTCGCTCCACCATGCCATGTAGGTAGACAAAGTTGTCTTTCATCGGGTCGGCTTCGATATCGAAATAGACTTCCTTCTCACGAATTGGCAGCGAGACAGGGGACTTCAGATAAGGACGGGCATTTGGGGTACAAAGGAGCTTCGCACGCGCGTGGTACTTTTCCAGCGTGCCGGGACCGATGCCGGGGAAGACGGTTTTCTTGCCGGACTGGAAGTTGTCGATGTTGGCGGCGGCCAGCGCCCGGACGGACGGGATAAGTCGAACCAACGCGTCCCGCTTGGACCGGCCAAGTTCGGCGATCAGGCTCAGGTCGTTGGCCTCGATCACGTCGCGCTTGCACTTCGAGTACCAATGACACAGCTTGCAGGTTGCACCGAGCGCAGGGAGTGTTTTGCATACGCCGGACAGGTTGCCTCGCACGGCTTCCAGCGTCACCAGATAGAACTCCCACCACGTCTGGGTGTTGCGGACCCCTTGAGGTAGATCGAGGTCGTAGGTCACGCGGTGGAAGTCGCAGTCGATTACGAAAGTTTTGTGCATGCCATCGCCGAGGGCGCGGCGTTCGAGGATGTTGCCGTAGTGACCAAGCTGGACGGCGTAGTGCTTCTTCAGGCGACCTTCCGTCTCTTCGTCGCCACCTTCAAGACCCCCGCCGGATTTGATGTCGCCGGGGGCGTAACCCCCGTTGGATTGCAGCTCAAGCAGGTCCGGCTCCCCGACGAGATCATCGACGGTAAGGCGACCTCGGTAGATCAGGGGTTCCTTGCGGGCCATTGCGGCGAGCGTGGCTGCTTCGCGCTCAACCAGTGGCACCTGACTCAGGTCGGCGGTGACGCCCAGTCGTGCGAGAGCTGCGGCCTCGTGCTCAACACCCTGTTCCCAGAGCATTTCAGTGAAGGCGCTGGCCTCGTCCCGCTCCGATTCTGGAGTGAAGGCATCCATAACCGGGCGGTGAGGACATTGAACATGGTCATAAACTTGGCTTGCAGTAATCATGATGTGACCCCGTTGATGTATGACTACATCTTATTGAGGTGCCATCAGTGTTTCTGAAATAAGTTCGCACTATGCGAACCTCGTTCAGGCGCAACCTTCCACGTCGACCGCATCCTTGAGACTGCCAATTTGATCGGACAAGATCTCCATCTGGCGCTCCAGGTCGGTACGCATGATCCGCACGCGGTCAATCACCTTCACGGCACTGTTCTGGATGGTTTCACCTGCGGTTTTGAGCGAATCGAACCCTTCCAGTTGCTTACGGATAGCCTCGATGGCCTTGTCGATCTTCTGGAAGCTCGCTGCTTCTTCACCGGAACGCTGGGCTGCCCGAATGGACAACGCCTTGGCCGTGAGGTAGCCGGCCTTGAAGACGACATCCGTGTTCGGGTCTTCCGGATTCCAGACAACGACTACATCGCTACCGTATTTCGACATGGGTTCGAGGCCAGCCGGGGCGGTCCGGCTCGAATGTACGAAGAGACATATCCCTGCCCCTCGGTTACGCCGGGCTTCATCGGCTTCTTCCAGTGTCGAACGGACGTTATAAGACGACGACTCCTTCGCCTCCACCACGATCCGCGCGCCGGCAGCCGCCGACTCGGGCGGTAGGGTCACAACATGGTCCCCGACCTTGCTGTTACGGATCAGGCCGGTGGTGGTGCCGCAGTCCTCGACAATATCCCCAGCAGGGACGCCCAGCATGCGCAGCATGTTACCGACGGCCTCCTCGAATACCGCGCCGTGGGTCGTGGATTTTGCCTCCGCTTCCTTCCGAGCGTTCATTGCGGACAGCAGGCCGACGACTTCGGAATGGAAGCTGCTCTGCGCCTGGGCCAAGGTGTTGAGCTGCATGTGCACCTCATCTCGCAAGCGACGGAGGGCCGAACCCTCGTTGTCGAGGCTGAATTCACGGGAGATGGAGTTCTGTGCGGTCTCCACCCGGCCAACCAGTCTGGACAGCGCGCTATCAGACTTGTCGAGGCTAAATTCGGCCATTACGTCGCTAATTTGCGAGCCAAGAGCGGTGGTCAGGTTACCGTGACTCGTGGTGAGTTCGCGCAGACGCCGGAAACGGTTTGTCGCATAGCAGCCAACAGGCGATTGCTTTCCGATGGGTCCAAGAGCGATAAGAAGGCGGAGTTTTCGCCAACAAAACGCTCCATCGTGGCGGCCAGTCCCTGTTGAACAGTGCTGATTTGTCCGTTGATGACGCGCACCAACTCACCGTCGTCCTTAACCAAATTCTCAACGCGGTTGGAGAACAAGCCACTGGCTGGATCAAAATAGTGACTGAGGGAGTTGGTAAGGTTTTCCTCGAGCAGGGTCCGATAGCCCGTCAGGCGCTCCGTAAGCTGGTCGAGAAGATGGTCTCCGGCGGCCCTGATCTCACCGCCATCGACGACCCCCTTAGCCGCGCGCAAGGACAGCACCCCTACCTTGATGCAGTTGGAAACGAATTCCGTCCGCAAAGGACCGTTAGGGTATTCGCCGACAGCGGCCAAAACCTCGGGGTCCGTGATCGCCAGGTGCACATAGATGGGCTCGGCGGCGGGGGCGGTGCTCTCGTCGGATTTCAGGGCAAGTTGCGGCTGGTCGGCGTTCATTTCAGCGTGTCTCTCGATGTTGGCGTATTAGCACCAAGGGTTAATCATTCAACTGCGGCTACAGCAGACTTATTAACCATTCTGCCTAGTGCCCCCGTCAGTTTTTGGAAAAGTAGATACCGGCACGCCCGGCCATTGGCCAGTAATCATGAACGTCCATTCTTCAGCAAGGAAGCCGGTAACCACCTTGGCGCGAACCTCGCGGACGCGCTTCTTGGTAAGGGAGAACTTGGCGGCGAGGCTGGCGATGGTGATCTGGTACTTACGCATCAAGGCGCAAATCATGGAGCCGGAAAGCCAAAGGGGGCCTGTCTTCATCATTTTCCCGTTAGGAAGGGATATCAATGGGGTAGCAGAGCGCGCCGCACTCGCAGTTAGAACAGCATCTCGTGCGCGGCGCCCAACCTATTTGCGTGATCTCTTTCATCGGCAAGCAGCGCCTCCGTCCACTCGACCACTCCAACCACCTTGCACTGGTCGATCGGCGCAATGGCTCCACAAATGCCGGTCAGCGATACGTGGGTAGCCTCCTCGCGCAGACAAAACTGCATGCGGCGACGGCCCTGGTCGCTCTTGGTGTCGAACTCCCTGCAGGACTCGAACAGGATTTGGCCGATGAAGTCATCGGGATCGAGCGTGGGAACCGGGGCTGCGCGCATCCAAGAGGAGACACGATAACGCGCAGGTTCGGTGCGGAAACTGTTCAGTCCGTACTCGACAAGAGTGCCGACATCCGGCGCCACCATAGTGACGCACTCCAAATTACGATCACCACTGGAAACGAGACGAGGCGAATTGGTTTGATCGTTCAGGTTCATTGCAGGCTCCAATTGGTATTGGGAGCATTGTGCCTAGATGACCATGCAATTTCTGGTTTAAGTAGAGCGCCGCCGGCGCATTGTTGCTGACGCCAAAGGACAGGCAGCAGGGGCGTCACGACCAACGGAGCAGACGTTTGAAACGCTCCCATAGGGACGACTTAGCCCTCCAGGTGCACCATTCGCCATCGCGTGGACCGGTGATTCGCATGTCATCGTGCATTCGGTAGAAGAACGGCGTCGCAATCCGACAGTCTGGACAAACACCTACCGCTTCCACAACGGCCACAGAGGACAGGGGGCGCGTAACGCTTCCCCGCAGTAGGCCGTCGGGTATTTCGCGTCGACAGAATTTGCACTCTCCGATAAGTTCGGTCCAGCAAGCGCCGTTGGGAAACTGGACAGGCATTTGGCTTGCGATGCTGTTCATTTCGAGCAATTTCCGCTCACGCTTGCTGATAGGCTTGGTGCCATCCATAACCAATTGCGCGCCTGTGTGACTAGGCCGGGACCGCTTCTTCAGGGTGGGTGGCGTCACTGAACTCGGCTGCGGTCGTGGCGAGAATTTCCTGCCTGTCCTCCTGGTTGGTGGGCTGAATATCCACGATTGCCCCTTCATGGGTCCGCTTGAGCAATACGGACAGGTCACCCCCCTCGTCTTTGGGGCGAAGTGATGGGACCGTGATCCAGAGTGAGTCCAGAACCTTTGGATCGGTCGCGATCAGGTCGTATTCAAAACCCGGCAGCAGCGGTACTGATTGCCCAGGGAAAGCATCGCCTTCGCTGTAGGTGCCGTTGCAGATGGCGTCATTGATTTTCTCGCTGACCGACTGAGTCAGCATCTGGTCGCCACACCAAGCGAGGCGCCAGTCGATTATCCAGCTACGCCCGTCCTCGTCGTCAGGATCGACCGGTTTAGCGGCCTCGCGCAGCATGTCATTGAGGCCGTCCGCAATGCGGCTTTCGTCTTCCTCGTCCACGAGGATCTGCAAGGTAACAAGTTTGGCCACGCGAGGCCTCCTGGAAAGGTTGGAATATTGAAGGATGGAGATGGAAAGGGGAGTCGTATGCTCGAACCGGATGACTGATCCGTCTGCAAAGGTGAATTGATCGACGTCGTACTGTGCGGATTCGCAAGGATGAACGCCTCGGCCCCCCGCTTCGAGAGCAGTAAAGTAGGCTTGCGCGCCGCTCATTTGAGCAATGCTCAATAGCAAAGCCTCTGCGGAGCAAGGAGGTAAAAGCAGTACGTCTGGGCAGCCGACACCAGAGAAGTTAAAGTCACCTGCTAGAACTGCGGCTACTTCGGCTGCAACGTAACCGGGGTGGGCTTTCTCTCGCATCTTGCAGGGCAAGCAGATGGTGTCGGTATTGAACTTGGACACCGTACTGGATACCGTGGCCAGGTCGGCGTCACAGCGGGCACAATGGGTTGGCCAGGAGGTCATGATGCCCTCCTCGATGGGCTTTGTGTGATGAGGGCAAGGCAGATCGCGTCGGCAACGGCCTTGGTCGGGCAATCGGCAATGTTGTCGATGCTGCCGTCGGAGAGGGCGCCGTAGACGCCCCAGACACTGATATTCGGATCGTCGTCAGTCGTCGTTTCGTGTGAAACAACCGCAACATCCGCCAGGCTGTCCGGATGAATGGGAAGCCCGTTGGCGCATCGGGCGACAACCCCATGCACCTCAAATCGTTCGTAGATTGATAAGGTCATGGCCGGCTCCGTTACTGAATACCAGCAAGCTGGATCAGCAGGTCGGCGGCATCGGATACGCTCATGTTGGAGTGATCCTCGACTACAGCCTCGTTGGTGGCCAGCGAAATCGCCTTGTCGGGGACGTTCATGCCCAAGCGCTTCATCTCGGACAGTTCCGTGATGAGGGACGCGGAAAACTGAGCTTGATCGTCATTGCTGACGTCGCGCCAACACCACGAAAAGGCGCCGACACCGTAATACTTTTTACCGTCCACCAGCGTAGCCGGATAGACCTCCGGGGCTTCGTCACCCTCTTGGTCGTGCTTGAACAGGAAAGCATCCTTTTCGGTGTCGTAGGCCAGGTGGCCGCAGTAATCGGACGCGTTGTTGAGGGCGACAAGGCGTAGTGCTTCTTCAAAGGTGAACAACGGGCAGGCAAAACCATTCCAACACTGATTCGGAGTGATGCCGTGGAAGAAGATGCCGCCGAAGGCGTCGATCTGGAAAACTGCGGGACGATTCATGGTCTGGCCTCCTGTGTTGATAGAGGCAGATTACAGATCCAGTAGTAGCGTTTCTAAGAAAGTTCTACTCAGCGTAGAATATCGCCAGCCGGGACTTTACGGACACCACGCGCAGCCGAAAAGGTGCGTAATGGACTGAAAACTATCCGTACGGAATAAATCAGACCTTCGCTTTGCCGAACGCGCAGCGAGGACACCAATGTCCGCGAACGACGGTGCCGAACGGGGTTTCCCATTCATGCCCGTCCGCACAGCGGAAGCGACCCCGGTCAGCGACAGTGACAAGGAGGTCGGGAGAAGCATCCTGGAGGGACAGGCACGTTCCAAGGCGCGCGGTCGCCAAATTCCGTATGTCCGTAATGGTGTATTTACGGGTTTTTGTCCGGACGAACGCGTTATTGACTTGGCTGCATTCGGGACACCCGTACTTCGTGCGTTTGAAATTGGTCAGGGTGCAGGACCACTGATGCCCTTCTGGGCACAGGAGGACCATCTTCTGGTTGGAGCCTTTGAACTCACCGATCAGGGTAAAGCCTTGGGACTCGACCAGTTCGCTAACTTCCGACTTCGGTACCGGTTTTCCGGACAGACACTCCGGACACCAGCTACCCTCGTAGATGTGCTTCGAGGGGCGGGCTGACCAAGTGTGGTTCGCGGCGCAGCGGTAGTCGAGAGCGCTGTGAACGCCTTTGTATTCGTTGGATAGGCATGTTCCTCCGCGAGACTTTGCGTAATCCTGGCACCACTGAAGGTCATACTTTTTCTGTGCCAAGCTAGCTCCCTAATCCGAATAGCATCTCAATATCGTCAAAATTGAGGCCGCCAGAGTGCGCAGCAGCATCGCCGTCCATTACTGCCGCGATCATTTCACCCTTTCGCTCCCCGATCTTGATGACGCCTTCTTCAAGCGATCCCTTGATGACCAGGAAGTAGGCCGTCACGGTCTTGTCGCGATCGTCGCGAGTGAGGCGAGCAATTGCCTGGTCGATCCTCTTCGGGTTCCACCAGGGGGCAAAGATGATGATCGCGTCCCCTTCTGGGATATCCAACCCGACGCCGCCGACCCCTAGGGTCATGAGGAGTACATCACATTTCCCCTCACGGAAATCAGCCACGTTCTCTTTTCGTTGATTGAGAGACATGGAGGTGCCATGGAGCATTCGGTGATTGATTCCTGAATGGTTCAGTCGATCGGCGATCAGGCCAAGCATTTCCGACCATTCGCTCGTGATGACCACTTTCTTTTTTTCCGCCAGAAGCTCCTCGAGGACCTGCATCAGGTATTCGAGTTTTGCCGACTCGGCGTTCTTGGGTACCTGCTCAGATTTGACTAGGGCAGGGTGGCAGCAGATCTGTCGGAGGCGGGTGATGGCGGCCAGGATCGAGATCTGATTCTTGGCCAGGCCTGTCTCCGCGATCATGTCGCGGATTTCCTTGTCCAGCGTGGCCCGGGTAGCCTCGTAGAACTTGCTCTGCTCGTCGCCCATGTTGATG
Source organism: Rhodocyclaceae bacterium (assembly GCA_008080565.1). Taxonomy (GTDB): domain Bacteria; phylum Pseudomonadota; class Gammaproteobacteria; order Burkholderiales; family Rhodocyclaceae; genus Azonexus. The sequence continues at coordinate 27,845 of VIKE01000093.1, read as the reverse complement.
TACCGATACACAGTATTGACGGGCGGAAGGGCGTTTCCAACGTCTTTGTTGCTCCGGTGCAGGTGATAGGGGGCGGTCAGCATGCCCACCATGCGCAACCGTTCGGTGGCGAAGAGCTCCCCCTGCCGAACCTGCTTGACGAAGTTGCGTCTGAACCAGGCGTTGTCTCGCAGGAGGCCTGGCGCAACAATGTCCGCAACGGACCACATCTCCTCGATGTGGTTCTGTAGGATGGTTCCGGAAATCACTACTTTCTGCGCAGCCTTCAGTTGCTTGCACGCCCGGGTCTTCTGCGCCTTGTGATTCCGCAAGTCGTGACCTTCATCCATCGCTACGACGTGCCAGTCGTGCTGCAGGAACCGATCAATGTCCCCTGAAAGAGTGCCATAGGTCGTGACAATGGCGTCGTTCTGCTCCCGCATAGGGCCAAGGTCGGCCCGGCCTGCTCCGTGATAGACGCCAATTTTCATCGTCGGGTAGAACTTTTGTCCCTCGTCGACCCATTTGCTGATGAGGGTGGGAGGAACCACAATCAGGGAGTTCGGTGCGGACGGACTATCCGTGCGCTCGGCCCAGATGTGCGAGAGCGTCTGGACAGTCTTCCCGATTGCCATCTCGTCCCCGAGGATAGCGCCAACGCCGACTTTCAGGCGAGAGCGAAGCCAGGACACCCCGAATTCCTGGTAGGGGCGAAGCGGAAGCACCGCATCTTTTAGCAGTCCATCGGCGATGGGGGCGGGTGGTGAGAGGAGAGCCTTATGGAACGCCTTGATGTCCTCTGCGCCATTGATGATGATCCCGGCTCCGTCGCCGATATGGTCGAGCAGGGCGACGTCAAACCGGCTCATTTTGAGGGGCTTGGTAGATCCTACCTGGTCATTGATGTCCAGTAGCAACTTGGCCAATCGCTGCACCTGGTTCATCGGGATTCGGATGAAGTTTCCGTTCGGGAGGCGGGAATACCATGACCGATCTGTTTCCGTGCTAAGCCTGATCTGCTCCACGAACTTCGGATTTTGCAGTAACTGTCGCAAAACCTCGACCAGATTGACCTTGTGTTCCCCGATGGTTACCTCCAGCCGGACGTTATACCATCCGTTCTCTTCCGTTTCCTCGAACGTCATCGCCCAATCCTGATTGGGCAGAACTCGAAGGTTGAAGTCGTTCGCGAAGGAGACCTTCCAGCCGGCCTCTATGAGCCCTGGAACGTATTCGTCCTGGAATTCGACGGCTGCCAGCAGGTAGTCTTCTTCGTCGTCGTAGTCCGCAGAAATAATGTAGGTCGAACTGTCGTCTCGCGATAGAACCGGTGTTTTGTTCAGACCTTCGATCATCTCGCGTTCGTAATCGAGATCTCTTTCGATCCGATATCGCTTACCGCCTTCCGTCTTGACGATCTCGGTTCCTGACAAGGGTGCCATCGAGTGGCCGGGGTACTGGAACCAAACCTTAATGAATAGCTTGCGTTCCCAGTGGGTCTCGGAATTATTCAGTTGGAGGTGCGCGACTGGCGTGATGCGCCCTTGTTCGACGACCTCAATCGTAGGCAACGCGGGAAGCGCCGAAGAGGCACCAAGGGAATCGAATACATCCTGAAGCGCTAGGATGTCTTTGTAGACGATCTCCGTATTCGCCTCGGCAGCAGCAAGGGCGAGAGCAGGAAGTTCGTTGGATATCCGACCGATGGTGACCGTGTCGACCGATGGTGACCGCGTTGGGGTCGATATACCAGGGCGGATCACTAGGGACAAGGAAGATGCGCTCCCCGCTTGGAAGCGCACATGCCAGGCGCCAATGATCCTCGCCGTTGGGAAACCACTCGAAACTGAGTTGAGAATCTTTGCCGCGCGTCAGAAAGGTGTCTGGACGAAGTGATGAATACGCACGGCCTGTATCGACAAGCGACGTGATGAAAGTTTCACTGCCAACCATCCCTTTGACGCTAATTTCGCTGCCTCTGGGAAGATCGTTGCCATTGACGTAAAACTCGCGAATGATCCGTTTGTCCTCATCATTGAAAATAGATTCAACCGGTGACCGATGATACCCAATCGCATAGGACAGGCCGGCTGAGCCCAAGGCACTGGCCCATGAACCATCAAGCCGCTTGGTTTTGGATAGCCCTCCTTTCTTTAGGATAGCCGTGCTTCCAAGTGAGATGTGCTGTCCGGAGAAGCAGAAGATAGCCGCGCGCGTAGGCTCCGGAACAAGGGTGTTCCGCAACTTGTTGAGTTGGGCAGCCGGGACCGACATCTGTTTGGCCAAATTGACAAGTTGTAGAGCCCCAGCTGAGAGGCCATGAACTGGAGAAGCTGTTTGGCGCCCTGACAGGCCGGGAGTCTTTATCAGTTCAATAAGTGTCGCCGCCGCGTGAGGGCATCGGGAGGCTCCGCAGGTGCAAGTGCCGAATATGGAATATGGTGGCCGGGTGCATTGCTCGTGCTTGATCCTGAATTGGGCACGGATAGGACGAAAACCTCTCGGATCGCGCATTTCGGCCGTGAAAAGCCCGGAGTGATCCTGGAAAATGTTGAGGAACGTGACATCTTCCCAAACGCTATACGCTCGATTGAGATCGGTCCGGTTAACGCACTCTAGAACCTGGAGGAAATCAGGATTATTAGAAGCAAGAGAAATATTCGGCGTCATAGAAATGCGGAAATCTGAACGGCAAAATTGTAATCCGGTAACCCTTTTGAGCTAAAGGCTTATCCGCTATTCAATTATTGGCACTGGCTGTTAGCGAAGTCGATCAATGGACCAAGATCACGGCGATCCGCAAGGTCGAATTCCGAGAAGAACACGCGCCGATCTACGGCATGGCCATGAGCTTCCAAGTAGGCTGTCAGCAAGGGATCGGCAGAAAGACCAATAAAACGCCAGCCGCACTCGTAGTCGAGCCAGCCCTTAACCGTAACAACTTTCGTCGTCTTGTGGGGATAGGGCTCGTTGTTGAAGCTACCGTCGGAGATGGCCGTGCCGCCGGCGGGGTTGTTGAAACAGAACTCTGTGACAGAGACTTCCATGGTCAGGCTCCTGCGGCGGCGACAAACTTCCCAACAATAACGACTGTTTGGGCCGTATGGACGGGCTGCTTTGTCTCCCGATTGATGAAGGTAGGCGTGTAGTAAGGCTGATAGGTGGTGTCATTGCCACCGGCGGTCAGAATGGCGCTGTGCTTTTCGGTCAGGCACGCCGATGGTGAAGGCTCCAAACACATATCGACTACCCGGCCGCGGACCGTAGCATGGACATTTTTGGCGCGTTCCCGGATGACCCGTTGGCGGCCGGCCTCGGAAACACGGAAGGTGCAACCCTCCAGTTCGATGGCGCTTACATGGCCGACGACGCGGCCCTTATCCGGCCCCTCGGCCGCGCGGACAGACAAGAACCCGGCCTTGTGCAGGTTGAGATAAACATCACAGAGCAAGCCATTGGTAATCGGCATGGCCTAATCCTTGTTCTGGGCCAGGGTACGCAGCGAGTCCTCAAGGATGCGGCGAGCCCGGGCAAGAAGGATCGGATCAGCCCGCACAAGCAAGTCGAGCAGGGCTTCCTTCTCGCCGAGATAGACCCGCGCGAATTTATGATCGTGAGCCATGATGCTCAGGCTGTTGTTGATCAAGTCGGCAACCTTGATTGTTTGCGCAGGAGCCGGAGCCTGGGCGCTGTGTTCCCTGTCGATGGTCTTGCGGGTCGCCCGGTTGCCATCTTCCGGACGCGATACGTCGGTCAGCCAGCCGACCAACTCTGCGACCTCGGCACCAAACTCCTTCTCGATTTCCTCGATTGTGGTTTCGGTGTCCTCAACCGTGTCGTGAAGGTAGGATGCCGCGATCATCGCCGGGGTGTGGGCGACAGAACGAACGATCTCTGCTACAGCCTCGGGATGGACGATATAGGGCTCGCCGGTGTACTTGCGTTTGTGGTCGATGGCCGCATGGGCTTTCTCGGCAAAGTCATGGGCACGCTGTTCGAGTTCGGTCATGGTCAGAGAGGGCGGCGAAAGGTAATGACGACAGAGTACGCCATTACCTATGCCGTTTCTGGGGAAGGTTTCCTGGTCAGAACTGGACCGACAACGGGGTGCAGGGGCTGGCTTGGAGCAGTCCCCTGCGACAGTTACAGTTCTACCAGTTCATCCTGCAGCGGAAAGTAGATTGCCGTCCGTAACGGAAGCGCATCTGCTTGAAACAGGTTTGCGTAGCGTTGCAGTTGGGGGCGGAAGGATTCCGCGCGCGTGGCAAGGGCATCACGGCCAACTCCATTGGCGAGTCGCACGGTCTTGTAATCAATGATCCACCGCTGATTCTCGAAAACGAATGTACGGTCGATCACATGATTTGACGTGCCCTTCTGGCCAAGACTCGACCAGGCCTCCTCGGCGGCGCTTTGAAGGTGATCCGCCAGTAGCCACTGGCCGATTTCGCTGTTCAGCGTCCGAATGATTGCTTCCGCTGCCTCATCTGAGCCGGCAATAGTGTCCTGCGCATGCCCTTGGCGAGTAAGCCAGCGCTGCCAGGCCGGCTGCAGAGCTTTGACACGACTGATTGGCCAGTTCGCCATCCCGTCGACAACAATCTGTTGCAATACCCGGTGCACCAGGGTGCCCACAGATGCTTCCAGGCGTTGCGTGCCTTCCAGAGCTTCCAGAGGGAGCGGAGGATTGTCGTTATCGATTGCGAAGTCCTGACCTTGCAGCAACGTGGGCGTTGCCGGCTGACGAAGCCGGATCAACGGCGGCACAAAGGCGGTGTGGGTGATCGCCGGCAACTGGGGAGCGTCGACCGACACAGCCAATGCAGCAGCTGCGAATACGGGTTGTGCTACTTCGTTCCAGATCAGGGCGAGCAAACTCCCGGAGGCCGGAGTGCTTAGCCCGTCAAACTTGGTCAGGTCAGATTTGGCCACCCCAACCAGATGGAGTTCGCGGATTGCCCGAGTTGCGGCCACGTACAAAAGGCGCTCGTCTTCATGGGCAGAGCGTTCATTTTCGAGACGCCGCAAAGTGTCATAGGGGATCGGCTCTTTGCCGGTGCCTTTGCGCCGCATCGGAGCAACAAGCAGATTGGAGCGACCATGAGGACCAGCCACTTCATCCCACAGCAAGAGAGATGTGTCATTACCTCCTGTTTCGTGGTCCAGGCCAAGGACAATCACCGTGTCGAATTCCAATCCCTTGGACTTGTGGATGGTCATCATCTGGACTGCATCACCCAGGGGATCGGCTGGCGCAAACAGCTTTGCAGCGCGAGCAGCCAGCTCGTCCGCGTCAAGCTGATGCTCGAAGGTCAGACTGTCCATCAGATCAAGGAACGCCGTGACATCGGCCATGGCGGAGGGCAAATCGAGACAGCGAGGCCCATCCAGCATCAGCCAAACCCCTTCAAGCCAACGGCGGGGAGTTTGCCGGTCGCGGTTAGCGAATGCCAGCTGGAAAACCGAACGGACATGCAACAGTCGCATCTGACCATCTGCGGAGAGGTGTTGAACACGATCCTCTTCATTCATCAGTTTCCAGATCGTCTGGGCATGGTCGTCGCCGGCGAGGGCATGCAGGTCAGCAAGCGTCAGGCCGCACCAAGGGGCGCGCAGGGCGGCAAGCCAGTGCACCCGGTCAGCGCGATGGCAGAGGGCGCGATACAGGGTGAGAAGGTCCTGTACATGTTGCCGTCCATCCAGGCCCTCGATATCGACGGCTTGGAAGCGCAGGGAAGGGCTTCTGTGGCGAATTTCCGCAACAAGGGCATCGAGATGCTTCCGTGCCCGAACCAGAACCGCAATTTTCTCAGTCGGCGCCTGCTGGCGCGCCTTCGTGATCAGGTCGAGAACACAGGCCGCCTCAGCGCCTGCCGAATCAGATCCCGGGCGTTCGATCACTGCATGCACCGTAACCCCGGCGTCAGCGCGCGCCGGCTTGGTCGCAAGCGATTCAGAGTAGCGTACGGCGCCCGCCGCCGGGCTGTCTTCGGCCGGGAAAACCGTCGGGAAGGTGCTGTTGACCCAATCAACAATCGCCGGATAGGAACGGTTGTTGCGGCAAAGGCGCAGGTGCTGAAGGCTGATGTCGCCAATCCCGTAATCACGAACGCGCAGGAACAGCCCAACATCGGCCTTCCGGAAACGGTAGATCGACTGCATGGGGTCGCCAACCACGAAGAGGGTCCGGCCGTCGCCCGGTACCCATCCTCGGGTCAGCTTCTCCAGTAGCGCAACCTGGCTTGGGCTCGTATCCTGAAACTCATCCACCAAGAGATGTTGAATCCGGTAGTCCAGCGCTTGCGCCAGATCGGTAGGCGCTTCTTCGTCCCCGAGAGCCATGCCGGCGCGGAGCTGCCCAGCAGCCAAACGCAGCAGTCGGGAGAAGCATTCGACCGTCGCCCAGTCCGCGCGATCAAATTGCGGGGCGGGCAACGAAGGGACAACAGACAGGGCGTCGGCCAGGCCGGCGAGCCCTGAAAGGTTGCGCAGCAGTTCAAGCATGGCTTGCTTCTGGTCGGCATTATCGGCGCCAGCAGGAAAGCCCGAGCGTTTGTCGACGGTCTTGCGGATCGTGCCGGTACCCGTGAGCAGGAAGTCAGCCAGCGCCTGCCAGCCCGGAAGGTCGTCGATGGAGGCTTCCAGCGGAACGGTCCAGTTGCTCAGCGCATCAAAGCAGCCCGGGGCATTGGCGGCGGCAAAGCGAGCCAATGGCATGATCTCGGCTTGTCGTGCGGCGTCCAGCATGTCGGCCACGCGCGCCAGGTCACGCTCGATCAACGCAGCAAACCCGGCTTCAACCTCGGGACGCAAGGCACCGCTCTCAATGCGGGAAGCGTGATGAACCCATTGGTCACGGCGGCCAAGCATGGAGACCAGCAGGGATTCCAGGCGGCCAGCATGGTTGTCCATAAAGGATAGCGCCTGCGCCACCACGTCGGCATCAGCGGTGCCTTCATCGACCATTTCCAGCGTGCGCTGGGCGGCGGTAGCGTAATGGGTTTCCGGCTCGGCGCACACGGGGGGCTGGCTGCCAAAACGACTGAGATAGGGCATTTGCCGGGCCAGATTGGCGCACAGAGCATCCAGTGTCGTGATGCGCAACCGGCCCGGGTGCCCCAACAGATTCCAGTGACAGGCAGCATCGCGCTTCAAAACCTCTTGTGCCAGATCGAAGGTTTGGCGCTTGTGCGGCTCGGACGGCACAATGCCGGCAGCCGTGCGTTCAAGGCTACCAAGGATGCGGTCGCGCATTTCCGTGGATGCCTTGTTGGTGAAGGTCAGGGCCATGACTTCTTCCGGGTTTTCAACGACGGCAAGCAGTCGCAGGAAGCGCTGGGTCAGCAGTTCCGTTTTCCCGGCACCGGCAGGCGCCTCAACAATGAATGAGTTGATTTCCAGAGCGTCTTGCCGCGCCTGTGCATCTTGAATCAAAGAAGTAGTCATGTGATCTCCGGCCATGCCATGAGAGTTGGTATGGGCTTATTTTGCCAAGGTGGATATGCCGGTTTTGAAATTTCAGGGGGCGGCATTCCCGCTCTGAGCAAGCAATCGCCGATACTCCGGCAAGCGCAGCAGAGGCAGAACCTCGCAATACTGGAGTTCCTTTTCGTCGGAAAAGAGCACTGGTGCCTGACCGTCCTTGATTTCTTGTGCGATGGCTTCCAGGCGCGTTTCCCAATGCTGAATCACGCTGGCCCATGAGGGATACGCTGCTGGCGGGAAAAGCCGTTGCTTATCGTCGCCAACCCCCGGAACGCCCGGCAACATGTCGGAGTCGTTGGCCACGCCGACAAACGCCGGCTTGTCGAGTTGCACCTTGGCAAATGCAATAGCGGAGACATCCTCGCCGGCCAGTGCGGCATAGATTGGTACCTGGGGCTCGGTGATCCGCTGAGAAGCCCAGTTTTTGATATCGATGCTGGCGCCGGTCTTGTAGTCGATGACGATACGGCGGCCGTCGTCCAGCTCGTCAATCCGGTCGATGACCACATTGACAGCAATATCCGCGACCCTGATGACGCGCCGTTCTTCCCTGGCGACGACCGTAAACGGAGCGGTACGTTTGGCTTCGACGTCCAGCCAGAGGCCAAGAATGCGCTCCAGCCGCTTGGCTTCAATTTCACGAATGCGAGAAGAGAAGGTCTGATGCGAATTTTTCTCGAACTGCTCGATGCCGGCGATAGCCGCGCGGGAAATTGCGGCGGCCCGCTCATCATTGTTCAGTGACCGAAGAGCATGGGAACTCGTTACTTCGGTCCAGAATGCTTCGAGGGTTGCGTGTACCAAGGTGCCTCGATCGGCAGGGTTGAAGCCCTCAACCGGCTCCTTGAGAGCTTTCGCACCCAAACGATACTGGTAGAAGGCCCATGCCGGGCAAATCGCCTGCGCCCGGAGCAACGAACTCCCGCCACCGACAACTTCACCGGCGGCGACAGGGGGCGCAAGAGTGTCGTCGAGCGCTTCACAAGCGCCGGAATGGGCATTGGCCAACTGGGCGGCAAGCGTTTGCGGGTAGGAATAATGGGACACGACCTGAGCCGTTCCCTCAAGCAGGGGACTTGGCCGACGAATCCTGTTTCCATCGGCCAGAGCATAGGAAAAGGTGATTTCAGGTGCCGCAAACAGCAGTCGAGAATGGACGCGCTGCGCAAAGTCGAATTCGACTTCAGCACTTGACCGCGCGCTTCCTGCTTCGCGTTGCACCGTGGCCGGCAGCAAAGGGTTGGGGCGGGGAGCGGGCGGCCAGGTGTCATCGTTCATTCCCATCACCCACAGGGCGTCGAAAGAAAGACCGGCGCTTTCCAGAACCCCCAAAATCTGGATGTTCGGAGTGCCGCGCGTTTCCGGCTGGAAGATCCGCTGCCTGCAAATCTGGTTGAGACGTCGAACAGCCTCCGTTGCGCCAATCGGGCCAAGCAGCGTATCAAGAGCCGCAAGGCTGTCCAGAACATCAGCGAATGCCGCGCGTGCCTGGAATTCGGGACTGGACAAAGACCGTTCCCCCGGCCACCCGGCGGACCCAAGGCAGGCGCGGAAATGGTCTGCCCATTCGCTGGCATGCCGGCGATTCGGTCCGTTGGAGGCCATTTCAAGCAAGCCACGCAAGGCTGCAACCGTAAGAGGGCACAGTTCATGGCCTTGCTGAGCCAGCCGTTCGGCCAATCGCAGCAGCGCATGCCCGGAGGTAAAACAAGGCAGGTGCTGACGCATGGCCGCATCAAGGCGAGCACGCTCATCCGCCTCGCTGTCCGCTGCGGACCAGCCACCAGCGAGAAGAACGCCAGAAAGGCGAGTTTGTTCGATCGCTCCGCGTGACGTGGCCACCGACAAAAGGTCGAGGCCAACACGGACCAGTGGTTGTTCGGCCAGGTTGTGGCCCAACGAAAAATTGAACGGACGAGCCTGGTCACCTGAGCCGGGCCGCAAGGACTCCGGCACCAAGGCGTCGTCGAGGAGGTGGTGCAGTTTTTCGCGGACGCTGGCCAGGTCGGGCGCGACAATACCAATGCTGCGGTCAGCTCCCTGTGCCATCTGCTCAATGGCCCAGGCAACGACAGCTGCGCACTCTGCATCGCTATCCGCAAGGGGGATTGCGTTGGTCTGCCCGGCTTCGCCCGAGGCAGCATCATCGTGAAGCACTCGCTTCCCAACCGAGGAAGGGGAGCAAAACTCGACAACAGAGCCGCGCGCCGTCAGTGCTGCGAAAAGCCGGTTCTCCATCGGCGTAGTGCGGTCAAAACCGACAACCTTCAGCCGTTCAGGAATGGAAAAGAGGCCCTTTTCGAGAAGGGATATAACGCGCTCGTTCCAGCCGCCGAGATCAAGGGAATCAATCTCCTTGCAGCGATCAAGAAAAGCGTCCCGCCAGCGCAGGAACAAGCCGCCTTCGCTTGACAGTTCGGCACCCGTATCCGGGAGCATCCAGTTGCGTTGCAGAGCCAATGCTTCAGCTGCCGCGCTGGCCATGCCCCCCAAGTCGAACAGTTGAGCCGCATCGTTGAGAGAACTGGCAATCACCTGTTCCCAAAGCAGCCCCTCAGAGAAGGTATCCAGAGGATGCGGCAGGTCGTCGAGGCCGGCAATCAACGCCTCATTTCCCAGATCGGCGAACCACTGCCCGAGGGTGAGCGTTCGAGGTGTGCGCCACGCCCGACAATCATCACTCGGCGGAATGGTCCGCAGCGTTTGAGCTAGGCGGCTAGTTGCACAGATATAAAGGGTGTCGTCGGTCGAAGATTGGACGGTAATGCGATCGATTTGGGATTGGCGTGCAGACATGGGATTGCCTTCGAAGTGATATGAAGCAAGGCTACAGAATGGAAGCGAGGCTTTCTGGAAAAGCTCGAACAAGCAATCCGCCCCGTTTCGTTGGTTCCGCGTCTTTTAGAAACGGACAGGCATCTGGCGCAATAGAGTGGTGGTCAGTGAGAAGAAACCTGACTCCAAGCGGGCGGCGTGCGCCTGCATCCATTCATTAGCCTCCCTTGAGGACAGCATCGCCTCGATCTCTTCGAGCGTCACACGATCAGCCGCCACAATAGACAGGTTGTGATTGACCGGCAGAATGCCACTCGGTACCCGTACCGGACGAAGTGATCGGGCAATGCGAGGGACCAGCAGGATCGGCTCGTCCAGGTTGCGCTTGTGCCAACTCTCGGGAGGGAGCCACGGAATCTTGCGCAGCCCGCGCTTCGCCATGCGGTGCATGTTTGCCTCAAGGTGGGCCATGATCGCCGGTGGGGGCGGGCAGTCCGGCGTGGTGCGGATCGCATACCGGGTCGGAGTTTGAAGCTGTCCGTCACGGATGTCGTCGGTGTCGATCGCCGGTACCAGGTGCTCAACCGGCAGCCCGGCGGCCGTCGCCTCGTCGACCACGAAAATCCCGTTCGTACCAAGCCAGGGGGCCAGGGTGACCTTGGCGATTTCACCCAGCGTGATACCAGGCTGCTGGCAGGGCTGGCCTTGCTTGTCCGGAAACACCGGCGCGGCGCTCAGAGGAATGGACGCCACCGCGGACGGCCGCAGGACCACGGAAACGGGGTGGATTCTGGGCGGCGACCCGGCTCTGCGATCCTTTGGGCGATAGAAAGCGCTTGAGGGATCAAGCCGTTCCAAACGGTGGATCCCAAGGCTGTTGCCAAGGGACTCGCGGAGTTTCGCGGCGCCGACGTTGAAGAGCCAGCGATCGGCAGTGACCAGAGCAATTTCCCCATCGGGAAGCAGCACGGAAGCACAGCGGTCGAGGAAGCTGTGCAGCAGGTCGGAACAGGCGTAGGCCGGCAGCGTGGCCTGATACTCGGCGCGGAGGAGCTGGTGCAGGTTGGTGTAACGCAGGTATGGAGGATTTCCCGCAAGGACATGGCAGTATGGCTCGGTCGGGCCGGCGGTGAGAAAGTCCGCTTGCCGCACCATGCGCTCGCTGGCGGCCATTGCCTTGCCCGGCTCCCAACCGTGGTCTTCGAGCAGTTCGGCGACCCGGGCGCGGGACTGCTGGGCGGCGGACGGATGCAGTTCCCATCCTTGAAGGACATCCAGCAACTCGTCTTCACGCACCTCCGGCCGCTCGCGCAGCAGGCGGGCCAGGGCCCTGCCCAAAAAAATGCCGTCTCCGCAAGACGGATCGACAAGCCGGCGGTTGCCGCGCGGCCAGTCGACCGCATCCAGGAGATCATCAACCACCGGGGCGGCGGTGTAGATGGCCGTGGCGTAGTGGAGCGCGTTGATGGCTTCTTCGCGCTCGGTCAAGGGGAAGAGATCGTTCATCTGCATGGCGGTCACCGGATACGACGGACAGTATGGTACGGACCGAAATCTGGACTCTCCCAGACCTCGCCGACGGCGAGCGCACCGATGTCAGCGATATCGTCCTCGCCGTAGCCGAGATCGTCACAGAAGAGGGCAGGTCCGAGAATCTTGCGGGCGTCCTTGCCGGACGGGCTATAAAAAGCGCCGATGTCCCAGAAGGCATAGTAGAGAGGAGTGACTGGGGCGTGAAGGTCGAGACCAAGTTGTTTCACAGCATTCATCGCAGCCTCGTCGGCACAAATAAAGCTGGTGTCGCAGGCATTGCCATGGCCAGCGAGCCAGTCGAACATACCTTTGACCTTGGGTTCCTGGGCTTCCACGATCCGGACGCCGTGCTCTTCGNNNNAACAGCATCGGCCTCCTCGCAGCGGCCCCATTCCTCCCTGGCGAGGGTCTTGATTTGATCTTCGGAGGCACCGATGAACCAGCCGTCGGCGAAGAAGGCACTTTCGAACACGCGGTCATCGCTATGCGCTTCGGCCCGGATCAGCCCGTACTTGGCCACGATTTCGTCGGCGCTCATGCTTTCCATGTCGATCAAGGACACCTGTTGCGGCCAGTCCGAATGAGGGCAGGTTTCATCGTCGCACATGCCGCCTTTCAGCTGGTGACCGCACTTGACGCAAACCAACGGCGAGGCGGCTGGCGGAGAGATGTCGGCGTAGCGTGCGATCAGGTCATCGAAGGACAGGTCTTCGCGCAGAGAATCCACCGGGTAGCCCAACGCGGCCGAAAGATTGTCCGCCGCGGCCCGGACCATAACGCCGGAGTCGTCAGAGGTATCGCCATGGATGATGAGGCGATTGCGAACAACCAAGGCGATGAGGCCGCCCGGGCTGGTGATCAGTTGCAACGACATGTGAAGCCCTCCTGAGTGATATGCATACAGCTTATCGAGAAGGAGAGGCGATTTCTGAGAAAAGTAGAACTGGCTGTGCCGGTCGATTGTGGACCGGCTAAAACACCGCGGAGAGCCAGGCCTGGCTACGGGCCGACAAGCGAGAGTGAGGAATCCGTCCCTTGGGCCTGGCCGAGGCCGATTGAGGAGGCGGCAGAGGAGCGAGGGATATTTGTCCCACGGGTAGCATGTTCATCTTCTGGTATCGCACGATGTCGACCTTCAACAGATTGGAGGGTGAGGGCTTCACCGTCCACGCCGGATTCGCCCCGGCAAACCTGTCGTCGATGGATCGGAGCTGCCGGCATTCGTCCTTGGTCAGAGCGCGGCCGGAGCCCAGCGGCGACGACAGCCGGAGTTGTCCAACACCGGCCGTGGGAAGCTGCCAGGTCGATTCGGCGTGGCGGCCGCCGCGATTGCTCATCTTCGACAGCGCCGCGTGCAGGAGGCCATTGATCGATACCGGCGAAAGCTCCCAGTTGTCCCTGGTGGTCGGTTTGATGGCGGAGTCCCGCTCGCATATCTGGGCGGCCTCGTCGGGCGTGAGCTGACGCGGGGCATGGAGAGGGATGCTGAGATGCAGGGGAGCCAGAAATGGCTTCTTGATCCCGAAAAGATGATTCAGATCAGCGTCGCTGGCAGCAGTCATCATAAACCTCGTGAAGAATGCTGTCAGCTTACAGATCAGCAGGCTCTTGATCTGTAAAAAGGCCCGCCGAAGCAGGCTATTCCTTTAACTAGCCGCGCGTTCTCTTAAACGTTCAATCCATTCGTTTCCAGTTGGGACAAGTATCTCGCTTATTGGCCAACCAAGTGCAGTCTCGATGATGTGAAGAAGCGTCCAGCAAAGACCGAAACAGTCGTCAGGACCGAACAGAGTGATCAGAGCCCGCGCATCATCATCGGCGATCGGTTGATCAATTTTGGCCAATATGAATTGATATATCTCTAGCTGTCCGACGTCGGCATTAGCGGAACTCGGAAGAGGGCCAAGCTTGAGCAGATCATCAACGGTCGTTTGCATGGGGTCGATCAAGGGTTAAATAGAAAAGCCCGCCGGAGCGGGCCTATGTCGAGCCTAACAAGCTACTGTTGCGGTCAGGCAAAGAGGGACATCCGCCTGAATCTGCTCATCTGCTTGAATGATCGCGAAATCCAGAGGCTCTTTTCTGGCGAAGGTAAGTCGGATTTTTTCAGTTCCCTCGGGACTAACGCCAAGAATCTGAAAGAGCAAAGAGTAGGGGCCTGGTGTGATGGAAAGAGGTGCTGAATCTCCAATACTGGCAATCTCAACCTGCCCGTCATCTTGAACGGTAAATGGGACGCGAATGGAACGAATCACATCATTTGAAGGGGGGTGATGATCTGAAAGGCCAATTTCAATTAAGCACGGACCGAATTCGTTCAGCGTGCGAAATGAAACGCTATGTTCTCGCCATGCAAAGCCCTGGGCAACGTGCTGGTCTTGCCAGTCGTTGTATGGATTCTCAAGGCAACGCGAAAACACTGCAATTTGACTGTGAGAAACAGTTAGGGTGGGTATGAAATCGATCAACATCAAATTTCCGAAAAAAGGAAAGGCCCGCATGAGCGGGCCGTTGTGAATATTCAAAATTGTTGCGCCATAAGATCTCGAACTGAGCGCAACCATTCTCGCGGATTAAGTCCTTCTCCGCTAGGAAGGTAGTAACAACCTAGTTCATCGAACAAGCCTTTTTCGACCTCTTGGTCTGACCCCTTGAGATTGAGGTATGCATCAATTTCGTCAACAATCTGTTTTAACAGTTTCGGGTCAGTTTCCTGAGCAAGGAAATATTTAACAGCGAGATGTGTATCGGTGAATTCGACACGCCAGTCCTCGTGCAGGTATGCACTGAAGAAAGAACGAAGCGCA
>VIKE01000093.1:0-13214 GCA_008080565.1 Rhodocyclaceae bacterium | reverse complement strand
TTTTGAGTCATGGTAGTGGGTATCCCGTAATAATTCGCCATTGGCCGTTGCCTGTGCCTTCAAGAATAACTCGAACGTTAGAACTGGCGACGGGCGAGGTTGCGTTACGCATTTGCACCAGTCCGCCTGAAAATGGGGCTTCTAAAGCCAGCCGGCCTTTGGCACCATTGTTGATCCAATTGACGATGACTGAGGCATTATCCTTGATTGCGCGTGCCGCAGCTGCTTCAGCATCCGCTCTCGATAGAAATGTTGACGCGGCCTTTATCCCAGGATCGTTTGCGAGTCGCGCTGTCAGTTCGGCAGCGGTTAGTCCAACATGTCTGGATAACAAATGTCCGCCAGCGGCCTCGTGAGCCGCCAAACCACCACCCGGAACGATTCGGCTGAATTTAGCGACGCATTGTTCCGCTGCACCGACCCCTTTTACTATGCCAAAGCCTACAACAGGAAGCCCTTGGATAATTTTGTCGGAGACTTCGGTGGGTGTGGCTGACTGGATCCCTGCAAGGGATGTTTGCCACCAGTCAGAAACGGAATCCTTCCAGTCCAGCCCCATAAGGTCGTAGCGGGATAGGGGATTGTTACCGGCATAGGCAAAGGTGTTGCTCCCAGCGAAAAGGCCGAGTGAATCACTTTCCAGGTAACGCCCGGACGCCTTGTCGTAGGTCCGATTCCAGTTCTGGAAAAGCCCTGTCTCAGCCTCGTGGTACTGGCCTGGATAGCGCAAAGCGACCGTTACAGACCCGGTAGTTGCTGCGATACCGAACGGCAGGTCCTGCCACTGCCATACGATGTTCTTTGCGTTGTCGGTAGCGAAGCGCGGACTGCCAAGGTGGTCCGGGTGCAGGTAACTGATCACCCCATTGACGATCTGCGCCAGCGGGCGACCTTCGTCATCCCAGACGTATTCCTTGAGCGTCGTGCCGGCCGTATTGGTTTCCGCCAGCAGGTTGTCGTTGGCACCGTAGTGGAACAGCGTGGTAACGCCCTGGACGGTCTTCTGCGCCCGGTGGTTATCGAAGCTGTAGGCGTACTGGCCCATGAGGTTGCCGCTCGAGCGCGCGACGACCATGCGTCCGGCCTGGTTGTACTCGAAGGTCAGTCCGTTGAGCGACAACGTGTTGCCGGCCGCATCCAGATCGACCGCGCCGGCCGGGCTGCTCGTCATCCGGTTCGAGTTAGGCGCATAGGCGTAGAAGCCGCTGCCGTCGCCCTCCCGGTTGCCGTTGGCGTCCCACATGAAGTTCAGGGCGGAATTGCTGCCGACGATCCTGTCGAGCCAGTCGTAGGTAAAGGTGCTGCCGGCGAGGGAGGTAATATTCCCATTCGCGTCGTAGCCATATGCCCGGCTGTCGATGGTGCCGGTGGTCCAGGAGGTCAATCGGCCCTGGATGTCGTAGGAGCGGGTATCCACCAGGCCGTTGCCATAGGTCTGACCGGTGAGCAGCCCATCGGCCCGGTACGTCCGGCCGCTGACGATGTTCTGGCCGCCGGTGGTGATCGCCGAGATCTGGCCAAGGCTGTTGCGGGTGTAGGCGACCGTGCGCCCGCTAGGGTAGGTGATGCTGGCCAGCTTGTCCGCCGGCGTCCAGGTGTAACTCGTGGTTGTCGTCGGGCCGTTCCCTGCCCAGGACACCGAGGCGATGCGGCCAAGGCCGTCATAGGTGTATGCCCGGGAGCCGGTCGGATCGGTGACAGAGCACAGGCGGCCAATGCCGTTGGCGCAGCCGTCAAAGCTGTAGGAGACGTCTTCGCCTGCCGTCGGGTAGGTGATGCTGGTCAGACGGTTGAGCGCGTCATAGGCGAAATTGGCAGTGACGCCACGGGCGTCCGTGCTGGACAGGACATTACCGGCCGCATCGAAAGTCCGCTGGACCTGGCCGCGGTCAGGGCTGGCTTCGGCCTCCTGGTTGCCCAGGCCATCAGTCGTGAAAGCCCAGTTGGCGTCGTTGGGGGCGGTCAGGCTCGCCAGATGGCCGGCGCTGTCGTAACCCGTGCTGGCGGTCCCCTGCAGCCGATCCAAAACGCTGGTGATGCGATTCAGGGGATCGTAAGCGTAGGTGGTGGCGTGCCCATTGGGGTCCGTGATGCTGGTCGTGTTGCCAACAGCGTCCAGGCCCATCTGGGTTACCGAGCCGCCAGCCGTGATGCTGGTGACGAAGTTGCGCGCGTTGAAGGCGTAATCGACCTGGCGGCGGATCGTACCGTCCGAGTCCTTCACGACGGTCTGCGTCCGGTTGTCCTTGAGGTCGTAGGCGTAGGCGACCTTATTGCCCGCGTTGTCCGTGACGCTCGTCAAGCGATGGGCCGCATCGTAGGCATAGGTCAGCACCACACCGTCTGCTAGGGAAGCCGTCTTCAGCTGCTGGGCATTGTCGTAGGTGAAGCTGGTCGCCCGGGCGCTGCCGCCGCCGGCCGGAGGCGTCTCGGTCACCGAAGTGACGTTGCCGGCCTTGTTGTAGACGAACGTGGTGGCCATGCCGTTGGGGCTAGTAGTCTTCAGCAGGCGACCGGCGCCATCGTACTGGTCGAAGGTCGTGGCGTGCCCCAGGGCATTGGTCATCTTCTTGAGCTGCCCGCACTGGCTTCCGGTCGAGCAATCCCAGTATTCGAGAGTGCGGGTGTCCGTGACATCGACCCGCGGGCCGGTGATGGAGGCCACTTGCCCCTTGGGGGTGTAGGTCAGCGTGATGGTCCGACTCGATCCCCCATCCGAAGTCGTGATGGTCGACGGCAATTTGCCTGTGTAGGCGATAGTGGTTGTCGATCCAGGCGCAACGATGGTGCTGGGTAGATCGAGATCGCTCGAGAGATAGGTGTAGGTCGTCGTCCGTTCGGCGGCGGTACCGGCCGCTTCGGTCGTACTCGTGAGCCGATGCAGTGCATCCCAGGTGTAATTGGTGACGCGGCTTTCCTCATCGGTTCGGCTGATGAGATTGTTGGCCGTATCAAAGGACTGGGAGCGGGTCTTGCTGTCGGAGCTGTCGGTTCGGCTCACCAGGAGATTGACGCCGAGATTACTGGCGAATGTCAGCGTTTGTGTGTTGCCGCTGGCGTCCGTGATGATTGTCTGATTGCCGTTATAAGCGAGGGTGAATTTCCCTGTTCCGCCGCTGTGCTGGGTACTGACGGCTTTGCCACTGGTTGCGTCATATGCGTAGGTGGCGAACCTGGAACCGTTCGCATCGACGATGCCAGTCAAGGAATGAGGATTGGTGGTGTCCTCGTAGAGATACTGGGTGACGACGCCGGCCGGCACGACGGAATCGGACCGGGTGGCCGACACCAGGTTGTATTTCGAGTCCTTCGAGAATTTGACCCATGAGCCATCCGGGAAGGTGACTGTCCCGATGGTGTAGGCAGCCGACCAGGCGATGGTGATCTTGTGCCCGAAGGGGCCGGTTACGCTGAGAAGGTAACCATCCCCACTGTACGTGTAGGTGGTCACCAGTCCTTTTGGGTCTGTGTCCGATGCCAGAAGCCCCTTCGGATTGAAAACCTCGATGGAGCCGTCAGTGTTGGTGAAGGTGTAGAAGCCATTCGCGACGGTCAGCTTGGTTTTGATATCAGCGCCACTGCTCCAGGTAGATCCGGATTTCGTGAAGGACGTGACACTGCCGTTGCTGGCCACGTACTGGAGTTGGGTCGAGGAAACGAAGACGAGGCGCTTGCTGTACGTGTGTGACCACCCTTGGCCAAGCCCAACGTCCCGTGTGGACAGGCTGTTGTAAGTCCGTCGAAACGACGGAATGCCGTATCCGCCCGTGAAGTCGGTCTCGATGTGAATCTTGTTGCCACTGGCGGCATCGCAGGGATTGCCAACAAAACTGCAGTCACCCATAACGGTCTGGACAGGCGATATCGCCGATTCGGAGGTGAGTGCAGAAGCCAGGAATGATGGACCGCCGGAAAGCGTCGGTTGGCCAGAAGACACCGCCTGAGACTTTTCGGGCTTCAGGCAATCGGTTCCCAACGGTCCGGTGAAGGTATATCCCGCCGGGCAAGCGACGGTCGGGTAGCTGTAGACGTGGTATTCGGTCTGGACCGAATATGGGCATTGGCCGCCAGGGTAGGGGGCCTGGGACGATTGCTCGATGACTGTGCATCCGCCGCCACCGCAGCCGTTATAGGTGCCGCACCAGCGGACAAGGGCAAAGCCGCCGGGGGAGCAGGCCGAGCCGGGGATGGCGCCGTCGTTTTGGCAGGCCGCGAATGCCGAGGCTTGATCAGGGTAGTAGGCGATGGTGTTCGCGGTTGCGAAGGTCGCCATGCACCACAGCAGTAAAGAGAGAAGATATCTGCGAAGCATGATGTCCAATCTATAAGGGTTGACTGGAGGACACCGACCAGCACGAATACACGCACCTGTCGGGCCGGTTTTCAAAGGCGTCGTATATGACCCCATCCTTGGCTACGAGCACATGATTCGTGACGCGGAGGATGAAGGTTCCCTTGGGGAAGTCCCGACAGAACTGGGCCGGCGTCATGCGCGGTTGGCCCTTGACGGCAGGAAAGGCAATCTTGGTCGCCCACGGCTGCGTCTCAATCCACTTCACGAAGTCGAATCCCCGGCTGCACTTGCGGCCGGCGTCCTTCAGGACGTCGTAGGCTTCGTCGTAGGGGAGGTTTCGCGCGAGCGCGAGCGCCCGCACGGTGCAGTCGTTCTTCTGCTTTGGCCGGGTGCTTGATGCGCGGCCGCCGTCGGTGCAGATCCATGTGTACTCGAGCCGATGGGCGCGGCGGTCAAAATCGACCAGGCTCATGACGACTCGGCGGGGAGCATTCAGGGAGGAAAGCATGGATGCAAGGCGGGCCCGCCATCGGCTGACGCAGGCCCCAAGGCGATCACAGGCCGACTGCAGCGCGTGCCTGCGCCAGATCGTCGTTGCTCACCTTGCCGCTGGCGTGGAGAGCCATCAGGATTTTGGCCGGCAACGGAATCTTGCGACCCTGCTCGTAACGGCTGCCGCCGGACTGCGTGACGCCATAGCGGTGCCAGTAGTGCGCCTGGTTCTCTCCCGACTTCTTGCGCAGTTCGGTGGGGTTGCTGAGGTCGATTTTCGGTTGCTTTGCCATTTCAAGGCCCTTTCTATCGTTGGTGATTAGGTGAAATGAGTATGCCAATCGGCATTGGGTGTTTCTGAATTAACTAGGTGTGCTCGGGTATCAGGCCGGATCGCTCTATTTCATGAAGAACGGCGCCGAAGTCGTAGTCGAACTGCCAACTGCCGCCGTCCTGCTTGCCGCCTTGGCGTTGCATGAATTCCGTGACCATTGCGGACACCGAATCTGTGAAGAACACGCGATGGCCGTCAGGGGAGAACAAACCTTTTTCGATACCGGCGATGATGTCGAAATGGACAAGACCGTCACGAAGAGGACGATCGAGCTTCTCCCTGGCTGGGGCTTTTCTGAACCGTGCAGGAATCGCCGTCGGGTTGCGCCAGGCCAGAACCATATTCAGGCGGTAGGCAACATCGGGGTGCACCTCGAGATGGCAGGTTCCGACTTTGAAGAGCTTCAACCGGAGCGCACCGCCATCGAACTCGTGCCAGTTGCCGAAATCGCCATCTTGGTGAATTTGCTCCAATGCCCGGTTGGTCAGTGAGGAGGGTGGTTCTCCACGCCCTGAGAACTTGGCGATTACGCACCGCAGGTCATGCACAAAGAAGCTCCGCTCGTGGCAGAGAGCGCCGTAACCGGTACGCATCCAAGCAATGATCATGCGCTTGTAGAAGCCCTCGGGGCTGTTTGTGGCATGGTGGTCACTGAGATTGAAGAAAAGACCATCTACCCTGTCTGCAAAGAACTGGGCACGGCTGGCGATCATGGTCTGAAGCGTGGCGCGGACAGTAGCCGGCTCAAAGGGAGGCGTTTCATTCGCCTTGATTTGCCGGGACCACTCGTTGCGCGCTTCCGCCGGCATGAGGTCAAGCACGTCGGTGAGTCTCATGGCCCTGGACCAGAAGCGCGCGTCGAGGGATCGAATTGCTGGCTCGGCCCTGAAAAGGTTCTGTGCGGAAAACTTGCCGATTTTCAGTTCTATGCGTGCGGCGTCACAAAAATAGGTCATGACATCCGACGCGCAGGCTACATAGCTTGCGATCTGTTCGATCTCGGCTCGCAGCTTCCGATATTCGGCAAAGAGTGCGTCAAGCGGGGTATAGAGGGCCAGGGCAGCGCTTTCCCCACCCAGAAGGCCGACAATCTCTATTTCCTGGCTCATTCCGGGATCCCCGTAGGCAGAGGATTGCCCGTCATCTCGTGCAGGATGGTCACAGGCAATGAGCTGACGCCGACTCCGTTGCGACGGGTATAAATCCGGAGCGCACCGGACAGCATGCAGTCCCACACCTCGTCCACTTCAGACTGGGTAGCCTGCCGGGTCAGGAAGACGGTCAGGACCTTGTGCAACTGGTCGCCGGGCATCCAGGTGAATTCCCCCAGCCCCAGGGCGTTGCCATAGGTTGGGAGGCCTTGCCAGCTGAGAGTCCGCCATTTACGCCAGGCCTCCAGTGCCGTCGAGCCTAGGGAAGGCCTGGTATCCACCCGGGCGGGTTTGGTCACGGCCATCATTTCAGGCTGCCTGCAGGAGGGTCGTGCCAAGCCGAATCAGGCCCGCCAACACCTCATCATGCCGGGACAGGCTCGGGCGCGCGATCCCATCGAAACGGCGAGGCGCTTCGATATTGTCGCGGACCTTGGCATAGAAGCGCGAGGCCCTGGCCGCTTCGTCTGCCGCGACCGCGTGAAGATCATTGGCGGCGTTCTCGGGGATAGCTGGGCCATCGATCCCCTTGTACGCTTCCCATCGCCGGCGCTCGGCCATCCTGAGCGTTTCTAGGCGCTGATGCTCTGCCTCCCAGCTCTTGCGTTCTGCCGTGGTCAAGTCGCCCAGCAGAGCCGCATTGACGGCCCGCTTGAACTCGTTGATTTGGGCTTCGTCGTCGACGGGGATAGAGCCGTGAACCGAAGCCGACACGTTGAAACGCAGGCAGTAGCTGAAGAAGGGGGCGGGAACCTGCCTGCGATCGACCCAGATGTTTGGACGCTCGAGAAGATCATCGACCGATTCGAAAAATCGTCCAAGATGACGGGTTGCCCGATCCTGATGACGGCGCGGGTCGAGGGCGAGGACCTGCATGAGGGCACAGGCCTGCTGCCACGCTTCATCATCGGGGCTGATCTTTTGCGGCCAAATGACCATGGGAATCTCCTTCGTTGGTTCGGGGCTGTCGAGGACTGCAACCCATCCTACGCAGGAGGAATAGTCGATTCTGAGATTTCTACGGAACCGAGAAATTGCCAAAGACGAAGAATTCCGCGTCCATCACGGACGATATGCACACAACCAGTCCTCGCTAGACGCGCCACTTAAATTCCATGCGGTTGACGGCGAAAGGCTCATCAGAGCTGTTGCATAATGGGCAAATGATCCTTTGTGAAGCTCCCCCTTTGATCCTGTTTCTGCATGGTGATCTGGCCATTACCACGCGCTCGATCCCATCGGTGCTGGCAGTTCCGATCTACCTGGTTATCTGCCTGACTTTTTGCGTTCGTAGGCGGGCGTTCGGTTGGGAAGATCCGTTGATCGTGGTCGGGCTTGTTGCCGCGCAGCTAGCTGTGCTGAAGACCGGAGCAGTCTCCGAAGGCGCCGCAGGTCTCCCTGGTTACGCGTTGCTCGCACCCTTTATGCTTTTCCTGGCTGGATATGCCGCCTGGCGGCTGGCAGGGAAGAAGCCGTTGTCGAACTGGCCATGGCCGCGCTTCGGCCTGGTGGTCACGCTGACACTACTATTATCTGATATCGGGATTGCGCTGTTGACGCCGGCTGCTGCCGGCAAGGTCTGGCAACTGGGGGGCGCATGCCTGAAAGATGCCCTGCTGATTGGGCCGCCATTCGTGATGATCGTGTTCTATGGACTACTCGACTGCAGATCGTCTTGGGTGTTTTGTAGCCAGAAATGCGTCCGGTTGGGACGGTGCCGTTTTGGTATGGACGGCAAAAGCGGGGACTGCCAGTGCCAAAGTGGCGCAGGCGTCCCGCTTAGTTGAGGATCAAGTCCGAGAGAACGAGAAACGAGAAGAGGAAGGTAACAATCACGCCGGACGCCTTCCAACGGGTCTTCGGGTCCATCAGGGAAAGGTTGAACCGACGCAGGTTAACCGAAACCGCGGTACCGATAACGGCGCCAATCGTCAGTTGAACAACTTCTGCTGCGTTTGCGACAATCATTTTGGGTACCTCCTTTCGCCTTTAGTGTACAACCACCGAATTATCTCGATATGCCAGAGCTCCCAGGACCTCGATGGCCTGCAAGTTACCTGCAGTACCAGCGCGATACAACCAGTACGCGGCTTCCTTATTGTCTGCTGGAGCACCAAGACCTGCCGCCAGGCACATACCAAGGGCTGCTTGGGACGGGACGTGGCCACGGGTAGCTGCTTGGCGGAACCAGCAACATGCCTCAATCGGGTCCTTATTCACTCCGCGGCCAAGTGCCGACAACGCCGCCATCAAGCCCATTGCGCGCGCATCATCCTGACGCATGGCTGCCGTCAGCAGAGGGACAGCAGCAGCGTAGTCACGCCGCTCAAGGGGCGCTACATACGGAGCAGGAGTGACGTCCTCGTGGGGCGTTGCGCCGAAAAAACTATCCAGAAAGTTCATATTCCCTGTTCCTTTCACGAAAACGCCTGCGATCCCTCCTTGTGGGATGGGAAGGCGAAGCGAGCGAGCTGCGGGTAATCAGCTTTGGCATGGTTTTCTCCTGAGTGGGTTCCAGTGCCCAGATCCCTGTCGGGATGGCAACGGACGGTTGATAAAAACTAAGACTGCTCGTTATGTGATGATGCAGGCGGGACATCCAGGATGTCTCCAACTCGGCAACCAAGCACAATTGTCAGCACAACCAATGTCTGCAGGTTCAATCGGGCAGGGGCCTTGTCGACAATTCTCGCAAGTTGGGCGTACTTGATTGCGTTTTTGTCGATGGCTTTAATCCGACGATGCAGTTCGGTAGCGGAGTCGATGCCTGCAGCTTTCATGCATTCGCGCAGGCGCCAGGTGACAGGATAGCTCAGACTCATAATTTGACCTCTTTTCCCATTGCAACAACACGGAAGGGCGGGAGGCCGCGCAGGATCGCGCGGCCGAAGCGAGACTCCCAGAGCCGGGGATCGGTAACCACCACTTGGCCATGGTCTGTCTCAGTACGGATCAATCGGCCGACGCTTTGCTCGAGCTTGCGAGCCGCATCCGGAACAGATATCTCCATGAACGGATTGCCACCACGGCGCTCGATCCATGCGGACAGCGTGCGTAGGACTGGGCTATCGGGAACGGCGAATGGAAGCTTGGTGATGTAAACCTTGGTGCAGTATGTCGAAGGCAGATCAACGCCCTCAGTAAAGGATGAGAGACCAAAGATCACCGACGGCTTGTTGGTGTCGATCTGGGCCCGGTGGGTCTCGATGATGGCCGTTTTGGACTGCTCGCCTTGGACCAGGACCCGCGCGCGCAAAGGGGCAGGCAAGCGCCCTGCGACGTCCTCCATCTGGCGCCGACTCGTAAAGAGCACCAGAGATCCCTCGGTGCCTTGGTGTTCCATGTCGGTTACCAGGCGCTCAGTCAGTGCTTTGGTATGGGCTTCGTAGTTTTTTGGCGAAGGCATTTTCGGAATGTCGATCATGCCTTGAGTGGCATAGTCGAAGGGGCTTGGAAGGTCGACACACGTCACGTCGTAAGTACTCAGTCCGGTTCGACGCAAAAAGTCGTCAAAATTCCCCATAGTGGTCATGGTGGCGGAGGCGAGAACAACGCCGGCGGCCTTTTCCCAAAGCAGTCGACGGAGGTAGCCAGCGGCCACCACTGGGGAAGAATTGAGCTGGTAGTCCATGCTGCTCTTGAACCGTACGGCCTCGATCCACTTGGCCACTGGCGGGGCATTTTCTGCGGGCTCTTCCAGGAATAGCTCCCATGTGGTGTGCACCTCCTCGAGCCGCCCCTTGTAGTAACCGATATCGGCCAGAAGCTTTTCAAACATTGCCTGCTTGCTGCGGTCGGTTCCAAGCAGATCATTGAGCGCGGACTGGCACTCGTCCAGGAGCCCCGTCAGACTGTTCGAAAGGTTCTTTATGTTCTCGCCGATCTCGAAAAATTCTTCGGGCAGGCAAGACTGCTCGAACTCGAGCGTTGGCCGCGGACATTCCGCCGTCGGCCGGAGCTGAGCCAGGCTGGAAAAGTAGCTGTAGGCATCGGCCATCTCCCCGCGGAGACGATCGGCTTCATCGTGGATCCGTTCAGTCGTTGCAACAAACTGCGTACCCAAAGCATCCTGGAGAGGGGCGGCCAAGTTGGATAGTTTTTCTGCAGATCGGCGTTCCGCATTGACGAAGTGACTGGAAGCGAAGCTGGCCACGGCCTTTTCAGGAAGCGAGTGCGCCTCGTCGATCATATAGAAGGACTCCTCCGGTGCCGGTAGGATCTTGCCGCCGCCCATTGCCAAATCCGCCAGCAACAAGTCGTGATTGGCCACGATAACGTCAGCTTCCTTCATGCGCTTCCGAGCCAGCATCTGAGCACATGTTTTGAAGGATGGGCAGGCACGGTTCAAGCAGCCATTACGATCAGTAGTCACAGATTTCCAGACCTCATCGGTGACGCCATGGCGGGTGTCGCGATCGCCGTCCCAGCGGCCGGCTGCGAAGTCAGATGCCATGGCCTCAATATCCTTGTGGATTGCATCTTCATCGATGGCGGAACCGGATGGCTCATCTTTTGTGAGCATCGAGATCTGTTGCATATCGCCAATTGCCTGGCCCAGCTTGTACTGACAGACGTAACGCGTGCGCCCCTTGGCGAGTTCGATTTTTCCACCAAGGCCTGCAGAAGTTTTGAAGAATGGCAGGTCGCGGGTAGTCAGCTGCTCCTGCAAGGCAATAGTCGAAGAGGAGATGACCAGCTTTTTACCCTTCAGCTTTGCCATGATCATGCCTGCCAGGCCGTAACCAAGACTTTTACCCGTGCCGGTACCTCCCTGAACCACCAGTACGGTGCTACCAGGAGCGGGCTTACCTGCGTTGGGGGCGGGATCGGGGCAACGAGCCAGTGTCTTCGCTACTTCGGCAATCATAAGCCGCTGAGCGGGACGGGAGCGGAAGCCGGGCATAGCCTTGGAGATGGCTGCCAGCTTGTCGCGGATCTCTTGTTTGGTGGTTTCGGTAAGCATGAGGTCAGGTTACAGACCGGGCCATAGCGCGTTTGGAATAGTTCTAATCTGCGTAGTAACCGTCCTGATCGACCATGTTGGGGTGGCCAATGCAGTGCTCGAGGCGTCCCGCTGTCTCCCCCCATTCGTGATGAATGGTCTTTAAGCCCCGGGGGAGAACGGTGCAGATTTTCACTTCGATATAACGGTCGCCAGTGACGCGGTACTCAAGCTTGTGAGTCCGGACAAGATTTTGAAAGCGCGCATAGCCTGGATCATCAACACGCATCCTGGTAGGGCGAAAGATCATAGAGAGAAGTCGATGTAAGAACATTGAGAGGGATGCCTTCGGCGTTAAAAAGGATCAGGAGTCCAAGCCTCTTTTCAAACCCTCACCAAGGTTCACGCCAGAGGTCTCGTCGAGTAGTTCGTACTCGGGACAGCGCCCTTCTTTAGCAAAGATTTGCAGCATTCGTCCCATGACAGCACCAATTTCGTTGTCGCCAAGTCGACCGCAACCATTGCGTGCCTGGAGGACAACTCCACCTCTCCCCTCAAGGAAACGACACGCCTGACACAAGGCTGGAGGGGTTGTTAGCACGGAAGCAGGGCTGAGTTTGCGGTACGAAGGAAGGTGGCCGCCGGAACCATGCGAGCAAAAGTGCCGTCGATATAGTCCTCGGATAGAGGAACCGACTGCTCAACACCAGTCACAAAATCCAGAACGGGGCTGGCTGACTCGAATACCCCTCCGTTGAGGGCTGCGAATACTGCGTCTTCAGCCGCGACGGGGTCGTCCGTGGCACAAAGAATAAAAGCCTTGATGACAATTGCTGCCATGATGGTTCCTAGCGAGTTGCCGATGCAGCGCACCGGTGGGGAAAGTTGTGATGGGGGCGGAGCTTGGCTAGCAGACGATCGCTCTCCACTTGCACATATGTGGCCAGTTTCGGGAACCGGCCGCGCAGATGGCGCCACTCATTCATGAGGAGGCCGCGCTGTCGGAGAAAGGCTGCTTCGTCCAGCTCTTCTCCAAGGGCTGCGATCTGTCCGCGGGCAATACTCTCTGCTCGCCGGAAGGCCTCCCTTTCGATTCTCGAAAGTGACGGAGTGAGATGCCGCAGGCTGCGCAAAAGTGGCGGGACCTGCACATTCATACCCAAGACAACATCACGAAGGTTGGTGCTCCTACGGATTTGGTCCAAGGCCACGTTTGCGGCGCACTCAAGGTTGCGCAACTCGGTGTGGATGTAAGTGGTCGTGTTCATGGCAGCCAGAATAGAAAATTCGGGTTGCCGTTTCAGAAAAAAGATTGCCCTGTCTAGGCGGACTCACAACCAGTCCATTACGGACCGGAAGGGTAACTTGTCAGATGGATGTCTTCGGCGGGGAAAGAGGGGAGGTAATGCGTTCTCGCAATTCCTTCCCTGCCCGGAAATGGGGAGCCCATTTACCAGGAACATCAACCAAGACGCCGGTCTTTGGATTGCGTCCAGTGCGGGGCGGCCTGTAATTGAGGCCGAAACTACCGAAGCCGCGAATCTCGATACGGTTGCCTCGTGCCAACGCGTCGCCCATGGCGACCAGCATCTCTTTCACCGATATCTCTGTGTCTTTGAGCGATAAATGAGGAAAGCGTTGAGCGAGGGCTTGAGTTAGTTCAGAGCGCGTCATCAAGCCATTCTAAACGACGATCCAACGCCGCCAAATCCGACTGGTTGGGGGCTTGCATTCCGGGTCATTTGTCATTACGATAACGGGAACGAGCTGGGTAACGCTCACGAGTTTTCTGTTCCGGTGCATTCTCACTGGCGTCTTACGGGTTGTCGATATTCAACCTGCTCTTTCGGTCGCGATGCTTTTTCAACAGCTTCCGTCTTCCGGACTCTGGTCTGCGGTTGTAGACCTTTTCTTGACCTGTCCTTAGCACGGACTTCACCCGGTCAACTATCCGATACTTCGGTATTGGATTTATTCGATGCTGCTGCATCGGACTCCCCA
>VIKE01000092.1:1763-18130 GCA_008080565.1 Rhodocyclaceae bacterium | reverse complement strand
CATTACTTGATCTTAACCAATTGATCTAAATTGGAAATCTGCGGGGAAACCTCAGGGATGGCACACGGCAAGGCGGCCAGGGCAGTCTGCATGGCTGCCTGTTCCGCATGAATCTCACTGCTGCCCATCCGTGCCAGCCAACCCGCCCCGAGCGGCGTTGGCGCCACCGACCAACGGGTCGAATAAGACTGTTCGGTGCAACCAGCGAGCACAGCCGTAATGATCGACTCGGCGCCGCCAAACAGGCGCAGGCAGCCGCCGATTTCGAGCAACAGAGTATCCGGTGAGACCAGGCTGATTGTCGGTGTGAAGCGCCCGGCCCAGCAGGCCAGACTTTCCAGCGCCTGTTGTTCGCGGGCCGCGCAACGTTCGAAAACGCTTAGCCCGGGCTGCAGGCCAAGCGCCGTCGACAGCTTCTGGCCAGCACAAACACCCGCCGCCACCGCCTCGGCATCGCCCACCTGCACTCGCCCGCGAGCGACGACCGCGCTAGGCGACTGGCGCAGCGGCAGGGCCTCGAGCGGTAACAAGGGAAAGTGCAGGGCCAGCCACAGCACGCGAATTTCTCCCGGCGAATTGAACAGGACGAGGTATGGACAAGGCGAGCGGCCGGGAAACCGGACGGCCACGCCGTTTGATGATGCGTACCGACAAATCGCTGTCGCCGTCTGCCGCGTTCAACATGACGCGCAGGGGTGCCGGCGACGGTACCCCGGCTGCTGCGGTCGACCGCCATAAACAGGCAAAAACCGAACGCCCTTCAGCGGCGACCTGCAGCCGGCGCAAGGCGCGGGCATCGATATTTGCTTCAGGCCAGGCCAGTACGCCGGCAAAGCCGCCGCTGGCCAGCAACTGTTCGACACTCCAGCCGACGCTCTTGCCGGCCTTGACGACGACCAACCGCTCCAGCGCCACACCGGCCGCCGCCCAGGCCGGGGCATGCGGCAACCACGGCGGCGCGACGAGTGCCAGCCAGCCGCCGTCGGCCGACAAGCGGGCCAGGGCTGGCAGCAGCAGGCTCATTTCGCCGACGCTGCCACGGTCAACGAGAATTTCGGTCAAATTTCCCCGTGGCCAGCCGCCACCCGGCAATTCGGCATCGAGTTCGGCATGGCCGCTCGGGATGGCGCTTTCCGGCAGCGAAGCCAGCGTGTCGCCGCGCCAGACATCGCCCCGGGCCAGCACATCCGCCAAGGCAACCGGCAACGGCTGGGTGTTCATGACAGCTTTGAAACGGCTCCGCGAATGAGGCCGACGGCGATGCCTTCAATGGCAAACTCGACCTCTCCGGGATTGACGATGATCGGTTGAAAATCGGGGTTCTCGGCAATCAGTTCGATGAAGCCATCGCGGTGTTGCAGACGCTTGACGGTGACTTCCTCGTCGATCCGGGCGACGACGATCTGCCCGTCACGTGCCTGGTTGGTCTTGTGCACGGCGAGCAGGTCGCCGTCGTACATGCCGATATCGATCATCGACGTGCCGCGCACCTTGAGCAGGAAATCGGCCTTGGGCGAGAACATGCTGGCATCAAAGGCGTAGCGGCCCTGAACGTTTTCGACGGCGAGAATCGGTGAACCGGCGGCGACGCTGCCAATCAGCGGCAGGCCGAGCTGTTCGACCAGCCGGATACCGCGCGCCGAGCCTGGCTCAAGCACGATGGCGCCCTTCTTGGCGAGCGCCTTGAGGTGGTCTTCGGCGGCATTCGGCGAAGCAAAACCGAAGGCGCTGGAGATTTCCATGCGCGTCGGCGGCGCGCCGAGGACTTCCAGCGTGCTTTTGATGAAATCGAGAATTTCCTGCTGACGTGGCGTGAGTTTCATGGCCGGCCTCCGCTAAAAACCAATGACTGTATTTTTGTACAGTAACCGGTTTTTTGCAAGCGGAAATTCAGGTCGGCAGATCGAAACCCTTCAATTTACGGTACATGTCGACGGCGTAGGAGTCGGTCATCCCGGCGACGAAATCGGCGACCTGGAGCAGACGAATGTACGGGTCGGCATCCGGCTCGCCACCGTGGCCGAGGAATTGCGTCGGCAGCAGTTTGAGCAGCATGCGTTCGCGCGTCGTGTAGCGGGCGTGCCCTGCCTTCGCCTCGACGGCATTGGTAAACAGGCCGAGCAAGGCGCCGAGAACTTCAAAGCCGGCGGTTTCGATCTCGAGTGCCGGGCGGGCGGTGTAGATGGTTTCCTTGGCCAGTTTGAGAATGGCCTGCAGCGGATGTGCGATGGGCGAGCTTTCGAGCAGTTCGTCGTCGAACTTGCCGCTCAGGATGGCGTCCTCGTTTTCGAGAAAGACTGCCGCGGCGCTTTCGAGCAGGCAGCCAATGGCCTTGGCGCGCAGGTATTCGAGGCGTTCCTTGGGGTCGTGCAGATGGTGCAGCCGAGCGCCATTAATGGTATTGCCGGCCAGGTCGGCAAGCAGGCATTCGGCATCCTTGTAGGGCACGAAGCCGAGCCGGGCAGCGTCTTCGAGATCGACGATCAGGTAACAGGTATCGTCCGCCACTTCAACGAGAAAAGCCAGCGGATGACGGTGCCAGGCGGTATTTGGAATTCGCTCGATTAATCCGGTTGACCGTGCAATCTGCCGAAAATTATCGGCATCCTGCTGGAAGAAGCCGAATTTCTTGCCGCTTTTGCCATCCAGATCGGTATCGAGATGCGATGGACGCGGATATTTGGTGAAAGTCGCCAGCACCGCGCTGCTCAGTTGCAGGCCGCCGGGGTTGGCCGGGCTTTGCAGCCGGCTGACGATGCGAAAGCCCTGGGCGTTGCCTTCGTAGCGCTCGAAGTCGGCTCTTTGCGCCGGTGTCAGGTCATGGCGTTCGAGCAGGTTGGAATGACGGAACCACTCGCGAATGGCGTCCTCGCCGGCGTGGCCGAAAGGCGGATTGCCGATGTCGTGGGCCAGGCAGGCGGCGGCAACGATGGCGCCAAAATCGCCCGACTCAACATGCTGCAAGCCGTGCCGGGCGATGATCTCGCGGCCGACCACGGCACCCAGCGAGCGGCCGACGCAACTGACTTCCAGGCTGTGCGTCAGGCGGGTGCGCACGTAATCGCTCTTGGAGAGCGGGAAAACCTGCGTCTTGTCCTTCATGCGCCGGAAGGCGGAGGTGAAGACAATGCGGTCGTAATCCTGCTGGAAGGCCGTGCGCTCTGCTGTGCCGGGCGCCTTGCCAGCTCCCAGGCGTTCGCTCGACAGCAGTTTTTCCCAGACTTTTCGTTTGCCCATGCTATTGAATTTCGACGATGCGATGGGCTGCGAGTCTACTCCCCTTCGTTCTCCGCTTCGAGCAAAGCCCGCACGTGATCGGGCAAAGGCACCGATTTTCCGGTCTGCGTATCCATCCAGACTACCTTGGCGGCCCCCTCGGCAAAAATGCGTTCATCGCCTTCGATGCGCATTTCAACGTAGGTCTGGCAACTGGAGCGGCCGATGGCGCCGACAAAGGTGCGCACCTCGACGGTTCCCGGATAATTCATCGGGATCAGAAAGGTGCAACTGGCATTGATGATCACCGGCCCGGCACCGCCCGGACGAACGGGGATGTTCATTTCCTCTACCCACTCGACCCGTGCTTGCTCCATGTAGCGGAAATACACCGTGTTATTGACGTGCCCGTAGGCATCCATGTCGCCCCAGCGGATGGGCATTTTGGTGACGTGAATCAGCTTTTTCTTGTGGTCCATAAACTTGAATACTAGAGTAGGGTTGATCAAAATATTTCCATACTGTACCGTATTGAAATCAAGTCAACAATAAAATCAGGAGACATCATGCAGCGCGAATCCATGGAATTCGACGTCGTCATCGTCGGCGGTGGCCCGGCCGGCTTGGCCGCGGCGATCCGCCTGAAACAACTGGCGGCGGAAAAAGGCACCGATCTGGGCGTCTGCCTGATTGAAAAAGGCGCCGAAATCGGCGCCCATATTCTTTCCGGCGCCGTCATGGATCCGCGTGCCCTGAGCGAGTTGCTGCCCAACTGGCAAACAGACGGCGCACCGCTCAATGCCCCCGTTTCCGAAGACCGTTTTTTCATCCTTTCTGAAAACGGTGCCACCAAGGTGCCGAACAGCCTGCTGCCCGACTGTTTCCACAACGAAGGTAACTACGTCATCTCGCTCGGCAACGTCTGTCGCTGGCTGGGCGAACAGGCCGAGGCGCTGGGCGTTGAGATCTATCCGGGCTTTGCCGGTGCCGAAGTGCTGTTCGACGAGAACGGTGCCGTCAAGGGCGTGGCGACCGGCGACATGGGCCGTTTGCATGACGGTTCCGAAGGCCCGAATTTCCAGATGGGCATGGAACTGCACGGCAAATACACCTTCTTCGCCGAAGGCTGCCGCGGTCATCTCGGCAAGCAGCTAGAAGCGAAATTCAATCTGCGTGACGGCGTCGATCCGCAAACCTACGGCATCGGTCTCAAGGAACTCTGGGAAATCGATCCGGACAAGCACCAGCTTGGCCTGGTCATCCACAGCGGCGGCTGGCCGATGCAGCCGGACACTTACGGCGGCGGTTTCCTGTATCACCTGGAAAACAACCAGATCGCCGTCGGCTTCGTTGTCGGCCTCGGCTACAGCAACCCGCATCTGGCGCCCTATGAAGAATTTCAGCGCTTCAAGACGCATCCGGAAATCCGCAAATTCCTCGAAGGCGGCAAACGCATCGCCTACGGTGCCCGTGCGCTGACCGCCGGCGGCCTGCAGTCGCTGCCCAAACTGACTTTCCCCGGTGGCGTGCTGATCGGCGACGACGCCGGTTTTCTCAACGCGGCGCGCATCAAGGGCTCACACTGTGCCATCAAGACCGGCTCGCTGGCGGCCGAAGCCTGTTTCGCGGCACTGGCCGGCGAACGCCAGCGCGACGAACTAACGGCCTATCCTGAGTCGTTTAAAAACAGCTGGTTATACGACGAACTTCATAAAACACGTAACTTCAAACCGTGGATGAACAAAGGGCTGGCGCTCGGCTCCATCATGTTTGGCATCGATCAGGTCGTGCTGCGCGGCAAGGCGCCGTGGACGCTGCACAATCGCACGCCGGACCACGCCAAGCTCAAACTGGCGGCTGATTGCGAACCCATCACCTATCCTAAGCCGGATGGCGTCATCACCTTCGATCGCCTGTCCTCGGTCTTTCTCTCCAGCACCAACCACGAGGAAGACCAGCCTTGTCACCTGCAATTGAAGGATGCCAGCGTGCCGATCGCCGTCAATCTGGCGCAATACGACGCCCCTGAACAGCGTTTCTGCCCGGCCGGCGTTTATGAAATCCTGCGCGACGAGAGCGGTGCCAATCCGCGTCTGCAGATCAACGCCCAGAACTGCGTGCATTGCAAGACCTGCGACATCAAGGACCCGACCCAGAACATTAACTGGGTGGTGCCGCAAGGCGGCGAAGGCCCAACCTACCCGAATATGTAAGCCCGAACCCGGAAACCGTGTTCGCATAACGCGAATCACTGTTTCCCGGTTTATAATCCTGCGGCTAAACCCCTTAGGGAGAACAACACATGGGCTTTCTCGCCGACAAAAAAATTCTGATCACCGGGCTGCTGTCCAAGCATTCCATTGCCTATGGTATTGCCAAGGCCTGCCACCGCGAAGGCGCTCAACTCGCCTTCACCTACCAGACCGAGCGTTTCGAAGACCGCATCAAGAAGTTCGCCGCTGAATTCGGCAGCGACATAACCATTCCCGTAGACGTCGCCAGCGACGAGCAAATCGACAACCTGTTCGTCGAACTGGCCAAGCACTGGGATGGTCTCGATGGCCTGGTTCACTCGATCGCCTACGCCCCGACCGAAGCCATCGAAGGTGATTTCCTGAACGGCATCTCGCGCGAGTCCTTCCGCATTGCCCACGAAATCTCGTCGTACAGCTACCCGGCGCTGGTCAAGGCCGCCCGTCCGATGATGCAGGGCCGCAAGAGCGCCGCGCTCGCCCTGTCCTACCTCGGCGCCGAGCGCACCATGCCGAACTACAACACCATGGGTCTGGCCAAGGCCAGCCTTGAGGCGGCCACCCGTTACCTGGCTTTCTGTCTCGGCCCCGAAGGCATTCGCGCCAACGCCATTTCGGCCGGCCCGATCAAGAGCCATTTCGGCCGGCCCGATCAAGACCCTGGCCGCTTCCGGCATCGGCAACTTCGGCAAACTGCTCGCCTACAACTCGCACAATGCCCCGCTACGTCGCAACGTGACCATCGAGGAAGTCGGCAACGCCGCCGCCTTCATGTTGTCCGATCTGGCCAGCGGCATTACCGGTGAAATCCTTTACGTCGATGGCGGCATGAACACCACCGCCCTCGGCAACGCCGACCCGCTCCCCGCCTGACAAATTCGTACGACCGCGGGTTTCCACGGTCAACCGGAAAAAAGGGCCAAAAACGTCGACCGGTTAATTCCGGCCGACGTTTTTATTTTGGCAGCCGGTTTGCAAGATGCAGCCTGATGACGCTGATCAGGGTATCGATATCCACCGGTTTGGCGACATGGTCGACCATGCCCGCGGCCAAGCACCTTTCGCGTTCTTCGTTGAAAGCGTGGGCGGTCTGGGCAATGATGGGAAGCTCAGGGAAGGCCGCGCATATCCGGCGCGCCGCTTGGTAGCCGTCCATTTCCGGCATCTGCAAATCCATCAGCACGACATCGTAAGTCGCCCGCCCATCGCCAAGTACCTGATCGACAGCCTCCTGGCCGTTGCTGACCATCACGACACGAGCGCCAGCCTCCTCCAGAACCTCCTGCAACACTTGCTGGTTTATTTTTTCGTCCTCTGCGACGAGGATGGAGATTCCCGCCAGTGACTTCTGATCAAAAGATGAGGCGCCCTGCCCGGTATCGCCCTGAATCTCATTGACCTCCGGCTTGATGTAAGGAAAACGGAACTCAACGTTAGTTCCGACACCATGAGTACTCAAAACCTGAATATCGCCATGCATCAACTCGAGAATACGTTTGCTGATGGCCAGACCAAGACCCGTTCCACCGAATTTTCGGCTGGCCGACGCATCGGCCTGCTGGAATGGATTAAACAGTGCCTCAAGCTGCGGAGCGTCCATGCCGATCCCCGTGTCGGCAACCTTGAATACCAGCCAGCCATTTTCGAGCGAAAGTGACAGTCGGACATAGCCGGCGGCGGTGAACTTGACTGCGTTGGAAAGGACATTGAGCAGCACCTGGCCCATACGCAGAGGATCGCTGAGGCAGGTACGCGGCAGATCCGGAGCCAACTCAACCTGCAGATCGAGCTGCTTGGCCTCAGCCCGGTCACGAAGCAAATCAAGCGAGTTCTCGACAATCTCGGCTATGACGACTTCGGTCTGTTCGATATGCAGCTTACCGGCCTCAATCTTCGAAAAATCGAGAATGTCATTGATAACGCCGAGCAAACGGTTGCCGGAAAGCTCGATCTTGGCAAAGGCATCACGGGCCTTCTCGACATTCTGGACATTGCGGTAACCGATCTGGGCAAAGCCCAGGACGCCGTTGAGCGGCGTACGGATTTCATGGCTCATGTTGGCCAGGAACTCACTCCTTACGCGAGCCAGGTTTTCAGCTGCCACCAAGGCTTGTTCCCTGGCCAGCGCAGCAGCACGCTGGATGCTGACGTCGACGAAACTGGTCACCGCGCCCACGATCATGCCGTCCTGAAGCATGGGATGGGTGGCATACATCACCGGAATGGGGCGTCCATCGGCATGCCAATAGACCTCATCGTCGACGCGAACGTTCTGCCCGAGCTGCAAAGCATTGTAGCTCGGACACTCGGCAGCCGGGTATGGCGAACCATCCGGCCGGCTGTGGTGCAAAAGCACATGCGCCTTGCGGCCGATCAACTGCTCGGCGGTGTAACCCAGAATCGCACAGGCGGCCGGGTTGATGAAGGTGATGACTCCGTCACAATCAATTCCATAGAGACCATCGGCACTTGATTGGAGAATATGGCTGGAGCGCGCCTCGGTCTGCATGAGCTCGGAAGTTCGTTGCTGGACCAACCCCTCAAGGTGGCGTCGGTGCTGTTCCAGTTCCGCCTCGATTTTCTTGCGCTCGGTGATTTCCCTGAAGACATTGACTGCACCGGTGATTTTTCCATCTCGCTCAACCGGCGACACCGTAAATTCGACGGGAAACGCTGTCCCGTCCTTGCGCCAATACAGACTATCGCTGACATGTCGACGCAATCCATCATGCAGCGTCTTGAAAACCTCGCAATCCTTGCTGGCGAAGGGGCTTCCCTCGCCATCGTGATGATGCGTCAAGGCATGGAGATCGAGGCCAACACCCTCTTCCGCATTCCAGCCAAACATTTTTTGTGCCGCCGGGTTGACGAAAACCACTTTGCCATCGAGATCAACCCCGCAGATGCCTTCAGCTGCCGACGAAAGGATCAGTTCACTCTGCCGCCACGCAGCTTCAGTTGCGCGATTCGACGCCTCCAGTTTGGCGGTGTATTCGGCATCCTGTCGAATCAGTGCCTCCTGATCGCTCTCGCTCCGCTTCCAGCCACGACTGATCAATGTCGTTGCAACCAGAGTCACCAGCAAAAACAGTCCGCTCAGCCCGAGGATGCCGAGTGACTCATTGCGCCAATCTTCAAGGTAGTCGTCATCAGCCAGACCAACGACCAGATAGAGCGGATGGTGATCTACACGGCGAAAATGAAAGGTTCTGGAAATCCCGTCGACCCCTGAACGGGTATGGTATTGGGCGGCACTTTTATCGGAATCGAGCAAGGCTCGCAGCTCTGCCGACGGAGTGCTGCGACCGACGGTAGCGCCCTGGAAATCCGCTTTGGTGTAGCGGGCAATCAGATTGGTTTTGTCCCACAGTCCGACATTTCCACGCTCCCCAAGATCAACCTTGGAAAACATGGCAATGAAATTGTCGACGGAAACCGCTACATGAACGTCACCGGCAAATGATCCATCAGGGCTGTTGATACGACGACCGAGTGTAATCATCCATTTTTCGGCCGCCCGCCCCATGATCGGCCCCGAAAAAACCAGACCGGCAGCCGGATCATCGCGCAGGCGGATAAATTGAGGACGATCGGCAATGCTGACGTTGCGCACCTTCACGTCATTGACCGCATAGCGGATGATGCCGTGGGCATCGACAACGCGCAGACCCAGCGCTTCCGGGATAAGGGCATCCTGACGGGCGATGAAAGCCTCCAACGCCTTCTGGTCGATCCCTCCACCTGCCATCTGCCGGTTAACTTCGTCACTGACTATGTGCAGCGAGATGTCGATCTTGCTGATAAAACCGGCCAGGTTTTCTTCCAGGATTCTCGAGTAATTTTCGGTCAGGGTAACTGCCTGAGCTACCTTTTCGGCACGATTTTGCTGGATTACCAGAACGGCCATGCCGATCAAGAACAAGTTGACCAAACAAACGCCCAGCCACAGCAAGCGAATATAGCCATGACGCTTCTTTACAGATGCGACCAAGCCTGGATCACCCGTCATACACTTCCCTGAGCTGTTGCGTTTCTGGGCGCTCATTCCAGAAAGCCGGCAAACCCGCCTCCAGTGAGCATCTATTTACTTGAGGAGAATAGCACCCCCCTTATGGACTGCCTACAGGGATTGAACTCAACAGCTATCCACAAACGAAAAAACGGGCCGCAGCCCGTTTTTTTACACAAACCGCTGCTGGTTATTTGTCTTTCAACTCCAACGCGGCCTGATTGACTTCCACCTTGTAGCGGCTACGCAGGGCTGCCAAGTAGAGCTGGACTTCTTCCTGAGCGGCCAGATTGCCCAGTTGCTTGAGCATCGCCTGCTTGCTGGCATCGTCGAGCTTTTCCCCGGCCTGAACCTTGGTCAGCTTGAACAGCGCATAACCTGTTCCCGGCAGTTCGACGCCGGAGTAGGAAGGCAGCTTGCCGGTTTCCATGCGAAACACGGACTGCGCGACAGGCGGCGGCAGTTGGCGGGCTTCCATGCGCGATACGCTCCTGGCTACGCCCCAGGCCAGCTTGTCCTCGCCCTTCTTCAAGGCTTCCAGACGCGATTCGCCATCCTTGCTGGCCAGAACCTGTGCTTCCTTGTTCTTGAGCAAGGTTTCGATGTTGGCCTTGACGCTGTCGAACGGCTGCAATGCCTTCGGCTTGTAATCGACCAAGCGCGCAGCAACCAGCGTATTGGCGGCGATTTCAACTGCTTCGGTATTGCGCCGGTTCTTGACGGAATCTTCGGAGAACAGCGCAGCCATCAGTTTTTCGTTGCCAAGCACACCATTGGCCGGGTTGGCCTGGCGGGCAAGCCAATCGGAGGATTTGACGGTCAGTTTGAACTTCTCGGCAACCGGCTTGAGGCTGTCCGACTGTTCGTAGACCATGTTGCTGAAGGTTTCAGCCGCTTCGGCAAACTTGCGGGATCCGGCAGTCTTCTTCAACTCGGCTTCGATTTCGCCTCGAACGTCAGCCAGCGGTTTTTCCTTGGCGGCGTGGATGCCGGTCAGCTTGATGATGTGGAAGCCGAAATCCGACTCGACGACGCCGGAAATCTCACCTTCCTTGAGGCTCATGGTGCTGTCTTCGAACGACTTGACCATGGCGCCGCGCCCGAAGAAGCCGAGATCGCCGCCCTTGGAGGCTGAACCCGGGTCGTCGGAGTTCTTCTTGGCCAGATCGGCAAAGGCGGCCGGATTCTTGCGCACTTCAGCAAGCAGTTCTTCGGCCTTCGCTTTGGCCTTGTCCTTGCCGAGTTTTTCCGAGGCGATCAGGATGTGGCTGGCGCGACGCTCTTCCGGTTGCAGGAAGCGATCCTTGTGGCCGTCGTACCAAGCCTTGATCTCGGCCTCGCTGACGGCCAGCTGACTGGCGATGGATTCCATCGACAGCACGACGTACTCGGCCTTGGCTTGCTCGGGCACTTCGAACTGTTTGGCGTTCTCGTCGTAGAACTTCTTGGCTGCATCGTCAGCCAGCTTGACCTTGCCGAGGTAGCTATCGAGGTTCAGGCGATATTCCATGACCTCACGCTTTTCGGTCTGCATGGCCAGTACGCGATCGGCAACGGAACGGGAAACCACACCGGATTGACCGATGGCACCCGCCAGCTGCTGCAGCGTCAAGTCCTGGCGCAGTTGCGCCTCGAAACCGGCCGGCGACATGCCCTGGGCACGCAACGCAGCTTCGTAGCGTTCGACGGAGAACTTGCCGTCAACCTTGAAAGCTTCGATCGCGCCGATGGCTTGGCGTATGGCGTTGTCGCCAACGACCATGTTTTTCTTGCTGGCCTCGATAACGAGCAGGCGCTGGTTGATCAGGTCGTCAAGAATCGCCTTGCGGGCTTCGGGGTTTTCCAGCATCTTCGGGTCGAACTGAGCGCCCATCTGGGTGCGCAGGCGCTCCTGCTGTTCGCGGAGGGTCTGCTGGAACTGTTGCTGGGTAATCTTGACGTCGCCAATCGTGGCCACATCGCCGCCGGAGCCGTCGCTGCGCATGTAGGAATCAACGCCGAAAAAGGCGAACGGCAGCGTGATCAGCGCCAGAAATACCTGGACGATTCTTTTGTTGTTGCGGACTGCGTCGAACATGAGGAGAAAAATCCTTCGAATGCGTTCAAAAAGGCAAAGCCAGCTTGCCCAAAAGGCCGAATGATACCGTAGTTTTCCTGGCCTCCCGTTGATTTAGGCGCCAGAAAAGATCGCTCCCAGGCGACGCACGGCGTCTTCGATTGCCGGCGTGTGGGGGTTGCCGCAATTGAGACGCAGACAGTTGCGATACATGCCGCTGGGCGAGAACAGATCGCCCGGCACGTAGGCCAGGTTTTCGCCGATGGCCCTTTGGTAGAGGCGTGTGGTGTCGATGTTTTCCGGCAACTCGACCCACAGGACGTAGCCGCCCAGCGGTTGGGTGATGCGCGTCGCCGCCGGAAAATAATGGCTGACCGCCAGCCGCATCGCCTCGACTTGCTGAGTGTATGCCCGGCGCAGGGTGCGCAGATGACGCTCATAGGCGCCGGACTCCAGATATTCGGCCAGCACATGCTGGGTGATTGGATTGGTGCCGCCGCTGGTGATGGTTTTTTGCAAGGCGATGGCCGAGTGGTAGCGACCGGCCGCAACAAAGCCAATGCGCAGGGCGGGTGACAGGCTTTTCGAGAATGAGGAGCAGAGCATGATGTTGCCAACTTTGTCGAAGGCCTTGATCGGCCACGGCCGTTCGCTGCCGAGGTGGAGATCGCCGTAGATGTCGTCTTCGATGATCGCGACGCCTCTTGCTGCGGTCAACGCCGAAAACAGCCGTTTTCTGTCGTCCGGCATGACACAGCCGAGCGGATTGCTGCCATTCGAGACGATCAGGCAGGCGGCGATGCCGCCGTTGCGCGTCGCCAGGTCGAGCGCTTCGACCGACATCCCGGTGCGCGGATCGGTCGGGATTTCCAGCGCCTTGAGGCCGAGCGTTTCGAGCAACTGCAGCATCAAATAGTAGGCCGGCGACTCGACCGCCACGGTGTCTCCGGGCTTAGTCACAGCCCGCAAACACAAGCCGAGCGCTTCGGTACACGAATTCGTGATGACGAACTCCTCGGCAGGCAGCGGCCCGCCCCAGGCCAGCGAACGACGCACCAGCTGGCGAACCAGCGCCGGCTCGTCGGTATTGATGTGACTGCCGCCTTCAAGCAACTTGGGATGGCGCCGCGCGACACCGGCGTACAAACGCTGCAGCGCGGCGACCGGTAACAATTCTGGCGCCGGCAAGGCGGCGGCGAGCGGCGCGATGCCGTTTCTCGCCCCGGCGCGCAAGACGCTGACCAGCCTTTGCGAAATATCGACCGGGCTCGGCTCCTCCGGCGTTGAGCGGACCACAGGCTCGGCGCGCGCGGCCTTGGCGCGCTGGACAAAAAACCCGGACTGCGGCCGCGCTTCGACCAGGCCGCGATCCTCCAGCAGGCGCAGTGCCTGGACCACGGTCGACACGGAAAGCCGCCGCTGGCTGGACAAGCGCCGCACCGATGGCAGTCGGTCGCCATGATTCAACACGCCGCTGGCGATCATTCCGCTTAACTCCGCCGCCAGTTGCTCATAGCGCAACAGTTCTTCAGCCATTGGGCACCTATACAGTTCGCGTCAGCTACGACCGGTACAGTTCATATTTTAGCGAACTGTATTGGTCACAATTTAAATTCATTGCAACTGTACCACCCACCAACCGGAACCTAAAATTTCTCCATGAACAATGCGGAGAGCGCCATGAACAGCTATCGGGTTTCGGAGGAAATAGGCCTGCAGCCGGACTGCCCCATCCGCCTCAACGACGCCGCAGGCACCCGTGTCCGCTGCCTGCGCGGAACGGTCTGGATTACCGTCGCCAACGAACCCGACGATGTATTTCTCGGCAGCGGGCAAAGCTATCTGATTTCGCGTAATGGCCTGAGCCTGGTCGAACGGATAGGCAACAGCAGCATTCAACTGGAGAGACTGCAACGAGGAGGATGGTTCTCTGGCCTGATCCGGCGCCTGAAGTTCAAGCCGACTCGCTAACGGAGCTCAGTCGAACAAATCTGGTTCCATCGGCAGCAGGTTTTCCCGCTTGACGGTCAGGCGAACGGGAACGCCCTGCTTGCCGATTGCCTCGACCACCATGCGCCCGGCCGAAGCCTCGGCCACCACGCGAACATTACGCGTCGCCTTGCGGGTGCGGCCGCGGTAGGTCGCCAGCGTTCCGGCAGGTGGCAACCAGGCAGGCTTGGGGCGCGACATTCGGGTGCCTTTCATGCTTTGGGGTAGCCAAAGCCTACCGCGGAAAAAAGATTTCTCGAATACTGTACATCCATACAGCTTTCGGATATTCTGCACTCGAACGCGCACCACTGTTTATCCATACAGCCAAACATAAGGAGTCGCCCCCATGAAACGTCTTCAACAATGGTTCGATCTGATCGCCGGCATCTCCCACGACGAACATGCTCGCCTGGAGCGGGCCAGGGCCATATTCGGCGCCACCGGCCCGGACGTCGAGCAGTTGCAGATGCCTGCGTGCTGGCGACGGAGTGCCCGCGTCGTCATCCACTGACAGCGGACGCACCGCTGTATTTGTTATTGGGCAAAAGTTCGGGACGAATTTGAAAGCAGGCAAACCCCTCGTTAATAATCAGGCTTGCCACGGTCAACCCGAAAAAATGGCCAAAAATAAAAACGGAACTCCGTGGAGTTCCGTTCGGTTAGCCGATAAAAGCGGGCTGAAAAGTTATCAGAAATCATCCTTTACGATCGGGAAGCCCAGCGCATCCCAGTCGAGCATGCCGCCGCGGTAGTAGTAAATCTTGTCAGCCGGGAAACCATCGCGAACCATGGCGTTGATGGCTGACGGGCTCTGTGGGCAGACCGGGCCGTTACAGAAGGCATAGACTTTCTTGGCCTTGCTGCAGTCCCACTTGCCGGCCTTCTTGGCGCAGCCCAGCTCGTCCATGCGGCCGGAAACCAAGGTGTAGGGGATGTGATACGAGTTGGGGATGGTGCCTTTGATCCGGTCATCTGGCTCACGCATGTCGACGATCAGCGCATCCTTGTCATTCATCGCATGCAGCATTTCGATCTCGGTGACCGGATGGACGCCGGGAACCGGAATCAGCGGCTGCAGCCAACCATTGTTCTTGGCACACGGCGTCATCGTGCGGGTGATGACGAACGGCCCGTTCTTGGTCTGCACGACGAACTGCTTGTCCTCGCCGATGATGCGCAGCAATTCTTTCTCCTCTGCGATGGCCCCCATCGAAACAGCAACAATTACCGCACCCAGCAATGCTTTTTTGATCATGTGTTTGCTCCTCCATTGGAATTCATTTGGCAACCACTATTTATAAGTGATTGCGTATATTGTAATTTAACAATGTAGGTCTGTGAAAAAAGAAAGGCGGCCCGCAAGCCGCCTTTTCTGTTTTTCCCGGTCGCTTAACCAACCCAGCGCCGCGCGTTGCGGAACATGCGCATCCACGGCGAATCTTCGCCCCAGTTTTCCGGATGCCACGACATCTGCACGGTGCGGAAGACACGTTCCGGGTGCGGCATCATGATCGTGAACCGGCCGTCAGCCGTGGTCACCGCGGTCAGACCGTTCGGCGAACCGTTCGGGTTGTACGGATAGACCTCGGTCGGTTCGCCCTTGTTGTCAACGTAACGGACAGCCGACAAAACCTTGGCCTTGTCATCGGCGTTGTCGAAGACCGCCCTGCCCTCGCCGTGCGAAACGACGATCGGCACTTGCGAGCCTTCCATGCCGGCGAAGAAGATCGACGGCGATTCGACGATTTCGGTCATTACGAAACGGGCTTCGAACTGCTCGACCTTGTTGCGGCGGAATGCCGGCCAATTTTCAGCGCCCGGGATGATGGACTTCAACGCGCTCATCATCTGGCAACCGTTGCAGACGCCGAGAGCGAAGGTGTCCTTGCGATTGAAGAAGGCAGCGAATTCGTCGCGGCAGCCGTCATGCATGAGGATGGTCCGCGCCCAGCCGAGGCCGGCGCCGAGCACATCGCCGTAGGAGAAACCGCCACAGGCGACCAGACCCTTGAAATCCTTGAGGCTGACGCGGCCGGCCAGAATGTCGCTCATATGGACGTCGACCGAAGCGAAACCGGCGCGGTCGAAAGCCGCGGCCATTTCGTAATGGCTGTTGACGCCCTGCTCTCGCAGGATGGCGACGCGCGGCTTGCTGCCGAGTTCGCGGTAAACCTGGGTGAAGTCGTCCTGCGGATCGAAAGTCAGCTTAGGCGTCAGGCCGGGATCGGTA
This sequence comes from Rhodocyclaceae bacterium, assembly GCA_008080565.1. Lineage (GTDB taxonomy): Bacteria > Pseudomonadota > Gammaproteobacteria > Burkholderiales > Rhodocyclaceae > Azonexus. The sequence continues at coordinate 2,375 of VIKE01000092.1, read as the reverse complement.
AGATCAAGGATGCGATCGAATTCCTGCTGGGCGCAGCTCGGGTTGTCGCGCATGGCCTGCATCTGGTAGCTGGTCTCGGACCAGGCACGCTGCAGGTCGACACGCTTTTCACGCAGCACGCGCTTGGCGTTGCGGGTGACGCGGATTTCGTCCCACTCGTTCATCGTGCCAACAAAGTGGTACGGCACGCGCAGGGCGCGCAGGATGGGCGTGACCTTTTCGCGGTCGGCGCGGCGGATCTGGATCAGGGCGCCGAGCTCTTCGTTGAACAGGGCACGGACGATGTTCTCGAAATCGCGGCCAGCCAGCAGGTCCGGACGCTTTTCGGAGCCATCGACATCGCCGGCCCCGGCGTCGTAGCAGATACCGTCGAGGTCGAGCGAGACGCCGCGGCGGCTGGCAAAGGCCATTTCACAGGCGGCCACGAACAGGCCGCCGTCGGAACGGTCGTGGTAGGCGAGTAGCAGGCCATCGCGATTGAGTTTCTGCACGGCATCGAACAAGCCTTTGAGCTTGGCCGGATCATCGACATCCGGCGCGTCGCTGCCGGTGGCGTTGTACACCTGCGCCAGACAGGAGCCGCCGAGGCGGTTCTGGCCGAGATCAAGCAGC
>VIKE01000092.1:0-1752 GCA_008080565.1 Rhodocyclaceae bacterium | reverse complement strand
TTCGCCCTGATCGACGGCCAGTTGCGGGGTTTTTGTCTTGCGCACGTCGTCGACCGCAGAAAACGAGGTAACGACGAGCGACAGCGGCGACACGACCTGCTTCTTGACACCCTGATCTTCCCAGGCGGTGCGCATCGACAGCGAATCCTTGCCGACCGGAATCGACACGCCGATGGCCTTGCACAGGTCGGAAACGGCTTCGACGGTATCGAACAGGCGGGCATCTTCACCAGCAACGCCACACGGCGCCATCCAGTTGGCCGAGAGCTTGACCTTGCCCAGTTCGCCGACATCGGCAGCGGCCAGGTTGGTCAGCGCTTCACCGATGGCCATGCGGCCGGAAGCCGGGGCATCGAACACAGCGAGCGGGGTGCGCTCGCCCATGGCGAAGGCTTCGCCGAGGTAACCCTGGTAGCCCATCGTCGTCACGGCGACGTCAGCCACCGGCACCTGCCACGGGCCGACCATCTGGTCGCGCGCCGTCATGCCGCCGACAGAACGGTCGCCGATGGAGATCAGGAAGGTCTTGTCGGCGATGGTCGGCAAACGCATCAGGCGGTAGGCGGCATCCTTGAGTTCGATAGCTGTCGCGTCGAAGGATACGAAGGTTTCCGGCTCATGCTTGACGTCGCGGGTCATGCGCGGCGGCTTGCCGAGCAGCGCTTCCATTTCCATGTCGACCGGATTGACGCCGAAATGGGCATCGGTGACGGTCAGGTGGCCGTCGCCGGTCGCTTCGCCAACCACGGCAAACGGGCAGCGCTCGCGCTCGCACATGGCCTGGAATTCGGCGATGCGGTTCGGCGGAATGGCCAGCACGTAGCGTTCCTGCGATTCGTTGGACCAGATTTCGGCCGGCGACATGCCCGGCTCTTCGGTCGGCACCTTGCGCAGATCGAAAATGGCACCAACGCCGCCCGAATGGGCCAATTCCGGCAGGGCGTTGGAAACGCCACCGGCACCGACGTCATGCACCGACAGGATCGGATTGTTTTTGCCCATCTGCCAGCAGCGGTCGATAACTTCTTGCGCACGGCGCTGGATTTCCGGATTGCCACGCTGCACCGAGGCGAAGTCGAGGTCTTCGGCATTGGAGCCGGCCGTCATCGACGAGGCGGCACCGCCACCCAGACCGATCAGCATGCCGGGGCCACCGAGCTGGACGAATTTCGTGCCGACCGGGAAGGTTTCGTCCTTGAACGACTGCTCGGCCTGAATGGAACCCAGACCGCCGGCGATCATGATCGGCTTGTGGTAGCCGCGCACCGTGCCGGCGACATCCTGTTCGTAGGTGCGGAAATAGCCGGTCAGGTTCGGGCGGCCGAATTCGTTGTTGAAGGCAGCGGCACCGATCGGGCCTTCGAGCATGATGTCGAGGGCCGAGGCGATGCGCGACGGGCGGCCGTAGGCGTGTTCCCAGGGCTGCGGGGCATCGGGCAGGTTCAGGTTGGAGACCGAGAAACCGCAGAGGCCTGCCTTCGGCTTGGAACCCTTGCCGGTGGCGCCTTCGTCGCGGATTTCGCCGCCGGAGCCGGTGGAGGCGCCGGGGAACGGGGAAATCGCGGTCGGGTGATTGTGCGTCTCGACCTTGGTCAGGATGTGGGTCAGCTCTTCCTTGTAACTGTAGCCGCGGTCGGCATCCGGGTAGAAACGCTGGATGGTCGCACCTTCGATGATCGAGGCGTTGTCGGCGTAGGCCATGACCGTGCCTTGCGGCGCGGCGGCATGGGTTTCGCGGATCATGCCGAACAG
>VIKE01000091.1 GCA_008080565.1 Rhodocyclaceae bacterium | reverse complement strand
CCTTGCCGGTCGCGGCCAGAAGTGCCGGCCAGGCGAGATCGGCGTTCGGCGTGATCCGCTTGATCCGCGCGATGGCATCCTGCGCTCTGGTCTTCTCGCGGCAGCCCAGCAGGACGCGCGCGCCCCTGGCGGCAAGCACTCGCGCGATTTCAAACCCCACGCCTGCGTTGGCGCCTGTGACGATGAAGTTTTTTCCTGTCTGTTGGGGGACGTTGGCTTCGGTGAAACCCTTGCTCTTGGACATTTTCGATCCTTACCGTTTTGTGTGGCTGGCAAGGTGGACGGTCACGGTTTGCTTGCTCAGCTGCTTGCCGCTGGTGCGCTGAGCAGTTCGGGTGCTGGTGAGGACGCTGCGCAGCTTGGCGGTCTGCTGGTCGATGGCCTGCGGGCCGTTGCCGGTGAGCAGCCGTACTGACGGTTCGTAGGCCAGTAGCGGGGCGGCGATATTGAGGGAGGTCGCGAGTTTGAAGCCGGCTTCCTTGATGGCCTTGTCGACGAAGTAGGAGAGTCGTGTCTTCTTCCCTGGAACGCGCGGGTAGAGGAACCGCAGCGCGAACAGCTCGCCGATCGTGGGGACGGTCGAGATGGCCGCGGCGAGGAACGGGTTGTCGCTGACGAGGTAGGGGTGGCCCTGCGCATCAATGCGCTGCCGGGTGGAGGTCACCGCCACGGGCGCGTGGCAGATCAGCGAGATGATGACACCGTTCTCCCGGGCTACGTGGAGGGCCTCGCCGAGCCACGGGTTGTCACGGAAGTCGACCATGGGGGCGTGACCACCGGGGGTGTGGATGAAGTCAAAGTCGGCGAAAGTGAACGGGTCGGCCTGGTCGCGGTCACGCTGAACGAGTTCCTGCAGCGAGTGGAAGGTGCCCTCGGGCAGCTTGCCGAGGCGACGTATCAGTTCGGTGCGGTACTCGGCGAGCTCCGGCTCGCTGTTAGGCAATAGTTCGGAGACCGGGACCCGGCCGATGTGCCGCTCCAGCAGCAGGACTTCCTGCTCGCGGCGAGCGACCAACTCGGGGTGGCGCTGTCGGAAGCTGTTGATGTCGAACGAGCGGCGGCGCTGCTGCATGCGGAGGGGGACGGTCTTGGCGCCGGTCTTCTCGATGGATTGCACGGACAAGGCCATGCCGTTGATGTCAAGTTGCGGGGCGTTGCCATCGGGGGTGGCGAAGGTGAACTCGTAGTCGTTCTCGAACTCTTTGAGCACTTGAGCCATCTCGACCAGGAAGAACCCGGTCGAGATCGACTTGACGTCGACCGGTCGGCGTTTGGTGGTGGGCATGACTTGTTCCTTTCAGTGTTGCGACCGGGCGAGGATCAGGCCTCGAACGTCGGCCTCGGTAATCCGGCGGATGACATGAATGTTTTCCTGGCTGCGTGAGCACATTTTTATTTGAGTGGTAAAAAAGAGAAAGTCTTAGTCCTTGATTTGGATTCCCTGCCAGAACAGGTCGAAGCCCGCATCCTTGTGGTGCTTGTTAGCGGCTATGCAAGAGCTCCGTCGATCGTGGATGTGGCTCCAAATTTTGTAGTCATGTCAAATTCCTTGGTTGATTGCACGATGGCGTGGCTCGGGGGGGGTGAGTGGAAACAGGCGTGGCGGTCACACTGCCGGCAATCCGGGGTCAATCCCGGTCATGGCAATGGAAACGTCCCAAAGTCGCTTGGCAAGCGCCGGGTCTTCAGCCTGCGGGGCGCGTTTGGCCTCTCCGGCGACGCCTCTGATCCCGCCGAATCCGGTTGGGCCGTAATAACCTCCTGGCTTCACGGGGCCCGTCGCGGCCAGCAACGCCGGCCATGCGCCCTTGGCGGCACTGTTGAGCAACAGGCCGACGATGGGACCGGCCAACTGCACGAGCCCCATGTGCCTGCCAAGACTGGTGCTGGCCACGCCGGGGTGGACGCCAATGGCCGTGACGGGGGATCGGGTCGCGCGCAGGCGGCGATCCAACTCAAAGAAGAACAGCGCATTGGCCAGCTTACTGGCCTGATAACGTTCCTGCTTGGCGTAACCGCGCTCGGCATTGAGATCATCCCAGTCGATCTTTGCCTTCAAATGCGCAATGCTGGATGTCACAACGATGCGCGAGCCCGGCGTCTCGGCCAACTTGGGCAGCAGCAGCGAGGTCAGCGCGAACACGCCCAGATGGTTGACCCCGAACTGCGATTCGAATCCCTGCTTGGTGCGCGTCAGGGGCGGGAACATGATGCCCGCGTTGTTGATGAGTGCATCGATGCGAGGCTCCTTTGACGCCTTTGCAACGGCGGCACGCACACTCTCGATGTCGCCCAAGTCCAGCGGCAACCAGGCGAGATCGGCTTTCGGCGTGAGTTGTTTAATCCGAGCGATAGCCTCTTCTGCCCTCTGCTTTTCGCGACATCCCAAGAGGACGCGAGCCCCTCGCGCAGCCAACACCCTGGACAGTTCAAAACCCACGCCCGCATTGGCACCTGTGACGATGAAGCACCGTCCTGACTGATCAGGAACATCTGCTTCGGTAAAGCCTTGGTGATTTGACATACAAACTCCTGGTTATGAGCGATTACATGCTCATTTAATTGACAAAAAAAATCAAGCCGCAGTGCCTTTCCAAAAAAGATCGAACCCGGCCTGTCGGATCGCTTCACGCTCCTTCGGCTTCGCTGCAATGGCGTTGATGGTGATATCCGCCAGGTCGAACAGGATCGTGTCGATGTAGAAAGCGACTCGTTCTGGAGCAGCGTGTCCAGCAAGACACTGTTCCACGATCAAACGTGCATCTATGAACATGGCGTGGCAGCGCTTGCGGCTCTCTGCCGTCACACGATCCGACACTTTCAACTGGCGCAACGCCATACGCGAAGTGGAATGATGCAGTCCCCACTCAATCAGCCGACTCCAGACGATGAACAGCCGGTCCCGTGCTGAGGCCTCCATTGGGTATGGCGCTAGCATAGCCTCGGCTAACTTGCCTTCGATCTCCACGAACAGATCATTCAGGAGGCCATCCTTCGACGGAAAATAGGTAAACAGCGTCCCCTCCGAAACGCCAGCAGCCTTGGCGATCTTCGCTGTAGAGGCGCCCGTGCCAAGTTGGGCAACGAGGTCTGAAGCGGCCTCCAGCAAGGCATCACGCTTCTCATCGCTCAAGGGTCGTGCCATAGTCTGATGTCTTTTATTGAGTAAGTGAATGCTCAATTATTGCATTGTGAGTGGTTGCTGTCAAGCGATGCGCGTCATCGAGATCATGATGCGCCAGCAGCCGATCCGCGCGTTGCTGACGGTTCGATGCTCCAATCATCGCCCGTCTCAAGAACAACGACTGAGGCCAAATCCCCATAAGCCGCGTCCTACCCAAACCGTCTCGCTAACTGCAGGTAGCAGACTTGGATTCAACCGAATGGATCAAGCTGCATTTCATGTCAGTTACTCAGTTCAATATAGGCTGCAGATGGTTCATGCACTTGAGGAGAGCATGAGCCATCTGTACCGGGTATTACGAAGGCTTCGCGGCGTTAGCGGCAGCCCACAGGGAGCCCGGATTAACCCGACCCGGGTAAAGCTCCAGCATGGAGTCATAGAGGTCGCGCACACTCGCCGCCGATTGCAACGATTTGTTGAAATCGAGGATGTATTTCCGTGTTTCCTCAATGTGTCTCGGGGCGCTATCGGGATCCAGTACGCCGTGCCCAGCAACTACCGCACGGGGATGCAGCGATTCGACCTTGTCGAGTGCCGCGAGCCATTCCTCACGGGCAGCCGCATCACATTCCGCCAGATAGAGGTGCGTGTTGTTATAGACACAGTCGCCTGAGACGACGAGATCGATCGAAGGAACATGAAGACCAGTCGTGCTGACCGTATCGGTGTGTCCAAGTTGCACAACCACCAATTTTTGCCCTTCGAGTTCCAGCTCGTTGCCCTCCAGAACATCGGGGACGACGAGTTCTTTTGGAATCAAACCAGGGAACCGCGTTTCCCAGAAGGTCTTGATGAAAACGGGATCGACCTGCTTGCGGATACCTTCGACGACAGCTGGACTGGCGACGGCCCTGGCATTCGGGAACCGGTCAAGCAACAGCTTTAAGCCGAAGAAATGGTCTCCGTGGGCATGCGTCACATAGATCGTGGTGAGATTCTTGCCGCTCTCGGCAACCCATTCCACCAGTTCCTTCGACTGTTCCTCAGAGAGGAAGGTGTCGACGAGGATGGCATCCCGCACACCATAAATCAGGGTCACCGTACTGGTCACCCAGGCCAGTGCATCTTTCCCCGGTGGAAGTCCCTGGGTTGAACTCCCGCGTTTCTTGGTCAGCAGCTTCCATTCCAGAGGAGCGTAGGCGATGTTTGTCGAGGTCATGATCTGTCCTTCTTACCTGTTTACCCAAGGCATAGAGAGGTCGATGTCAGAGACCAGCTTTCCACCCCCAAAGCTCATGTTCTCCAAGGGAATGGCATACATCATCAGGGTGACATCGTCCTGGCTGACGCCAAGCTTTTCTACTGCGTATCGGGTGACCAACTCCGCGAGCTTGCGTTTCTGCTCCACTGTCCTGCTCGTGCCGAACGTCACCGTTACGATCATGCGTTTGCCAGAGCCCGCTTCTCTTCGCTAGAGAACGTTTGAGCCGGAATGTGGGCGTGAAATATTGGCATGGGTGTTTCCTCGGTTGTGTTCGATGAGGCGATGAAGTTGGTTGTTGTCCCGCCCTAGCTAAAGAAGTCCTGACCAAGTGTTCCTTTGAGTCGCTCCTTGAGGCCAGATGAGAATTCGCGGACGACGGGAAACGGGCTTTGGAAGAGCTTGATGTTGTTGATGAGACCAGACTCATTCCGAGTGAGTATCGTGATGCCGGCGACCGACTTGCCAGCGTGGATGGCATCCCACTCAAGGTAAGTCTTCGCACCGTCAACCGTCTCCGCGGTGAACACAAAGTTTTCGTACATCGTGCTCGTCGCGGCAAAGAACGCCCCGATGAGTGTCGGGCCGACCACTGCCTTGCTGAGGGCTGAGGTCTGAAGGCTGGCGTCAGCGGTGAACGACATCGCGAATTCGCTCGTTCCTTTCTTCTTGACGATTTGCATCCATGCCGCTCCCGGCGTGTTGGTGTCAGTAGTCATTGCAATCTCCTATCTCTTAAGTAACTTCAAAAATATCCATGTAAATCAACTATCTGAAACTCAAGTTTCTTCGGCACGGAGTCCGGGTGCGGCCGGCTGGATCGCTAATGTCTAGGTCTTCGTTGAGGGCGCGCGTGCTATTTCTCGAGGTGCCCGATGAGAAACTCGCCGGCTCTCTGCAGCGTGTCGTGGGCCTGAGGCAAAGAGGCTGTCTGAATGTGCCAGACGTGCGGCATCTCCGGCCAGACCTCAAGGTGCGACTCGCCGCCGGCCGCGCGCACCTTTCGGTCAATTTCGAGCGCGTCGTCGAGAAGTACTTCGTCGCTTCCGACATGGATGAGCAGTGGAGGAAATCCGTGCATGTCGGCGAACAGGGGCGAGATGCGCGGATCCTTCAAGTCGTGGTTGCCAACGTAAGCCTCGACCATCTCCCGCATCGCGCTCGCATTGACCATGGGGTCGCGGTCGGCCAACTGCGTTAGCGAGGGCAGCGTCAGCGTCAAGTCGGCCCATGGGCTAATGAGTAGCGCTGCTCGCGCGTCCTTATGACCCTTCGAGGAGGCGTAGGCAAGAACGTTGAGAGCCATGCCACCGCCACTGGAGTCTCCTGTCACGGCGAACGGCTTGCCAAGCGCACGCACTGCTTCGTAGCCGCAGATCGACTCATCGTAGGACGCCGGAAATGGGTGCTCGGGTGCCCAGGAGTGGTCCAGGACGATGACTTGGGACTTTGCCGCTCGAGAAAGCTCTCCGAGCATGCCCAGATGCGTGGCCGGAGAGCCCGCCACCCAGCCACCACCGTGGAAATGGTAGATGACTCGGTCTTTGGACGCGCCCGGAGCCGTAATCGCCACCGCGGCTACGCCACCGAGCTCGATCGGCTCGACGATCAGGTCAGCCGCTGGCGGGTTGGCTTGTGAAATTGCCTCCATGCCGACGCGGAGCGTCTCGATGGTGCGTACGGGATGCGCAATGTTGAAGGCGAACATCGCCTCGCGGAGCTTGCGGACGGGAGATGAATCGTAGGCCATTGCTCAACTCACTTCAGGTTGACGAAGGTCGCCGGCACCCAGTCGTAGCCAACGCCGGTGTCGGCCTTGCGAACACGGCCCAGGCCAGGGAACGGCATGTGGGCGGCACCAATCATCGTCTTGTCCGCAGCGAGTTTCACCAGAAGGTCTTCACGCGTTTTGATGGCCATCGCGCCGTCCGAGTCGAAGACGATCCCGATTTCAGGGTGCGGCATCTGGACGGCCATCACGTGAGCACAGTCGCCCCAGACCAGCAGCGACTCACCCTTTGATGAAATCATGTAGCCGGTGTGACCAGGCGTATGGCCGGGAATGGCATGCGGTGCGATGCCGGAGACGATTTCGTCTATGCCTTCGTACGGCTTCCACTTGCCTGCCGCAATGTAGGGCGCGGCACCATCCTGAGCTATCGTGAAAAAGACTTTTGCGTCTTCCGGGGCCTTGGCGGCGATTTCCTTCGACAGCCAGACGTCGGAGTCGGCCTTCATCATCATCACGGTCGCGTTCGGGAAGACGCGTTTCCCGCTTTTGTAGATTCCGCCAACATGGTCAGCGTGAAGATGGGTTAGCAGCACCAGGTCAACCTGCTCCGGCTTGTAGCCGGAGGCCTTCAAGTTCTTCATGAGCTTACCCAGAGTGGGCCCGCCCCAGTGGCCGCCTGCACCCGTATCGATGAGAACGAGCTTGGAGCCGGTGTTGACGAGGAAGCCTTGGACGGTGGCCGTGACATGCTTGGGATCGTTTTGGAAGGAGCGCGCCAGGAGCGACTGGATGAGCGCTGGATCGCCATGCAGGAGGCTGGAGTCAATGGCGCCGCCACCGTCATGGAGCGCGGTGACTTCATAGTCGCCAATCATCGTGCGATAGAAGCCCGCAACCTGTTTGTGCTGCATCTGCGCTGCGGCTTGGGCCGGTGCTACAGCAACGAAGGTGCCAGCGAATGCTAACGATACCGCGAGTACGGTACGCGAAATGATGGGGGAGAGTTTCATGGTGTTTCCTAACTATTGTGTGTGGTTGGGCATGGACGTACGTACATGCGAAATGATCTTCAGCGGAACGCCAGCTCATCGTGCCATGTCGTTGCTGCCCCCCTTCCGGCCACCCGCACTACGGAATTGCCGCCGTAACCCGTGATGAAAGCCGCACGCATGTTCGATTCCTCTGTCGATCCGCCAGGATCTCTAAAGCACTTGCAAAATGCAAGTGGTTGAATAATACCCCAACAACTTGCATAATGCAAGTGCAAATTCAAGGAGATTAGTTGTGTCCCAAACAAGACGATCGGGATGCCCGATCAACCTGACGCTTGAGCAGATAGGCGACCGCTGGAGCCTGATCGTTATTCGCGATGTCATGTTCGCAAACCGGCGCAGCTATGGCGCCCTGCTGGAGCAAAACGAGGAAGGCATCGCCTCGAACATCCTCGCAAGTCGGCTGAAGCACTTGACCGCGTCTGGCCTGCTGACGCGATGTCCTGATCCGAACCATCAGCAGAAAGGAATCTACAGCCTCACGGAAGCTGCCATACAACTTGTACCTCTGCTCGCACAGATGGCTGCCTGGGGCCTTCGGCATACGCATCCAAGCGAGGAGGCGGCTTTGCGCGCGGAGCGGCTGGAAAAGGGCGGATCTTCACTTTGGAGCGCCGTTATGGATGAACTTCGTTACCTGCATCTCGGTGCACCGCGTCCGGCGCGCTCAGTATTGTGCGAGCTCGCCAAGGAAGCGAAGGTCATGGAGTGAAGGAGTGAATTGCCCGGGAATTGGCTACAAAGGCTGGCGTACGGAGTCCGTTGGGCGCAATAGAGACGAGACAGGTATGGATTGATCCCGGGAGTAGCTAAAAATCGTGCGGTCGGCCTCCCACAAAACAGGGCTGTTGCGTGCCATCGCCTCGGTTGTCCACGTGGGCTACGGCAGAGGCTCATGTCGAGGACGAAAAAGGCAAGTTGTACGCCCACGCGACGACCACCTGCTTTGTTTTCGATGTGCGGGGGCTTGAAATACAAGCATCGGTGTTCAGACTGTGTCAAAAAACCAGCCCAGCGAGAGCCGCCTGCGACTGCTGGTACGGTGATCAGCCGGGCTTGCCGTACCAGCAGCCCCAACGTCGCAGTTACGAGGTGGTGTCATCCCAGCTTGCCCGCGACGATGCCGAGGTAACCATCTCCCCTCTCAGTAGCGGGGTCCGTCGCTTGCCCAGGTGGATTCCCGCATCCGTCTGATATCGCGATTGGGTGGCTCACCAAATAGTCGGCTGTATTCCCGACTGAACTGGGATGCGCTCTCATACCCGACGCGCACCGCCGCGCTGCCCGCATCCAGGTTTTCATTGAGCATCAGTTGCCGGGCATCCTGCAGGCGATGGTTCTTCAGGTACTGCAAGGGGCTCATGCCGACCACGGCACGAAAATGCTGCCGGAAAGTTGATGGACTCATGTGGGCTTTAGCCGCAAGATCATCCATCGGTACGTTCTCCGTGTAGTTCTGTTTCAGCCAGGTGATTACCTTGGCAATTTGCTGGTTCGGGGAGCCAACCGCAACGAGACGGCGCAGACAGGGGCCATGCCCACCATTCAGCAGGCGGACGACGATCTCCTGCTGGATCAAGGGGGCGAGGAGGGGAATCAGCGGCGGTTCGGCCAGCAGCCGGACCAACCGGGTCAGCGCATCCTTCAGGCCTTCATCCAACGACTCGACGGACATTGCTCGCGTCGTCGAAGCCTGGAGCGGCATCGCAAACTCCATTTCTGCCGCCAACTGGGCGATGACGCGGGCATCCAATTCCAGCCACATTCCGAGGAACGGTTCTGCTGAGCTGGCGCGGGTGACATACGACACAACGGGCAAGTCCACGGTTGCGATAAGAGATTGTCCAGCCCCGTAGTCGAAGATCTCATCACCCAGCGTGACCCGCTTGCCGCCCTGCACGATGAGCACAACGCCCAGACCATAGATGCAGGGCATCGGATCGGTCGTAGAACTGCAGTGACGAAACTTCAGCGCCGGAATCAACGTATCGTAGTCGCCATCGTTTTGTGCAATGTTGCCGATCAGGCCGGCAAGTTCACTGATATCCGGTTGTGCTTGAATCACCATTCAATATCTCCGTGAAGTTGCGTGTTTGGCTTTGGACTGCAGAGCTAAAGCTTAGCATTACCGGATGTCAACAAACTCCAGTTTTGATTAAAGATCGTTGAATTAGGCAAAAGACATGGCGGTTTTGGCAAACGGGTCAGGGCCATTCAGGGCCACACTACTTGCCATCAGTCCACAACCGGCCGCGGACTTTCTTTTTCAACAACGGAGATTCAATTCAATGACCCCAACCAAAACGAAGCTGTTCCAGCCTTTTGCTTTCAAGAACGGTGTGATCCTGCGCAACCGCGCCGTGATGGCACCGATGACGACGTGGTCGTCCAACCCGGACGGCACTATCTCCGACCAGGAGGTGGCTTACTACCGCGCTCGCGCCAACGGTGTCGGCATGGTGGTGACGGGCTGCACACACGTGACACCGGACGGCATCGGCTTCACCGACGAGTTCGCCAGCCATGACGACCGCTTCATTCCCAGCCTTCGTCGCTTGGCAGAAGCAGCCAAGAGCGGCGGCGCGCCCGCCATCCTGCAGATCTTCCATGCAGGCAACAAAGCCCTTCCACAACTCGTGCCGGATGGCCGCGTTGTCAGTGCCAGTGCACTGAAGGTCCCTCCCAGCCCGTTCAATGGCAATGAAGTGACCAGCCACGCCCTGACCCAGGAAGAAATTGAAGAGATCATCATGGCTTTTGGCGACGCGACCCGCCGCGCCATCGAGGCGGGCTTCGATGGCATTGAGCTGCATGGCGCCCATGGCTTTCTGATCCAGAACTTCTTCTCGCCTTTCTCCAACCAGCGTGATGATGAATGGGGTGGCTCTCTCGAAAACCGCATGCGCTTCCCGCTGGCCGTGGTGCGCGAAACGCAGCGAGTGATCGCCGAACATGCCAAACGGCCTTTCCTGCTTGGCTACCGCGTTTCGCCCGACGAGCCGAACGAGGGAGGACTGCGCATTGACGACACCTACCTGCTGATTGATCGGCTGATTGAGGCTGGCATCGATTACATCCACGCATCGCTCTTTGACATTCCGAATGCCAAACCCGTAGGCCATACCGGCGAGTACACGACCGCCGAGTTGATCGTTCAGCACGTTGGTGACCGCGTTCCTTTGATTGCGGCGGGTCTTATCCGAACGCCGGGGGATGCAGAAAAAGCATTAACGACCGGCCTGCCACTGGTCGCCATCGGGCAGGGTTTGGTGATGAACCCGAAGTGGGTCGAACTCGCCAGCGAAGGCCGGGAAGCAGAAATTACCACGATGCTTGATTCTGAACGCATCCCACTGCTGGCGATCCCCGACAGCTTGTGGCATGTGATCCAGGCCATGAAAGGCTGGTTCACGCTCACCAAGGAAGCCGCGGTTGTGGAGTGACCGAGTGAATGGCCTGGGAGTGGGCGACAAAGGCTGACGCACGGAGTCCGTCGGGAGAGATAGAGACCTCACTACAAAAATAAGAGCTTCTTACGCTTGAAACATAAGCGCCAGAGGCCAATAAGTGCCATTCTCAAAGCGCCACTGACGCAAAAGGCAGTTGACCCCAATCCAATGGATGAAAGTGTGCGCCTGATCTCTTTGCTTTTTCACTGAGCAAAGAGGGGGTTATTCCTCGCCACGCCCATAGAACTTGATGACCCCGGGTCGCATCGATGGACTGCCGCCCATCGGACAGTTTTGGGGCGACAGTCCATTGGCCCAGGCGCGGAATGCAAAAAGTGGCACAGGATTCATCAGGCAGGCAGCGTTGGCATAGGGGTGACCCAGGTGAAACAACTGATGGCCAATCTCATGTGCAGCGGCAATGCCTGCAAGCTGCGCGGCCTCGCTGGGTTCGTAAGATTCCCCGCCGCGCATTTGAACAAGCCATGGATCTTCGGAACTGAAGGCAAACGTGCTCCAGATCGAAGTCGTCTTGAATCGGGCCAGCGGGTTATAGGTAGTGACACCATTGGAGTAACCACCACGGAGGGCGGCGTGTGCGGCGGGAGCCACATACTCAACGCTGGCGATGATCTGGTTGGTGATCACGAGTTCAAAGGGACGACTACCCAATACGCTGTAAGTCCACATGACAAATTCGTTGTAAGGCGAAGCATCCATCGCCGGGCCACCATCCAGGGCTTTGACACTCTTCCATTGTTCAACCCGACGTAGTTGCAGCTTGGCCAAGGCAGCACCCAGCGCTTCATAGGTGTTTTGCACCGGGGCTTCAAGGTAGGGGCGAGCGTACTGCATCACATCAGCGACGGTGTCTGCGTTGGCTTTCAACCCGGCGACAAAAGCCTTTTCGAATCGAACCGGATCACCCTTGCCGGTCTTGAAATCGTAGACTTGCTGGAAAGCTTGCTGACGCGTCCCGGATGGAATTTGGCCAAACCATGCGTCAATGGGAATTTCCACCGGGGTATCGAAGCGCAGATCGACACCGAAATGCTCTCGCGATGTCTTGGTGATGGCCTCCAGGAGGAGCTGCACCTGGGCAGAGTCCATCTGCGGCAAGCGCGGATTGATGACGTAAGCAACGCGCATCTTGATCGGACTGCGTGGCAATTCAGGCAAGCTCAAAACGTTTACGGGCACATGATTGGCGCAACCCACA
>VIKE01000090.1:2347-31736 GCA_008080565.1 Rhodocyclaceae bacterium | reverse complement strand
GCCAACATTGGCCAAGATCGAATATCCGGACTAGGATGAATGCGTGAATTAAGTAGTTTCCAGCCAATCCAGTCAGGAGAGAAGCTCATGGGCAGCAAAGACAAAAAGAAGGAATCAAAGGGTAAGAAACCGCAACCCAAACCGGCGATCCGCTAGGGCGAAAACATCAATTGGTGGGCTTGGGGCGTTGCTTGGTGCGTGTCGCGCCGTGCTGACGCCGGATTGCCTGTGCGCCAGGACCGCGGGTTTGGCTACTAATAATTTGCCGAGGTGAAATATGTCCAATGTGACTGATCTGAGCAACAGCCAGAAAATTGTTGCCGACATGAAAGCGGTTGTTTCCGATGCCGAAGATATTTTTCGCGAGACTGCCGGCGTTGCTGGCGACAAGATGGTCGACGTGCGTCAGCGCATCAGCGAGCGTCTGGGGGCTGCCAAGGTGCGGGTTGCGAATGCCGAGGCCGCTGTTCTGGAAAAGAGCAAGGCTGCTGCCGCGGCGACGGATGCCTGTATCCGGAAGAATCCGTGGCAATCGGTCGGGATCGCGGCCAGTATCGGTTTGGTGCTCGGCATGCTGATCGGGCGTCGATAGGCCAAGGCGGCCAGACGGAAGCATTGCCGAGCGGTGATGCTTCCGGAAACCCCCGAAGATATTCTCCGGGGAGCTAGGCATTGGTTTGGTCGGCAATCGCGACCAGTCGGAGCGGCGACCAACCGGCTCATTCCATCATCCGCGGGGCTGGAACAACTCCCGCTCGGCTCAATCGGCCGATGGCAAGGCCTCAAGCGCCTCATGCACTTCCAGCCAGCGCATTTCAGCTTCGTCGATCTGTTCGCCGAGCAGGCCGGCCTGTTTGTGCATTTCCTCGCTTTTAACCCGGTCGACCGTGGCATAGAAGTCCGGATCGGCGAACTGCGCATCGAGCGCTGCTTTTTCCTCATTCCACTTGGCCAGCTTGCGCTCCAGTTGGTCGATTTCCTTGACCAGCGGTCGGCGTTGGGCGAGTAAAGCCTGCCGGTTGGCCTTGGCATCGGCACGTTGCGCCAGCCGCTCGGTTTTTTCGGCTGCGACATCCGCTTCCGGTGCCTTTTCGGCGCTGCGCTGGGCGGCCAGCCAGGCGGCGTAGTCGTCGAGGTCGCCTTCGAATTCGCTGACCTTGCCGTCGGCCACCAGCAGCAGTTCGTCGGCGCAGGTGCGCAGCAGATGGCGGTCGTGCGAGACGAAGACGACGCCGCCTTCGAAGTCCTGCATGGCGAAGGTCAGGGCTTCGCGCATTTCGAGGTCGAGGTGGTTGGTCGGCTCGTCGAGCAGCAGCAGGTTGGGCTTGGTGCGAATGAGCAGGGCCAGGGCAAGGCGCGATTTTTCACCGCCCGAGAAGGGTTCGATGGCGCGCGTCGCCATGTCGCCACGGAAATCGAAGCCGCCGATGTAGTCGCGCAGTTCCTGTTCGGTGGCCGTCGGGTCGAGGCGGACGAGGTGTTGCAGCGGCGATTCGTCGGGACGCAGTTGTTCGAGCTGGTGCTGGGCGAAGTAGCCGATGTTGAGCGCCTTGGCTTCCTTGCGCTCGCCGCCTTGTTGGGGGATCGAATTGGCCAGCAGCTTGATCAACGTCGATTTGCCGGCGCCGTTGCGGCCAAGCAGGCCGATGCGGCAACCGGGGCGCAGGGTCAGCGTGACGTGGTCGATGATCTTGTGGTCGGCATAGCCGGCCGAGGCTTTTTCGATGGTCAGCAGCGGGTCGGGCAGGGCGGTCGGCTGGCGGAAAGCGAAATGGAAGGGCGAGTCGACGTGGGCGGCGGCGACCATTTCCATGCGTTCCAGCGTCTTGATTCGGCTTTGCGCCTGGCGGGCCTTGGTCGCCTTGGCTTTGAAGCGTTCGATGAAGCTCGACAGGTGGGCGATTTCGCGCTGCTGGGCTTCGTAGGACGACTGCTGGGTGGCGAGGCGGGCGGCGCGGGCGCGTTCGTAGTCGCTGTAGCCGCCGCTGGTCAGCGTCAGGCGCTGGAGGTCGATGGCGATGATCTGGCCGACGACCGCGTCGAGAAAGTCGCGGTCGTGCGAGATCAACAGCAGCGTGGCCG
Source organism: Rhodocyclaceae bacterium (assembly GCA_008080565.1). GTDB lineage: Bacteria > Pseudomonadota > Gammaproteobacteria > Burkholderiales > Rhodocyclaceae > Azonexus. Next base: position 29,654 of record VIKE01000090.1, on the reverse strand, counting down.
GCGTGTTTTTGAGCCAGTTTTCGAGCCAGAAGACGGCGTCGAGGTCGAGGTGGTTGGTCGGCTCGTCGAGCAGCAGCAGGTCGGCGCGGCACGACAGGGCGCGGGCGAGGTTGAGGCGGACGCGCCAGCCACCGGAGAATTCGGAAACAGAACGCTGAAAATCGGCATCGGTGAAGCCGAGGCCGTGCAGCACTTCGGCAACACGGGCCTTGGCCGAGTAGCCGCCAATGTCGGCGTAGCGGGCGTGCAGGTGGCCGATGGCGACGCCGTCGCCGCTGGCTTCGGCGTCGACCAGTTCGCGTTCGATGCGGCGCAGTTCGACGTCGCCGTCGAGGACGAAATCGATGGCAGCATCGGGCAAGGCCGGTGTTTCCTGGGCGACGCGGGCGATGTGCCAGCTGGCGGGGATTTCGACGTTGCCGGATTCGGCGTGCAGTTCGTTGGCGAGCAGCGCGAAAAGGCTGGATTTGCCGCAGCCGTTGGCGCCGACAACGCCGACTTTCCAGCCGGGGTGAATCTGGACGGAGGCGTCGATGACGAGGGGGCGGCCGGCGCGGGCGAAGGTGACTTGGCGTAAGGCGATCATGAGGGGGGTGATTATAGCGAGGCGGGGTCCGGAAACGGGTTTTTCAGCGTTTCAGCCGACTTCCACGGTCAACCGGAAAAATTGGCCAAAATTTGAAACATTACAAAGGCTTGCCGCGCTTTCCAGTCATTTTAGCTACGATTTGCGACAGCCTGCTAGAATCACTGAATGATCAAGCAGATCCGCACCGACCAGCTCAAGCCGGGCATGTTCATTCATGACCTCAATTGCGGCTGGCTCGATCATTCCTTCATGTCCAGCACATTCAAGGTGCGCGATCAGGCCACCGTGGACAAGATTCTCGAACTGGGCATCCGCGAGCTCTACATCGATACGGTGAAGGGGGCGGATGTGCGCGAGGCCCGGCCGCAAACCGAGGTCAATGCCGACCTCGAGCGCCGCCTGCAGGAAATCGCCCAAAAGCCCGTCGAAAAGCCGGTGGTCGCCGACTTGAAAAACGAAGCCGTTCGCGCCCGGCGTCTGCATGCCGAGGCCAACAAGGTCGTCCGGCAGGTGCTGGACGACATCCGTTTCGGCCAGAAAATCCAGATAGACCGCGTCGAATCGCTGATCGACAGCATGATGGAGTCGGTGTTCCGCAATCAGAATGCCTTGTTGCCACTGGCCCGCTTGAAGAAGCTCGACGACTACACATTCGAGCACTCGGTTGGCGTCAGCGCGCTGCTCATCGTTTTCGGCCGGGTCATGAAACTGCCCAAGGAAACCATCAAGGAGCTAGCCCTCGGTGGCCTGCTGCACGATATCGGCAAGATTCAGATACCTGATTCCATCATCGACAAACCGGGCAAGCTGACCGACGACGAATATCGGCTGATCCAGTCACATGTCAGCGCCGGCACCAAGCTGCTGGAAAACGCCCCCGGCATCAGCGATGTCGTACGCAAGGTAGTTGGTGAGCACCATGAGCGCATCGATGGCAGCGGTTACCCGAACCGGCTGGTCGGCAAACAGATTTCCCTCTATGGGCAGATGGCGGCCATCGTCGATGTGTACGACGCGATTACCTCGGAGAAGGTCTACAACCACGGCATGCCTGCCACGCAGGCGCTCAAGAAACTGCTCGAATGGAGCAAACACCACTTCGATCCGCAACTGGTGCAGGCATTCATCCGCGCCGTCGGCATTTATCCGACCGGTTCGCTGGTCCGGCTGGAAAGCAACCGCATGGGCGTTGTCATCGAGCAGAATGATGGCAAGCTGCTCGAACCCGTGGTTCGCGTTTTTTACCATGCCGGCCAGCAGCACTATGTTCCACCCGAGATCGTCGATCTCGCCAAGATGCAGGATCGCGTCGCCAGTATTGAGAGTTACGAAAAATGGAAAATCGATCCCTATCAGTGGTTGCCGGCCTGATCGTCCTGCTTGCCCTGCCGTTTGCCACGCTCGCCGCCGAGGGCGAAGTCAGCGCCGATCAGCAGGCTGCCTGGCAGATGCGCCTCGACAAGGCCGCGGCGCTGCAGGCCGAGAGCAAGGCGCGCCAGGACGAGGCTGACGAATTGCTGGTCAAGAGAAATGCGGAATGCGCGACTAAATTCCTGATCAACGACTGCCGCAACGCCGCCGCCCGGGAACACCTGAAAACAACGCGCGAGGCACGCCGTCTGGGGATTGACGGCAGGGCCATCGAGCGCGAAGTGAAGCGCGAGCAGTTGAGCGACCGGAACAGGGTGCAGGCCGAAGAGGCGCCGCGGCGCGCTGCCGACCTCGAACTGCGTCAGGCCGAGTCGATGAACGCCCGCCAGGCAGCCGAGGACAAGATGGCCGCAACCCGCGCCGCCAAGGCCGCCAAGGCGGCCGAAGGTGAAAAACGCAAGATCGCCGAGGCGGAAAAGCAGCGCAAAAAACAAGCGGACCACGACGCTCGCGTTGCCCAGAAAAAGCGTGAAGCCGAGCAGCGTGCCGCTCAGGCCGCCGAGAAAAAATAAGCGAAACTGCCGGCATGATCCGCAAGATAACCATCGACCAGTTGCTGCCCGGCATGTATGTCGTGGACCTGCACAAGCGCTGGTTCGACCATTCCCTGTGGCAATCGAAATTCAAGGTGCGCGACGATGCGCATGTTTCGAAGATCAGGGAAGAAGGCATCAGCGAAGTCAGCATCGATACCGACAAGGGTGCCGACCTGCCGCCGACGCCGATTGCGCGCATCAACCAGATCGAACAGAAGCTCAAGTCGCTGGCCGAAATACGCGCCGCCAAGCCGCCCACGGTGTCGCTCGGCGAGGAACGGCGCCGGGCCGGCCGGCTGCTCAATGAAGCCAGCAATACAGTGAGCGGGCTGATGCTCGCCGCCAAGGCCGGCAGCAAGGTCGATGCCGCTCATCTCGAACCGGTCGTCAGCAAGATGATCGCCTCGGTCATCCGCAATCCCGATGCCCTCGTGCCGCTGGCCCGCCTCAAGCGGCTCGATGCCTATGCCACCGAACACGCCGTGGCGACGGCGGCGCTGATCATCGCCTTCGGCCGGCATCAGGGCCTGCCCGAGCCGGAAATCGAAAAACTGGCGCTCGGCACCATGGTCAAGGACATCGGCCACGCCTCGCTCGATGCTCGGCTCACCGCCAAGCAGGGCATGTTGTCCAAGGCCGAATACTCAATTGTCCAGAGCCATGTCGAGGAAGGGTTGGCCGTGCTCGATGCCACCTCAAGGCTGTCCGAAACCTCGGTCGCCGTCGTCCTCGAACACCACGAGCGCTACAACGGCTGTGGCTACCCGTACCGGATGGCCGGCGACGAAATTTCCCTGGCCGGCCGCATGGCTGCCATCGTCGACACCTACGATGCGATGACCTCCGACCGCCCCTACCGGGCTGCCATGTCGCCGTCGCACACATTGCGCCAGCTCTACGACGAGGCCGGCTTCCAATACGATCCGACGCTCGTTGCCGCCTTCGTCAAGACCGTCGGTATCTACCCGGTCGGCACGCTGGTCCTGCTCGAAAGCGGGCATCTGGCGGTAGTGGAGCAGCTCCATTCCGACAACATGCTGACTCCTGTCGTCCGCGTCATTTATCACACCGGCCGTCAGCAATATGTCACCACGCCGGTCGATGTCGACCTCTCCCGCAAGATCGGCAACCACTACGGCCAGATCGTCCGGGCCGAAAACTTCGAGCGCTGGGGCATCAGTCCCTTGCGCTGGCAACCTGCCTGATCAGCTTCTTGATCGGCGCCGGCACACCGGCATCGGCCGCGCGCCCAATTTCAACCCATTCCAGCCCCGGCTCGGTCGCCTGAAACCGGGCGTCGATCCGGCACAGCACCGGCTCCAGCGTCAGCCGAAAATGCGTGAAGACATGTTTGAACGGTGGCAACTTCGTCATCTCGCCGAGCGTCATCCCGAAGCGGGCCGCCACCGCCATCGGCTCGCCTTCCGGCGGCACCAGCAAGCCGCCCCACAAGCCGGAGGGCGGACGCCGTTCGAGCAGCAGGCGCTGGCCGTCGGTGAGCAGAACGAAAGTTGACGTTCGCTCCGGCACGGCGACACGCGGCTTGGCTTCCGGCAATTCGCCCTGCCGGCCATCACGTTTGGCGACGCAGCCGTCCGCTACCGGGCAGTCGCCACAGCGCGGCCGGCTGCGCGTGCACAGCGTGGCGCCAAGGTCCATCAGCCCCTGCGTGTAAACCTCGATGTCGTTCTCCGGCAGCAGGCTTTCGGCCAGCAGCCACAGGCGGTCATGCACGGCCTTGGCGCCGGGGAAGCCGTCGACGCCGAATTGCCGGCACAGCACGCGCTTGACGTTGCCGTCGAGAATCGCCGCCCGGCGGCCGAAGGCGAAGGCGGCGATGGCTGCTGCGGTCGACCGGCCGATACCCGGCAATTCCTCCAGTTGCGCTTCGGTTTCCGGGAATTTTCCGGCGTGGACCGTGGCAATCTGCTGCGCACAACGATGCAGATTGCGCGCCCGGGCGTAATAGCCGAGGCCGGCCCAATGCTCGATGACCAGCTCAATGGGCGCCGCGGCAAGCGCCAGCACATCGGGAAAACTGGCCAGAAAGCGCGCGTAATAGGGGATCACCGTGCTGACCTGGGTCTGCTGCAGCATGATCTCGGAAAGCCAGATGCGGTAGGGGTCTTGCGTCTTCTGCCAGGGCAGGTCATGGCGGCCGGCGGTCTTCTGCCAGGCGATCAGGTGTGCGGTAAAACGGTTTTGGGCGGCCAAATTCTGCCTCGACGCGGGCTGCGGGAGCACGGATAATACGGCCTCTTTTTCTTCCGGCATATCCGTCAGCTCCGATGACCCAACCGCAAAACGACAGCCGCGCCCTGCGCAATGCCCTGGGCCGCTATGCCACCGGCGTCACCATCGTCACGGCCATCGACCCGGACGGCCATCCCATCGGCCTGACCGTCAATTCATTTGCTGCTGTCTCACTCGATCCGGCGCTCGTCCTCTGGTGCCTCGACAACAAGTCGCACAACCTCGAAGCCTTCCGCAAGGCCACGCACCACGCCATCAATGTGCTGGCTGCCGACCAGCAGGATCTGTCGAATCGCTTCGCCACCTGGCCGGCCGACCGTTTTGCCGGCCTGCCGTGGCACGCTGGTGCCGGTGGTGCACCGCTATTTCCGGGATGCTGCGCGACGTTCGAAATGGCCAAGGTCACCGAACACGCCGCCGGCGATCACACCATTTTCGTCGGCAGCGTCGAACGCTTCAGCGAAACGCCAGACCTAGCGCCGCTGCTGTTCCACGCCGGCCGCTATCGGGAATTGTCCGAACTCGCCTGAGTTCCCGCCTCAATTTGCCGCCGGCAGAACGATCTCGATGAGCAAACCGGCGCTGCCGTCCGCTTTCATTTTTGCGGCAATTTTCCCGTTGACCGTGGAAAGCACCTGCCGGGCAATCGCCAACCCCAAACCGTAGCCGTCGCCTGTCGCCAGATTCCGTCCGCGATAGAACGGCGTGAAAATCGCCTTCAGTTCGGCTTCCGGGACACCGACGCCCTGATCGGCGATGTGCAGGTGGATCAAGCCGTCAGCTTCCCGTTTTGCCTCGATCTGCAGGCTTGTTCCGGCCGGCGAAAAGCGCAGCCCGTTGCGCACCACGTTCTCGATGGCCCGATGCAACAACTCCGGATTGGCCTGCACGAAAAGCCCCGGCGCTGCCGCGAAGTCGACGCCAACCTGCTCGGCCGCGCCCTCAAAGCGCGCATCCTCGACGATCCCCGCCAGCAGTTCGCCCAGATCAAGCTTCTCCAACGGGCCTGAAACGCCCGCCTCCAGGCGGGACAGCGTCAGCAACTCGCCGATCAGCCCGTTCATGCGTTCGCCCTCGCGCTCGATGCGCGCCAGCGAATCCTCAAGCCGCCCCGGCTGCTGGCGGGCCAGGCCAATCGCCGCCTGCAGGCGGGCCAGTGGCGAGCGCATTTCGTGCGAAACATCGTGCAGCAGGCGTTTCTGGGCCGCCATCAGGGCCTGCAGGCGCTCGGCCATGCGGTCGAAATCCTGGCCCAGATCGGCCAGTTCATCGCGCCGGCCGCCCATGGCGCCGCCCACCCGGGTATCGAGATCACCCTCGGCCGCCGTGGCGAAGGCATTGCGCAGGTGGCGAATCGGCTTGGCGAAATACCAGGCCACGCCAGCCGCACAGAGCAGGCTGGCGATCAGGGCAGCGATCATGGGAAATATCGGCAGCGGGCCGCCCGGTCGTTTGTCGCCGGGGGGTGGCGGGCGGTGGGGCGGTCCGCCTCGATCGAACTCCATCGGCGGCGGCCGGTGCGCCTCAAAATCAGGCGGCGGGGGACGTGGGCGATCAGCCCGCATCGACGACTGCTCGCGCTCCAGCCAGAAAAAAGTGCCAGTGCCGATCACGGCGGCCACCTGGCCGAGCCAGATGAACAGAAAGAACTTCCAGAACAGGCGCCCCATCTCAGGACCGGATCAACTGGTAACCCTGCCGATAAACCGTCTGGATGCACGAACGCCCGTCGGCCAGCGTGCCCAGCTTGTGGCGGATGCTCGACAAATGGACATCGATGCTCCGGTCAAAACGGACCAGCGCCCGGCCCAGCGCCTGCTCCGACAGATCGCCCTTGCTCACCGGCCGCCCGGCATTGCGGGCCAGCACTTCAAGCAAATTGAACTCGGTGCTGGTCAGGTCCACAGCGACGCCAGCCCATTCGGCCAGACGCTGTTCTGGCCGGATGCACAGCTCGCCAACCACCAGCGGGGCGCTGCTCGGCTCGGCCGATGGCGCCGCACGACGCAGGATGGCGCGCAGGCGGGCGGCCAGTTCGCGCGGCTGGCAGGGCTTGGGAACGTAATCGTCGGCGCCCAGCTCAAGGCCGACGATGCGATCCATGTCGTCCCCCTTGGCCGTCAGCATGAGCACCGGCATCGCGCTGACCGCCCGAATCCGGCGCAAGACCTCGACACCGGAAAGGCCCGGCATCATCACATCGAGCACGGCAATGGCGTACTGTCCCGAGAGCGCCGCCTCGGCACCGCTCAGGCCGTCGTGCAACGTAGTCACCACAAAGCCGTCCTGGGCCAGATAGTCGCCCAGCATCTCGGCCAGTTCAACGTCGTCGTCCACCAGCAAAACTGCCGCCATTGCCTATTCACCCACAAAATTATCCAGTTGAATCATAGCCAAGGCCGGCGACTGGGAGCGCTTGATTTACAGAGATTTACCTCATTCCCGATTGCTCTGGTCGGGTAACGATCGGCAAATATTGCCGGCGAGCGGTTTTTGCCGCCAATTGCCCAAAAATTCCGGTTTTTGCCGGTGTTTCCCTAATAAAACGCCACGAATACAGTTTTTCTTAACATTCTTTTACTCGGATTAACCCAAAGCGCCGTCAAAACACCCCGGTTCGGGCCGATAACTTGCACAAGGAAAGCTACTTGGCCAAAGGCCAGGCATCTCGTCAATTTCATCCAAGGAGCGAATCATGTTGAGCGGAATCAACCAGGCATCTCAAATGGCAAGCATGCTGTTCTCAAAGCTGGACACCAAGAGCCAGGGCTATCTCGAAAAAAGCGATCTGGCCGCAGCCTTCAGCCAGATCACCACCAACGCCAGTCAAAGTACCAGCAGCACGAGCGCCGAAGACGTCTTCACCGCGCTCGATAGCAACAGCGACGGCAAGGTCACCAAAGACGAATTCGCCACCGTTCTCGCCAAACTGCAGGAGTCTGTCAGCAGCCAGTTCGGCGGCCCGATGCAAGGCCCCGGCGGCATGCCACCCCCGCCGCCAGCCGACGACGCCGGCTTCACCAAGGAAGAGCTGACCAGCCAGCTCGAATCGGTCGATAGCAGCGATACGAAGCGGTCCGAGCTGATCAACAAGATCGTCAACAATTTCGAAGCAGCCGACACCGATAGCGACGGCAAGGTCAGCTTCAAGGAGGCCATGGCCTACGACAAATCAACCGAGTCGACCTCCGCCTCCGATATCGGCACAGCCACCGCGACGACCACGGCAAACAACAGCGATGCCGAGGTGATGATGAAAATCATGCAACTGATGCACGCCTACGGCACCGGCCAGGATCAGGAAAACAGCGGGATTGCCACGCTGCTCTCAGTGACCGCCTAAGCAACCCGACCGACCCCGCACAGGAACATTTGGTAATACCCTAGCTTCCCAAGCTAGAGCCGTGGGTTCGATTCCCATCGCCCGCTCCACATTGAATTCAGGCAGGTCGTTGATCTGCAAAAGAAAAAGCCAACCTTCGCGGGTTGGCTTTTTTGTTGTCTGGTCGATATCTGGCCAGAGCTAGGTAGAGTCAACGCCAAGTGTATCCAATGGCGTCTAGGCGTCCGTTGATCGGCCAAAGCGGCCGGCGGCGGAGCATCAGATGAGTAACCGGTGTCGCGCGGGTTGGCGACGTTATGCCTGTATGCCCCTCGCCTCTCCATTGAGCGTGTTTGTGGCAGCGTGAAGATCAGCGAATAATTAATATCTAACAGTAAGGTATGTAACTACTGACACCACGAGCCTGGCGCTGAGATTGAGGGCAGTAGTGTTCATGACAGGAAACATCTTGGGGTTACCTGTAGTCACTATGGTTACAATGGTGATGAAAGTTGCATAACGTTTCGGTGCGACATTGCTCGGTATGCCCGCAGGCGGCCTATTAATTTTTGATGGGGATTATCAAGAATCGTTAGCTTACAGTTTCTGGTGCCAAGGAATGATTGAGAAATATTTTTGGAGGGAAAATGGCAGATACGATAAAAAATGTCTTTGTAAGTCATCACCATAAAGATGATGCAAGTGTGGACGGTCTCGCAGATATGCTATCTGGCAAAAATTATAAGTTAAGAAATAGTTCGATCAGGGCTAAGCCAGAGAACCAGGATCGACTCAATAAAAAAACCGTAAGTGATAAAACAATTGCACGACTATTGCGAATGAAAATGCGATGGGCTAGCCAAATTATCGTCATAATTGGTAAAGAAACCCATTCCAGACCATGGGTCGAATGGGAAATAAAGGCTGCTCATCAATTAGGAAAACCGATAATTGGGGTTTATGAAAACGGCCTAAAAGAAAAGGTCGAAATTCCGGAAAATTTAAAAAAATACGCCACGTCAATAGTAGGATGGAGAGCGGATTCTGTTATTGGTGCCTTAAATGGAACTAGTCAGTTCCAGAACCCTGATGGAACCTCTTCACCCAAAATTAATGGGGGAAATGTAGTGTGTTAATAGAGCAGAATTCTAATTTATACACCTATCCCATCACTAGAGACTTTGGTTTTGCACCAAACCCTTTCCATGGGGTATGTACATTGGCCACCTGCAAGCCTCACATTCGGAGAGGGGCTAAAGTTGGTGACTGGATTATGGGGATTGGCGGAAGCAATCTGGGTGCAGTAAAAAGGAAATGCATATTCCTGATGAAAGTTTCTGAAAAAATAAATTTTCAAGACTATTGGAATGATTCGCGTTTTTCGCTTAAAAAGCCATCTCGCAACGGAAGCCGAGTGCAAATGCTTGGAGATAATATATATCACAAAGATGAAAATAACGAGTGGCATCAAGAAGACTCTCACCATAGCAATCACGACGGCACACCCAATCTTGTTAATTTGAATCGAGATACCGGAAGTTGCGACAATGTATTAATTTCTAATTTCTTTCTATATTTTGGCTGCCAGGCGAAATCCATAGACCTTAATTCCATTAAGTATGGAAGGATAAGAGATTATAAGAAAACCAATCTCACTGAGTCCGTGGATGGAAGAAACTTAATAAAATCAATCTGGCGCGATAATTTAAGTAATATCAATCTTGTAATGGCGGACCCGTGTCAATTTATGGATTCTCATCAGCGCGTTGATCAGGGGTCTGGGAAAATTACGTAAAGAAAATTTAAGTGGAATTCGGGGAAATGCCTTTGTCTTTAACTTCAAGCGAATCTAATTTACAATTCGTTATCGATGATAAGATGCAATTAATAACAAATAATTTGTAGATTGAGCCAATGATGAGCGCTCGATATGCCCCCCCTTTGGCCATCAACTTTATTTGGAATTTTGCTGATTCCAGAGAAGTTGCCCCTGTTGTTGATGTTGTTAGGAAGAGCTTCGCACGCGACAAAGATAAGCCATTTTCAAGAAGTCTAAATATACCGCTATTCTATTTCAGTTCGCAGAATTCGACTGAAGCTCCAAGCGATTTCCCTCCTGCACTCGCGAAAAATAATATTATCTTTGTATTCACAAGCGTAAATACCACTGGCGAGGAAAGCTGGAAAAAATATGTAGAAGCGCTTCCAATTTCACCTTCCACGAGCGTAGTGCCTATTGCCATCGACAAATATGGTTTGGGGCACAAGGGAGCACTGGATAGCTTGAACTGCATTAGATCCTATGAGTGGCCAACTGAGAACAAAGATCTCCACGCAATCGTTTCATTGGCACACGAGATCTACCGCTACGGGTGCCTATCTATCAACCCCGGTGATACCGGAAAAAGCTCTTCGATAACCATCTTCTTAAGCCACGCAAAAGCTGGTGATACGGGCAGACTACATTCTGAGGAAATAAAAAGGTTCATAGACAACACAAATATGAACCGCTTTTTTGATTCGACTGAAATTTCCCCGGGGTTTCCGTTTGATCAAGAAATTGAAAGAAACATACAGTGTTCAACACTTGTTGCCATCGAAAGCGATGCCTATTCCTCTCGATATTGGTGTCAGCGTGAAATCTTATGTGCAAAGAGACTTAATCGACCAATTCTTGTGGTAAACAGCCTAAAGGACTATGAAGATCGCATCTTCCCTGCCGCATCAAATGTGCCGTGTGTCCACGTTTCGCCAGATTTACCAATTAGTCAGCGAGATATTTTGCGTATTCTTTCAACCGCCATTCTTGAAACCGTTCGTCACTGCCATTCAATGCATTGCCTTACGTATTACCAAGAAAGTGGATGGGTCGGCCCTGATTCCGAGCTATCGGCTCGGCCCCCAGAAATTCGCCAGGCCCTTAAGGTAGTAAAAAATGGAAGCAAAAAAAAGATATGCTACCCCGAACCGCCAATTTACTTAGACGAGGCTGACTGGCATGAACATTTGGGTATAGAGGCATTTACTCCTCTCTGGAGTGCTTCTGAGAAAGATTGTTTCGCCAAAGAGCGAATTGGCATATCAATTTCAGATGTGCACGAAGATGGTTTCTCCCGCAATCACATACATCCAGACCATCTAATTCGACTAACGCAAGACCTCGCCAGGCATCTTTTAGCACGTTCCGCCACGTTGATTTATGGAGGTGATTTGCGTCCCGACGGCTTCACAGAGTTTATTCTTGAAGAAGCTGCTATCTTGAAAGAAAGGATTTGCGGAGAATTCCCTATGATTGAAAATCATTTGGCGTGGCCTTTGCATGTTTCAGAGCCCGCAATTGTTTCATGGAGAGCGCGATACAGCCAATTAATGAAAACGGTAGCGCATAAGATGCCTGACGATATTAGATCTGGTATTGCTCCGGATGTGTTTTTGCCACCCAATACGCCTCACAATTCGTACATTTGGTCTAGATGTTTGACTGAAATGAGAGAGCAATCTATTGGCTCCTCGACAATCCGAATCTGTGCGGGGGGAAGGCTGCTCGGTTACAAAGGAAAAATGCCTGGCATACTAGAAGAAATAGTTTTGTCTATAAATTCTAATAAGCCGCTTTTCTTGCTTGGAGCATTTGGTGGGATGGTCGAAAAAGTATGCTACATCTTGCTAAATAAAGATGTACCAGAGGAGCTGACTGAGGAATGGCAGGTTGGTCATAATTTAGGTTATTCTGATGTTCAGGCTTTGGCGAAAGTTCACAAAAATGAGTGTGACTATAGAACTGTCGCTGAGACAATTAAGAATATAAAGTTATCGGATTTGGCATCTCGCTGCGGACTTTCCGAAGAGGAATACATAATGGCTATGGGTTCCCCTTTCATTGATGAATGTCTCCATTTAATAATGAAAGGTATAAAAAATATGATCAGAAAGCCGGCTTGATCTATTTAGAAAAATATCAATTCAACTCTCGCGGTTTGAATGTGGTGGCGAATAAGAAAGGATATAAAAATGGTCAATATTGGCACCATGGCGCTTCTTCGACAATATGAACTGTCTATAGAAAAGACAGATAGATTTTCCAAGGACGAAATCACGCCAATTCTCATGGGGCTATTCGGAGAAGTTGGCAGCATTATGGCCACTTCAAAAAAGTATCATCGCGAAAGTAAAGCGTATGCGGGATACAGATCAGCTGTCGAAGAGGAGTTCGGTGATGCTTTCTGGTACTTCTCTGCCCTTTGTCGACGCTTGGCTATCGATATTGAGAATATTTTCGAAAGTTCATGCGAGGGCCACCAATTTAGCAATAGCGTTTCGAAGCTGTCAAAAAATAAATCAACGGTCTCAAAGGAATTGGACGTTGCGTTGATTGATTTGGGTATTGCCACTGCTCAACTGCTCAAGGAAGATGAGAATACAGAAATTTTGCGAAAAAATGTCTCAATATTTGCCGAATTATATTGCAACGCGCTTGAACTAACTGGCCTTGATTTTTGCAGCGTGGTGGGAGGAAATTTATCAAAAACCCTTGGGAGATTTAGTACCCCAGACCCAGGAAGCCTCGAAGATTTTGACGCTTCATACCCGGACGACGAGCAGCTCCCACAATATTTTGAGATCCACATTGTTCAAAGAAAGAGCGGTCGAAGTTATCTAAAGTGGAACGGTGTATTTATTGGTGACCCATTAACCGATAATATAAGCACGCCTGATGGATATCGTTTTCATGATGTCTTTCATATGGCTCATGCCGCAGTGCTTCACTGGTCACCAACGTTTAGAGCACTGATTAAACATAAGAGAAAAAGTGATTCTGCAACCGATATGGAGCAGGATGGGGGGCGGGCAATTGTGGTTGAAGAGGGATTAACTGCATGGCTTTTCTCCTACGCACAAGGGCTCGATAATTTTGACGGTCATGATGGTGTGTCTTTCGATGTTTTGAAGACTATTCAGAAATTTGTTCAAGGTTATGAGGTGGGAAGGTGTCCGTTGAAACTATGGGAGGACGCCATCCTTCAGGGGTATGAGGTTTTTAGGCAGGTAAAAAAACACAATGGCGGAATAGTGATCGGTGACCGAACGAACCGAACGATTAGCTATCGTTCAATAGGAAATGGAAATGAAAGCTGAGCAATTCGTTAAAGAGATATGCAGCTTGTCTTTTGAAAATGCATTCAATCCTTATTCAGATCGATGCGAAATTTATGATTATGTTGATGCTCCTCAAATACGAAGGGCTTTGCTTCTCAAAATTCTCACTGCCGCGAGCTATGCGGAGGTTGATTCTATTTGGATAGGGAGAGACCTAGGATATAGAGGTGGTAGGCGAACTGGGTTGGCACTCACCGATGATGTGCATTTGTCTCATCACGCGGAAAGATGGGGAATGAAAGTGGATAGGCCAACAAAAGGACAGGCCATGCCAGAGAGAACAGCTGCGGTAATCTGGAGTGTCCTTAGGTTAATATCGAGTCCAGTTTTCCTTTGGAACGTATTTCCGTTGCATCCGTATGAGGCGGGCAATCCATTTAGCAATCGCGCACATAACAAGAAAGAGCGAATTGCCGGTGAAGAATTGCTGATTTTTCTAATTGAATTTCTGAGACCTAAACGAATCGTCGCTATCGGCAATGATGCAGATAAAATAGCTCGTAAAATATCAGGAACGTTAGAAGTTATTAAAGCAAGACATCCAAGTTATGGCGGCCAGACGGATTTTTTAAAGCAGACTCATCAGATTTATAAACTCAATAGAACCGAACACACTCAGCTTATTTAGTGGGGGCGCCACTTGTTAAGTTTCAAACCTCTTTGCGCCCCCGAGGCAATTAGCGGCTGCGGGTTAAATTATTTGTAGTCCGCGGTGGATCGTTTCTGAAGCCGAAGCTGCCATTCAATTCAATTACTGGATCATCTGCAGCCGGCACCAAGTGCGCTTTTGCCGAATTTCGACGCTGACTGACTGGTATCTGCCCCTTTACTGACCACCACAGACCAACCGATGAATGACGGTATTGGGCGATTTCCGGCACTCGTCTAAAACGTGGATTGGAGAAGAAAATTCCAGGTGGTGCCAACGACGCCGCGATATGGTTTGGATATCTATTACGCGGCCACCTGTTTTCGGCCTGCCAGGGTCGGTTACCCGCAATGGTGTGACGGCTTCCAATCTGGCCATGGACATTTCAATTTTGGCCGTTTTTTCCGGTTGACCGTGGAAACGTGCCGGCTACACGGGGATGCCAATTAAAAGAAATCAGACAATGGTTTAGATCGAGAAAACCAGCCGGATTCGCGGTAATAATGGATGCGCAGGAACCTGCCACTTCCGGGTGGCGTTTTCTCTTCATATAAAAAGGAGACATCATGATTTTTGAAGGTGGTTGTTACTGCGGCGAGGTGCGTTATCGGGTCGAAGGCGAGCCGGTTCTGGAGGGGCAGTGTCACTGTCGCCAGTGTCAATACATCACGGGGGGCGAGCCGAATACGTTCATCGCTGTCCCGTCGAGCGGCTTTGCTTACACGAAGGGCAATCCGGCCTCTTTTACGCGCAGCGATGTGCCCAATGCGGTGACGCGCCGGTTTTGCCCGAACTGTGGCACGGCGATTGGCACTGAGATTCCGGGTGGGCTGATGGCGGTGAAGGTTGGCACGATGGATGAGCCGGCCCGTTTTGTGCCCAAGGTCGCGATTTTTACGGTGGACAAGCAAGCGTTCCACATGATTCCGGAGGGCCTTCCCAGCTTCGAGAGGATGCCGGGCTGAGTTTTCAATTCAGACATTCACCCCCGGCAAGCTGTCGGGGGGGTAACCAAAGCAATTGGTTTTCAGTCGAGCAGTTTCCGCTGGTCGAGGTACTTTTCGAGGATTTCGAGCCGGGCGAGCGGGTCGTCGAGTTCGAGCAGTTTTTGCTTGGCGAGGTTCTGGATGGGCAGGACTTCGGTGATGCGGAAGCCGACCCATTCGGCTTCGTCGTAGCGGTGCGGTTCGGGCAGGCGTTCGTTGCCGAGGTCGTCGACGACGCGGCGGAGCAGCGGGACGAGGCGCTGGCGTTCGGGCGGTAGCGGGGTCGGGCCGCTTTCGGCCAGGAGTTCGACGCTGGCTTCGAGCTGGTTGTTGGTACCGATGCTGGTTTCGATGATGCGGAAGCGTCGGCTGCCGTGGGCGGTGATCATCAGGATGCCGAGCTGTTCCATTTCCCAGTCGCCGATGGTGGCCAGCGTGCCGACGGCATGCGGTTCGGCGGTGGCACCGACTTCGCTGCCTTTTTCGATGAGGCAGACGCCGAAGGGCGAGCCGTCTTTCATGCAGGCGGCGGCCATGTCGAGGTAGCGCTGCTCGAAGATTTTGAGCGGCAGGACGCTGCCCGGGAAAAGCACGGTGTTGAGCGGGAAGAGCGGGATGCGCATCGTTTCGACGGCGTTGCCGGTCGGCGAGCGGACGAAGTCGAACCAGCCCATCATTCGCCCCAGCGCTGCATCAGCGTGTGCGGCACGTCGATCTGGTCCATGACGCGGGCGACGACGAAATCGACGATGTCCTGGACGCTTTGCGGGTGGTGGTAGAAGCCGGGGCTGGGCGGCAGGATGACGACTCCGGCCCGGCTCAGGCGCAGCATGTTTTCGAGGTGGATGGCGGAAAATGGCGTTTCACGCGGCACCAGCACGAGTTTGCGGCCTTCTTTCATGACGACGTCGGCGGCGCGTTCGATGAGGTTGTCGGCCAGGCCCTGGGCGATGGCGGCCAGGGTGCCCATGCTGCACGGGCAGACGACCATGGCGTCGGGCGGGTTGGAGCCGGAAGCGACCGGGGCGAACCATTCTTCGCGGCCGAAAACGGCCAGTTTTTCCGGGTTGACCGCAGGAAAGCGGGCGAGCAGGGCGGCTTTGGCCTCGCTCGGGCGCGACGGCAGTTCGAAATCGAGTTCCTGTCTGGCGACGACCTGCGATGCTTGCGAATAGAGCAACTGCACCTTGCAGCCGGCGTCGAGCAGGCATTCGAGCAGGCGCAGGCCGTAGGGCATGCCGGAGGCACCGGTCAGCGCGAGGCAAATCGTTTTAGGCATTGGAAACATCCGAAAGCGCAGGTTCAGCCAGCAGTTTAGCCGCGATCAGGCCATTGATGGTGCCGAAAACCAGTGCCGCGGCGGCGAAGATCGGGGTGAGCAAAAAGACGCCGTCGTGCGGGATCAGCCAGGCACGGGCGAGCAGCAACTGGCCGCCGATGTGGGCGAAGGCGGCGAGGATGGACAGGCTGACCGGGCCGAACCAGCGCTTGGGCAGATGGCGGGCGAGGCCGAGGGTGAGCAGGCTGAGCGTCGTGCCGGTGAGCGACAGGAAAAAGCCGGGGGCGAGGAAGAAGCCGAGCAGCAGGCTGCCGGCCAACACGCGCAGGGCGCTGACCCAGACCGCCGTGCCCCAGCCGTAGCGGGCCAGCACGACGAGGGTGACGATGTTGGCCAGCCCCGGCTTGACGCCGGGCAGCGGCGACGGGATGGCGGCGTCGACCAGCGACAAGCCGACGGCCGCCGTGGCCAGCCCGCCGGGGCGCATGAGCCAGCCCTGCTTGACGCAATACTGGCGCGGGCTGGGGTCGGAGACGACGCGGGCGCGGCCCGGTTCGACGGCGATCAAGGTGGTGCCGAGCGGCCCGGTGACTTCGAATTGCTTGCGCGCCTTGAGGTCGACTTCGGCAAAGACCTTGCCTTCCTGGCGGATGATGGCGCGGTCGGCCAGACCGCCCTGCCAGAAAACCGGGATGCTGGCGCCGACGGCAGCGGCGCTGAGCAGCATGATCAGCCAGTCGCCGGGGCGGATCAGCGGCAGCCAGCTCATGGCCTTGCCGGGCGCCGGCGCATTTCAATTTTGGCCATTATTTCCGGTTGACCGTGGAATTGGCTGCCCGCAGCACCCTCAGCCGCCAGCCAGCGTACGGTGGCGGACCAGCACCCGGGCCCGCGTGGCGAATTCGTTGGCCAGCCATTCGGCGATGTAAACCGAGCGGTGCTGGCCGCCCGTGCAGCCGATGGCGACGGTCAGGTAATTGCGGTTGTCGCGAATGTAGGCGGGCAGCCAGGTGGCGACGAAGCGGCTGATGTCGTCGCGCATGTGACGGACTTCTTCCTCGGCTTCGAGAAAGTCGATGACCGGCTGGTCCTTGCCGGTCAGGGCGCGCAGTTCCGGGTCGTAGTGCGGGTTGGGCAGGCAGCGCACGTCGAAGACCAGATCGGCATCGAGCGGAATGCCGTGCTTGAAGCCGAAGGATTCGAACATCAGGGTCAGGCCCTGGCCGGGCTCGGCCTCGATGAACTGGCGGACCCATTCGCGCAGGCCGCTGGCCTTCATGCCGCTGGTGTCGATGCGGTGGCCGAGGGTGGAAATCGGCTCGAGCAATTTGTTTTCGGCGCGGATGGCTTCTTCCAGCGTCTGTCCGGCGGTGGCCAGCGGGTGACGCCGGCGCGATTCGGAATAGCGCTTGAGTAGCGTTTCCTCGTGCGAAAAGAGAAAGAGGAAGGTGATTTTGACGCCGTCTTCCTTCAATTTGTCGAGCTTGGCCGGCAGCAGTTCGATGCCGTGTCCGGAACGGGCGTCGATGGCGACGGCCACCTTGTCGACATTTTCTTCCTTGAGCATCCCGGCGAGGACCGTCAGCATGATCACCGGCAGGTTGTCCACGCAGTAATAGCCGGCGTCTTCAAGCAGGTTCAGGGCGACGGACTTGCCGGAACCGGAAAGTCCGCTGATCAGTATGAGTTCCATGGAGGCAGAGCATAATCAAGGCGGCGCCCGGTATCAACCCGCGGCATAATATAAAGCCAGCAGTCCTTGGCAGCTTGCATGGTCATTCCCGCGAAAGCGGGAATCCGGTTCAAGCATGGACTCCCGCTTTCGCGGGCGTGACAAATCAGGTTGCCGGCGAACAGAAAAACAGGAGATCAACATGACCCCGACAATTCCATTGCTCGACCTGCCATTCCTGGCCGAACTGACCGCGCTGCGCCGCGACATTCACGCCCATCCCGAGCTGGCTTTCAACGAGAACCGGACGGCCGACATCGTTGCCCGCGAACTCGAGCGCTACGGCCT
Organism: Rhodocyclaceae bacterium; assembly: GCA_008080565.1. Classification (GTDB taxonomy): domain Bacteria; phylum Pseudomonadota; class Gammaproteobacteria; order Burkholderiales; family Rhodocyclaceae; genus Azonexus. The sequence continues at coordinate 11,432 of VIKE01000090.1, read as the reverse complement.
GGAAGTCCATCGCGGCATCGCCAAAACCGGCGTCGTTGGCGTCTTGCGGGCCGGTACATCGACCAAAATGGTCGGCCTGCGCGCCGACATGGATGCCCTGCCGCTGGCCGAAATGAACGAATTCCCGCATCACTCCAAGCACGCCGGGAAAATGCACGCCTGCGGCCACGACGGCCATACCGCCATGCTGCTCGGCGCTGCCCGCCATTTGGCCCAGCATCCCGATTTTGACGGCGTCGCGGTCTTCATCTTCCAGCCGGCCGAAGAATCAGAAGGCGGCGCCGCGGTGATGATCGAGGACGGCCTGTTCGAGCGTTTCCCGGTCGAGGCGGTGTTCGGCCTGCACAACTGGCCGGGCATCCCGGTCGGCGAGATGGCCGTCATGCCCGGGCCGGTCATGGCCGGCACCTGCGCTTTCGAGATTTTCGTGCGCGGCCACGGCTGTCATGCCGCCATGCCGCATCAGGGCGTCGATTCCATCGTCGCCGGATCGCAGCTGGTGCTGGCGCTGCAGACGGTGGTCAGCCGCACGCTGCACCCATGTGAATCGGCCGTGGTCAGCGTCACGCAATTCCATGCCGGCGAGGCGTGGAACATCATTCCCGAAGAGGTGGTTTTGCGCGGCACCATCCGCAGCTTCAAGCCGGAGGTTCAGGAAAATATCGAACGCGCCGTTGAGCGCCTGTGCAGCGGTATCGCCGCGGCCAACGGAGCGCAGATCAGCGTTCAGTTCGACCACCGCTATCCGCCTACGGTCAACAGCGTCAACGAGGCAAAATTCTGCCGTGATGTCGCCGCCGAAGTGTTCAAGCCGGAACGCGTGCTGACCGACATCCTGCCCTCGATGGGCGCCGAGGATTTCGCCTACATGCTCAACGAAAAGCCGGGCTGCTACGTCTGGCTCGGCAACGGCCCGGGCACCGGCGGTTGCACGCTGCACAACCCGCACTACGATTTCAACGATGAACTGCTGACCCTCGGCGCCAGCTACTGGGTCCGCCTCGTCCAGCGTTACCTGCCGACAAAGCCGGCGGCCTGAATCGGCTTTCGCGGGCGAAAAAAAAGCGGCGTTGAACGCCGCTTTTTAGCGCTGGGCGCCGCCCGGCCTAGAGCTTGAAGCGGGCAACCTGCTGGTTCAACTCGCCGGCCATGCCTTTCAGGCGTTCTGCCGATGCGACGACGTCGCGCATGGCGCGGGCCCCTTCTTCGATCAGGTTGCGAACTTCGCCGATGTGGGTCTGCATCGTTCCTTCGTTCTGATACTCGACGCTGATGGCATCGGTGATGCGTGCCACCACCTGCGTCACCTCGAGCGAACTGGTGTTCATCTGGTCGAAGGCGTCGCGCGCCTGGTTGGATAGCTGGACGCTACCATCGACCTGCCGCATGCCGGATTCCATGGCATCGACGGCGCGTGCCGTGCCGGTGTGGATGCTGTCGACCATGGCGGAAATTTCGGCGGTCGATTTTGTCGTGCGTTCGGCCAGCTTGCGCACCTCGTCGGCGACCACGGCAAAGCCGCGCCCCTGTTCGCCGGCCCGCGCCGCTTCGATGGCGGCATTGAGGGCAAGCAGGTTGGTCTGGCTGGCGATGTCGGAGATGACGCCGAGGATGGAATTGATCTGGGCGGACAGCGTGCCCAGTTCGCGGATGTGGGTGGCCGTAACCTGCACCGAACTGGCCATCGATTTGGTTTCTTCGGCGGCCTTGCTGGCCAGCGCCGCGCCACTCCCCGAAATTTTGCTCGACCCCTGAACGATCTGCTCGGCTTCCCTGACGGCATTCATGACCTGACCGAGGCTTTCGGAGAGCACTTCGCCGTTGCTGACCATGCTGCGGGCGACATCCAGTTGCTGATCGCTGCCGCTGGCTACCTGCGAGGTGGCCGACGCCATCTGGGTCGCCGTCTGGGCGACGTCGTTCGCATGCCTGGCCAGTGTGCTGACCAGCTCGCGCAGGTGCACCTGCATGGCGGACAGCCCGGCCAGCAGGCTGTCACGGTCATCATCGGCAATGGCGATTGGCTGCGTCAGGTCGCCGGTGGCGATTGCGTTGGCCACCTGACGGGCGTAGCCCGGCTCGCCGCCGAGTTGGCGGCGAACATAGGCCAGCGTGGTGATGACGCTGGCGATGCCGACCAGAATGGCCAGCGCCGACAGCGCCAGCACAATGTTGCCGGCCTGTTCGGCCTTGCCGGCAACTTCAAGGCGCTGGGCGCTGGTTGCCTTGTCGATGACCTCGAGGTCATCGAGCAGGGCCTTCTTCAAGGCCCGCCAGGCGGGGGTTTCCTTGCTGTTGATCAGGCTCTTGGCGTCATCGGTGCGGCCCGACTTGATGGCGGCGAGAACTTCCGTCTGGGCATCGGCCTGGGCCTGGGCGAGCGGTCCGAGGCGGGCCAGCGAACTGCTGAAACCGTCGACCGACGCGGCGGCACTGGTGGCGCGTTCGCGCGCTGCGGCGAAGTCCTTGCGGGCTTTTTCGAGATTGTCGAAAGCCTTGGGATTGCTCGGGTCGAGGACAATGTTGCGTATCGCCTGACCCATTTGCAGACCCTGGCTGTACATGTCCTGATAGCCGTGCTGCAGGGCGCCGATGCCATCAAGGAAGCTGCCGAAACGGGCCGAGGTGCTGCGCAGGCCACTGTTGGCGACGACAACGGCAGCAATGAAAGCGGCCATGATCAAGGCCATGCCAAGCAACAGTCGGTTACGGAAGCTCATGGCCCTACCCCTTTGGTAATATTAGAGTTTCATTGTACGGCTTGGTTGTTTCGGCTGCTAGCGCGATCCGCCGGCGGTGATCATTCCATCGGTGAGCCGGAGGGCATTGACCAGCAGCAGCTCGCGTTCGAGGCCGGCGACCAGGCGCTCGTCGGAGAGGTTCAGAAAGCGGGCGTTGACGTCGACGGCGAACGGCAGAGAGAGCACGAAGGCAGGGAAGTCGGCTTTCGGCAACTGGCGTTTTTCCATCATTGCGAAGGAGACGATGACCTTGATGGCATGCCAGGCCAGTTGCCCGATATTGCTGCGGAAGTTGCCGAGGCGCCGGAAAGCCCGTTCAAAAGCCGCGTCGACCGTGGAAAACGGCTTGCCGTGGCCGGGGATGACGATGTCGATGGGCAGCCGGGCGAGCATTTCGAGCGTTTCCTGCGCGCTGGCCAAGCCGTCGGCTTCGCCGAGCAGTTCCGGAAAAATGACGCCGAAGCCGTTTTCCCACAACGCATCGCCGGAAATCAGGATGCGTTTTTCCGGGTTGTAATAGGCCAGCGCCTCCATGTCGTGGCCGGGTACGGCCAGCGCCTGCCAGTTGAGGCCGCCCATTTCGACTTCGTCGTTGGCGTCGATCAACCGGTCGTGCTGGAAGCGCGCGCTTTGCTGGCCGAGCGGCGAGAGCAGCAGGGCATCCTTGTCCCACTCGGCAATGACGGCGTGCAGGCCGGCCGGGACGATGATCTCGCAGTCGAAGGCTGCCTTGAGCGCGGCATTGCCGCCGATGTGGTCGGAGTGCGAGTGGGTGTTGATCAGGCGGCTCAGGTTGCGGCCGGCCAGGGCGTGATGGACCAGATCGACCGTCTGTTCGGCATGCGTGACATAGCCGCTATCGACCAGCGTGGCCTGGTCGCCGTCAAAAAACAGGATGTTGTTGGCCGACAGCCAGCCGCGTTCGAGGACGAGCAGGCTGGCCGGAAGGTCCGGGTTCATTCCGGCTTTTCCGGGCTACCGTCGGGATTGGCCGGCTGCATTGTCGTCGGCACGGCCAGCTCGGCCACGATGTCCGGCGCGCTCAGCGGCGGCCGGCCGCAGCCGAGGCAATAGCCGGAATCGGGGTCGGCCATGCAGATGCCGACGCATTGGTAGAGTTCTTCGTCGTTCATTTTGCGTTGCCGTTGCTGTGTATGCCGCATTCCTGCGGGGCCTGTTCGCGGCGTCGCCGGGCGACGTTGGCCAGGATGTGCTGCTGCCCGGCGTCGTCGAGGCGCGACCAGGCCGTGATTTCATCGATAGTGCGCAAGCAGCCCTGGCACAGGCCGTTGCTCGCATCCATCTTGCAGATATTGATGCAGGGAGAGGTGATCATTTAAATGAGCATGAAGCGGTGTTGCTGGTCGCGGACCATTTCAACGGCTTCGAGGGCTTCGTCGCGACTGATTCTGGCCAGCATGGCCAGATGAAGACGGCGGTCACGGGCAGTTAGTTCCGGGAAGTTGAGCGTATGGGCGTTGATGTCCTCGTTGCCGTCGTCGCTGACAACACCCTGGCGGTCCACCGTGATGCTGACCGGCGACAGGTGGAGGGCCGGTTCGGGCGACTTGAGGTAGTCGGCGAGTGCGTGGACCAGATGTTCGGGCATCAGCGATTCGGCAGTGTGGCGCAGTTTGGCGTCGAGTTCGGCCAGGTGACGGGTGCCGACTTCCAGGGCATGGCCGCCCGAGGTGCCGCGCAGGACGGTGAGATGGGCGCGCTCGACTGAGACGTCGGCACGCAGGCCTTCGCGCTCGTCGCGCAGGGCCTTGACGTGGGCGTGGAAGGTGTGGAGCAGGCTTTCGAGGGCCTTGCAGCGCAGGCCGTGCCGGGTGGTTTCGAGTTGGCAGCTCGGCTCGATCAGCGTCTGGCCGGAGAAAAAGAGAACCAGTTGGGGGACATCGCTGCGGATGACATCGCCCTGTTGCGCCAAGCCGAGCTGCTTTTTCTGTTGCCGGCGGGCAGCGAACATGGCGTAGAAATATTCGCTTTCCCAACTGCACGGCTCGGCGAGAAAGTCGCGCACGGCCTGGCTGCGGCCGAGCATCTGGTCGATGTCGCCGGCCGTGGCGAACAGCGCGTGCACCAGCGGATCGTCAGCGAAGGCCTTGCGGTTGATGTCGATCGGGCCGGGCAGCGAGGCGACCAGCCCGTCGCAGTAGCCCAGCGCATAGTCGACCGGGCCGCTCAGGTGTTTTTCGAAACCCGGGGCAGCCTTGAGCATCGGGTCCACCATCTCGGCCACCCGGTCGAGCGCCTTGCGCAGGGACGGATCCAGCGGTGGCGCAGGCTTGAGAAAATCAGCGACGGTGGAAAGAAGGCTCACTCGGACCTGGCACAAAGGGCCCGGCCGGCCTTGGCGCCATTCGGGCGGTTGATGGCGCTGGAAATCCAGTCGCCGACAGCTGCCAGTTTAGCCAGATCGATGCCGGTTTCAATGCCCATGCCCTGCAATAAATAAACAACGTCCTCGGTTGCCACGTTGCCGGAGGCGCCTTTGGCGTAAGGGCAGCCGCCAAGGCCGGCGATCGAGCTGTCGAATACGGCCATGCCCATCTGCAGCGAGGCGTAGATGTTGGCGATGGCCATGCCGTAGGTGTCGTGATAATGGCCGGCCAGTTTTTCGATGGGGAGCAGTTTGGCGCAGGCTTCGATCAGCCGTTTGACCGAGGCCGGATTGCCGACGCCGATGGTGTCGCCGAGCGAAACTTCGTAGCAGCCCATGTCGAACAGCGTCTTGGCGACTTCGGCGGCCTTTTTCGGGTCGACTGCACCTTCGTATGGGCAGCCGACGACGCAGGAAACATAGCCGCGGACCGGTATTTCCAGTGCCGAAGCGGCCGAAACCACGGGTTCGAAGCGTTTCAGGCTCTCGGCAATCGAGCAATTGATGTTTTTCCGGGAAAAACTCTCGGAGGCAGCGCCAAATATGGCAACTTCGGTTGCGCCAGCTTCAATGGCTGCATCAAAACCTTGCAAATTTGGCGTTAAAACCGGGTAGACCGTGGCAGCGTGGCGTTTGATGCCACGCATGACCGCCGCATTGTCGCCCATCTGTGGCACCCATTTCGGCGAGACGAAGGAGGTCGCTTCGATGGCACGCAGGCCGGCATCGGCGAGGCGTTCGATCAGTTCGATCTTGATCGCCGTCGGGACTACCTGCGCTTCATTCTGCAATCCGTCGCGCGGGCCGACTTCGACGATTTTTACCTTGCTGGGCAGCTTCATGGGAGTACCTCGTTAACTCCCTCCTCTTGTAGGGGAGGGAACTTGGTTTAGTTCGGCTCGAATTCGACCAGTTCGGCACCATCGGCGACCTGCTCGCCGGCAGCGTAGCAGAAAGTCTTGACGGTTCCGGCGGCGGGGGCGGTGATGGTGTGTTCCATTTTCATCGCTTCGAGGATGAGTAGCGGGGCGCCTTTTTCGACCTTCTGGCCGGGTTGGGCGAGCAGGGCGACGACCTTGCCGGGCATCGGTGCGGTCAGCCCGCCGCCTTGGGCGCCGCCAGCTTCAACCAGATGCAGTGGGTCATCACGGAGAAGTGAGTACGTGCTTCCATTGAGGAAGATACTGCGCTTGTCATCGACCGCGACGACGCTGGGCATCAGACGGCGGTCGTCCAGTTCGACGGCAAAGCGGTCGCCTTCGAGTTTCTTGCCACGGGCCAGCGTAGTCTGGCCGTTGATCGTGATCTGCCATTTGTCGCCCTGGTAGCGAACCATGGCTTCGATCAGACTGTCACCATCGCGGAAGCCGATCAGGCGGGCGGCCGAGAGGTTCATGCGCCAGCCGTCGCGGGCATGCCATGGCGAGCAGGGGTCGCCGCTGGTCTTGGCGGCCTGTTTGGCTGCGTGCTGTTCCCAGAGCAGTTCGCCGACCGTGGCGACGAGCAGCGCATCGCGCGGCACGGCCTGGGCGGCGGGGAAAAGAAATTCCTTCTGGCGCTCGATCAGGCCGGTGTCGAGATCGGCGCCGGCAAAGGCCGGGCAGGCGACGAGGCGGGAAAGGAAATCGATGTTGGTGGTGACACCGGCGACTTGATAGTCGGCCAGCGCCTTGCGCATGCGGGCCAGAGCTGCGTCGCGGTGCTCGTCCCAGACGATGAGCTTGGCGATCATCGGGTCGTAGAACGGCGTGATTTCATCGCCTTCCTCGACGCCGGTGTCGACGCGGACGTTGAGGCTTTCGGCCGGTGGCGACAGACGGACGAGGCGGCCGGTCGAGGGCAGGAAACCCTTGTTGGCATCCTCGGCGTAAATGCGCGCTTCGAGGGCGTGGCCGCGAATCTGCAACTGTTCCTGGGCGAGCGGCAGCGGCTGGCCGGCGGCGACGCGCAACTGCCATTCGACGAGGTCCTGGCCGGTGATCATTTCGGTGACCGGGTGTTCGACCTGCAGGCGGGTGTTCATTTCCATGAAATAGAACGAGCCGTCCTGGTTGGCGATGAACTCGACGGTGCCGGCGCCGACATAACCGACAGCTTTGGCGGCGGCGACGGCGGCCTTGCCCATCTCGTGGCGGCGCGCCTCGGTCATGCCGGGGGCGGGGGCTTCTTCGAGCACCTTCTGGTGGCGGCGCTGCACCGAACAGTCGCGTTCGAAGAGATAGACGCAATCGCCCTGTGTGTCCGCGAAGACCTGGATTTCGATGTGGCGTGGCTTGGTGATGTATTTCTCGATCAGCACGTGCTCGTTGCCGAAGCTGGAGGTTGCTTCGCGCTTGCACGAGGCGAGGGCGTCTAGGAAATCCTCTGTGCGTTCGACCAAGCGCATGCCCTTGCCGCCACCGCCAGCCGCGGCTTTGATCAGTACCGGATAGCCGATGGCGTCGGCTTCCTTGTGCAGTAGTTCCGGCGTCTGGTCGTCGCCGTGGTAGCCCGGGGTGAGCGGTACGGCGGCCTTGCCCATCAGTTTCTTGGCTTCGGATTTCGAACCCATGGCGCGAATGGCCGAGGCCGGCGGGCCGATGAAGGCGATGCCGTTGGCGGCCAGCGCATCGGCGAAATCGGCATTTTCGGAGAGGAAACCGTAGCCGGGATGGACGGCCTGGGCACCGGTGCGCTTGCAGGCGTCGACGATCCTGTCGGCGACGAGGTAGGACTCGCGGGCGGCGGCCGGGCCGAGCAGGACAGCTTCGTCGGCGAGGCGGACATGGCGGGCGTTGGCATCGGCCTCGGAATAAACGGCGACGGTGCGGATGCCCATGCGGCGGGCGGTCTTGATGACCCGGCAAGCGATCTCGCCTCTATTTGCAATCAGGATCTTATTGAACATGGCTTATTCCCCAATCCAGTTGGGCTGACGTTTATCGAGGAAGGCGGCGATGCCTTCGCGGGCTTCCGGCGTGGCACGCAGGTGGGCGATGCGGTGAGCGGTGTCATCGACCAGCGTGTCGTTGATCGGGCGGCCGCTGACAGCGCGGATCAGGTCCTTGGCTGCAGCCTGGGACAGCGGGCCGCCTTGCAGCAGCGAGTCGACGATTTCCTGCACCTTGGCATCGAGCTGTTCCGGCTCGACGGCTTCATGAACGAGGCCGATTTCGCGGGCGCGGGCGGCATCGATGCGTTCGGCCGACTGGAAGTAGCGGTAAGCCTGGCGGGCACCGATGGCGCGCAGGACGTAGGGCGAAATGGCCGAGGGGATGATGCCGAACTTGACTTCGGAAGTGGCGAAAACGGCCTTGGTCGAGGCGACGGCGATGTCGCAGGCGGCAGCCAGCCCCATGCCGCCACCGAGGGCGGCACCCTGAACGCGGGCGATGGTCGGTTTCTTCATTTCGGCCAGTACGCGCAGCATGCGGGCGAGGGCGCGGGCGTCGTTGAGGTTGTCGTCGAGGCCGTTGTTGGCGGCGCGTTTCATCCAGTTGAGGTCGGCGCCGGCCGAGAAGCTCTTGCCTCTTCCGGCCAGGATGACGACGCGGACATCTTTGTCTTCATCGAGGGCGATACAGGCGGCAGTGAGCTCGGCGATCAGGGTTTCGTCGAAGGCGTTGTGGAGGTCGGGGCGGTTCATCCAGAGGGTGGCGACCGGGCCGGTGAGTTGTATTTCCAGGGCTTGGAAGGGCATTTTGTTTGTCTCTTTATTGGCTATTTTTGTTTGATTGGCTTGGGGTTCCGCCCTTGAGGGGCGTCTTACTTTCTTTTGTTTCGCCAAAAGAAAGTAAGCAAAGAAAAGGCGACCCTGGGTCGGTGCCGGCTTCGCCGGTTCCCTGTGCTACTCGGTTTGAGCGGGGGCTGCGGAACTCGGGCTTCGCCCTCAAACAGTCCTCGCCCTTTTCCCGCTCAAGCCTGCGTTGCTCGGCACCTCTCAAGGGGCCCGGTGAAACGATCCGGGTTTGAGCTTGGG
>VIKE01000090.1:0-2338 GCA_008080565.1 Rhodocyclaceae bacterium | reverse complement strand
TTTTGGCGAAGCAAAAGAAAGTACGCCCGCCAGCAAGGCGGAACCCCAAGCTCATTCAAAGGAGCATTCATTTCAACCCCCTCTCCCGAATCAACCCAGCCATCGGCTGCCCATCCAGCGCCGCAATCAGACTCGCCTGATTAACCGCCGGCTGATTCTGGCTAACCTTCCATTTGCCGACCAAGCGGTCGATGGAAATCTCGATGCCGACGACAGCCCCAAGCATCTTCCCGATGTAATCCGCCGGTGCATCATCAACCGCCCACGGATGCGGCAACCCGGCTTCGTGCTCTGCGGTCAGCCCATGCAACTGAGCCAGAAGCCAGTCAGCATCGTCGATCAGGCGCAGCTCGCCATAGGCATGCACCGCCGTGTAATTCCAGGTCGGTACCACCTTGCCGTGCTCGGCCTTGGTGGCGTAGCCGGACGGGCTGATGTAACTGTCCGGACCTTTGAAAATAACGAGAATTTTCCGGTTGACCGTAGCATCCGCCGCCAGCGGGTTGGCCCGTGCAACATGGCCGCGCAAGGTGCCGTTCGGCCCGGCTGCCGCATCCAGATGCAGCGGAATGTGGTTGGCGTCAAGGCCGTCCGCACCCTGCGTGACCAGTGTGGCGAGCGGAAAGGCGCGCATCAGCTCGTGCATGACGCCGATGTCAGTTTCCGCAAAATGCTTGGGCAGGTACATCGCCTTACATCCGGAAAATGCCGAACTTCGTCTCTTCGGCCGGCGCATTCATCGAAGCCGACAGGCCGAGGCCAAGAACTCGCCGCGTATCAGCCGGATCGATGATGCCGTCGTCCCACAGCCGCGCCGAGGCGTAGTACGGATGCCCCTGCGTCTCGTACTGTTCGCGGATCGGGTCCTTGAAGGCCACTTCTTCCTCGGCGCTCCAGGTCTTGCCAGCCGCTTCGATGCCGTCGCGCTTGACGGTGGCCAATACGCCGGCCGCCTGTTCGCCGCCCATCACCGAAATGCGGGCATTCGGCCACATCCACAGGAAGCGTGGCGAATAGGCGCGGCCGCACATGCCGTAGTTGCCGGCGCCGAACGAGCCGCCGATGACAACGGTGAATTTTGGAACTTTCGCGGTGGCGACTGCCGTCACCATCTTGGCGCCGTATGCCGCCGTTTTCGTACTTGCGGCCGACCATGAAGCCGGTGATGTTCTGCAGGAAAACGAGCGGAATGCCGCGCTGGGCGCAGAGTTCGATGAAGTGCGCGCCCTTCAAAGCCGATTCGGAGAACAAAATCCCGTTGTTGGCGACGATACCGACCGGGTAGCCGTAAATCCGGGCGAAGCCGCAGACCAGCGTCGTGCCGTAGCGCGCCTTGAACTCGTCGAAGTCGGAGCCATCGACGATGCGGGCGATGATTTCGCGGACGTCGAAGGGCTTTTTCGCATCGGTCGGGATGACGCCGTACAGTTCTTCGGAGGCGTAGGCCGGTTCGGTCGGCATCGTCAGCGTGACCGGCGGCTGCTTCTTCCAGTTCAGATCCTTGACGATGCGCCGGGCGATGGCCAGGGCGTGGGCATCGTTTTCAGCCAGATGATCGACGACGCCGGAAATGCGCGTATGCACGTCGGCGCCGCCGAGGTCTTCGGCCGAGACGACTTCACCGGTGGCGGCTTTCACCAGCGGCGGGCCGCCCAAAAAGATCGTGCCCTGGTTCTTGACGATGATCGATTCGTCGCACATCGCTGGCACGTAGGCGCCGCCGGCCGTGCATGAGCCCATCACGGCGGCGATCTGCGGGATGCCGGCGGCTGACAGGTTGGCCTGGTTGAAGAAGATGCGGCCGAAATGTTCCTTGTCCGGGAAGACCTCGTCCTGCATGGGCAAAAAGGCGCCGCCGGAATCGACCAGATAGACGCAGGGCAGCCGGTTTTCGAGGGCGATTTCCTGGGCGCGCAGGTGTTTCTTGACGGTCAGCGGGTAGTAGGTGCCGCCCTTCACGGTCGCGTCGTTGGCGACGACCATGCATTCGACGCCATTGACCCTGCCTATGCCGGCGATCACCGAGGCGGCCGGCACGTCACCACCGTACATGCCATAGGCGGCGAACTGGCCGATTTCGAGGAAAGGCGTGCCGGGATCGAGCAGGCCGTTAACCCGCTCGCGCGGCAGCAGCTTGCCACGGGCCAGATGCTTCTGGCGCGCCGCCTCGGGGCCGCCGAGGGCGATCTTCTCGACCTTTTCATGCAGGTCGGCGACGACCGTGGCCATGGCGGCCGCGTTGGCCTGGAAGTCAGCCGAGCGCGGGTTGAGTTGGGATTTCAGGATGGTCATGTCTCCTCGCTTCTTTTATGTGTGCGTTGCCTGAATTGCGATTTGG
>VIKE01000089.1 GCA_008080565.1 Rhodocyclaceae bacterium | reverse complement strand
GAACCAGCAGCCCTTCCTGGTAGGTCAAGGTAATGGCCAGTCCGTCGAACTTGTCATCCATCACCACCGACACGTCCTCGATGCTGACACCCAGCTCGTCCGCACAGGACTGTAGCCAGCGCCGTGCTTCACTCTCGTCCATGGCGTTAGCGAGGGATAGCATCGGGGTCCGGTGCGTCACGCTTGGCAACTCCTTGAGAGGAGCACCACCGACCCGCTGAGTTGGTGAGTCCGAGGAAGCTAACTCGGGGTGGGCAAGTTCGATCTGCTCGAGCTCACGAAACAGGACGTCGTATTCACCATCGCTTACAAGCGGCTTGTCGAGGACATAGTAGGCGTGCGCCAACTCGGAGACGCGAGCCCGGAGGGCGGCAATGCGGTCGGCAGGAGAAAGGAAGTCATTCATAGTCGGAACAGGAGGAATCGGTTGAGAAGAGGGGGGTGATGGCTTGGAAGCACGCACGAATTCGCCGTTGACGAACCATTTTTGCACGCCCCCGGCCATTTCTACAGCCGGGCCATCATCTCGATGGAGCTTGCCCATTTGGTACCAGAAACGATCACCATTAGCGCGAACCACGGCTGGCCCGCCGTCACGGTGCTCGAGCGAAGCTCGCTGCCCCATACCTCCACGCTTGGGATTTCCTCGATAGAAAACTACACCACCATCAGGATATTCGACAGCAGGAAGATCACCATCACGCCCAGGAGCACCGTTGATGAAGTGCCGGCGCGTGCCGTCTTGTGCAGTCAGCACGCCCGTGTAGGTTTTGGTGTATTCGTCAGCCATGAGGTAATGGTACCTACATGGCTGCGATGTTTCTCAATGAAACGCCGTCTCTTGCACAAGCACCCGAACTGGCGCGAAGCCCAATTCCATCAACTCCTCACGTGCGTCACTTCTTGAAGGTTCGGTATTGGTGAGAGCTTGGGCAACCAGCGCCTTAGAAGCGTCCGTCGGATACCTCTCAACGAAGCGTGGCTGCATGCTGACCAAGCGCAGAGCATTCATGGCCATAATGAGGCAATCTCGTTCCATGGGTGCCCAGCCAATCAAATTGCCGCCTTCCTTATCCGAAAAACGCTCTTCAACCTGACCAAGACTGGGTGGGTATTCCCCCTCTGTCCGGTCGTACGATGGCCCAATCAACCACAGGCAACCTTCTGCCTCGGCACATAACCCAGCCATCAGCGACGATATGTTGTCGAGACGAACATAGTTGGGCACCGTCGCGGTCATAGTGAAATTGAATGACTGTCCGTTTGGGTCTTTCTCGATATAGCAGCCGTCGACGAAAGTATTAGGCGTGGGGCCTTTAATCCCAAGAGCCGCCCCCCAGTGAACATAGACGCAGGGTGCGGGCAAATTGATGTCCTTAACGGAGAACTTGAGCGCGTCTGACGAAAAAAGAGCTGTACCAAAGTTCCGTAGGTCGTAAATGACCCGCCCAGACGGGACCCAAGAAATGATCGAGCCTTCCAGCGAGCCAATGTCCGAGCAATCGAAACCAAGGGCTGATTCAATGCGATCTACAGGGAAGTGTTCGACCTCCTCATCAAGAAGCATGCTGGACGGATCCTCCCTGTGCTTCATATAGAACGCCTCGGCCACACCGACGAAGCGCATGGCCTCATCTTTTTGTCGTGCGGCTGCTACCTGCATCGTTGTTCGTTCCCAATCTCTATCGGACCGAAGATGGAAGAAACGATGGGGGTGGTATTTGAGCCAGCCGTAGCTGTTCTCTATCCCTGCGAAACGATCCTCGTGGGCCTGACGGTGGCACCACTGAACGTGATGGAAAGACTCATAACCCGCCTGGTTGGAAGCTTTTTCCAGAGCCTTGGAATAGGCCAGCCCTTCGGACATCTGGATGCTCTTGGCGCTGCTCTTGATCGACTCAATAGCAGTTTTAGAAGTGGGGATGTATTGCATGACGCATTCCTCAGTGACAGCAGATGACGGCGCCCACTACCGCTTCTGCGCACATTGGAAGCGTAAGATAAATTTGAAGATCGTCCATCGAAACGGATTCGCTAGGTGGGCTGCAGGCCACGATCAGGCCGCTGAGATTTTTGCTCAAGCGGCACATTGTCGTCAAGCACAATGGCTTGCTGATGCGGCGACATGATTGCAGCCTTCCTATTCGTCAGCTTGATGCAGGTTGAGTCGCTGACGAATCCCGACGACAATCACTGAGGTCTGGGCAACTGGTGCAGTTCCGTCCGTCATGCAAGCCTGATACGTATCGACTGAAACAGAAGCGATCGTGGCCACGGCTAAATAGAACACCAGGACTCAATTTCGAGTCCTGAGATCCGAGTGAGTAGTCGATAAAATCCATGAAGTTATCCTTGGGAATACAGTTAGCTGCCCAAAACACTAAATACAAGCATGGCCAGTACGGCAGAGAACAGTTGGTTTAAGGATTTGGCTTTCAAGCCAACATGCCATTCGAATCCTGCTGTAATGGCAGATATCCCAACAGCAATAGCCAGTACCTCAAGAGCGCGGTTGGACCCAATGATTGCAAGAGCAAGCGCCGAGAGAGAAAGAATTCCATTGGCCAGAATTACTGCCGTGAAGAATACGGAGTCAGCATAGACAGCCCCTGCTTTAGGACCATCTTCAGACTCATCGAAAGGCTTAAGTCGCATCAGACCGCTAAACGAAAACTTCATGGTCAAGGGCAAAAAACTGGCGGATGTGTTCGCCCGCCATTTTGTGGGACTCGCCCTGGTTGTTCGTTAGGCGGACATAAGCCGGCTCGGCGATTGGGTGCATCGAAGCCACCAAATAGGCTATTTTTGCCCATCCCCCAAAAAAGTAAAATCAGGCGATCGGCAGTTCCTGAACCTCATTCATCGCCTTGGTCCAGTACGTTTGGTCGGCGTAAAGAGCCGCCAACGCATCGATATCAATCACCGGTGTTTTGTCACTGAATTCGAATTTTCCAAACAGGTTTACATGTTGCCAGGCCACCGGCGACATTCCCTGAATAATGGATATCGCCTCTTGATCCCCTGCCGCAAGCTTCTGCTCATACACTTTCGAGAGCAGCATGGTGTTGTAGTAAATGATCGCGTTGGCAATAAGGCGTGAGCACTCGTTCCATACCTGCTGTTCCGCCTCGGTTTGCACCCTGAATTTTCCACCGTTAACATAGGCGACCGCCCTCCGAAACCGATGATAGGCCTCGCCTCTATTTAGGGCCTTCTGTACGCTTTGGCGAAGATCAACATCGTCGATAAAATCCAGGATGTAGATTGTTCGGCAGATATTGTCGAGTTCCCACAATGCCTTCTTGGTCTGATTCTGGCGAGCGTAGCTGCTCAGTTTGCGGACAATGGTGGCCTGTGTGGTGTCCTTCTGGGCCAACGATGCCATGATGCGCTGGATGTTGGGCCATTCTGTAATAATCAGCTCATCCAGGATCTTCCGCGAAGGCTTGATTAGAAAATCGGCGGGATAGTGGCCGGGACTCTCGAAACCCACCAATTTTTCTGTCCTCTTGTGCAGATTGCGATATCGAGGTGCGAAGCCGTAACCGAAAGCATGCAGAATCCAAAAGTTGACCTGATTGGTACCGTGCGTATCCGTCGAGTGGCGTTCTGGCTTGATATCCGAGGTGTTGTTGTAGAGCAAATCAAAGACGTAATGGCTCTCATGCTCATGAGTACCAATGATCCGGGCGTTGATCGGAACATTGTTGGCGACCAGCGTGCAGGCACTCACACCCTTATCCAGCCCGAAATACTTGGGCGAGTGCCGGGCATTGAAGGTGTCGATCTGGGTCTCGAAGCGCTGCCCGTCACTACTTGAGTGTATTTCGTCGCGGATATCATAAAGGTGAAATGCCGGCAGCACCGCAATGGCATTGCTGATGGCGTCATTCGTCGCACGCAATGTTTCCGGCCGCAAGAAATTCCGTGCTGTAGTCATTAGCGACGAAAAACTCAAACCAGATACTTCCGCCATTTTCCACAATCCCATGTTGGTACCGAGTGCAACCACGCAGGCCAGAATTTCCCGTGGGTCAGGGTCGTGTTTGACGTAGCGATCAAGGACGTGGGTGAAAGCACTAAGAAACCCCGTCTTGCTGGCCACGAACCCAAGCAGGTCGGCAATGCCGATCCCGGGTAACTGACTGTAGAACGGGCTGTTGACGGGTTCTTCGGCGATCGGATACGTCAGCGTCCAGCGCTTTTTCTCACCACGGCCCCTGACCTTGATGTACTCATTGGCACTTTCGGTAATCCGCTGATTGACTTCGGTGAATCGGCTCTCCAGCGCTTGGCGGAAGGTGGACAAGGTTTCTTCGATAGGTTTTAACAAGATCGCGGCACCAATTTCGTTCAGTACCACTTCCTTGTTTTGCCAACGCTCATCGCTGATCAGATCATCTTCAAATCGACGAAATTCGTTACTGTCCTTCACGAAGAGATCACCCGACTCCAAGGCGTTGCGCAGAAGGCGGTAGACCAGAAATTCGTAGCGATCGAGGTCCAAACTATTCCCGTTATCGGTCTCTATTCCTTTACCCGTCTCGGAAAAGAGATAGCGCTGCAAACTCTTGGGGATCATTGCCGTTGGAAATAAAGCTGGATTGACCTGACGTGGCGATTTGCCTTGGCGAAGCAAATCTTGCAGGAAGGTCACTGCATTCATCAGCGGCGCATCATCCACGCGGCCGGCAAAATCCAGTTCGGAAAACAGGTGCCGCAAGTTACGCTTGAAAGTAAGCGATAGCGAGGTGTAATATGACCATTCGACCCCAACTTTGTCGAACGCGATATTGCGCAGATAGTCGGCCACCGCCGGAATAGTCTCCGGTTCCAGCAAAGTAAATGCCTTTTCCCGGACAGTGGCGAATGGCGTCTCACTGGGAATGGATTTGTCGACGAACAACGTCAGAACCTCCCCAGCCGCCTTTAGGTTCTCACTGGCATCCTGCAGCGCCTGCTGCATTGCGTCCTCGGCTGCCCGCTTGGCCAGTTTTTTGTAATGTTCGACCAGATGGATGAAAGCCTCAATCAGATTGTCATTGATCTGCCGGAACCGATAGAACGCAAAGCACAACAGGTAAAGTCGCGTGATTCCCTTGGGCATGCGCTGCAACTTGTAGACGGTGTAGAACTTCACCATGGACGCATAGTATTTGCCGCTTTCGTTTGACAGCCCGGCCTCGGCAAGGAACGTCTGAGCAAATTCATGCAATGGCTGGAAAAACTTGCGCCGCTCGACCTCGCGCTTGAGCTCCTTGTTACTGAAATCCTTGGGTTCCCGCTTCAGTGCGCTGATTCGGTACATCTGCTCATCGGCTTGCAGCAGCGAATCCAGATATTGCAATACGAGTGGCGTGGCACTCTCCTCCAACAGGCGGGTGACGCGATTGCGCTCGTGCGTGACGACCCAGCCGATCATGTCCTGAAGCGTTGTGTATTGGGGCGACACAACTCGCTGGTTAGTCAAATACTGCAGCGATTCGCGCAGAATATATAACGGCTGAGTCGACAAAGCGGCGATACGCTGCGCTTTTTGCTCAAGCTCCGCCTTGGCCGTGGCGTCACAAAGGCGATAATTGAACAAATCAAGAATGGTTTGCCGATTCATGATTCGCGTTGGCCTGGATGGCAATTTGATGGCGTCGATTGACTTACCCGGAAAATATTGCTCCAGCAGATAGCGAAGGTCACTTAACACGTCACCTTGCTCGAAGGTAAAGAATTGTCGTTTGGCTTTGAAATACCCTAACTCCAGGGCCAGGTAAACGCCGACGGATGTCGTACGCACGGCAACTGCTTCACGCTCTGGTACGCTCAGATCAAAGTAAAGCTGTCGATCGTTTTCTGTGAACCGGGGCAAACCGTAGAGTTCGTCTATTTCCTGAACGTTGAGTATGACTAGGCGGTGTGAATCGGCTGACGACATGTGGGAATCTGTGCGAGCGATTGAAGGATGGGAACAGGAAGCTCAGATTGCGTTATCGGGGTATGAAGTTGGCAAACTGTCGCCGGCAACACGCAAAGCCCCATTCCTCCACCTGTTTTTCATGGTGGACAGTACCGAAGCCTCATCCCGGCCCGAGGAAAATAATCGCAAAAACACGCTGTCAGGCACTGACCGCCCCAGCTTCGCAATCCTCCAGATAAGCAGCGATAATCACCCGCTGGAAATCGAAACTCCCCGATTTCTCGTCGGTGTTCAGTGCCCGCTCGATGCCCACCGGATCGAACGCCTTGCAAACCCCGAGATAGCGCTGAAATCCGGGATCGGCGCTATACGCTTGCCACTCGGCTTGATCGACATTGGCCATGACGCGACTCCACAACAAGGACGTTGGAATATAGCAAGAAAGCCGGCATCCTTCCATTTTTGAACGATTTTGCGCCGCTATTACTTAAATGATATATACATAAGCCGAACGGCTCAGTAATCCAGTTTCAATGCCCTACGCATTGTCATATCTCCATTGTAAGGTGCGGTCATAAACGGCCAATGCAAATCGCATTGGCCATCGACCACCGAGGGGGAGCGCCGATCCCCCCGACACCTTGGGGAAGTCATGCGCCTGTCCGCATCGCTGTTATCCGTCCCGCTGCTGTTTGCCGCATTGACGACCCTCCCAGCCAGCGGCTGGGCCGCAACTGTCGATGAGGCGCGAGCCAAGGGCCTCAAATGGCTGGTGCAGACTCAGAAGGGCGACGGTTCCTTCAGTGGCCTCCAGGGACTTGATACCCAAGCGACAGCGGCCTCAGTTGAGGCAATGATCGCCGGCGGCATGAGTAAATCGCCGCAATACGGCCGGGCGCTCTCTTGGCTGGCCAACGCGCCGGGTGCCAGCGTTGATTCCCGGGCCTGGCAGGCGATGGCCCTGGCTGCAGCCGGCCGAGATGCCACGACCATCGCGGGAACGCTACGTGACGACCGTAACATTTCAGTCGCCAAGGCCGGGAACATCTCGACCGGCAATACGGCCTTGTGGGGACCGTTTCCCGGTTACGCCGCAAGTTTGTCGGATACGGCACTCGCCTATGGCGCCATCCGCAGTGCGGGCGTTTCCTATTCGGGCGACACTACCGAGCTGACCGTCACCGTCCTCTGCCAGACACTCAATGCGCAACTGACGGCAGCTCCCTGGAGCGGAAGCTGGCCTTACGCCCTACCCGAAAATGGTCAGCCGACACATGCCCTCAATGGTTCGCTCAGTGCAACCGCACTGACCCTGTTCGAACTCAAGAAACAGCGTCAGGCCAATCGTTTCTTGAATGGCAGTGCGTGTTCCCGGACGTCGCCAGCAGCTATCGATACCGGCATGACCAATGCCAAGACTTGGCTTCTCGCCCAAGCCAATGGCGATGGCGCTTTCGCCGAGCGAAGCCCGCAGAGCGGTGCCCTGGAGACCCCGAGCCCGGTTGCTACCGCCTTGGCCGTGCGGGCGCTCGCGCCCTTCGCGGCCGAAGGCGATGCCACGGCCAGTGCCGCCATCACCAAGGCGCAAACCTGGTTGGCCAGCCAGCAAAACACCGATGGCAGTTGGCGTTCCGATCCCTTTGTGACAGCCCGTATCCTGGCCGCCCTCCCGACCGCCAGCGGCCCGCAGATTGCCGATGCAGATAGCGATGGACTGCCCGATGTCGTCGAGCAGCAACTGGGTACCCAGACCGCCGTTGCCGATGCGCAGAGTCCACTGTCTACCAACGGCAACGCCCAAGCCGGGGTCACGGCAAGCTCCTTCGCTGTCGTTGCCACCTTGGGACAAGCTTTCACCTACAGCTTGACCCCCAGCACCGGGACGGCTCCGTTCAGTTTCACCAAAACCGATGGCGTTCTCCCGCCGGGCCTTACCGTAGCCGCCAATGGCACGGTCAGCGGCACGCCGACCAGCGCCGGCAGCTACGCTTTCGATTACGAGATTGCCGATGCCGGAGGGCTGACCACCTTGGTCATCGGTCGTATTGATGTTGCCGAACTGGTCGCCGACGGAGGCAACGCCGATGTTCCCCTCCCGGCCTGGGCACTGTTCGTCCTCGGTGGGGCGCTGCTGACAGCCATTCGCCGCAAGTCCGCTTGAGCGGCCACCCGACTTCGATGCAAATTTCCTGACGAGACTCCCATGCGCAGCCTGTCCCTGACCCGCTCTCTTATCCTTGCTTCGACGATTGCCGGCGGACTCGTCCACGCCGGGCCTAATAAGGAGCTACCGGCGATCCCGGCTGAGGCGCTCCAGGCAGTCCGGGCGGCGCAGCATGGCCGCGACGATGTTTTGGCCAGTTCGCTTGAGCGCCACCTTCAAGAAACTCGCGCCCTGGCAGGTCGAGGCGAAAAGACCGGAGCTCAGTTACAGTCTGGCGATGCCAAGAGCGGCCAGGATGATGGCGAACTGACCAGCCGACGTTCCGAAGCCGCCGCCAAGCGCCAGGAAATCCGCAGCCTGCGCGACGAAGTCCTGACCCGCATCGATGCCTCGGCGCAGGCCGCGGAAGGGCGTGGTGCCAAGCGGAGCGCAGCCGAAGCCCGCGAACTGCGCCGTCAACTGGTGAGCCGTTTCGATGCCCTGGACAGCGATCTGGGTTCTCTGGAAAAGGCTGATCGCAACACGCTTGGACCACGTTCTCGCCAAGCCGCCCAACGGATTGACGCCTGGACGGCCGCGCGGCCGGTCGCCCCATTGCCTGCCCCCAATTGGAAGCAGAGCGAACCACAGCCGACGAAAACGCTGCCGGCCGCCAGCGAAGCCCCCCGTTTTGTCGGAGATACCCTGTGGTTGTTGCGCCACCACTATGTCAATGCTGGTGGTTTGATGCATGCGGCCCTGCGTTCCACACCTTCCGAAGCCAGCGCCTGTGGCTATAGCGCCGCCGACTTGGCAGATACGCCAGAGGCCCCGAAAAGCCACGCCGATATCCAGGCCCTGGTCAAGGAACTGGACTACAACCCGGCGCGCATCTTCGCCTGGGTCAATCAAAACGTTGCCTACGAACCCTATTTTGGTTCCATGAAAGGCGGGGTTTCCACCCTGTGGGCCAAGGCCGGTGGCGCGACCGATCAGGCCAGCCTGTTGATCGCCCTCCTGCGGGCCTCGAACGTGCCGGCCCGTTATGTGCGCGGCACGGTGCGTGTGCTGGACAGCACGGCCAAAGGTGCCGATGGGCGCGGTCCGCGCTGGATCGGTGCCAAAACCTATCAGGGCGCAGCGGGTGTCCTTTCCGCCAATGGCAATCCTTCCGCCAGCTATGGCACGAACAGCATTGGTTTGGCCCATGTCTGGGTCGAAGCCTGCTTACCGTACAGCGCCTATCGCGGTGCCGCCCTTGACGACTCCGGCCATCGCTGGGTGCCGCTTGACGCTTCCTACAAGGATCATCGCTACCAGGCGGGTATCGCGGTCGATAGCAACTTCGATTTCGATTACGCCGGCTGGCTGGCCAGTCGTATTGATGTTCAGGGCCGCTATCGCTTGCCGCAGGAGAATTTCGCGGACCAAGTCGAGGCCCACGCCCGGACCAAGGCGCCCAACTACGCCAATAACACACTGGAAGACGTTCCCTATAAGAGCGAAATCAAGCGTACTAACTTTGATATTCTGCCCATCGTCCCGCCCTATGAAGTCGTCAGCTACGATAGCTGGAGCGGTGTGGCCGGCGAATCGGCCGAAACTGCCGCCTTGCCGGACCGCCATCGTTACCGCTTGCAAGTCTCGGTCCGCAACAAGAGCGGCACCAACCCGGAAAACTTCAACGGCAATCTGCTTGCCCAGAAAACCCTCAATCTCGCCGATGTCGCCACCTCGCGCTTGACCCTGGCTTTCCGCGGGGCTACGGCCGGTGATCAGACGGCTTACGATACCTGGCTGAACAGCGTCGATCCCTCGCTGGCGCCGACCTGTGCCGCCACCGCCAATGTCGTGCCGGTGTTGCGTCTCGATGGGGTCGAACAGACCAAGGAGGCGGGTAGCGGAACCACCACGCTGTGCTCTTCGGACAACGTGCTGCAGCTTTCGGTGACCGTCGCTGAACTGACCAACAATGCCGGCGTAGTCAGTTCGACCAAGTACGCCAACATTGCCGCCGCCAGCCTGCAAGCCCTGCACGCCAACGCCTGGCACACCTCGGATACCTATCTCGCCAAGCGCACCGAGAATCTCCTCGCCGCCGTCCGGAACAACAGCAACCCGAATGCCTCCGAAGTGGCACGCGACGCCATCGAAGGCGAATTTCTCAATCTCACCGCTTCCAAATACAGCCGCTACGTCGTCGATGCCACGCGTGATGCCGGGCGCCTCTTCGGCGAGTCGGGTACTACCGGCGTCAGCCTGGGTCTGACCTCGGCCCAGGTCAAGGTCAATTACCTGTTCGACCTGCCGTATGGACTGTTCCGCAAGGGCTTCCTGGTCGACTGGCCGGGTAGTCTCTCCAGCAGTAGTAAGCTGGATGGCACGACGGGTGATTTCCGCGCCTTCAAGCTCGGCGGCTTCGCCGGTTCCGCTTACGAAGCCTTCATCTGGCAGGAAACGGCCAATCTCGATGCGGTATCGACGACGCGTGGCATGCAGTTTGCCAAGGAACAGGGCATTGAAATCCTGCAAATGCCCAGAAAAGCAAGCTGACCAGCAATGCCAACAGCGCCCTCAATTACTCGGCCTCGCATGTGGCCCAGATCGAAACGGCCTACGTTAATGCCGGCTTCAAGCTGACCATACCCCGTAGTCTGATCCAGTACCCCGACAGCACGGGCTGGAAGGGCGCCGCGTTCTACACCGAAAACTTCGCCACCAACCCGGCCCAAGCGGGCTTTCCGATCAGCGCCTATAGCGGCGGCGTCACCGTCGAACCCTCGGCCGGCACGGGTACGTCAGGCGACGGCGGCACGACCTACGGCGGCAGCGGCGTTGGCACCTCGGTCGGGGATGTTTACAACACCGGCACCAACAGCGGGATCATCGCGGATATCAACGCTACCATCGCCGCCTGGAGTTCTGGTATCAACTCCTGCACCACGGCCGGTGGCACATGGTCAACATGGTCACCGGCAACCTGATCCACAACGAACGCGACATCGCCATCAAGGGCCGTGGCGGCCTGCCCCTGGTCTTCGAGCGCTGGTACAACAGCAGCAATGCCAAGGACGGCCCCTTGGGCTACGGCTGGACGCACAGCTTCAATCACTTCATCCGCTTCTACGGTGTCGAAGGCGGCGTCGCCAAACTCGGCTGGAACGATGGCACCGGCGGCGAACGCTTCTTCTCGACCAGCGGCCACAGCAGCGGCAACATCGCCGTCGGCGCCAGCATCAGCGCCCCGGCCGGCATTTACGCCACCGTCGAACGCCTGGCCAACGGCACCTACCGGATCACCGAGCGCTCAGGCATGAAATACGTCTTCGAGAGCGTGAACGGCACGGCTACCGACACCAGCCAGAAAGCCCGGCTGCTTTCGATCAGCGACAAGAACAACAACACCCTGACGCTGGCCTACAACGCCACCTGCGGCAACAATTTGTGCACCGTCACCGACGGCCTCAACCGGGCGCTGACCTTCACCTATGTTGGCAGCCGCATCAACCAGATCAGCGACTGGTCCGGCCGCAACTGGCAATACACGGTGGATGGCAATGGCGACCTGACCACCTTCAAGAACCCGCTGGCCGTCGCCGGCACCCAACCCGCCGTTACCTATCAGTATTACACTGCCGCCGATGGCGCCAAGTTGGCCCACGCCATGAAGCAATACCAGTTGCCGCGCGGCAACGGCATGCGTTTCGAGTACTACGCCAACGGTCGCGTCTTCCGCCACACCCCGTTCGCCAACGGCGGCACCTTGCAGACCGCCTCGGCCACCACCTTCACCTGGGCCGAATTCCGCCGTGAAGCCAAACAAGTCGACGGTCAGGGCAATGTCCGGACCTTCCTGTTCGACAAATACGGCAATCCGATCTCGATCACCGACGAAGCCGGGGCCGACACCACCTACAGCTACGACCAGACCGCCGGACGCACTCACCTGCGTCTGTCGAAGACCGCCGCCAACGGCCAGACCACCCAGTACGCCTACGATACCCTGGGTAACCTGACCGACGTTACGCTGCCCAGCGGCAAGACCCTGCAATATCGCGACCACACCGCCCTCGGCCAGCCGCAACGGCTCAAGGATGCGGCCAACAACTGGACGCTGAACCGCTACGATACCGCCGGCAACCTGACTGACAGCATCCAGCTCAAGGCCGGCATCGTCCCGGTCGCCAACACCGCACCAGCCAGTGCCAACATCGTCGCCTGGAGCCAGTACCAGGGTGACAGCGTCGGCAATCCCAAACTGGTTCGCCGGCTGCGCGACTGGTCCGCGGCCAGCCTGGGCAACCCCATCAGCGGTGTCGGCCCCAGCCTTGAAAGTGCCTACGACGCCAACCAGCTCAACGTCACCAGTCTGACCCGGAAGGGCGACAAGGACGGCACGCCGGGATCGCTGGAAAGCGACACCTTCGCGGATTTCAGCTACGACAGCCTCGGTCGCCAGAAACGCGGCCCAGACGCCGCCTGGTATGCCGCCGACAGCGACTACGACGCGCTCGACCGCCCGATCAAATCTCCCGACGGGCGTGGCAACACCTGGGCCACGACCTACGATGCCAACGGCAACCCGGTCAACGTTGGCCTGACCATCGCCGGCGCCTACCTCGACGGCCACTACGCCACCTGGGACGACCTCGACCGCCTGGAGCGCCAGGTCGACTACGCCGGCAACGCCACCCTCAACCGTTACAACAATCTCGGCCACCTGATCGCCACCACCGGCGCCGACGGCTATACGCTCGGCTTCGACCGCGACCCCATGGGCCGCATCACCGGCGCCTACAACGAAGAGGGCCACCGCGTCAGTTTCAGTCCCAACGGCCTGACGACGAGTTACGACTACTACGACAGCACGCAGGACGGCCAACTCAAGCGCAGCAGCCTGCCGAGCATCACCGGCCAGACGCAGAGCCGCGCCGTCGAGATCGCCCAGTACGACGGGGCGGGGCGCCCGACCAAGATCAACGCCGTCGCCGCCGATGGCACGATCCGCGACAGCGTCCGCTTCTACGACGAACTCGGCCGGCTGACGCGTGCCGTTGGCCCGAGTGTATCCCTCACCGACACCAGCCGCCCGGTGACCTGCACCGTCTATACCGCCTTGGGCAACGTCGCCGAAATCTGGGCCGGCAGCACCACCGACACCACGAGCACGACCTGCACGCTGGATGGCGTCAACGTCAAGAAACAATTCAGCGCCACCTACGACGACTTCGGCCGCAAGCTGACCCAGACCGATCAACTCGGCAAGGTCTGGAAATGGACCTGGAATGTCCATGGCGAACTCGTTTCCAGCCAGACGCCGGTCCAGGCTGCGGCCGGCCAGACCACCACCTACGCCTACGGGGCCAAGGGTGGTACGGGTGAAACACAAGGCCAACTCAAATCGAGAACCGTTCCCGGCGCCCAGACCGCCAGCTACAGCCGCAACCCGCTCGGTCAAGTCACCCGCGCCGAGACCAAAGACGGAGCGAACCAGACCGTCGTTGCCTACGACTACAGCTACGACAGCGCGCATCGCCTGCAATCCGTCATCGATAGCCGGGCAAACAAGAGCCTCACCTACACCTGGACCCCCGGTGGCCGTCTGGCCCGTGTGGTTGACAGCGACGGCCACAGCACCAGCTTTGCTTACGACGGTGTCGGCCGGATCAGCAGCCTGACCGCGCCCAATGGCGAGCACATCAGCTTCGTCTGGGATGCCGGCGGGCGGCTCATCGAGAAGCGCCTGAACTCCGGCCTCAGAACCACGCAAAGCTGGTTTGAAGACGGCAGCCTGAAGGACAAGAAAAACCTGTTCAGCACCACCACGCTGTCCAGCCATATCTACACCCTCGACAGCCAAGGCCGACGCGCCACCCACGCCGAAACCATCAACGGGACGGCGAAGAACTGGACCTATGGCTACGACAATCTGGACCGCCTGACCAGCGCCAGCGACGGTACGGCCGAAACCACCAGCTACGATATCTATGGCAACCGGCGAGCGAAGAGCAATGCCGGTGGCACCACCGCCTATCTCTATGATCTGGCGCACCAGCTCAGCGAGATTCGCCAGACCAACGACAGCGGCACCCTGATCGGCGGCGCGGTGCATGATGCCGACGGGCATCTGACGAAACTCTGCGAAGGCACGACCGCCACCAGGACGGCGAGCGACTGCACGGCGAGCGGCACCGGCGCCACGACACTGGCCCTAGCCTGGAATGCGCTCGATCACCTGCTCACGGCCACCCGCACCGGCGCCAATGCCGTGGCGGAGAGCTACGCCTACGACAATTCGGGCCGACGACTGAAGAAGACCAGTGCTGGGGTCACGACGCACTACGGCTACGACGGGGATGACATTCATGCCGAGTGGACAGGCACGCTGGCCGGCATGCCGGCGGCGGTCTACGCCCACGGTTTCGGGGCGGATGAACCGCTGCTGCGTCTGACCGGCGCGACCAACAGCCCGGCGGCGACGCAGACGGCTTATCTGCAGGACGGGCTGGGCAGCGTGATTGCTACGGTCAACGGTGCCGGCAGCCTGATTTCCAGCCAGCGCTTCGATGCCTGGGGGAACAAGGGTGCTGCCACTGGCACCACCCCGACGTATGGCTTTACCGGACGAGAGCCGGATGCGACCGGGCTGACGTATTTCAGGGCGAGGTATCAGCATCCGGGCATTGCCCGCTTCCTCTCGCGAGATCCGGCCGGGATGGCGGATGCGGTGAGTCCGTATGCCTATGTGCGGAATAATCCGGTCAACTTCATTGATCCGATGGGCTGGTTTGCGATCTCGCCGGAACTGCTGCAGAGCCTGATCAACAACAGCAGCTATATCGATATGAGTGGCGCTACCCAGATCGCCTGCGCTCCGATGTGTGCTGGTCTCGGCGCCATCCCCGGCCGAGCCGTTGCCGGGGCGTTGGCCGGGACGCCAGGGTATCAGGGGATTCAACAAAAGCCGGATTTGGGTGGTTATGAAGCTGCAACTGGCTTGGCGACTGGTACGCCGCCGAGTGTCGCAGGGCAAGTTCAGCGGGCGCTTGATTTCATCCTGGATCAGCCGCGACAGTTCGTCGAGAATGTCGGAAACCTGATTTTTAACCAAGCAAAAGAACCGGAGATATCCTCGACCCGGTATCCTGAGTCTACTGGGCATATTCAGGATGCAATAGCCTCTGGTCAGCCTGCAGACCTTACCGTTGGAGATCCGAAAGACATTCCCAAGCGCCGAGCGGAAGCATTGAGTGGTTATCCTCCGATTCCCGGAACACAAAGAGATGAATATCCGCCCGCTTGGTCTGCCGAAGGAGGAAAAGGTGCTAGCGTTAGATATATCTCGCCGTCAGATAACATGGGGTCTGGCGCATCAATCGGAAATCAGTTGAGAGGCTCGTCACCAGGCGACAAAGTTAGGATTAAAATTGTCCCATAGTGCTATGACTACTTTTGATCTCTATTATTCTTATTCGCAAATCTCGGTCTTCTTACCGTCGCTCAATCAACCATTTAATGATTGGTCGGAGCGACATGTTAAGCAAGGATTTGCATGGCGGAATCATAGCGTTTCCTTCCGAATGCTCCAAGAGGAAGGGCTATGCAAGCTTTCCATCATTGTCGATAGTGAATTTAAACCAAATACATCGGCAATCAGGGCCTTTGCAGTTCCGTTCGAGATAGACAATAACGAAGTCGAAATTGGAAGCATCACGGATTCCAGATGTTTCGATGTGCCATCAGGACAATATGCCCTATATGTCGAAGTTGGCATGACAAATGAGGGTCAGGAATGGGCCTCTGTAACATTTGTATCTCAAGCGAGAATCGAGCCGCAGATTTTAATTGTGGATTCTGATCTTTCCCCTGAGTACCCACTTGATATGAGTGCCGGACCTGCGTAATTAAGACGTGGATATAATTCGCATTGAGTTTCCCCATCTCCGGCTGTCTGAAACTGCGCGGCATGCTTTATGACAAGGTAAGCTGATGTCTCCTAGGGCTGACACAGTCAGAGTAAAAACCATTCTCGAAAATGAATGAATCGTTCGAGCAGTTTGTAGCCCGCACCAATCGGCCTCAGAAACCCCTGCCGGCATGGATTTCTGCGCTGGTGTTCATCTCCGTGTTTTTCATCCTGCAGATGAGCTACGACGCATGC
>VIKE01000088.1 GCA_008080565.1 Rhodocyclaceae bacterium | reverse complement strand
CTTTGGCTTTCATTGACCGGGCACGCGGCCAGCTCAACGCCCGTGGCCTGGCGTACGGCCCGGTCAAGGTGGGGGCCATGATCGAGGTGCCCGCCGCCGCGCTCATGGTCGACGTGTTTTTGCGGTATTTCGATTTCCTGTCCATCGGCACCAACGACCTCATCCAGTACACCCTGGCCATCGACCGTTCGGACGAGCAGGTCGCCAACCTCTACGACCCGCTGCACCCGGCTGTGCTCATGCTGCTCGCCCACACGCTGTCGATGGCCGAAAAAGCCGACATCCCGGTTTCGGTGTGCGGCGAAATGGCCGGCGATCCCGACCTCACCCGCCTGCTGCTCGGCATGGGCCTGCGCATTTTCTCGATGCACCCGTCGCAAATTCTCAAGGTCAAGAACCGCGTGCTCAAGTCCGACGTCAACGAAATCGCCCCCAACGTCCGCAAGATGCTGCGTCTCGACGAACCGGGAAAACTGCGCGAAGCGCTCGACAAGCTGAACGGCGTTACCGCCAGCTAAGGCGGATTCCGGGCGGCTGGCGCACAAAACAGCCAGCCGATGCGGATGCCACGGTCAACCGGAAAAAACGCCCAAAATTGAAATGCCGGCCGCGCTCAGCGTATCGTCGTCGCTGCGTCCAGCGCCGCCGTTTCGGTCGGACGCCCGGCATTGATCCCGGCCCGGCGTCTGAGTTCGGCAACAACCAGGGCTGAGCTTGCCCGCGAAGCCGCCACCTGTTCGCGGCGGTCGCGCTCCTCGATCAAGGCCAGCGCCTGCTCTCGCCAGGCGACCATTTGCGGCTCATGTTCGTGGTGCAGATGGTGTTTGCGATTCATCGTAAACCAGCGGTGCGCCTCGGCTTCGTCAGCCGCCACGCCCTGACCGACCTGGTACATCAGGCCGATCTGCATCTGCGCCACCTTGTCACCCAGCTCGGCTGCCTGCCGGTACCAGCGCAGCGCCGCCGCATAGTCGAGCGGCACGCCGTCAGCGTACTGGTGAATCACCGCCAGGTTGTAGGCGGCATCGACATTTCCCTTGGCCGCCCAGTCCTTCCAGATCGCCACCGCCCGCCCGGTATCGCCGGCCTTGTGCAACTTTGCAGCCGTCCGCAAGTCGGCGTCGGCCGTGCCGGCCATGACGGAAAGGCTGGTCACCGAGAGCCAAAGGGCGACAAGAAAACGAATCGGCATTCCTGACATGGACTGACTCCTGCGCGGGAAAAGAAGCGTCGAATCCTACGGCGCCACTACCCCCATTGGAATTAGACAAATTGCCGCGCGACAATTTGTCGCATTCCCGCCGCCCGCCAACTCCCGGACAATCAGCGCGCGTTTAAACACCAATACCAATAATTCAGGGAGAGTTTCATGGGGTACCACCTTCGTCCGCTGGCCGCCGCAATGGCTGTCGCATTTTCCGGCAGCTTGCCGGTCATGGCGCAAACCACCGTACTCGACACCGTCGTCGTCACGGCCGCGCAAATGGACGAACCGCTCAAGGTGGTCACCGACCCGAAGGCTCCGAAGCAACCGATCCCGGCCCATGACGGCGCCGACTACCTGAAAACCGTGCCCGGCTTCAGCGTCATCCGCAAGGGCGGCACCGACGGCGACCCGGTGTTGCGCGGCATGGCCGGCTCCCGCCTCAACATCCTGCTCGATGGCGAACACATTCTTGGCGGCTGCGGTAACCGCATGGACCCGCCCACTGCCTACGTTTTCCCCGAATCCTACGATCGCGTGACCATTCTCAAGGGCCCGCAAACGGTCAGCCACGGCCCGGGCAATTCGGCCGGCACCGTGCTCTTCGAGCGCGACATCCGGCGCTTCGCGCAAACCGGCTACCGCTTCAACGGCAGCCTGACCGCCGGCAGCTTCGGCCGCAACGACCAGGTCATCGACGCCCGCGCCGGGACGCCCGAGTTCTACGCCCAGATCAACGGCACGCGGTCGAGCAGCGACGACTACGAAGACGGCGACGGCAACAAGGTCAATTCCGCCTACACGCGCTGGAGCACCGGCGCGACGCTGGGCTGGACGCCGAACGACAACACCCGCCTCGAACTCTCCGTGCTCAAGAGCGACGGCGAAGCGGCCTACGGCGACCGGACCATGGATGGCGTCAAGTTCGACCGCCAGAACGTCGGCCTCAAGTTCGAAACGCGCCAGGTATCGAGCCTGATCGAGAAAATCGAAGCGCAGGTTTATTACAACTACGTCGATCACGTCATGGACAACTACTCGCTGCGCACCAAGCCGGCCGGCAGCATGTACATGGTCAGCAACCCGGACCGCGAAACGACCGGCGGTCGCCTCGCCGTCGCCCTGCGCCCGGCCGACATGCTGCAACTGACGCTGGGCGCCGATTACCAGCGCAACATTCACACCCTGCGCAGCGCCTCGTCGATGACGGCGGTGCCGGCTTTTGAACAACTGAGCCGGACCGAAGATGCCAATTTCACCAACTTTGGCCTGTTTAGCGAAGCGACCTGGCATCTGTCCGACACCCGGCGCGTCATCGGCGGCCTGCGCAGCGACAGCTGGGAAGCCCAGGACCAGCGCACCACGCTGCGCCTCGGCACCGGCATGGGCGCCACCACCGTCGCCAACCCGACGGCCGGCCAGACGCGCGACAGCACGCTGACCAGCGGCTTCGCCCGTTACGAACACGAGCTGCAGGCCGGCTCGACGCTCTATGCCGGCCTCGGCCACAGCGAGCGTTTCCCCGACTATTGGGAAACGGTGTCGGCCAGCAAGGAAAGCGCGACGTCGACCAGCGCCTTCAACACCAGGCCCGAGAAGACCAACCAGCTCGACATCGGCTGGATTCGTCACCTCGGCGCCGTCTCCTTCTCGGCCTCCGGGTTCTACAACGAGATCGACGACTACATCCTGGTCCAGTCGGGCGTCGTCAAGGCGACGCCGGCCCGCACCGTGTCGATCGTCCGCAACATCGACGCCCATACCTGGGGCGGCGAAATCGGCGCCGCCTACCAGATCGACAGCAACTGGAAAATTGACAGCTCGCTGGCCTATGTCCGCGGCGAAAACGAAACCGACGGCACCCCGCTCGCGCAGATCCCGCCGCTCGAAGGCCGCCTCGGCCTGGCCTGGAACAACGGCACCTGGTCAGTCGGCTCGCTGCTCCGCCTGGTTGCCGGACAAAAACGCTACGACCTCAACAAGGGCAACATCGTTGGCCAGGACATTGGCGCTACCGGTGGTTTCGGCGTCTTCTCGCTGAACGCCAGCTACCGGCCGAGCCGTGCCGTGCTCCTCTCGGCCGGGGTCGACAATCTGTTCGACAAGACCTACGCCGAACACATCAGCCGCGGCGGCGCCGCCGTCACCGGCTACGACCAGACCTTCCGCATCAACGAACCGGGCCGCACGCTATGGCTCAAGGCCCAGGTCAGTTTCGACTAAGCGAGGAGTTTTCAAATTAAGCTGTTTTTTCCGGTCGACCGTGGCATTTCCCCCGGCGCCCAGCGCACCGGGCGCCAACTGGCGGCCGGCGAAGGCATCTTTCACGCCGGCGCCGATGGCCTCGCCTGGCGGCTCAACAGCGGCGTCGTCCGGCTCGATAACGTCAGCTCGGCAAGCAACGCCTCGTTTGCCAGCCTCGCCGTCCCCGGCGACATCCTCGGCTGCGAAACGCTGCTCTTTGGCTGCTACACCTTCTCGGCCACGGCACTGACCCAGTGCCAGCTTTCGCCGTGGCCAGAGGGAGTTGGCGCGCTGGCCGGCGAATCACTGCTCGCCTCGCTCGCCCAGGCCCAGCAACGGGCAGCCGAAGTCGTCGCCCTGCGCGGCGGTCAGGCGGCGGATCGGGTACTTGGCCTGATCCGGCTATTCACCGACAGTGCCGGTCAGGTCGTTCTGCCAACCCGGCAGGATATTGCCGACATCACCGACCTGCGCTTCGAGACCATCTCGCGCATCATCAAGGCGCTGGAAAGGACCAAGGTCTTGCTGCCGATCAAGGTCGAAGGCGTGCACGCAACACGCAGTTACCATCTGGCCATGGCGGGCTGATGGACAGGATTCTTCGCTAAGCGGACGAAGTTCTGGCCCGACGTTTTTTCCACCAGACATACACGCCGGTACTCGCCAGCATCACGATCAACAAACCCAGCATCGAAACGAAGATGCGATACGGCAAGCCGAACACGTTCGCATCGTGCAGCGCGTTCAGCCACATCGTCACGGTCAGGCCATTGTGCTGGCCGGTAGGTAGATGCAGTTGCTTCATCTCCCCCGTATTGGCGTCGAGGACAAGGCGCGTTCTGCCACGCCGATCCTGAATATCGCGACTGCTGCGCACCTGGTAGATGTAAAGGTGCCTTGCCCGGTCAAGGCGCATGGAGACCGTCTTATCCACGGTGAAGCCTTGCGCAACGGCTTGTTCAGCCATCAGGCGCTGGGCAGTGCCGACTGCCTGTAGCCAATCCAGCCCAGGCTGTTCCAGCCGCGTTTCCCGCCGGGGCAGTTCCCAGTAGGGCGCCGGATAATCGAGAAACAGCCGGGTAGCGGGCGCGTAAACGCTGTCGTGCAGGTTCATGTACACGCTGGACCAGGCGTAGATCAGCAAGGCAAACCAGGTCCACAGGCCGCCGGCGCGATGCAGATCGAAGTTGAGCCGGAAGGCGGAAGCCTGCCACTTGACGAGCCAGGCAGGCTTCCAGCGCATCCAATAACTGCGGCGTTGAACGCCGGTAGCCGGTGAACTGCGCGTTCGCCCCCTTGCCGGCAAGGTGAGAAAGAAGCTGACGAAACAGTCGACGGTCCACAGCAGGGCAGCAATGCCCAACAACCACATGCCCAGATCGCCCAGCGACAGGTTGTAGTGCAAGCGGAAGATGAACGGCATCAGATTGTCCATCCCCGTGGGCAATCCGGTCCCGGCAACACGGCGGCCGAGCTCGTCACCGCTGACCGGATCGAGAAACAGTTCGTGGTAGCCCGCCGTGACAGCGCTTTCCAATCCCGGCACCTTGCCCGGTTCATAGCGGACGATCACCGTTTCCGGCGCTCCGACGTCGATCAGGTTGATTTGCGCTGCGGGCAGTATCCGCCGGGCACGCTCGGCCAGGGTCGCCAGATCGAGCGGACGTCCGCCCCGCTCGGCCGGGAACAGGTGCGGCGTCACCAGCCGGTTCAACTCGGGCTGGAATGTCAGCAGGCAGCCGGTCAGACCGACGGTGATCAGGAACAGCGTGATGACCAGACCGATGTAGCGGTGGAGCAAGACAAAAATGCGGCGAATCACCGATGCATCCATCCCGATTTAGTGTTTGCCGACCATGGGGTCATCGAAACCCCGGCCGGGTACGCGGAACGCCGGCCCTTGCCTTCGTTCCGCGTACCCGGCCCGGCAGGATCAGAACCGCATGCGCAGCGACAGCTCATAAGTTCGCGGATTGGCAATCATCACCTGGGCGGACTGACCGTACGAGGACTCGGCATACAGCTCGTCGGTAGCGTTGCGCACGCGGAAGCCCACGTCCATGGACTTGCTGAGCTTGTAGTCCGCCGACAGGTCGAGCGTCGTGTAGGCCGGCAGTTCAAGCGTATTGGCGTCGTTGATGTAGGCCTTGTCCACATGCCTTGCCCAGGCAGCAAAGGTCCAGGCGGCGGTCGGCATGTAGCGGACGCCGAGGTTGGCCATCCATTTCGGAACCAGACGCGGCTCGTTGCCATTCAGCGAAACCGGCGGGTTGCCGGTTGAGTACTCGTCGTAGCGGGCATGGACGTAGGCGATGTTGCCATCGATTTGCCACTGCTCTGTCGGTCTCAGACCAAGGCTCAGCTCGACGCCCTGCGAGGACTGCTTCCCGATCGGCAGGCGCCTCGACGGCGCGAGCGGATCCGGTACGAATACGTTCTTTTTCTGGATGTCATAGAGCGCCGCAGTCCACTCGCCCTTGCCGCTCCAGAACCCCTGCTTGACGCCGACTTCCAGCTGCTGGGCCGTCGTCAGATCCAGCTGGCTCTGGTTTCGGTTCAGCGCGAGCAGGGTGCCGCCGGGTTCGACCCCCGTCGCGTAGGAGATGTACACCGTGGCTTCCGGCGTCAGGTCGTAAACAGCACCGACGCGCCAGGAGTTGAAGTTATGGCTCTTCGTTTCACGGGGTGCACCGGCCTGATCGTAATAGATCCATTCCGTCTTGAACTGGTCGTGGCGCAAACCGCCGACCAGCTTGAGGTTCTTCGTGACGGACAACTGGTCCTCGACAAAAACCGCTGCCTGCTCGATGGTGATATCACGCGCCAGGGACTTGAAGATACTTGTACCGCTACTCAAATTCACAGCCGGCGGGGAATAGGCATTCACCGGCGCCTCGACACCAGTCGGGAAGCCGTTGCGATTCGTCTTGTAGTCCGTGCGGTTGATGTCGGCACCGATCAGGAAACGATTGTCCAGGCCGCCGATCTTCCCCTTGAACAGCGCATCCAGCCGATTGCCGAGCAATTGGTGATCGTGATCGAGGTCTGACCAGGTCGTCCGCGTGACCGTCGGAACAGCGCCCGCGTTGTATTTGAAATCGTTTACATCGCGCCAGTTCCGGAAGGAGTCGTAGTAGTACATCTGGTTGCGCACTTCGATGTCCGGCGTTGCATGCCACTCCAGATTGGCCCGCAGCCAGGTGGTGTCCGATTCGTACACATTGTCGGTCAGGTTGTTGTAGTTGATGTCGCGCAGTGAGCGATCGATCTTGCCGTTGACCAGCGGCGTGCCGTAGTAGAAGTCTTTGACATCGTCGCGCATCTTGTCCAGCTCAAGGGTCAGTTTCAGCGTATCGCTGAACTTGAAAAGAACCGACCCGGTAAACCGGTCGAGCGTCGTCCGTTCGCCGTCAACATGGCTGCCATAGCGATTGGTGCTGATATCGGCACGATAGGCCACGGCGTCATCCTTGATGGCGCCGCCGGTACCGGCATGGAAGCGATGCGAGTTGTAGCTGGACAACGCGTAGTCGACTTCGAACGGCTGCGCCGCGAAACTGGGCGCCCGTGAAATCAGGTTGATCGTTCCACCCGTGCCGCCTTCCCCATTGAGCACCGCTGCCGGGCCACGCAGGACTTCGATGCGGTCGTAGTTGGCCGTATCGAGAATGCGGGAAGACATGTTGGAGCCGCCGGGAACCCGTACGCCGTTGTAAAGCCAGGTAACACCGTTATCGATGAAGCCGCGCACCGAAAAGCCCGTATGCGAACCGCCAACTCGGGCACCGTTCATGCCGGCAACCTTGCCAACCGCTTCCACCATCGTCCGGTCACCGCGTTCCTGCATCACTTCCTGGCTCAGGACATCGACGCTGGCCGGAATTTCTTTGATCGTAACGCCGAGGCGCGACCCAGTGCTGGCCGGCAGATCGAGCGGCACGACACGCGTGTCCCGCTCGCCACTGACCTTGACCGGCGACAACTCCCTGACCTCCTCGGCCTGGGCCGGCAAGCCACCCAGACACCCCAGGCCGCCGAGTACCGCCAGCGCTACCGGCGACAATTTGAATCGAAGCTCCTGCATGCGATTTACCCCTCTTGATATTTTGAACAACGAAACCCCAGCCTCCCGACGGCGGCCCACGAAACACCGTGACGCTAGTGCCCCGGCTCGGTCAGAAATGCAATCTTCACGATGCTTGCCCGCTGCGCGGCGGCCATCACATCGGCCACTTTTTCGTAGGCCACCTTTCGGTCGGCGCGCAGGTGCAGCTCGGGCTGGCGAGCGCTGGCCGCGGCAAAGCGGGCGTCGAGCGCATCGCGGTGGATGGCCTCGCCATTCCAGAAAACCTTGCCGTCGACGTCGATGGCGAGCTGGATCACTTCCGGCTTGTCCTCGAGCTTGGTGGCATTGACCTGTGGCAGGTCGATCGGTACCGCCTGATGAAAGAGCGGCGCGGTGATGATGAAAATGACCAGCAGCACGAGCATCACGTCGACCAGCGGGGTCGTGTTGATTTCGGCCATCGGCTGGGTAACGCCAGCCTCATCAAAGCTTCCGAAAGCCATGATCAGACCTGCCGGCTGGCGCGGGCGGCGCCGATGTCGACCAGATTGACATTGCCGCCGACGCGTACGCCGGTCGTCAGGTAGGCGTGCAGATCGTGGGCGAAGCCGTCGAGTTGCACGACGACCAGACGGTTGGCGCGGGTGAAGGCGTTGTAGGCGAGCACGGCAGGAATAGCGACGAAGAGACCGGCGGCGGTCATGATCAGCGCCTCGCCGACCGGGCCAGCCACTTTGTCGAGCACCACCTGCGTCGCGCCGGAGAGACCGACCAGCGCGTGGTAGATGCCCCAGACCGTGCCGAACAGGCCGATGAAGGGCGCGGTCGAGCCGACCGAGGCAAGGAAAGTCAGGCCACGCTCGATGCGCGCCTGCGTATTGACGATGTGCGAGCGCATTGAGCGGGTGACGAATTCGCTGGCATTGACCCCGGCACCGATGCCGCGCGCGGCGTTCTGCTGGTGGGCCTGGGCGGAATGGGCGCCGGTCAGCGCCAGACCAGCGAAGATGCCGGACGGATCGTCACGACGCAGGGTTTCAAGGGCCTCGGGCAGCGAATTTGCGTCCCAGAATGCAGCCAGTGCCCGCTCCTGCGAGCGCGAGGCGCGCCAGGCCGACATCAGCCGGCTCAGAATCACCGACCACGAAGCCAGCGACAACGCGGCAAGGATAAGGGCAGTGATGTGGGTAACCAGATCGCCCTGGCTCCAGAAGTGGGCGATGCCCATTTGCTCGTGCATGTTTTTCCTTTTTTACTCAAGTGCGAAGGTGATCGGCACGATCACCGAAGAATCAACTGCTTCATCGCCCCGCCGGGCCGGTACAAAACGCCAGCGTGTGACGGCGTCGACTGCCGCCGCATCGAGTCGCGGGAAGCCGCTGGATTTCGAAATGGCCACATCGAGCGCGGCACCTTGCCCACTGACGCGTACCTTTAGCAAAACCTTGCCTTCTTCGTTCATGCGCCGGGAAAGCGCCGGATAAACCGGCTTCGGGTTGTGCAGATAATCGGCATCGAAACGGGCAGCGACCACAGCCGCCGGGGCTGGTGCCGGCGGAACAACGACCGGCTGAGGTGGTGGGACCGGTGGCTGTGGCGCGACGGTAAAGCTGCTCGTCGCCGTCGGACTGGCCACGGCGAGGACCGGCTGCGGCAGGGGCACCGGTTGCTTGCGCACTTGCGGCTTGGGCGGAGGTGGCAATGGCCTGGCTGGCTCCGGCTTCTCTTCGATCATCGGCAGCAAGCGCACACTGATGCTCTGTGGCAACTGAATCAATTCATTTTTGACCGAGACGTACAACATGGCGTAGGCCAGCATGACGTGCAGCAACACGACCATCGTCGCATTCGCCAAGCGTTCGCCACGGGACAAGGGCTTTTCCTGGCAGTCGAGTGGAGGCAAAACAACCGCAGTCACAAGAGGCGCTTGATCCATATCAAAAAACGTTGAAAAACAAAAACTTAACAAGGCGCGGATTGTATGCATTCAGGCCATCGTTGCCGATGCGGCAAATTGTCACAGGGGCCACGGATATAATCGGAGGATGTCTGCCGGCCCCCGTCTCCCCCAGCCGAAATCTCCAGAGTGGCTGCATAGCGGTCGCTATTTGCTGATCGCGCTGGCGTTGCACGTACTTGTTTTGCTCTATCCGCTGACGCTGAGCGTCGACCAACTTGAAGTGATGCCGCCCGCCCCGGTTCAGGTCCAGCTGACCGAGAGTGTTTCGGCGGCTCAGGCCGTGCCGCCGGCGCCACCGGAAAAGGTCGCGGCGCCCAAACCCGCCCCGCGGGAAAAGCCAGCCCGGACAGCACCCCCGGTCATCGCCCTGGCTGCCGAACAGGCCAGCGCCCCACCGGCCTTTTCAGGTCCTGCCCCGGTTGCCGCCCCACCCGTTTCACAACCGGCCACCACACACATAACCGCGTCAGCCCAGCCCGTAGTCACCGCTGCCCGCTTCAACGCCGCTTACCTGAACAATCCGGAGCCAAAATACCCTTCGCTTTCGCGGCGACTGGGCGAGGAGGGCAAGGTGCTGCTCAAGGTTCGGGTCATGCCGGACGGTCGGGCTGCTGCGGTCGACATCGAAAAAAGCAGTAATTTCGACAGGCTGGACGAGGCGGCACGGCAAGGCGTAGCAAATTGGCGCTTCGTGCCGGCCAAACGGGGCGACGAGGCAATCGAGGCAACGGTCCTCGTGCCCATCGTCTTCCGGCTCGACAACTAAAAACAAAAGCCGGACGTGACGACGGGGACCGAAGTCCCCGCCGGCTGTCTTGAGTAACAAGGCTTCAGCGGCCCCGGCTAACCGTTTTTAGGCGGCAATAGCGAATTGCTCATCATTGGCAATTATGGATTTGCTTCATTAACGTCGATCGCCTGACGAGTTGCCTGCGCACCTTTGCCCGCCCTGTCGAAGCCAGTACACCCCCAACCAAAAACACTCAGCGGAATGCTCTTGGGTGGAGGTGAGGGGAATCGAACCCCTGTCCAGAACGCCTCCAGATTGCCGGAATTACAACCATGCTTCGAATTATGGGGGCGGGGTGGGGGTTTTACAAGGGCGAGGCCAAGCGGAATATTTCGATTTGAGTTCCTGTTCTGCGGTGAGCAGGCGCTCGCAATACCTGGCGATCAGATCCACTTCGAGATTGACCTTGCTGCCCGGCTTGAGCCGATTGAGCGTGGTGTTTTCCAGCGTGTGCGGGATCAGGTTGATGGTGAAGTCGGTGCCCTTGACCTCGTTGGTGGTCAGGCTGGTGCCATCGACGACGATTGAGCCTTTACGCGCGATGAACTTGGCAATGGCCTTCGGGGCGCGGATTTCGAGCAGGCGGTTGTCGCCGACCGGGTCGAAGCGCAGCACTTCGCCAACGCCGTCGACGTGGCCGGAAACCAGATGGCCGCCGATCACGTCGTTGAGGCGCAGCGCTTTTTCCAGATTGACCGGGCCGGGCGCATCGAGGCCGACGGTGCATGATAGGGTTTCCGGCGAGACATCGACCATGAACTGATTGCCTTCACGGGCAACGACCGTCAGGCAAACGCCATTGTGAGCAATTGAATCGCCGAGGTTGAGGCCTTCCAGATCGAGCGAACCGCCATCGACATGCAGCCGATAACCGACTTCGCGTGGCGTTAATTCAGTGATGCGGCCAACCGCCGCGATGATTCCAGAGAACATGGCAGAAAACCCGTTTTAGGCAAAAAACCGACTTTATCACGCCCGGTTGACCAGTCAGCTTGCGCGAATGACCTTTTGGCAATAGCTTTTCACCTTTGCAAAACCGATTCACGATAGGGAGACAAAACAATGAAGAAAACATTGATCGCTACGCTGCTTTCAACGCTGGCCGCCGCCGCTATGGCTGACATCAACGTCGGCGTGACGCTGTCGGCAACCGGCCCGGCCGCCTCGCTGGGCATTCCGGAAAAGAACACCATCGACCTGCTGCCGAAAACCATCGCCGGCCAGAAGGTCAATTACATCGTCCTCGACGATGCCTCGGACACCACCACTGCCGTCAAGAACGCCAAGAAGCTGATCAGCGAGAGCAACGTCGACCTGATCATCGGCTCGACGACGACGCCGAATTCGCTGGCCATGGTGGACGTCGCCGCTGAAGGCGAAACGCCGATGATCGCCTTGGCCGCCTCGGCGCGCATCGTCGAACCGATGGATGCCAAGCGCAAATGGGTCTTCAAGACGCCGCAAAACGACGCCCAGATGTCGACCGCCATCGTCGAGCACATGACCAACAACAACGTGAAGACGGTCGCCTACATCGGTTTCTCCGATGCCTACGGTGAAGGCTGGTGGAACGAGTTCTCGAAGCTGGCCGAAGTACGCAAGATCAAGCTGGTCGGCAACGAGCGTTTCAACCGCACCGACACCTCGGTGACCGGACAGGTGCTCAAGGTCATGTCGGCCAAGCCGGATGCCATACTGATCGGTGGCGCCGGCACGCCGGCCGCCCTGCCGCAGAAGTCGCTCAAGGAAAAGGGCTACAAGGGGCTGATCTACCAGACGCACGGTGTCGCCAACAACGACTTCCTGCGCGTTTGCGGCAAGGATTGTGAAGGCACCGTGCTACCAACCGGCCCGGTGCTCGTCGCCGCCCAGTTGCCGGCCGACAATCCGGTCAAGAAATCGGCCACCGAGTACGTCGGCAAATATGAAGCCGTGCATGGCAAGGGCAGCGTCAATGCCTTTGGCGGCTACGCTTGGGACGCCGGCATCCTGCTCGCCAATGCCGCCCCCGCCGCGCTGAAGAAGGCCAAGCCGGGCACCAAGGAATTCCGTGCCGCATTGCGCGATGCGCTGGAAGCGACCAAGAACGTCGCCGGTTCGCACGGCGTCTTCAACATGAGCGCCAACGACCACCTCGGTTTCGACCAGCGCGCCCGCGTCATGGTCACCATCCAGAACGGCGCCTGGCAACTCGCCAAGTAACACCGGCTCGAATCTCCGGCCCGAAAGGGTCGGGGTCTGCATGGTAGACTTCGATTTTTCGTTCCGGGGGAGAGAAAGATGCTCAAGAAACTGACGTTGGCCGTGCTGGCCACCCTGACCACCGCTGCGCTGGCCGACATCAACATCGGCGTTTCCGTTTCAGCCACCGGTGCGGCAGCCTCACTCGGTATCCCGGAAAAGAACACCATCGCCCTGTTGCCGACCACCATGGGCGGCCAGAAGGTCAATTACATCGTTCTCGACGACGCCAGCGACCCGACCGCGGCAACCCGGAACATCAAGAAATTCGTCTCGGAAAACAAGGTCGATGTGGTGATCGGCTCGACCATTACGCCCAACTCGCTGGCCATGATGGATGTTGCGGTCGACAACGAAACGCCGATCATTTCGATGGCCGGTTCGGCCATCGTCGTCGAGCCGATGGACGCCAAGCGCAAATGGGTCTTCAAGACTGCCCAGAACGACGCCCACATGGCAACTGCGCTGGTCCAGCACATGACCGACAAGAATGTGAAAACTGTCGCCTTCATCGGTTTCGCCGATGCCTACGGCGAAGGCTGGTACAAGGAATTCGCCAAGATCGCCGAGGCCCGCAAGCTGAAAATCGTCGCCAGCGAACGCTATCAGCGCAACGATGCCTCAGTGACCGGCCAGATCCTCAAGATCATGGTCACCAAGCCCGATGCCATCCTCGTCGGCGGCGCCGGCACCCCGGCCGCGCTGCCGCAGAAGACGCTCAAGGAAAAGGGCTACAAGGGTCTGATCTACCAGACGCACGGCGTTGCCAACAACGACTTCCTGCGCATTGGCGGCAAGGATGTCGAAGGCGCCTTCCTGCCGGTCGGCCCGATGGTTGTCGCGGCGCAATTGCCGGCTGATAACCCGGTCAGGAAATCGGCCATGGAATACGTTGCCAAGTACGAAGCCGCCTACGGCAAGGGCAGTGTCAGTTCTTTCGGCGGCCACGCCTGGGATGCCGGCCTGCTGCTCCAGAACGCCGTACCGCTGGCGCTCAAGAAAGGCAAGCCGGGCACCGTCGAGTTCCGCCGTGCCCTGCGCGACGAGCTGGAGGCAACCAAGAACCTGCCTGGTGCCCACGGCATCTTCAACCTGACGCCAAACGACCATCAGGGTTTCGACCAGCGCGCCCGCGTCATGGTGACCATCGAAAACAACACCTGGAAGTTGATCAAGTAACAAACCCAAAGAAAGTCATTCCCGCACCCCAAGGGTACTTCCTGCGGGGCGCGCCAGCGGGAATCCAGCTCAACCATGGACTCCCGCTTATGCGGGAGTGACGTTTAAACCTTCCCCTTTTTCAAGGTTCCATGGACCTCCAGATTCTTCTTCTACTCGGCCAGGATGGCATCACCAACGGCGCCATCTACGCCCTGCTCGCCCTTGCGCTGGTGCTCGTCTTTGCCGTCACCCGCGTCATTTTCATTCCGCAGGGCGAATTCGTCGCTTTCGGCGCGCTGACCCTCGCCTCGCTGCAGGCCGGACAAATTCCCGGCACGGTCTGGCTGCTGCTCGGACTGGGCATTACGGTGGCAGTCCTCGACAGCGTCCATCTGATCCGCGAAAAGCGCTATGCCCGATTGCCGCCGGTGCTCATCATCAACGTCGGCATTCCGCTGCTCTTCGCTGGCGCCCTGTTCGCCATGCCACCGACCCAATTGCCGTTGTGGGCCCAGGTTGTTGTGTCGATGATGCTCGTCGTCCCCCTCGGGCCAATGATCTACCGCGTCGCCTTCCAGCCGCTGGCCAGTGCGCCGGTGCTCGTTCTGCTCATCGTATCGGTCGCCGTGCATCTGGCCCTGATCGGCCTCGGCCTGCTCTTTTTCGGCGCCGAAGGCTGGCGCACGCCGGCCTTTACCGACCTCAGTTTCGAGTTGGCCGGCGCTCCGCTGCAAGGCCAAACCATCCTCGTCGTCGTCGCCTCGGCCCTGCTCATCATCGGCCTCTATTTCTTCTTCGAGCGGACCATTTACGGCAAGGCGCTGCGCGCCACCGCGATGAACCGGACCGGGGCACGCCTCATGGGCATTCCACCGATCCTCGCCGGCAAGCTGTGCTTCACGCTGGCCGCCGCCATCGGCGCCTTCTCGGGCATCCTGATCGCGCCGATCACGACCATCTACTACGACTCCGGCTTCCTGATCGGCC
Organism: Rhodocyclaceae bacterium; assembly: GCA_008080565.1. Classification (GTDB taxonomy): domain Bacteria; phylum Pseudomonadota; class Gammaproteobacteria; order Burkholderiales; family Rhodocyclaceae; genus Azonexus. The sequence goes on along the minus strand of VIKE01000088.1, from coordinate 4,160 downwards.
TCAAGGGCTTCGTCGGCGCCATCATCGGCGGCCTGGTTTCCTACCCGCTCGCCGCGCTCGGTGCCATCCTGGTCGGCCTGCTCGAATCGTATTCGTCGTTCTACGCCAGCGCTTTCAAGGAAGTCATCGTCTTCACGCTGATCATCCCGGTGCTGCTCTGGCGTTCGCTGACAGCACGTCATGTCGAGGACGATGATGAACATACCGACGAGGTAAATCCCGACTCCCGACCCGAACGGGCCAACCGGCGTTGGCTGCGCCATTTGCCTTTCGCTGTCTTCATCGGCCTGCTGCTTGTCGCGCCGCGTCTCCTGCCCGAGTTTTCGATCACCCTGCTCAATTACATCGGGCTCTATGCCATCGTTGCCGTCGGCCTTGTCCTGCTTACCGGCGTCGGCGGCCTGACTTCGTTCGGGCAGGCAGCTTTCGTCGGCCTCGGCGCCTACACCACGGCCTTCCTGACCACCACCTACGGGCTGTCACCGTGGCTGACGTTGTTCATCGGACTGGCCATCACCGCGGCCGTCGCACTCTTTCTCGGCTTTATCACGCTGCGCATGGGCGGCCACTACCTGCCGCTCGGCACTATTGCCTGGGGCATCAGCCTGTACTTCCTGTTCGGCAACGTCGAATTCCTCGGCGGCCACACTGGCATAACGAGCATCCCCGCCGTATCGCTGTTCGGTTGGGAACTGAAGTCCGGCAACCAGTTTTACTACCTGATCTGGTTCGTCGTGCTGCTCGCCATCGTCGCCATCCGCAATCTGCTCGACTCGCGCGAGGGCCGGGCGATTCGCGCCCTGCGCGGAGGCGTCGTGATGGCCGAAGCAATGGGCGTCAATACCCAGCGCACCAAGATAGTCATCTTCCTGATCGCCGCGCTGCTGGCCAGCACCTCGGGCTGGCTCTATGCCCACCTGCAGCGCTTCGTCAATCCGACGCCGTTCTCGCTGACCCAGGGCATCGAATATCTGTTCATGGTCGTCGTCGGTGGCATGGGACATGTCTGGGGCGCAGTGCTCGGCGCCGGGCTGATCACCATCCTCAAGCAATGGCTGCAGGACTGGCTGCCGCAGATTCTTGGCCAGAGCGGCAATTTCGAGATCATTGTTTTCGGCGTCGCCATGGTCATCGTGCTGCAAAAAGCGCGCGTTGGATTGTGGCCAGTCATTGTCAAACTGCTGCCTACCCGTCCGCAGCAACGCACCGTTGCCACTGCCGAAATTCTGCCCAAGCGCCCGTCGACCGCAGCCGGCGGCCTGCTGCTCGACGCCAGCGAGGTGACCAAGCGTTTTGGCGGCCTGGTCGCCAACAACAACATGGAGCTGACCGTGAAGGCCGGTGAGGTGATGGCGCTGATCGGCCCGAACGGCGCCGGCAAGAGCACGATGTTCAACTGCATTTCTGCGGTCGACCCGGCCAGCGAGGGAAAAATCGCCTTCCTCGGCGAATCGACCGTTGAACTGGCTGCCCGCGAAATCGCCCGGCGCGGCATGAGCCGCACTTTCCAGCACGTTCGCCTGCTCGGCCAGATGTCGGTCATCGAAAACGTCGCCATCGGCGCCCATCTGCGCGGTAGCAAGGGCGTCATCGCGGCCGCGCTGCGCCTCGACCGCGCTGAGGAAAACCGCCTGCTGGCCGAGGCGGCGCGTCAGATCGAACGCGTCGGCCTCTCCGAACACATGTTCGACCCGGCCGGCAGTCTGGCGCTTGGCCAGCAGCGGATTGTTGAAATCGCCCGCGCCCTGGCCTCGGACCCCTGCCTGCTGCTCCTCGACGAACCGGCCGCCGGCCTGCGCTACAAGGAAAAACAGGCGCTGGCCGAACTGCTTCGCAAGTTGCGCGCCGAAGGCATGGGCATCCTGCTCGTCGAACATGACATGGACTTCGTCATGGGTTTGGCCGACCGCGTCGTGGTCATGGAGTTCGGCGAGAAGATCGCCGAAGGTCTGCCCGAGGAGGTCCAGCAAAATCCGAAGGTGCTCGAAGCCTATCTCGGCGGAGTGGAATGATGACCAAACACGCCCACCTGCACGACCACGAGGTCATTCTCGACGTCAAAAACCTGCGCGTCGCCTACGGCAAGGTCGAAGCGCTGCACGAGGTCAGCCTGACCATCCGGCGCGGTGAGATCGTCACCGTTATCGGCCCCAACGGCGCCGGCAAGACGACGCTGCTCTCGGCCCTGATGGGCCTGCTGCCTTCGAAGGGCGAGATCATTTACATGGGCCAGGCCCAATGGCCGGAACGCTCGGTTGAGCACCTCGTCCGCCACGGCATGACACTCGTCCCGGAAAAACGCGAGCTGTTCGCCGAAATGAGCGTCGAGGACAACCTGCTGCTCGGCGCTTTCGATCGCTACCGCACTGGCCACCGCGACCAGATGGAAACGATGGATGAAGTTTTCGAGCTCTTCCCGCGCCTTGAGGAACGCCGCGCCCAGTTGGCCGGCACGCTATCCGGCGGCGAACGCCAGATGCTGGCCATGGGCCGCGCCCTGATGGCCAGGCCCAAGCTGCTCATGCTCGACGAGCCCAGCCTCGGGCTGGCCCCGCTGATCATCAAGGAAATTTTCCGCATCATCGCCGCGCTCAAGCAGACCGGCGTCGCCATCCTGCTCGTCGAGCAGAACGCCCGCGCCGCCCTGCAGGTTTCCGACTACGGCTATGTGCTGGAAACCGGCGAGGTGTCGCTGGCCGGGCCGAGCGCCGAACTGGCCGCCGACCCACGGGTGATCGAGGCCTACCTCGGCCTCGGTCACAAGATTTAAGGCTTAACGCCCACGACGGTCGTCGTCATCGCCGTGGCGACGGCGTTGTTCCGGCTGACCTCCTTGTGGTGGCACCGGCTGACGCGGCGGCTCAACTCGCGGCTGGGGCATCGGTGCCGGGGCAGGCGGCGGTGCACGGAATTCCGGACGCGGTGGCTCAGCCCGTTGCTGCGGCATCGGCATAGGGGCCGGTGCCCGCAACTCCTGCGCCTGACGCGGCGGCTCAGCGCGTGGTTGCGGCATTTCGCGCACCGGTGGCGGGGCGGGCATCCTGACTTCCGGAGCCGGCCTCTGCATTTCCGGCTGGCGCATGATTTGAGGTGCTTCGCGTTCGCGGGGGGGCGGCGCCGGAGGTTCCACGCGCTGAATTTCCCGCGCTTCGCGACGCTGCTCCCTTTCCTGTGGCGCCGTCATCGGCCGGGGCTGACGCTCTTCTGTCCGCATCTCGGGCGTTGGCATATCGCGGCGCATTGGCACCGGGGCGGCCTCAGGTGAGCGGCCACGCAGCTCCGTTTCGGGGCGCGCTTCACCCGGACGGCGGAAACCTTCGCGACGTTGCAGCGGTGACACATCGACGGGCAGGGACCTGCCAACGTCAGGCGCTGGCTGACGTTGTTCCGGCGGCGACATCTCGCGGCGGATCGGCGGAGCATCCTGAACCGGCGTTCTGCCACCTTCGAGCCCGGGCTGACTTTCGGCCGGGCGGCGGAAACTGCCACGGCGCCCGTCGAGTGGCTGAGTCTGGGCGGCATCCGGCACCGCCTGACGCATTTCCGGCGGCACAGCCTCACGACGTTGCGGCCCGCTGGCTGGGGCAACGTCAAGCGGACGCCCCAGATTTTCATTTCCCGGGCGCTTGTCGGGCGAGCCATGCCTGCTTTCACGGCGCGCTTCGCCATCGCGGCCATTTCCTGCTTCCGGCATTTGCTGGCGGAGTGCCGGACGTTCGGCGCCCCGCTGCATCGGTTCCGAACGCGGTGCGCCACGCTCCTGGCCACTCGGACTCTGGATGCCGAAATCGCGGCGCGGCCGGTTGATCGGTTCGCGTCGTTCGTCGTTACGCGGACGAACCGCTCCCTGAGCCGGAGCCAGCCAGTCGGCGCTCGGTGCCTGGCGGGCGAGCGGAGCACGCCCCAGTTCCGGGCGGTCTGGACGGCGAATTTCACGGGCCGTGATCGAACGGCCTTCGCGGACCATGTTGGCCGGCACGACGGTGACGGCACGCGGCAAGCGGTGATGGGCAAACGGAACTTGCGGACCGCCATGCACGGCACGATCAATCACACTGACGTCGCGGACGTAAGCGACATTGAGTTGGCGAACATAGTTGGGGCTGTGCCGATGTGCCGGGACGTATACTTCGCGCGGCGCGAGCGGAAACCAGCCGACA
>VIKE01000148.1 GCA_008080565.1 Rhodocyclaceae bacterium | reverse complement strand
GTCGAGACCTTCGGCAAGACGGCGATCCATACGGTGCGGGTGGGCCTGAGCCACGGATCAGATGCCCACCTCGGCGACTTCTCGTCGAGCTATTCCACCCAACTAACCGAGAGCTTCGAGGAGATGGTGCCGGCCGACGTGCTCGGGAAGCTGCCTAATCTCCAATACTTCGCCTCGGTGTCGGGCGGACGAATCATCAAGGGGCGGTTTCCAATCCTCGATCCCGATAGGGATTCGCGCCGCGCCCCGGAAAAGGCGACCGCATGATCCGCGCCGTCGCCGTGTTGTCGTTGCTCGTCCTGCTGGTGCTGGTGCTGTACGTGCCGTCGGCCCATCCACCGGAGCGCTTCCTCACGCAGCTACGCGCCGAACATGAGGCGGCCACCGCCGAGATGTCCTCGGTCAACCAGCGCCTCTTCAACAACGCCTACTTCCGCGCCGTCGACGCGCTGCTCCTGCTCGCCAGCTATCGACTCTCCACCCTGGTCGAATGGCTGCCCTGGCTGGCGGTATTCGTCTTGGCTGCCGTCGTCGACGGTGGATTCGCGCGGCTCATCAAGGCGAAGGAGTTCCTGCAGCACGATCCCGAGATGTTCGCGTTTTATGCCAGTCTGGGGATCGTGATCCTCTGCGCGACGGTCATCGGCTTCGTGCTGCCGGTGACGCTGCATCCGCTGTTGCTACCGTGCGTCCCGTTAGTGTTCGGCGTGCTGGCCGGACGGGCGCTGGGGTGTTTCCATCTACGGGCGTAACTCGCGAGCATCAGTTGGTGCTTTCCTGAGAGTTCTACAGATGCGCATTCCTGCGCTGCACCTCGATGGCTTCCAACCGTTCCTTGGCGAGTTCCGGATGCTCCATCCACGCATCGCCGGGATAGCCAGCCCGCACGCGATACAGCCATGGAAACGCGATCACCATCATACAGATCCACGCCCCCAGTGTCGCAAAGCTCCCCATCCGTCCACCGTGCCCACCCAACCACGCCGCCACTTCGCCCCCAATCGAATGTTCGCTCCACCAATCCATCAGTAGCAGCCCCGCAACCGAGAACGACAGGCTAGCGAGCGCTGCCATCTCGTTCCGCTGTTCGATCTCCTTGGCTTCCGCCTTCTCGACCTGCGCTATCCAGAAGGTGTCCTTGTCCTTAAGTGCGCGCAGCTTTGCATCGTTGACCCTTACCCGCCCCCAGGCATATCTCCGTTCAGCCGTCTCGTGTTCAGGTTCGACGACACTACCCAACGCACTGCCAAGACGAGTATTGCCCAACAACGAAAATACGAACTCCACGACATAGCGTACCAATGGCGATAGTGCCGCCATCCAGAAGACATAGATCACCACGGCAAGACCCAACTTGGCGAAACCGCCTGCACTCAGCGTCGACCAATCCACGCTCAAGATATTTCGATTGGCAATCCACGCCAGAGCAACATCGATAGCAATGGCTACCGACAATATGGCCAAGGCAAATCGGAACTCCGTCACTTTGTCGAGCAGTTTGAAACCTTGCTCTGCCGCCACTTTCATCGCACCTCCTGCTTCCATCTTTTCATCTCCCTATTCCTGATTACCGAGCACATGCTCACAACTGTCAGCGGCATCGTAGCGTCTACTTGCCATGTCCATTCCGGCCCTTGATGGCGAAATCCCCCCTATAAGCACCCCATTCATGAGTGACGCAATGGCCGCCACTGCCTATCCTTCAGTCATGCGCTCAAAAGAGCAATATGCAACCCAAGCATCGAGGTCTGCGCCAATGTTTATTGCCACACCGATGACTCGCCAGCACAACACCGCGTCCAGTTCGAAGGAGAGCGAAGCTCACGATGTCATCGAGACTCGCCTTTGGCTCGAGGAGCACGACTGGCTTTACCGCCTGCTGCGCAGCGAAGAAAACGTCTCGCCGACCTTCCGCTTTCCCGATCTCATCAGTGCCAGCGTCTCGCTGGTCTTCACGCATCAGGATGCTCCCTGTCGCATCTTCCAGTTTCTTGGGACCGAGCTTGTTCTCCGCTCGCCCGAGACGCCGCGCCGCCGCGAATCGATGTGGCGGCACCAGTACCAGTTGCTGTTGGACCTGCAACGTTCGCCCGCCAACCGGCACCCCAACCCCAAGTTCCAACTCGACCAGTTGACTACGGCCTGCGTCGCCCTGTGCCGGGCAGAGGATGGCTCGGGCGCCGGCGTGCTGCGGCAAGCACGCCGCAACATGGCCGAACGCTCCCATCGCGGACGGGATGCGCCGCCCGGCTGAGGCTTGCGACGCCTCGACGTTGTCCCTGACTGGCATCCACCCGCTTCCGACCCGCTCGCTTACCGTCACCTTGCCCGGCTAGACGCCGGACCTACCCGAACCCGACCCTGACCGTCCGCGCACCGCCAACGGCCCAGACCCTCGCTGCCCGCCTACCTGCGGGTCGTTTCCGGTTTCGTTGGAAAGGTGACTCATGCGTCTGCCGCTGCACTTTGCTGGCCTGGCTACCTTGGCCGTCCTGGCGACCGCGCTCGCACCTCCAGCGCACCGGGTCCTACGACATCGGTCTCATGCAGATCAACAGCGGCCATCTTTTAGCCCTGTCACGCCACGGCATCCGGGAAAAGGATCTCTTCGAGCCCTGCACCAACATTCAGGTCGGCGCCTGGTTGTTGTCTGACCTGTTCTCCCGGCAGGGTGCGACATGGGATACGGTCGGTGCCTACAATGCTGCCTGCTCACAGCTCAATGGCGAAGCCTGCACAAAGGCTCGAGCCCAATACGCCTGGCGGGTATATCGCCAGTTGCCCGCGCAACATAGTAGACAACTCACCGGGGTAACAGAGAGGGGCAAACAGACGCCCCAAAGCGAAACATTCGCCCTGATGTCGGTAAGGGTGGCGCCATGAAAGCCGCCCTTCTGAACTACCGCAGGCTCGTCCTCCTTGGCTGTTGCACCTTCTTGGCTGCATCGTGCAGCCTGTTCCATAACTCGGCGCCACAGGATCACCC
>VIKE01000087.1 GCA_008080565.1 Rhodocyclaceae bacterium | reverse complement strand
GAGCGCCAATGATAGTGAGCTTCCGCTCGCGAAAGTAGGTCAACGCCAGACTCCCCATGAAAAAAGCCCCTCCCGGATTACCGGCGAGGGGCTTTAGCATTTGATCCCTCCGCAATGAATTCCATCCACATCATCAAATTATGGAATTGCACTGTGTTAGAATCCGCAGCGGCGGGTCTCCCCGCATTGCAGGGTGGTGAATCTGGTCAGGTCCGGAAGGAAGCAGCCACAGCTACTTACTGCAAGTGCCGGGGGTTAGGCTCGCCACTTTCATTTTCTGCATTGGTGTGGAGCGCATGAGTTATCAAGTTCTTGCGCGCAAGTGGCGGCCGCGCAATTTTTCTACGCTAGTTGGGCAGGAACATGTTGTTCGTGCTCTAACGCATGCGCTCTCTGAGCTGCGCTTGCACCACGCCTATCTTTTTACGGGTACTCGAGGGGTTGGGAAGACAACCATCGCGCGGATTCTGGCGAAATCGCTAAATTGCGAAGCCGGGATCACCGCTACACCTTGTGGTGTCTGTTCTGCTTGCCAAGAAATCGACAGTGGTAGATTTGTCGATTTGCTTGAGGTTGATGCGGCCACCAATACCCGGGTTGACGAGATGCGTCAGCTCCTTGAGAACGCGGTCTACGCGCCCACCCGTGGCCGCTTCAAGGTATATGTAATTGACGAGGTTCACATGCTTTCCAATTCAGCATTCAATGCGATGCTGAAGACTCTCGAAGAGCCTCCGGAGCATGTCAAATTTATTTTGGCGACAACCGACCCACAAAAAATTCCGGTGACGGTTCTTTCCCGTTGTCTGCAATTCAATTTGAAGCAGATGCCTGCGCTGGCTATAACCAAGCATCTAGGCCAAATTTTGCAGGCGGAGGAAATTCCTTTCGAGGCTCCGGCATTGACGTTAGTTGCACGTTCAGCGTCCGGGAGCATGCGTGATGCTCTTTCCTTGCTGGATCAGGCTATTGCGCATGGTGCGGGGAGGGTCGAAGAGGTTCTGGTGCGAAGCATGCTAGGTACAGTCGATCAGGATTATCTGTTCAGTATTCTTGACGCGCTGCGGGGCGGTGATGCGTCGACTTTGCTACAGGTGGCGGCAGACCTTGAGGTGCGTAGTCTTTCATTTTCTTCAGCTTTGCAGGAACTGGGGGCATTGCTGACGCGTTTGCAGGTAGCTCAATGTGTTCCCGTCGCAATAGATGATGACGATCCTGATAGAGGAAGGTTGCTCCAGCTGGCGGCAGTGTTTTCGCCAGAGTTTGTTCAGTTGGCCTATCAAATTGTAAATGTCGGCAGAAATGAGCTGTCGACCGCGCCGGATGAATATGCGGGTTTTGTAATGACCTTGCTCAGGTTGCATGCGTTTCGCCCAAGCACCGTTGCTGACGTGCTTGTCGCGGTGACGCAGAAGAGCAGGCCGGTGGTCAGCGCCCATCCGTTACTCGTTGGTGCACCAGACGTTGCCCTTCGGGGCGAGCCAGTAGCGGCGGCACAATTGGCAGCGAAGCCGTTAGCATCCGGAGAGTCTGATTGGCATCAGATTGTGGCGTCGCTCCCATTGTCCGGGCTGGCCAGGGAGCTGGCGCAAAATTGTGAGCTAAGGAAACTTGGTGAAACTGAGTGCTTGTTGAGATTGTCGCCATCTCAGGGGCATCTGCAGATGAAACCGGGGCCTGACAAACTACAGCAGGCTTTGAGTGAATATTTTGGCCGCGCCATGAAGGTGCGGTTTGAGTTAGCTCAGAACGAATTGGATACCCCGGCCGAAACAGTGGGGCGTCAACGCCAAGAGCGACAGGATCATGCTGTAGCGTCAATTGCTCAGGATACTTTTATACGTGATGCGATCGAGTCCCTCGATGCATCGATTGTTGAATCATCCATTAAACCTATTGCGTAAGGGAGAGCGACGATGATGAAGGGTGGCTTGGCTGGCCTGATGAAACAGGCGCAGGCGATGCAGGAAAACATGAAAAAAGCCCAGGAACAACTTGCCCAGACTGAGATCGAGGGGGTTTCCGGGGCTGGCATGGTCAAGGTTGTAATGACAGGGGCGCATGAAGTGCGCAGAGTCAGTATTGATCCATCGGTGATGGATGACCGGGAAATGCTTGAGGATCTGATCGCCGCGGCGATGAACGATGCTGTTCGCCGAGGAGAGGCATTAAGCCAGGATAAGATGTCTGGCTTTACTTCGGGGCTAAATCTGCCGCCTGGCTTCAAGCTTCCCTTTTGATTAGTGAATCCCTCGGGGCTTGATTCGCTGATTGAAGCGCTGCGCTGCCTGCCAGGTGTCGGGCCAAAATCAGCTCAACGCATGGCATATCATCTGTTGCAGCACGACAGGAAGGGCGCTCAGCATTTGGGGGATGCCCTCCTGCATGCTTTGCAGTCAATTCGACATTGCCAACGCTGTAATACATTCACCGAGGCGGAGATATGCGAACGCTGCGCATCACCACGGCGCGATTCAAGTTTACTGTGCGTGGTCGAAACACCGGTTGACATGAACATGATGGAGCAGACCCAGAGTTATCAGGGGCTCTATTACGTGCTGATGGGCAAAATATCTCCCCTTGATGGTATAGGGCCAAAAGATATCGGACTGGATCGTCTCGTGGCCAGAGCTCTCGACGGCGTAGTGCGGGAGGTGATTTTGGCGACGAACTATACCAACGAGGGAGAAGCGACCGCCCATTACATCACGGCCATGCTTGGCTCCAAAGGGATTCGAGTGACCAGGATTGCCCGTGGCGTACCAGTGGGTGGTGAGCTGGAGTATGTTGATAGTGGCACCCTGGCGCAGGCATTTCGGGAGCGCAAGGCTTGTGGTGGGTGATATCCGGCTTTTATCGAGCCGTCCGATATCGTATAATTTAGCGTTTAATTTTTATCCCATCTAATTCCGTTAGGGGTCAGCGTAATGAGCAATCAAGGAAAAATGGACTGCGGACGGCGACGTCTGGTCGTTGCGACCGCAGCCGTGGGCGGGGCGGGCGCGGTTGCCGCACTCGTACCGTTCGTATCCAGCTTGCTTCCGTCCGAACGTGCCAAGGCTGCAGGCGCACCGGTCGAAGTGGATATCAGCAAGCTCGAACCGGGTCAGATGATGACCGTCGAGTGGCGTGGCAAGCCGGTGTGGATTATCAACCGCACCAAGGAGATGATGGATACGCTGCCCAAGCTGGCTGATGCGGTCGCTGATCCAAAGTCCGAGAAAAATCAGCAACCGGCTTATGCACAGAACGATACGCGCTCCATCAAGCCCGAAATCATGGTTGTTGTCGGTATCTGTACCCACTTAGGTTGCTCTCCGTCCCAGAAGTTCAAGGCCGGCACCGAAGAGGGAATGCCTGATGGCTGGCTGGGAGGCTTCCTGTGTCCTTGCCATGGTTCGACCTTCGACTTTGCTGGTCGTGTATACAAGTCGAAGCCTGCCCCGACCAACCTCGAAGTGCCGCCGCACGTGTATCTCGCCGATACCCGTATCATGATCGGCGAAGACAAGAAGGGAGCATAAGAAATGGCTGCTGGCAATTTCGAGAAATACAAATCAGACGGCTCACTGGCCGGTAACGCTCTGGAATGGGTTGATGCCCGTTTCCCGGCGACTTCCATGTGGAAGGGCCACCTGTCTGAGTACTACGCCCCGAAGAACTTCAACTTCTGGTATTTCTTCGGCTCTCTGGCGCTGCTGGTTCTGGTTATCCAGATCGTTACCGGCATCTTCTTGGTTATGCACTACAAGCCGGATGCCGCACTGAACGCCAATGGTGTGCCAATTGCGTTTGCCTCGGTTGAATACATCATGCGTGATGTGTCGGGTGGGTGGCTGATTCGCTACATGCACTCGACCGGTGCTTCTGCCTTCTTCATCGTGGTCTATATGCACATGTTCCGTGGTCTTCTCTACGGTTCGTATCGCAAACCACGTGAGTTGACCTGGCTGTTCGGCGTGGGCATTTTCCTTTGCCTGATGGGTGAAGCCTTCTTTGGCTACCTGCTGCCATGGGGTCAGATGTCCTACTGGGGCGCTCAGGTTATTGTAAACCTGTTCTCGGCGATCCCTGTTATCGGTGGCGATCTGTCGCTGATCATTCGCGGCGACTTCGTTGTTGGCGATGCTACGCTGAATCGCTTCTTCTCCTTCCACGTGATTGCCTTCCCGCTCGTTCTGATCGGTTTGGTTGCTGCTCACGTCCTGGCCCTGCACGAAACCGGTTCGAACAACCCTGACGGCGTTGAAATCAAGGCCAACAAGGACGAAAACGGTATTCCGCGTGACGGCATCCCGTTCCATCCGTACTACACGGTCAAGGACATCGTTGGTGTTGTTGTCTTCCTGATGGTTTTCTCTGCCGTAATGTTCTGGGCACCGGAAGGTGGTGGTTACTTCCTGGAAACGCCGAACTTCTACCCGGCTGACCCCTTGAAGACACCGCCGCACATCGCTCCGGTCTGGTACTTCACGCCGTTCTACTCGATCCTGCGTGCGGTTACCTATCCGCTGTTCGGTCTCGATGCCAAGTTCTGGGGTGTGGTTGCCATGGGCGCTTCGGTGGTGATCTTCGCTTTCCTGCCTTGGCTCGATCGTAGCCCGGTCAAGTCGATCCGTTACCGTGGTCCGATCTACAAGACCTTGCTGACCATCTTTGTCATCTGCTTCTTCGTTCTTGGCTATCTGGGTACTCTGTCCCCGTCGCCGATGGGCGAACTGGTATCGCAGGTCTGTTCGGTGTTCTACTTCGGTTTCTTCCTCGCTATGCCGTGGTGGTCGCGGATGGACAAGTTCAAGCCGGTCCCCGACCGTGTGACGTTCAAGTGAGAGGATGACAAAAATGAAAAAATTCCTTATCGCCTTGCTCTTCGCGCCGATCATGGCGTTTGCCAGCGGTAACACCGCCCATATCGACAAGTGGCCTGGTTCGGTCAGCGACAAAGCAGCGTTGCAGAATGGTGCCAAGCTGTTCGTCAATTACTGCATGAACTGTCACGGTGCTTCCTACATGCGCTACAAGAACTTGCTGGATCTCGGTTTGACCGAGCAGCAGGTCAAGGAAAACCTGATGTTCACGTCCGACAAGATCGGTGAACTGATGCGTGTTGCCGCCCGTTCCGACGAGCAGAAACAGTGGTTCGGTGCTACCCCCCCGGATCTGACCATCATTGCCCGGGCCCGTGGCGAAGCCGGCAATGCCGGTGCCGGTGCGGACTGGCTCTACACCTATCTGCGTTCCTTCTATCGTGATGCCAACCGTCCGACAGGCTGGAACAACACGGTGTTCGAGAATGTCGGCATGCCGCATGTTCTGTACGGCCTGCAAGGCCAGCAAGTGATGAATCACGAAACGCACAAGCTGGAATTGGCAGTACCGGGCTCGATGGCACCGGCTGAATTCGACAAGTCGGTTTCCGATCTGGTCGGTTTCATGGTCTGGATGGGCGAACCGCAGCAAGAATATCGCCGCACTCTGGGCTGGTTCGTTCTGGCCTTCCTGGCAGTTCTCTTTGTTGTCGCCTACGCGCTCAAGAAGGAATACTGGAAAGACATTCACTGATCCTTCCTGGATCAGCTAACGGCATCGCGGGTTTGGCTCTGGCCGGCCCCCGATGCCGAATCTCATTTTGAGGGTTACCACAAATGATGAACCTCTACTCGGGCACCACCTGCCCCTTTAGTCACCGTTGCCGCATTGTCCTGTTCGAAAAGGGCATGGATTTTCAGGTTATCGACGTCGACATGTTCAACAAGCCGGAAGAAATGGCGGCGATCAACCCGCACAATCGTGTGCCGGTTCTGGTCGAACGTGATCTGGTCCTGTTTGAGCCGAATATCATCAACGAATACATCGACGAGCGTTTTCCGCATCCGCAACTGATGCCGGCCGACCCGATCATGCGTGCCCGCGCCCGCCAGTTGCTGGTCGGCATGGAGCGGGAAATCTTTTCGTTCATGGAAGTGATTGAGAAGAACGGCAAGACGGCCGACAAGGCCCGTCAGGAAATCAAGGCTCGACTGACTGAAATCGTGCCGATCTTCAACAAGCAGAAATTCATGCTGGGCGATGAGTTCTCCATGCTTGACGTGGCCATTGCCCCGCTGCTCTGGCGTCTCGACCATTACGGCATCGACCTTGGCAAGGCGGCTGCACCGCTCATGAAGTACGCCGAGCGCATTTTCAGTCGTCAGGGTTTCATCGATGCGCTGACGCCGTCCGAAAAGGCAATGCGCAAGTAAGGCATGGAACTTCCGTCCACCAAGCCTTACCTCCTGCGCGCCATCTGGGAATGGTGCTGTGACAATGGTTTCACACCGTATATCGCGGTTGAGGTCGATGAGCGCACCCGCGTCCCGCGCGAGTTTGTTCGCGACGGCCAGATTGTGCTGAATCTGGGGCCGGATGCGACCAAAAAATTGCTGATCGGAAACGATTTCATCGATTTTCAGGCCCGTTTTGGTGGCGTTGCCCGTGACTTGTCTGTGCCGGTCGAGCGTGTTTCGGCAATCTATGCACGCGAAAACGGTGCAGGAATGGCATTTGAGGTGGATGGCGCCGAGGATGAAGGGACAGCCGAATTCATCGATGCCGGCGAGTCTGCGGTGGAGCCCGAAGAGCCGCCGCCCGAGCCGCCACGCCCAGAAGCAGGGCGTCCATGGCTGCAACGCATCAAATAGGGACGCAAGCTGCGGTTGACGCACTAAAAAGGGGAAATTCCACAAAGGGATTTCCCCTTTTGTCATGCAAGTCCATGATTTTTCAACTTGGCATAGCTGTTGCTCAAGCCAAGCCGGAAGGAAAATCATGCGAACTGAAGTCAAGTCTACCTGTTGCTACTGCGGAGTTGGTTGTGGCGTACTCATTGAAACCGAGAATGGTGCTATCACCGGACTGAGGGGCGATCCCGCGCACCCGGCCAATCGCGGCCGTTTGTGTACGAAAGGTGCGACGCTGAATCAGACCGTCAATCCGACCTATCGCCTGCAGTTCCCCGAAAAGCGTGCAAACCGCGGCAGGGCGGGCCAACGCCTTGGCTGGGAGGGCGCGCTGGACGAAGCCGCCGAGCGTTTCGCTGCCACCATTAAGCAATATGGCCCCGATTCGGTTGCCTTCTACATATCCGGCCAGTTGCTGACCGAGGATTATTACGTTTTCAACAAGCTGGCCAAGGGGCTGATCGGCACCAACAACGTCGATACCAATTCACGCCTCTGCATGTCCTCGGCCGTTGCCGGCTACAAGCAGACGCTGGGCGCCGATGCGCCGCCGTGCAGCTATGCCGACATCCTGCAGGCCAAGGTGATTTTCATCAGCGGTGCCAATCCGGCCATCGCGCACCCGATTGTGTTTCGCTACATCGAAGATGCGAAGGCGGCCAATCCTGACCTCAAGGTTATCGTCGCCGATCCCCGCCGCACGGAAAGCGCGGAGATTGCCGACCTGCATTTGTCGATCAAACCGGGCAGCGACATCGCGCTGTTCAACGGCATGCTGCATGTGCTCATCGCTGAGGGCATGGTTGATCACGGCTATGTCGAAGCCCACACCAACGGTTTCGAGGCGCTCGCCGACATCGTCAAAAATTACTCGCCAGACAAGGTTGCCGATCTCTGTGGCGTACCAGCCGAGGCCATCGTTCAGGCGGCGCGCTGGTTCGGCGCCAGCGACGCCTCGCTGTCGCTCTATTGTCAGGGACTCAACCAGTCGTCCCACGGCACCCACAACAACGCTGGCATCATTCACCTGCACCTTGCGACGGGCCAGATCGGCAAGCCGGGGGCCGGTCCGTTCTCGCTGACCGGCCAGCCGAATGCCATGGGCGGACGCGAAGTTGGCGGCTTGGCCAATTTGCTGTCGGCCCACCGTGACCTGGCCAACCCCGAGCATCGGGCTGAGGTTGCTCGCTTGTGGGGCGTTCCTGAGGTGCCGGCAAAACCTGGAAAGTCTGCGGTCGACCTGTTCAAAGCACTCAAAACCGGCGAAGTCAAGGCTGTCTGGATCGCCTGCACCAATCCGGCCCAGTCGTTGCCGAATCAGGCGGCCGTCCGTGAAGCCTTGCTCGCCGCCGAATACGTCGTGTTGCAGGAAACCTATGGCAATACCGACACCGCCGATTACGCCGATTTGCTGCTGCCAGCTAGTGGCTGGGGCGAAAAGCATGGCACGGTAACTAATTCCGAACGCTGCATCACGCGCCTCCAGCCAGCCATTCAGGCACCTGGCGAGGCACGTCACGACTGGGAAATCGTCGTCGATTTCGCCCGCCGACTGGGTGAAAAGCTGGGGCGTACCGACGCCGGGCGCTTGTTCCCCTACGCCAACCCCGAAGATATCTTCAACGAGCACCGGGAAAGTACGCGCGGGCGCGATCTCGACATCACTGGCTTGTCCTATGCCGTGCTCGAAGCGCAGGGGCCGCAGCAATGGCCGTATCCGGAAGGTGCCAGTATTGGCAAGGTCCGCCTCTACGAGGATGGACGTTTTCCGACAGCCGATGGCAAGGCGCGCTTTGTCGCCATCGAACATCAGCCAACGGCCGAACTGACGACGCCCGAGCGGCCGATCAGCCTGCTTTCCGGTCGCATGCGCGATCAATGGCACGGTATGAGCCGCACCGGCACCGTGCCGCGCCTGTTCAATCTTGAAGACGAACCGCTGCTCGCCATGCATCCTTGCGACATGCGGCATCGTGGGCTGGAGTCGGGCGATTTGGCCAAAGTGAACAATGGCCGCGGCGAGATGGTCGTCCGTATAGCCGAGCGTCCCGGGCTGGCCAAAGGCCGGGCGTGGATGCCGATGCATTGGGGCAGCCAGTTCATGAATACGCCGGGTACCAATGCGCTGAGCTCGGATGCCATCGACCCCTATTCGTTACAGCCCGAGCTGAAGCATGCCGCTGTCCAGATCATCAGGGCCGAGTTGTCCTACCCGCTGGCTGTAGTTCGTCGCTGCACCAGCCAATCGGAGGCGCTGGAACTACTTCAGCGGGCCCGCGCTGTGCTGGCGGATTATCCGTATGCCAACGTCGGCCTGTATGGCCGGACCACGCCGCTGGTCGTCTTCCGCGCCGCCTGTGCCGGGCCGGCGGCGGATGCCGAGATCTTTGCGCTGGATCGCCTCTTCGGGCTGGATGGCGAGGAGGGGGCCATTCTCTATGCTGACCCGACGCGCCGGATCAGCAAGAAGGCCATTGCCCAGCAAGGCCGCCTGCTTGGCGTCCGGCTGGCCGGCGAGACGCTGGCCCTGGCGTGGTTGCGGCAGGCGATGGCCGAGGATGAACTCGATGTCAGCCTGATCCGCTTCGCTCTGGCGCCGTCGGCCAAGCCGCCGGTGAGCATGGTGGCACGCAACATCGTCTGCAAATGCGCTGATGTCAGCGATGTGCAGATTCACCAGGAGCTGGAGAAAGGGGCTGATCTGCCGCAACTCCAGAAGAGCTTGAAATGCGGAACGTTCTGCGGTTCATGTGTGCCGGATATCAAGCGCATGGTGGCAGAGCATCCCCCCAGAATCGCAGCTGCGGCTTGACCGCAACCGGAGGAGACAGTGAGCTACGCACAATTCATCAAGGAGATCGGACGCGGCGCCCAGGGCGCGCGTGATCTGCCGCGCGACGATGCGCAGCAGATTTACGCGGCAATGCTCGACGGCGGCGTGCCGGATCTCGAAATGGGTGCAATCATCCTTGGCCTGCGCGTCAAGGGCGAATCGCTCGACGAAATGCTCGGCTTCATGGACGCCACAGCCGAGCGCACGCACCGTCTCGACATGCCGCACGGCCGCGTTCGGCCGGTTGCCCTGCCGACCTACAACGGGGGCCGCAAGGAAGCCAACCTGACGCCACTGCTCGCCTTGCTGCTCCAGCGCTTTGGCGTGCCGGTCGTGGTCCATGGCCTGTTGGAGGGTTTTGGCCGGGTAACCACGGCGCACATTTTTCGCGAGCTGGGCATCATGCCCGTCGCCTCGACGACGCAGGCGCAGATCGCCCTCGAAGAGAAAGGGCTGGCCTTCCTGCCGCTCAACGCGCTGTGCCCGGGCATCCACAACCTGCTCGGCCTGCGCAGCCGCCTTGGCGTGCGCAACAGCGCGCACAGTCTGGTCAAACTGATCAACCCCTTCCACGGCGATGCTGTCCTCGTCGCGCCAGCGACCCATCCAGAATTTATCGATCTGATGCGCGACATCCTGCTCGCCCGTGGCGACCGTGCGTTGCTCCTGCGCGGCACCGAGGGTGAGCCCTTTGCCAATCCGAAGCGCCGGCCGCGCCTTGAGTTCATCCACGACGGCGGCGTTGACACCCTGTTCGAGGCCGAGCACGAGAGCCTGCGCGCCTTGCCAAATCTGCCGGAGGCCAACGATGCGGTGAGCACGGCAAAATGGATTCGACGCATTCTCGACAAGCAGGCCCCGCTGCCCAAACCGCTCGCCAACCAACTGGCCTGCCTGCTCTACGCCAGCGGTTATGCCGAGGATTTCAACCAGGCCAAGGCTATCGTCGCCGTTGAAGCAACCGGCCTGATCATCGGCGGCAACTGAGCGGCGCCAACAAAATGCTTCTGGCGTCGTTGAACCGCCTCGCCAGAACCGCTTCGCTGCATTTTGTGAGCGCCTCCAATTTGATTCTGCACCGCTCTGGAGCCGCTTGCCCCGCCTTGGTGCGCGATTGCCACGGTCAACCCGAAAAAACGCCTAAAAATCAAACATCTGATCAGCTGGCACGCTGATTGCAATAACCCTGCAGGTACAGCGAATCAACCGCCAACGTCGGTACAGCGAATCAACCGCCAACGTCGGCGGTTCGATGGCAACGACGTCATGCGCTGAAGTAAATTTTGCACCCTCGGGTGCGCGCAACGTTGGAGTCAACCATGAGCACAACCGCTGTCAAACCTCGTCTCGTCCTGATCGGCAACGGCATGGCCGGTGTCCGCACCATCGAAGAACTGCTGAAGATCGCCCCGGATCATTACGACATCACCATCTTCGGCGCCGAGCCGCACCCGAACTACAACCGCATCCTGCTTTCTCCGGTCCTCGCCGGTGAAATGACCATTTCCGAGATCGTTCTCAACGAACTCGACTGGTACAAGGAAAAGGGCATCACGCTGCACACCGGCAAGCAGATCAAGACCATCGACCGCGTCAAGCGCAAGGTCATCGCCGAAGATGGCACCGAAGAAAGCTACGACCGCCTGCTCATCGCCACCGGCTCGACGCCCTTCATGCTGCCCATTCCCGGCAATGACCTGCCCGGCGTCATCGGTTATCGCGACATCAAGGATACCGATGAGATGATCGAAACCGCCCGCCTGCACAAGCATGCGGTGGTCATCGGCGGCGGCCTGCTCGGCCTGGAAGCCGCCAATGGCCTCAAGCTGCGCGGCATGGATGTGACGGTCGTGCATCTCGGGCCGTGGCTGCTCGAACGTCAGCTCGACGAAGTCGCCGCCAAAATGCTGCAGAAGTCGCTTGAAGACAAGGGGCTCAAGTTCCTGCTCCAGAAGCAGACGGAAATGCTCGTCCAGGGCGAGTCCGGCCGCGTCGCCGCCGTGCGTTTCAAGGATGGCATGACCATTCCGGCCGACCTCGTCGTCATGGCCGCCGGCATCCGCCCCAACTACGCGCTGGCCGAAAAGTCGGGTATCTACTGCAACCGCGGCATCGTGGTGAACGACACCATGCAGACCTACGATCCGAAGGTGTACGCCGTCGGCGAGTGCGTCAGCCACCGCGGCATTGCCTACGGCCTGGTTGCCCCGCTCTTCGAGCAGGCCAAGGTCGCGGCCAATCATCTGGCCGGCTATGGCATCGGCCGCTACACCGGCTCGGTGACCTCAACCAAGCTCAAGGTCACCGGCATCGACCTGTTCTCGGCCGGCGACTACATGGGGGGCGAGGGCACCGAAGAAATCCTGCTCAACGACCCGCACGGCGGCGTCTACAAAAAGCTGGTGATCAAGGACAACAAGCTGGTCGGCGGCGTCATGTACGGCGATACGGCCGACGGCCCATGGTACTTCCAGCTGCTCAAGGATGGCCGCGACATCCACGACATCCGCGACTCGCTGATCTTCGGCCAGTCGCTGGTCGGTGACGTCGGCCACGCCGGCAACAGCAAGGCCGCTTCGATGCCCGACAGCGCCGAAGTCTGCGGCTGCAACGGCATCACCAAGGGCGTCATCGTGCAGGCCATCAAGGCCAAGGGATTGTTCACGCTCGACGAGGTCAAGAAGCACACCAAGGCGGCGTCTTCCTGCGGTTCCTGCGCCGGTCTGGTCGAGCAGATTCTCGCTTCGACCATCGGTGGCGCCTACACGCCGGCCGCTTCCGACAAGAAGCCGATGTGCGGCTGCACCGAGCACTCGCACGACAAGGTCCGCAAGCTGATCCGCGACGAGCACCTGACGAGCAAGGAAACGGTATTCGCCGAACTCGGCTGGACGACGCCGAACGGCTGCGACAAGTGCCGCCCGGCCATCAACTACTACCTGATCTCGACCTGGCCGCACGAGGCCAAGGACGATCCGCAGTCACGCTTCATCAACGAACGCGCCCACGCCAACATTCAGAAGGACGGCACCTACTCGGTCGTCCCGCGCATGTGGGGCGGCCTGACCAATCCGAAAGAGCTGCGCGCCATCGCCGATGCCGCCGAGAAGTACAACGTGCCGACCGTGAAAGTCACCGGTGGCCAGCGTATCGACCTGCTCGGCATCAAGAAGGAAGACCTGCCCGGCATCTGGGCCGACCTCAACGCCGCCGGCATGGTCTCCGGCCACGCCTACGGCAAGTCGATCCGCACCGTGAAGACCTGCGTCGGCATGGAACACTGCCGTTTCGGCACGCAACTCGCCATGTCGATGGGCGTCAAGCTCGAAAAAATGCTCTTCGACATGTACGCCCCGCACAAGGTCAAGCTGGCTGTCTCGGGCTGCCCGCGCAACTGCGCCGAAGCCGGCATCAAGGACGTCGGTGTGATCGGTGTCGATTCCGGCTACGAGCTGTACGTCGGTGGCAACGGCGGCATCAAGACCGAGGTTGCCCAGTTCCTGTGCAAGGTGAAATCCGACGAAGAGGTCATGGAATATTCCGGCGCCTTCCTCCAGCTCTACCGCCTCGAAGGCTGGTACCTCGAGCGCACCTGCCACTGGCTGGAACGCGTCGGGCTGGATTACGTGAAAGGCAAGATCGTCGAGGACGAAGAAGGCCGCAAGGCGCTCTACGCCGAGTTGCTCGACTCGCTGAAGGATGCCAAGGACCCGTGGGCGACTTCGCGCGAAGAGGGCCCCGTCAAGCAATTCATCCCCATCATGGTCGAAGCCTGAAAACCGAGGACAGAAAAATGAGCAACTGGAAACTGATCTGCAAACTGGAAGACATCCCGCAACTCGGCTCGCGCGTCGTGCATTGGGAAGAGCGCGGCAAGATCGCCGTCTTCCGTACCTCCGACGACGAAGTTTTCGCTCTGCACGACAAATGCCCGCATAAAGGCGGCCCGCTGTCGCAAGGCATTGTGCACGGCAAACGCGTCACCTGTCCGCTGCATGGCTGGAATATCGGTCTCGAAGACGGCCAGGCCGTGGCGCCGGACGTTGGCGGCTGCAAGAAGTTCGAAGTCAAGGTCGAGAACGGCCAGGTCTTCATGGCCGCCTGAGCGGCCAACGCATGAACAGGGCCGGCAGCGTAGCCGGCCCGGCCAATCCCAATGGTGGGATTCAGGCCCCTTGGTCTCAAGCAGACCCGGGCGCTTTCAAAACAAACCAAATCCGAAAAGGAAACCACCATGGCCTATCTGGCACCCACCGAATTCGTCACCAAAATGATTGACGCTGGCGAATCGAAAATTTTCATGTCCACCCGCGATACCCTGATTCGCGCCTACATGGCCGGCGCCATCCTGGCGCTTGCCGCCGCCTTCGCCGTCACTGTCACCGTGCAGACCGGCCAGCCGCTGGTTGGCGCCATGCTGTTCCCGGTCGGCTTCATCCTGCTTTACCTGCTCGGTTTCGACCTGCTCACCGGCGTCTTTACGCTGTGCCCACTGGCGCTGATCGACAAGCGTCCGGGCGTCACCGTCGGCGGCATCCTGCGTAACTGGGGGCTGGTCTTCGTCGGCAACTTCGGCGGCGCGCTGACCGTGGCGATCATGATGGCGGTCATCTGGACTTTCGGCTTCACCGAGGCCCCCAATGCCGTTGCCCAGAAGATCGGCACCATCGGCGAAGGTCGTACCGTCGGTTATGCCGCGCACGGTGCCGCCGGCATGCTGACCCTGTTCATTCGCGGCGTGCTGTGCAACTGGATGGTGTCCACCGGCGTCGTCTGCGCCATGATCTGCACCAACGTGACCGGCAAGGTCGTCGCCATGTGGATGCCGATCATGGTCTTCTTCTACATGGGTTTCGAGCACTCGATTGTGAACATGTTCCTCTTCCCGTCCGGCCTGATGCTCGGCGGCAACTTCTCGATCTACGATTACATGGTGTGGAACGAAATCCCGACCGTGCTCGGTAATCTGGTTGGGGGCATCGCCTTCGTCGGTCTGACCCTGTACTCGACCCACGTGCGCACCGCCCCGAAGCGTAACGCCTACTGATCGGCGCGGAATTGCAGCACAGCCCCCGGCGACAGTCGGGGGCTGATTTCAATTTTGGCCGGAATTTCCGGTTGACCGTAGCAGAGGCAAGGGGCGCCATGAGCCGTCATCTGAAAGTCGCCATCGGGCAATATTCCGACCGGGGGCGCAAGGAACTCAACCAGGATTTCCATGGCGTTGCCATGCCCGGTGAGCCGCAACGCTCCGCCAAGGGCATCGCCATCGCCCTGGCCGATGGCATCTCGAGCAGCGCGGTCAGCCAGGAGGCCGCGCAGTCGGCGGTGACCGGTTTTCTCGAAGACTATTACTGCACTTCGGACGCCTGGTCGGTCAGGAAGTCCGGCCAGCACGTGCTCAGTGCCACCAACTCCTGGCTCCATTCGCAGACCCAGCAAAGCCATCACCGCTATGACCGCGAGCGCGGCTACGTGTGCACCTTCAGCGCGGTCGTCATCAAGTCCACGACGGCGCATCTCTTTCACGTCGGCGACGCCCGCATCTACCGCCTGCGCGGCAGCGAGCTGACGCAACTGACCGAAGACCACCGCGTCCGGGTCTCATCGGTCCAGAGCTACCTGGCTCGCGCCCTGGGCATGGACCGCAATGTCGATATCGACTACGACGCGCAGCAACTCGCCGTCGGCGACCTGCTGTTGCTCGCTACCGACGGCGTCTATGAATACGTCGACGCTGCCTGCATTGCCAACGCCATCGCCGGCAGCGCCGATCTCGACGCGGCGGCCAGAGTCATCGCCGAGGCGGCCCTACAGCGCGGCAGCCCCGACAACTTGACCATCCAGCTCGTGCGCATTGAGGTCCTCCCCGATCCCGAAGCCAACGAAGTCTACCGCCAGCTCTCCGACCTGCCGTGCCCGGCCTTGCTCGACGCCCGGGCCGAGTTCGAGGGCTACCAGATCGTCCGCGTCATCAAGCACAGCGCCCGCAGCCACATCTACCTCGCTGTCGACCGCGAAACCGGCGAGCGGGTGGTGATCAAGACCCCGTCTACCGACATGCAGGCCAATCCGGCCGCCCTCGAACGTTTCCTGCTCGAAGAGTGGATCGCCCGCCGCATCAACAGCGCGCACGTCCTCAAACCCTGTGCCCACACCCGCCAGCGCCAGTCCATCTACGTCGTCAGCGAATACATCGAAGGGCAGACGCTGACGCAATGGATGATCGACAACCCGCGGCCCGAACTGGCCGTCGTGCGCGGCCTCCTCGAACAGATCGCCAAGGGCCTGCAGGCCTTCCATCGGCTGGAAATGGTCTATCAGGACCTCAAGCCCGACAACATCATGATCGACACCACGGGCACCGTGAAAATCATCGATTTCGGCGCCACCCGTGTCGCCGGCATCGAGGAAATCACCACCGCCGTCGACCAGATCAACCTGCTCGGCGCCGCCCTCTACGCCGCGCCGGAATACTTCCTCGGCGAGCCGGGCAGCACCCGCTCAGACTTCTACTCGCTCGGCGTCATCGCCTACCAGATGCTGTCCGGCGGCTTCCCCTACGGCACGGAAGTCCCCAAGTCGCGCACCAAATCGGCGCAGAAAAAACTGGCCTACAAAAGCGTGCTCAGCGAAGAACGCGAAATCCCCGCCTGGATCGACGACGCCCTCCGCAAAGCCGTCGAACCTGACCCCTTCGCCCGCTACGAGGAACTTTCCGAGTTCATCTACGACCTCCACCACCCGAACCGGATTTTCCTCAACAAGACCAAACCGCCGCTCATCGAGCGCAACCCGGTGATCTTCTGGAAAAGCGTGTCGTTTGTGCTGATGCTGGGGCTCATCGTTGTCAGTACCGTTCGCTTTCACTAACCCGGGCAGCCGCCCCGCAGCCATCTCAAGGACACCCCGAAACCAATGTCTTTTTCAGGTCATCGCAAAATAAATCGTCTGCTCGGCGCCGAACTTGGCATCAGCGAGCCGGAAGAAGTGCACATCATGCTGATTCCGCATCTTCATCTCTCGCTCCTGCTGGCCAGCGGCGAATGGAATAACCTCCATGTCGCCTCGGTCGCCGGCGTCTTCAACGTTGCCCTGGCTCTGGCCTACATCAACAAGGACAGGCGCTCGATCAATTTCTACAGCGGCATCCAGGACATGCTGCTGGCCATCGCCAACGGCCAGCAGTTCGGTGATGCCGAGAAGCGGCGTTTGCGGACGGTGTTTTCCGAAGCCGACAAATACGTCTGCGCCCAGCGCAAGACCGATATCCTGACGGCAATCCGGATGGTCGAGTACCAGATCCAGCACGCTCCGCCGGAGACCGTCATTCGTCCAGATGCAGCTTGAGGGGCCCTGGCTCACGGCTTAGTCAGCGCGTAATCAGGGACAACCCCGATATTTTGGGTGTCAAAGCAGTCTTGCTGCGCCTCTTCTGCGGTCGACCCGAAAAAAGCCCTGAAAATGAAATGCCCTCTTCCTGCGTTCGCTATCGAACAGAGCCGATAATTGGTAGAGAATATGTTGGTGGTATTCGCGGTTTATTCATACTGAGCGGGGCATGCCATGTTGAGACGCAGACAGTTTGTCGTGGGCGCGGGTGCGTTGGCGGTTGCGGGGCCATTGCTGGTGGGCTGTTCGACGGACTCGCCGGTTGAGGCTGCGGCTCGCCGCCTTCGTCGCCCGGTGGCGGTGGGCGCCAGCGACCACGCGCTGCTGCTTGGTGAACTGGTGCGCCAAGCCACGCTGGCACCATCGAGCCATAACACGCAGTGCTGGAAGTTTCGGGTTCAGGATGGCTTGATCACCATCGCGCCGGATTTTTCGCGGCGCTGCCCGGCGGTCGATCCGGATGACCATCACCTGTTTGTCTCGCTGGGCTGCGCTACCGAAAATCTGGCGCACGCTGCCCTGGCCAACGGGCTGCAGGCCGGCACCAGCTTCGATCCGGCCGGGGATGGTGAGGTTGTTGTGCGACTGGAGGCGACCAAGGCCCATGCCTCGCCGCTGTTTCAGGCGATTGCCGAGCGGCAGTGCACGCGTGGTGACTACGATGGCCGGCCGCTGTCCAGCGCGGAGCTTCGCTTGCTTGAACAAGCCGGCAGCGGCAATGGGGTGCGCCTACTGTTGCTGACTGAGCGGTCGGCGATGGAGACGGTTCTCGACTACGTGGTTTCTGGCAACACGGCGCAAATAGATGATCCGGCCTTCGTCGAGGAATTGAAAATGTGGATTCGCTTCAGCCATGACGAAGCGATTCGGACTGGCGATGGCCTGTTCGCCGGCGCCACGGGCAACCCGGCCGTGCCGCGCTGGTTGGGCAGCCCGATGATGGAGCTGTTCTTCACGGCAAAATCCGAAAACGAGCGCTATGCCCGGCAAATTCGCAATTCGGCCGGCATCGCCGTGTTCGTTTCGGAGGCCAGCGACAAGGCGCATTGGGTGGAAACCGGCCGCTGCTATGAGCGCTTCGCCTTGCAGGCGACGGCGCTGGGCATTCGCAATGCGTTCCTCAACCAACCGGTCGAGGTCACCGCGCTGCGGCCGCAGTTCGCCACGGCCATCGGTCTGGGCGACCGGCGACCTGATCTGGTCGTGCGCTTCGGCCGCGGTCCGGGCATGCCCTTGTCCATGCGGCGGCCGGTTCACTCCGTTCTGGTCTGAGCCGGAGAAATTTGAGTACAGCCGGGTTGTTTCGACGCGGCAGGAGCATCGAACTGCGAGACCGCCAGAGGCGGATGGTTACGTAACCGGGGATGCGACGCCCATGGTCAACGGGGTAAAACGCAAACAACGGCCAAAAATAAAATGGCACAGGTAGGAAATGCTGCACCGCAATGGAAATGCGCGCGCTATTTTGGTGCGGGTGTCCTGCACTGTTTTGTCCATGCCCTCAATAAATCAGTGGTTTATTGCCTTGGCACGCAGCTTGCGAAGCAAGACCATCACAGCGATTTTCCGCCAACGAGGGTGGGCTGATGGCGATGACGCCATGCGCTGAAGCAAGCCATCCTCCCTCAACGACCGTTCCCACGGTCAACCCGGAAAATTATCCAAAATGGACAAGAAATCATTCCTGCAGGCCGGCCACACGCCGACGCTGCTCGCTGCGTTCCTCTACTTCGACCTTGCCTTCATGGTCTGGGTCATCCTCGGCCCGCTCGGCGTCGGCATTGCCAAGGATCTCGGTTTGAGCCATGCGGAAAAGGGCATGATGGTCGCCACCCCAGTGCTGGCCGGGGCGCTGTTGCGCATCATCATGGGCATTCTGGTTGATCGCCTGTCGCCCAAGAAGGCAGCGATCATCGGGCAGGTCATCGTGATCGCCGCCATGACCTACGCCTGGCAGGTCGGCGTGCATTCCTACGCCGAAGTGCTGATCCTCGGCCTCTTTCTTGGCGTCGCCGGCGCTTCCTTCGCCGCCGCCTTGCCGCTTGCCTCGCGCTGGTATCCGGCCGAGCATCAAGGCACGGCGATGGGCATTGCCGGGGCCGGCAACTCGGGCACGGCGCTGGCGGCGCTGTTCGCCCCCGGACTGGCGGCTGCTTTCGGGTGGACCAACGTTTTCGGCATCGTGCTCATTCCGCTCGTGCTTGTCCTGATCGTCTTCGTCTTCATGGCCAAGGATGCGCCGGATGCGCCGCCGCCCAAGACTTTCGCCGAATACCTCAAGGTCCTCAAGGACAAGGATGCCTGGTGGTTCATGTTCTTCTATTCAGTCACCTTCGGCGGCTTCGTCGGCCTGGCCTCGTCGCTGGTCATCTACTTCAACACCCAGTACGGTCTTGATCCGAAGATGGCCGGCTTCTTCACCGCCGGTTGCGTTTTTGCCGGTTCGCTGGTGCGGCCGATTGGCGGCAACGTGGCTGACCGCATCGGCGGCGTCAAATCGCTGTCGGTGATGTATGTCTTCGCCGCCATCTTCCTGGCCATCGTCAGCTTCGGCCTGCCCGAAGCGTGGATGGCGCTGGCCGCCTTCGTCGGCGCCATGCTCGCCCTCGGCATGGGCAATGGCGCCGTGTTCCAGCTCGTGCCACAGCGCTTCCGCAAGGAAATCGGCGTGATGACCGGGCTGGTCGGCATGGCCGGTGGTGTCGGCGGCTTCTACCTGGCCTCCAGCCTGGGCTACTCGAAGCAACTGACCGGGACTTACCAGGCCGGCTTCCTCATTTTTGCCGCCCTGGCCGTCTTCGCGCTGGTCGGCCTGACCAGCGTCAAGACCCGCTGGCGGACGACCTGGGGCGCCAGCCACCTGACCGCAGCCAAGATCTGATTGCTGCCGACCTCAGCCATGAAGAGAAGAACGTTTCTGATCTGCGCCGCCGGCGGGCTGCTGGCTTCCCCGGTATTTGCCCTGAACGAGGCCAGGCCGACCGGCGGATTGGGCGTTGGCGCCGCGATCAACAAGGCCGGTCGCCAGCGCATGTTGTCGCAGCGCATGGCCAAGGCCTACGCGATGCAAGCGGCCGGGGTGATGCCGGAACGTGCGGGGCCCCTGCTCGATAGCTCGCGTCGCCTGTTCGACGCGCAGCTGACCGAGCTCAAGACGCTGGCGCCGACGGAGGGAATCCAGGCCGCGCTGGTCGGGCTGGATACCGCCTGGCGGCTCTATCGCGAAGTGTTGTCCCGACCGCGTTCGCCGGAAAATGCCCGGCTGGTGCTGGCCGAGTCGGAAAATACCCTGCGCGCCGCCCATGCCTTGACCGTCCTCTACGAAAAATACGCGGCCAACAGCGCCGGTCACCTGGTCAATATTTCCGGGCGCCAACGCATGCTGTCGCAGCGCATGGCCAAGTGTTTCCTGTTCGAACAGTCCGGCCTAGATTCCAACGGTCTGCGCGCCGAGCGCGACACGGCGCGGCGCGAATTCGTCGTGGCGCTGGCCGAGCTGAATGCGGCGCCGCAGAACAATGCGGCCATTCGCACTGAACTGGAACTGGCCAACACCCAGTGGCTCTTTTTCGAACAGGCGCTGAATGGTCGGGAAGCGGTCCGGGAAATCGCTGCCCGCAATGTGGCGACGACCAGCGAGCGGATTCTCGAAATCATGGACAGTCTGACCGGCCGCTACGAGAGCCTGGTGCGTGGCTGATGCCCGCTGGGGGCTGGCTACAGGTGGCGTAACATGACGGGCATGAATAATCCTGCGAAAAGCGGTTTGCAACTGGCCATCGGTCACGCCTCGCTGACCGGGCCGCGCGAGCGGAACGAGGACTTTTGCGGCGTCGCCACGCCGGAAGGGCAGGAGCTCGAAAACAAGGGCGTCATCGCCGCCGTCGCCGACGGCATCGGCGGTCACCTGGGCGGTCGCGAAGCCTCCGAATACACGGTGCGCGGCCTGCTCTCCGATTATTTCGCGACGCCCGACACCTGGGGTGTGCCCCGTGCCATCGAAACGGTGACGACGGCGCTCAACCGCTGGGTCATCGCCGAGGGCAGCCGCAACGCCGAACTATCGGGCATGGCGACGACGCTGTCGGTGCTGGTTTTGCGCGGCCGCCGCTTCTACACGGCGCATATCGGCGACAGCCGCATCTACCGTCAGCAGGAAGGCCGTCTGCAGCAAATGACGGTCGATCACACCTGGGAACATCCTGAACTCAACAACGTGCTGTCGCGCGCCATCGGCCTCGACCCGCGCGTCCTGCTTGATTTTGCCGATGGCGAATTGGCGGTCAATGACCGTTTTCTGCTCGTCTCCGACGGCGTCTGGGGCATCCTGCCCGATGCGCTGATGGCCGAGGTGCTGCTCGATCATCCCGATCCGCAGGCCGCCGCCGCCGCGCTGACCAGCCTGGCGCTGGCTCAGGGCGGCCACGACAATGCGACGGCGGTGGTCGTCGACGTGCTCGGCCTGCCGCCGGCCAGCCTGCGCGACAGTCTGGAAAGCGCGGCCAGCCTGCCTCTGCCGCACCGCCTCAAAGTAGGGCATGAACTCGACGGCCTGATTGTCGAAGAGGTGCTGCACGATTCGCGCGAAACGCTGCTCTATCGCGTGCGCAACCCGCGCAATAGCCAGCAGCTGGTGCTCAAAACCCTGCAACCGGCGATGGAGGGCGACCAGGGCGCCATCGCCGCCCTGCTCATGGAGGAATGGCGGGCCAAACGCGTCGTCTCGCCCTTCTTCCCCTCTACTACCTGATGACCTGGCACGCCGGAGCGACGCTGCAGGCGCGGCTCGATGCCGGCCAGCATTTTCCGGCCGGCGAGGTCGTCCGGCTCGGCATTGCCCTGCTCAGGGCGATTGGTGCCTTGCACCGGCTCGACATCGTGCATCGCGACATCAAGACCGACAACATTCACCTCGGCCAGGATGGCGTGCTGCGCGTCCTTGATCTGGGCGTCGCCATCAGCCTGGCCGAACGCAAGGCCGACGACCCGATCGGTCAGGCCGGCACGCCGTCCTATATGGCGCCGGAGCTGTTCGACAGTTCCGAACCGCAGCCCGGTTACGACCTCTACGCCGCCGGCGTGACGCTCTACCACTTGCTGACGCGCAAATATCCCTACGGCGAAATCGAACCCTTCCAGACGCCAAAATTTGGCGAGCCGGCCCGACCGACCCGCTGGCGCCCGGAAATTCCCGGCTGGCTCGAAAACATCCTGCTCAAGGCCGTGGCGCGCGAAGCAAAAGATCGCTTCGAAACCGCCGAGGAATTCGTCCTGGCGCTCGAACGCGGTGCCACCCGGCCGATCGCGGCACCGAGCCGGCAGCCCCTGATCGTGCGCAATCCGCTGCAATTCTGGAAAGTTTTGGCAGCGCTATCGCTCGCGGTCAACCTCATTTTATTGCTCATATTGATGCGCTAGTCGGCGGGCAGGGGCTCACCGGTTCTCATAGAGCGGGTATGTCGGGCATATGGCAAAAAATACTGAAAACTGCGCCCTGTTCCTGTGTGACCCGGAATTACACCTTATCTAGCATGGGCTTTCGTCCGCATTATCACCGAGCTGCTGGCGTCTTCCTTATAGGCGTAGACGACCTGCCCATTGCGAATTTCACCCATGATGACCATGTTCCCGGCGACCGCCTCGTGGTCGGTTTTGGTGAAAGGCCTGGCGTAGCGCGAGACGACTGTCGAGGAGGTCTGGTACTGCAAATTTTCGAGAGCTGCCTGAATCTGCGGCCCTTCCGTCGAGTTGGCCTGGAAGATGGCCAGCGAGATCAGGCGCAGCGCATCGTAGGTCTGGGCCGCGGCCACCGCCGACGGAATTCGGCTGACTTTGTTGATCTTGCGGTAATTGAGAGAGAACTGGCTCTTGATCGAACTCAGTTCGCTCTCGATGAAAGTCACCGATGTCCGCGCCCCTTCGGCGCTCTTTCCTGCTTGGTCGATAAACGTTTTTTGGGACAAGGTCCAGGGGCCGACCATCGGCAATTTCAGGTTCACTTTCTCGGCACTCTTGATCAGCGTCGCAGCATCGGCCCCCAGGCAATACATGACGATGACGTCGGCGCCACTCTCCTTGACCTGCTGCAGTTGCGCTCTCATATCCGTCTCGCCGACCTTGAAGCTCGCGACGGTAACCGGCTTGAGCTTGCGCCGTTCAAGTTCGGCCAGCACGCTTTGCCGACCGAACTGGCCATAGGGTGATTCGTCGTGCAGTAGCGCGATCCGGCCCAGTTTTCGCCGGTCGATCACATCGTCGAGGATGACGACCGGCTGCAGTTCGTCGCTGGCCGAGGTACGGAACACGTAGCTGACCGGATAGGCTGGCGGCATGAACGACCGGGTGATTGTGGCGCCGGTCGCGCCGCTCACGATCAGCGGAATTCTCGCCTCCTGCAGCACCTTGGACGACGGCAAGGCGACCCCGGTATTGGCGAAGCCGACGACGGCGACCACCTTTTCCTTTTCCACCAGTTCCCGGGCAATGGCTACACCGACCTCCGGCTTGGCCTGGTCGTCACGGATGACCAGTTCGATCGGCCGCCCCATGATCCCGCCCGTCGTGTTGATGTCCGAAAGAAACACTTTGGCCCCACCGACTATGCTCAGCCCCATGTCCTCCGACGACTTTGCGCTGAGTGGGCCGACCACGCCAATCTTGATACTTTGCGGCTCGGCCCATAGCGGACCACCCACTGACCACAAGGCGATCGCCAAAATTGCATACAAGTTTATGAATTTTTGCATTATTTCTCCATCGGTTGGCTGCTGCACCCGAACCCCTCCAAGCCATGCGCCATTGCGCAGGCAGGCTCCGATTTTGTCCATGTAGACCAGACAGTCAATCCGGGTTTCCCTCATTGGTATTTTCCCTGGCCTCCATACGTAAACGGGATGTGAATAGAAAACAGGAACCAGGAAAACACAGGGTTGAGCACGGTTTGTTTGAAAATAATCAATAGAAACCACGGCCTTTCATCTTTTAAATGCCCCGAAGTCGAGTGCTACGGTCAACCGGAAATTTTGCCCAAAATTGAAAGGGTGGTCGCCAGGCAGGGCTTCGCTTAAGCTGGCATTTCCATCTCCCGTCGACGCCACCGCAGCCATGAGCGATCTCAAGTGCAGTCTGCCAATCCCGACCCAGATGCCGCGCGGCATCTGGATGCTGGGTTTCGTCAGCCTGCTCATGGATATTTCGTCCGAGATGATCCACAGCCTGCTGCCGCTGTTCATGGTCGGCACACTGGGCGCGAGCGCGCTGGTGGTCGGCGTCATCGAAGGGTTGGCCGAGGCGACGGCGCTGATCGTCAAGGTTTTTTCCGGGGCGCTCAGCGATTACCTGGGCAGGCGCAAGGGGCTGGCGGTGTTCGGCTATGCGCTGGGGGCGCTGAGCAAGCCGGTGTTTGCGCTGGCTTCGAGCACCGGCCTGGTCTTCGCTGCCCGCCTGGCCGATCGGATTGGCAAGGGGATTCGTGGGGCGCCGCGCGATGCGCTGGTCGCCGACATCGCGCCGCCGGAATTGCGCGGGGCGGCATTCGGTTTGCGTCAGTCACTCGATACGGTCGGCGCCTTTGTCGGGCCGTTGCTCGCCGTCGGGTTGATGTTGCTGTGGCACGATGATTTTCGCGCCGTTTTCTGGGTGGCGGTCATTCCCGGCTTGCTTGCCGTCGCCGTGCTGGTCTTCGGCGTACATGAGCCGGATCGGCCGGCGCAAACGGTGCGGCGCAATCCGGTCACGCGGGCCAATCTGCGCCGGCTCGGTTCGCCGTACTGGTGGGTGGTGGCGGTCGGCGGGCTGTTTACCCTGGCCCGCTTCAGCGAGGCGTTTCTGGTGCTGCGGGCGGAGCAGGGCGGCATGGCGCTGGCACTGATTCCGCTGGTCATGGTCGCCATGAATGTCGTTTATTCGCTGTCGGCCTATCCGTTCGGCAAGCTGTCGGATCGGGTCAGCCACACCCGGTTGCTGGCGATTGGGCTGCTTGTGCTGATCGCCGCCGATCTGGTGCTGGCGAGCAGCGCGCACTGGGCGGCCGTGCTCGGCGGCGTGGCGTTGTGGGGCGTGCATCTGGGCATGACACAGGGGCTGCTGGCGACGATGGTGGCCGATACGGCACCGGCCGATTTGCGCGGCACGGCTTTCGGATTCTTCAACCTGCTCAGCGGCGTCGCCATGTTGCTGGCCAGTATCTGCGCCGGTTTTCTGTGGGATGTCTTTGGCGCCGCTTTCACCTTCTATGCAGGGGCGGTTTTCTGTCTGCTCACCTTGCTGCTGCTGGCCTGGCGCCGAAAACCGGGGTGAGTCGTTTCTCGCGCCTTGCCGCCAAATACCGCGTTCCACGGTCAACCGGAATAAACGCCCAAAAACGAAATGTGTCGGCCAGGGCTGTCCGCGTGTTCCAGCAATCAGTTCCTCGGGGTGGCCAGCCATTTGGCCAGCGTCTGGTAGAGAACTTCCGGGACGACGGGCTTGGCGATGAAATCGCTCATGCCGGCGCTGATGCAGCGTTCCCGATCTTCATCGAAGGCGTTGGCGGTCATGGCGATAATCGGTGTCCACGCCCTGTCCGGCATCTTGCGGATGATGGCGGTGGCCTCCAGGCCGCCCATGACCGGCATCTGCATGTCCATCAGGATCAGCGCGTAATTCACGCTGGCCGCCTTGGCCACCCCTTGCCGGCCATTTTCGGCGATTTCGACATACAGGCCGGTCTCTTTCAGTAGTTCGCAGGCCAATTCCTGGTTGATCGGATCGTCCTCGACGAGCAGGATTCGTGCGCCGGCGTGGTGGCGCTCGATGGCTTTTTCGGGGGGCGAGGGCGTGGCGGGCATTTCCCCGGCCATCTCGTCACCTGGTTCAAGGCGCGCCGTAAACCAGAAGGTGCTGCCGACGCCAACCTCGCTCTCGAAGCCAGTCTCGCCACCCATCAGTTGGGCCAGTCGCTGGGTAATCGCCAGACCAAGTCCGGTGCCGCCATATTTGCGCGTGGTTGAGGAGTCGACCTGTTTGAAGGCCTGGAACAGTTCCTTCCGGCTTTCGCGGGGGATTCCGATGCCGCTGTCTTCGACTTCGAAGCGGATCAGCAGTTGTGCCCCCTGCCGCTCGAGGAGTCGGGCGCGCAGCGTGATGCCGCCCTGATCGGTAAATTTGACGGCATTGCTGGCGAAGTTGAGCAAGGCCTGGCGCAGCCGCGTCGAGTCTCCTCGCAGCATGGCGGGCACTGTGCCGTAGTCGACCGTGACGCTCAGCCCCTTGGCGCTGGCCGATTCGGCAATGATTGAATGGACGTGATCGATGACGCTGCTGAGCGGGAAACTGGCTTGTTCGAGGATCAGTTGTCCGGCTTCGATTTTCGAAACGTCGAGAATGTCATTGATGATCGAGAGCAGGTGTTTGCCGGCACCTTCTATCTTTTCCAGGCGGTCCGTTTGTTCCGGCAGCAAGGGCGTCTTGCCCAGCAAATAGGTGTAGCCGAGGATGGCATTCATCGGCGTCCGGATTTCATGGCTCATATTGGCCAAAAAAGAGCTCTTTGCCACGTTGGCCGCATCGGCCAGTTCCTTGGCTTCCTTCAGGGCCGCTTCAGCCGCCTTTTGTGCAGAGATGTCGGTAAAGGTGGCGATCATGCCCTCGTCGATCAACTGGCCGCCGATAAGCAAGGTCAATTCCCGGCCATCCTTGCTGTGCACTCGATACTCCAGGCTGTCCAGCGTGCCGGCGGTAGCGCTGGCCCGTTCAATGGCGGACTGCCAGGTTTCCTTTACCCAGTCGCGATAGACCGGATCGGGATAGGCGCGCAGCCACCAGGTTTCGAGGTCGGGAATCTCTCCGCTTCGATAGCCGAACAGTTCAACGAAACGCTGATTGACCAGGGTGATTTCCTCGCCCCTGACATAGGAAAGCGCCACCGGTGCAGCCTCGAAGAGGGTACGGAAATGCTTGTCACGTTCGGCCAGGAGCGAAGCTTCCCTGGCTTCCAGCAGAGCCTGTTCGGCTTCCCAGCGCTGGGTGATGTCGCGGGACAGCACCATGGCATGGAAGGAGCCATCGGCTTCCGGCGCCTTGCGTGTTGCCGAGAGTTCGAACCAGTGCTTCTTGTCGCCCAGCTTCAGGCAAATTGTCCTGCCGTAATCGCTGCCGTGCTCGATGGCCCCGGCAATCGCCGCCTTGGCCATGTGCGCAGCATCGGGCGGCAGAATCTCGTCGACCCGTTTGCCGATCAGGTTTTCCTTCGGGCTGGCGAGCAGAGCCTCCTGGCTGGCAAAGACGTCAATATAGCGTCCGTCGGCATCCAGTTCGAAGAGCAGGTCGGGCATTGCTTGCAGTGTCGTGGCAAGGTTTTCCTGGGCTTTCTGGGTTACCTGATGCGCCTCGTGCAATTCCTTCAGTGCTTGCTTGAGCGTCGATGTCTTGGCCGCAACCTGGCGGCGCAATGTCAGGTTCCAGGCCAGCAGTACGGTGCCAAGCAGCACCATGGAAAGAACGCCCCAGCCCAGATAACGACCGTAGGCCCCGAGATCGAGCGGTGTGCCAAACCATCTTTTTCGAAGCGCGGCCTCTTCATCGGCGCTGATCGCCTGCATGCCTTGCTCGATCACCTTGAGCGTTTCAAGATTGCCCTTGCGGACGGCACGATGGAACTGGCCCTGGTAGAGCACGAATGCCTTGAGAAAGGTGTTCTCGGCTTTGGCCTTGTAAAGATAGAAGTTTCCCGGATGCTCGTCGAGACAGAAAACCTTGACCTCCTGACGCTGGGCGGCATCGATCAACTCGGCATAATTCCGGTAAACGAGCAGATTGGTAATCCCGTTCTCGGCCAGCTTGTCGATGCACGCATCGCCCGCCTGGACCCCGACCTGAAAGCCGTGAAGTGTCGATACGCCGCTGATGCCGGTGATTGAGGCGTGGTTGAAGATGGCAACCGGGAGGTCGGCGTAGGGGGCCGAGAAGTCATAAAAAGGTTCGCGTGACGGCGTGCGAAAAATCATGTCGATGACGTCCGCCCGGCCATCCTTGAGCATTTCCTGCGCTTCGGCCCAGTTTGTCGCGGTCAACTGGATTTTTGCGCCATTTTTCTTTTCCCAGAGGTTCCAGTAGTCGACCAGATAGCCCTCGGGTTCGCCAGCCGAGTTGCGGAAAAGATAGGGCGGGTAGTTGTCATCGGTGACGACATGAAGAATGCGGGGAGCACTTTCGGTGCCGTTGCTTGCCGCCAATGCCGCAACTGACCAGAGGGCGCTGGCCAAACAGCACAGAAAAACTGTCAGGTGCCAAAAGATGATTTGACGATTCAGTAATCCTCGCATTCTTCCCCCGTCCGGGCCCCGTCCATCGGGTATCTTTCGAATTTCGTCCATCCTATCGCAAGCGTTGGCAAAGTGCACGATGCGGTTTTCCTGGCTTGTCTTTTCGTCACATTTCGAGGCCGTTCATGGTTTTTGCGATATCCCGGGGAATCCTCCAGTTAAGATATCGCACTACCTGCGGCCACCAGTTCCGGCGGCCAGACTGAACAAACGAACGGAAGATTTGCCATGACTACCGCCCTCATCCTCTTCGCCCACGGCGCTCGCGACCCGGAATGGGCCAATCCGATGCGCCGCGTGCAGGCGGCCATTCGCCAACGCATGACGAGCGTGCCGGTCGAACTGGCCTTTCTCGAGTTCATGAGTCCGACCTTGCCGGAGCGGGCCGCCGAGTTGATCGCCCAGGGCGCCGACAAGATCGTCGTAATGCCGATGTTCGTCGCCCGTGGCGGCCATTTGAAGAAGGAGACGCCGGAGATGATCGAAGCGCTACGGTCGACCTATCCGAATGTCGAATTTTCGCTGGGCAATGCCATCGGCGAGCATGAGCTGGTGGTTCAGGCCATGGCGACGGCGGCGCTCGAGGTTGCTGGCCTGTAGCTTGCTAGTCAAGCCTCATGATTACCGTACTCGTTATTGATGAATCCCGTTCCCGCGCCGGCGAAATCTGTGCCGGTCTCGCGCTGGCCGGCTATCAGGTCGCAGCCATTCTGGCCGGCTCGGAAAACCTGACAGCCGAAGTCGAGCGTCTGCAACCCGATGTCATCCTGATCGACACCGACAGCCCGAGTCGCGACACCCTCGAACATCTGGCGGCAATGAACAAGGATATGCCGCGCCCGGTTGTCATCTTTACCCAGGAGGATGGCCAATCAACCATCCGCGACGCTGTCAAGGCAGGCGTTTCGGCCTATGTCGTCGACGGTCTCGACCCGAAACGGATCAAGCCGATTGTCGAAGTGGCGCGGGCTCGTTTCGAGGATACCCAGGCCCTGCGCCGGGAACTCGACGAGGTCTCGCAGAAATTGACCGACCGCAAGCTCGTCGACAAGGCCAAGGGCGTCCTGATGAAGGCACGTGGCCTGGACGAGGATGCGGCTTATCACGCCATGCGCAAGTTGGCCATGGAGCGCGGTCAGTCGATGGCCAAAGTGGCGCGCGACGTCATCGATATGGCGCGCGTGCTGCTCTAAAGCTGTGCGGTAAAACCACTTGCTGCACTGCAATAGTGCATCGGTGCCGGCCCGGGGGGGCAAGAAATGCAGATACCAAGTAATTGAAAATAAAGTAGTTATTTGTAACTAGTTCTAAATAACTAGGCCTGGCACGGCCATTGCGATAGTCCTGTCAAAGCGCACGGTCAATGGCGGCCGGGCGAGAGTCGAGTAAAGCCGATTCAAGGACAAGGGCGTCCATCCGAGCTGCCAACTGGCAGCCAGGATGAGACGCCCATTTTGTTTTTTAGATTCTCGTAATCAAGGAGCAAGCAATGGAAGACAATAAACTGGTCGTGCCGGAAGTCGTCGCTGACAAGCCGAGCTTTTCACGTCGTGATTTCGTTTCAACTGCCTTGGGAGCCTCTCTGATGGCCATGGTCCCTCCCGGCGTTCGCAGCGGTGCCTGGGCCGCTGGTTCCGACGCCCCCGAAAAGAAGGAAGTCCGTATCGGCTTCATCCCGCTTACCGACTGCGCCTCCGTCGTCATGGCCTCGGTCATGAAATTTGACGAGAAGTACGGCATCAAGATCATCCCGACCAAGGAAGCCTCGTGGGCTTCGGTGCGCGACAAGCTGGTCAATGGCGAACTCGATGGTGCCCACGTGCTGTACGGCCTGATCTACGGCGTCCAGCTCGGTGTCGGCGGTCCGAAGAAGGACATGGCTGCGTTGATGAGCCTGAACAACAACGGCCAGGCGATCACGCTGTCCAACCAGTTGAAGGACAAGGGGGCCACCGATGGCAGCAGTCTGGCCAAGCTGGTCGCCAAGAAGGAGCGCGAATACACCTTCGCCCAGACCTTCCCGACCGGCACCCACGCCATGTGGCTGTACTACTGGCTGGCCGCCCAGGGCATCAACCCCCTGAAGGATGTCAAGACGATTACCGTGCCACCGCCGCAGATGGTCGCCAACATGCGGGTCGGCAACATGGATGGTTTCTGCGTCGGCGAACCGTGGAACAACCGCGCCATCATGGACAACATTGGTTTCACGGCAACGACGACCCAGGATATCTGGACTGATCACCCGGAAAAGGTGCTCGGCACGACGGCAGACTGGGTCAAGCAGAACCCGAATACGGCGCGCGCTGTGGTCGCCGCCATTCTCGATGCCAGCAAGTGGATCGACGCCTCCATCGCCAACAAGCAGAAGACGGCTGAAACCATCGCCAGCAAGGCTTACGTCAATACCGATACGGAAGTCATCGTCGCCCGCATGCTCGGTCGCTACCAGAACGGCCTGGGCAAGAGCTGGGATGACAAGAACTGCATGAAGTTCTTCAACGATGGTGCGGTCAACTTCCCTTACCTCAGCGATGGCATGTGGTTCATGACCCAGCACAAGCGCTGGGGCTTGCTCAAGAGCCATCCGGATTATCTGGCGGTCGCCAAGCAGGTCAATCGCATTGACGTCTACAAGCAGGGCGCCGCTGCCGCGGGTGTGGCCCTGCCGAAGAGCGAGATGCGGACCTCGAAGATGATCGACGGCGTGGTCTGGGACGGCAAGGATCCGGCCAAGTACGCCGATGGCTTCAAGGTCAAGGCTTAAATCAAGCCCGGACTCGTCATTTCCGGCATGACTGGGAATCCAGACGCCTCATCCTGGATTCCCGTGTTCGCACCCCAAGGGTACTCCCTGCGCGGCGCGGGAATGACGGCTCACCAAACGCTTAGGAGAGAACCATGAGCGCACTGACGATGAATGTTGAATTTGGGGCAAAAATTCCGGTTGACCGTGGAATTCAGGAAGTCGCCGTCGTAGAAGCGGCAGCTGCTCCCGCCAAGGAAAAGATAATGGAAAAAACAGTAACCGTCCCGGTCGAGCCGGGCACTCCCTTCAGCGAAAGGCTGGCCGGTGTTGGCCGCGCCGTCCTGCCGCCGCTGCTCGGCATGGTGGTGCTGATCGGCATCTGGTACATCGCCACGATGAAAGGCGGCAGCATTCCCGGCCCGCTGCAAACCTGGGATGCGGCTACCCTGCTGTTCGCCGACCCGTTCTACCAGAACGGCCCGAACGACCAGGGCATCGGCTGGAACATCCTGTCCTCGCTGCAACGTGTCGGCATCGGCTTCGGCTTTGCCGCGGTGGTCGGCATTCCGCTCGGCTTCATTCTTGGCCGCTCGGCTTTCCTGTCGGCCATGATCAATCCGATCATCAGCCTGCTCCGTCCGGTTTCGCCGCTGGCCTGGCTGCCGATCGGTCTGCTCGTCTTCAAGCGGGCTGACCCGGCGGCAACCTATACCATCTTCATCTGCTCGATCTGGCCGATGATCATGAATACCGCCCAGGGCGTTCAGCGCGTGCCGCAGGATTACCTCAACGTCGCCCGCGTCCTGGCGCTCTCGGAGTGGAAGGTCGTCACCAAGATCCTGCTGCCGGCCGTGCTGCCCTACATCCTGACCGGCATCCGCCTGTCCATTGGCACCGCCTGGCTGGTCATCGTTGCCGCAGAAATGCTCACCGGCGGCGTCGGCATCGGCTTCTGGGTGTGGGACGAGTGGAACAACCTGAAGGTGGAGCACATCATCATCGCCATCTTCGTCATCGG
>VIKE01000086.1 GCA_008080565.1 Rhodocyclaceae bacterium | reverse complement strand
GCGGCTGCGGCGGACCTCGGAACGGGGAGCAAATCGCTGGCCTTGCAGACGGCTTCGACGATCTATTCGCGGGCAATCTCGGGTGAGGCCGTCGTTGGTTACCTCGCCATCAGCATTCCTTTCATTGCCTGGGCCGCCCTGAAGCGCATGGAAAACTTCGGAACTGCGCTGGTCGGTGGCTTGTCGGGGTTGCAAGGGATGATCTCAGGTGGCACCTCGGCCGCCACCGTTGGTAACGTCTCGATGGGGAATGTCGGGATGGACCAGATGCAACTGGCGCCCAACCGTACGTCGGCGTTCATGAGCAGTTGGCAGAACGATCTAACCGGAGACAGTTTCTCTTCGAACGCGCTCACCGGCCGAACTGCGGTCAGCCTGTTGCGCAATCAGGGATTTGCTTCGCGAGTGGTCTCGATGCGTGTATCTGAACAGGATGTTCAGCAAGCCAGCCGGCAGGTTGACGCAGTTCGCGGTGAAGCCGTGACAGCAACCATGGAGCAATCGGCAGCACTGTCTGAAGTGTTCTCTCGCGGGCTCAACAAGCTTCGCTCCACGCGCAACAGCAGCGGTTCCAGCACCAGTACATTCGAGCAAATGGGTGGCACCCTGAACCAGTTGGATCAGATCACGCAAAGCGTTGCCCGGAGCACCGGTCTCAGCCAGGCGCAGGTTGCGCGCATCGCTTTCGGTGCGGCCGCCCATGTCGGCGTGAATGCCAAAGTCGCAGATGCTGAACTTCACACCAGCGCCGACAAGTCCTACCAGTCTAGCCTTTCCGCTCAGGAACAGAAGGCGTTGTCCAGCCTGAGTGGAGAACAGTTGATAGCCTTCAAACAATTCGGTGACCGGGTATCGAGGGATGCCAGCTATTTGCAGGCGCTCTCGAACGATGCGAGCGAGGCCCGCGAGATGTCGTCCCGCCTCGGTTCGACACGAGCCCGTTCCGAGCGGGCGGATGCCACCCTTGCCGACCGCACCAGTTTTGCGGAACGCGTATCGTCCGCCTACGACAAGGGTGAATCCATCTCCATCGACATCGCCCAAGACCCGCACAACATGGAGATGTTCCTTCGGTATGCCCAGGCCTATGGCGGCAACAGCGCCGCCGCTCACGCCTTGATGTCGGCCGAACTGGCCCGCCAGTCATTGCGCCCGAACCGGGTTATTTCGGATGGGAGCAGCCTCCCGACCTCTTTTGGTGACGTCCGCGACCTCCATCAAGAGCAATTGCATGATGTCGCCATCACACCGGACATCAAGGCAACCCACCAGGCTCAAGTTAGCAAGGCCTCACGGTTTGGCAGCAATCCAAGTCGTCCGCTGGAACAGAAAACCGAACCACCTTCGCCCGTGCGCGAGGAAGTGCAGCAACGCGCCATCCAGATTCACGGCGAGGCCGCAGCGAAGCGCGAAGAATTCGACGGCAAGGCTGAAATCATCAAAACTGACGACGGAACATTGGCATCGAAGAAGTCGCTGATGTGGCAATCAGCCAGGCAGGTATACAAAGATGGAGAGGCAACGGTAGGTAATGCAAAGGATGCCGTGCAGGATCTGATCAAGTCGAAGAAGTAATGGCTACCGATCCCAGCGCCGAATAGGGATATCTCCCTTGAACAAAGACCCGGACGCGTCCCCTGTTCCTCCACCAATCCTTCGCCGCCGCAACCTCCTGCGGCCTCTTCCAATGCCCGTCAACGCACTGGCGATCGGAACGGCAAAGAGTAGCCCAACACCCACCATGACAGCCCCCGCGCCCCACTCGCCTTCTGCTGCGATAGCAATCAGCAATCCGATCCCTGCCCCAATCGCCAGGATCACGACGAAGAAAAATTTCCGCATATCGACCTCCTGACATCAGGCTAACCGCAGAAATGTCATCAACAAGCCCCTAATTCCAGTCAATCGCTATTGCCACTACCAAGCGCGACCGAAATCGCTAGGCAGGTCGTTTAGCCCTGCTCAAAATCGCGTGATTTCTTAGCAAGGCCGAACTCTGACCAACCAGTTCTGAGGGTTGCATTAGGTCGCTGTTGATGTAGTCCAAGGCAAGGTCACTGGGCTTGGATGCAAGTACATGCAGCCGAGTTGCAGTTCGGCCAATCCCCCGCAGATCGGGGCTTCAAACCGCGAGGGGATCAGGTACTGACTGCCATGCAACTACAGGCCAAGGTTGTGTTTCGCCGCGCCAAAATTCGGCGCGAACTCGATACCAACAGCCCCGAGATCCTGTGCAATATCACCCTGAAGATGCCGGGTGTTCGGTGCAAAGTATTCCTTGGTATTCGACGACGCAAAGACAATGGGCGCCGTCATGCCAGCGACTCGCAGTTGGCTTGCCGCTTCAATGTATGCCTCGACAATCACGCAATCCTTCATCGACTCTTTGCCGCGCCGAGCAGGAGTGCGTGGCTCATTGACGCGCCTGAATGCCCTGCTGGCAACGCCATCGTTGTGTGGCACCAACTGGGCGA
This sequence comes from Rhodocyclaceae bacterium, assembly GCA_008080565.1. Lineage (GTDB taxonomy): Bacteria > Pseudomonadota > Gammaproteobacteria > Burkholderiales > Rhodocyclaceae > Azonexus. The sequence continues at coordinate 8,874 of VIKE01000086.1, read as the reverse complement.
CTTGTTTCCATCGATCAAGCACCGACAGGGCCCGGCCGACATGTCCATCGAGATGGCGGACCTGGAGATTTCCTTGGGCTCCAAAAGCCATGGCCACATCGTGAATGCGCTGGGCCTGGGCGAGGAATTTCTGCAAGGCGACTTGCGCCTCTTGTTCCACGCCCGAAACGTTGCTCGCAATTTCCAGGGTGACCTGCTCCGCCATGAGAACGATCAGGCCAGAACCTGCTTCGGCCATTGAGAGCAGGGCGAATCCGGCATTGACATCGCCGGTCGTGACGGTCTCACGCGTGATGTCGCGAACCACATCGAGCACGGTGCATGTGTCGACGCACAACACCGGCAGACCCAGTCCCACCAGGCGGGAAACCTCTTGCGAACTCAAGCTCATGAGCGCGACTGATCATATTGCTCAAGAAGACCGAGGGCGAATTCATAATCGATCGCCAATTCGTGGGCTGTGTCTTCAGACCAATACTCCACCTCGACGAACCATCGAACGAGTTGATCGGTATCCAGACGCTTCGAGGTATGGTGCGTCGCAATCAGGAAGGCGTACCACCGCTCCCTGTCCATGGGATGCGCGGCACCGGTGGATTTGTTGGCCAAGCGAGAGAAACGCCGCAAGGCTGCTGCGGGTTCTGCGTCGAGCCAATCATCCAGCGATTGATGGGGAGAAGTCAGTTCAATGTTGAAGCCGCTGGTACTGGCAGCAGGCTCTGCAATCCTGGCGACGAAATCCCGCAGGATGGTGTTGTACTTGGTGATGCCGAGTTCACCGACATTGCGGGGAACGATGTTGGAGACCCTGTAACCCTCTCCCTCCTGCCAGAGCACCATGCCGGATTCGTCAACGTCATCGAATCCATCCCGCACGAGAACGATCACGTCCTCGCCATCGCTTGCATGCCCCTTGATGTCTTCTTCACGCTCCTGATCATGGTGCCAGGGTGCCTGAACCTGCGCCAGGATGCCGGTTCGGATGGAACTTGCCGATGATCGGCCTTTCAAATGCAGGTTTTGAAAAACCTCAATGCTATTGTCTGTCATATCGGCTAAACCTATCTCAAGGTAATGGATGTTTTCGTAAAGTTACCGTTTGCGCCGCTGTGGGGCCAGTAGTTCAGAGCGACCGATCGTCACATGGGTTTGTTCGGGGGACTCAGGTTCGGAAAAACCGGCCGCAGCAATCACCCCATCCAGGCCTCGGAACGCTAACGACTTCTTCGGGTCGCGTAGGGATGCCATTCCTTCATTCCAGGCATGCACCATTTGCTTAGCAACCGGACGCCAGCGCGGCTCGCTCTTGGCCGCTTCGATCACTTCTGCTCCGACCTCAATTGCCGATTCGCACAAGCGCTCGAGCATGTCCGCGTAATCCCGTGGTGCAATGCCGAGGCGTGCATTGAAAAAGCGCTGCAGTGCCTTACCAGCCACCCAGGTCTGCCGACCGTCGATGGATAAGCCCGGTGGGTTGTTCGCATAGCGAGGGTAAGCCTGGGTGGTCACGATGTCATAGACCGGCGTGAAGGCCACATCGCCAAGCCGGGTGTAGTACAGCGCGATGTTCTTGGCGTGGCAGTCCGCATTGCGCACCACATAGTTGGCCAGCATATGCCAACCAAATTGCTCCAACTGGACGCGTACGTGCGCGGGAGGCAAGTAGGCGCGCGTGGCGTTCAGCACCTTCTCGGTGGTGGTCGCGTACTTTTCGTGAGGGGGTAGGCCGAGCAGCCCGCAGGCATCTTCGAGCCCGTGCGTGGACGCACCTTGTTCGTCCACGTCGAAGCGTTCGACCACCAGCACCCGACCATCGTCGGACATCCGGGTTCGTGCCACCGGCACGACATTCAGGCGCTCCAGAACCTGCATGCTGTAGAACTCGTTGAAGCCGAGGTAGGGCGTGCTATCGTCTGAGCCCTTGATGATGTGGCGACTGGTACGCAGCGTGGGCTTGCCCAGCGGGCCCAGTTCCTCGTCGGGTGCTTCTTCCGGCGCGAGGAACTTGGGGACCATGCCCGAAATGGATGCGCGGGCATAGCGACGCACCAGCGATGCGAAGTGCTCGGTGGTGTTATCCGCCGTCAGCAGGTTGTCGATCTGCAGGGGCTCCATCTCAACGCCGGGCTTGCCACCTTCGGGCGTGACCGTGACGCGGCCGATGCCGGTGCCTCCCACGACCGCCAGCAAGGACAGATCCGTGCCGTCGAGCAACGGCCCGAACTCCTCGCGGATGATGTTCAGCAGGTAGCCTTCGGGCAGGTTCTGGCGAAAGAACGGATGCAGGTCGCGCGGCCAGCGCCAGGGCTCGTCACGCACCGGCATGGTCAGGCTGATGAAATCGGCCGCATCAGCGCCCGGCAGATACTTGAGCACATACTCGTCGCGTTCACGGTAGAGTTGTGCAACGGTCTTGCCACTGACCTGGACGTCGAGCTTCATGGCAAGTCACCTTGGCGCTGCTCGGCCAAGATATCCTCGACCGTGCGCACATGCCCAGGCTTCACCAGCTTCAAGTCGTAGCCGGCGGCTTCGAGCAGGCGTACCAGCACGGACACGCTCATGTCGCCCTTGGCCAGGGTTTCCATGCGCGCCACGGTTGTGCGCGAAACACCCGCCCGCTGAGCGAGTTCATCCTGACTCAGCCGCGCTTCGCGGCGAGCACTCTTGAGCATCTCGGCAACATCGAAAAGTGTTGTCACTGTAGCCCCCAGGCATCAAAATGGCATTTAATCACTATTAATGTAGCCCTTGGGACACATTAATTCAAGTGAGTAATCCGATAAATCAGGAGCCCTCGCTTTTCCAAGCTCACAACGCCGTTGTGCGCTTGCCCCATAGTCGTGATCGAAGCAGCGGATTACGTTCTGCTACATCGACAGTCACTGCTGCCGCCAATGGGGCGGTCACCCCTGCCAAAGCAGGAATGTCCGCCCACTGATTCGTTTTCTCACACAGACTGAACTGAAGCCGCTTGGGGTTCCAACCCCAAACGCGTCTCTGAAGGAAAGCTCAGACTGATGGGCCGAATAGGACTGGGCCCTTCCACGATCCATGAGTCGACCATATCGGCCCAAGCTTGAAGCATCGCTCTTCGCTGCTCACCGTACTCGGCTTTGTTGTAGACAGCACGCACACCCCGTTGCTCGTGAGCCAAACACTTCTCGATCCAGTCAGTGTTGTATCCCGCTTCATGCAACGACGTGCTGGCGGTTCGGCGAAGGTCATGCACGGTAAACGGTTCGAACTCTTCGCCTCGACCGATGATCACCTCCGTGCCGGCAACGACCAGACGATTCAGAGTCCCATTGCTCATCGGGAAATCCGACTCATAGCGCCCGGGATGAAGGTATGGGCTAGCGCCATAGCAGGTCTTGAAGGCAACCAGAATGTCCACGGCCTGCTGGCTGAGGTAAACATTATGCGGCCGACCCGCTTTCATCCTCTCCTTGGGAATCGTCCACACACCTGTTTCGAAATTGACCTCATCCCACTTGGCTTGGGTGAACTCACTCTTTCTCACCATCGTCAACAATATGAACTTGACTGCGAGGCGTAGCGTGGCTGCCGATGAGACCGCCTCAAGTGCATGGAAGAACTTGTGGATTTCTTCCGGAGAAAGCGCCCGGTCCCTGACCTCGAAGGTTGCAATGGCGCTTGGGCGAATTGCTTCTGCGGGGTTCTCGATTTTCAACCCTCTCGCCTGGATAAAGCGGAAAATCTGAAGCACGATATCCCGCGACTGAACCGCCGGTGCTGGCGCACCACGTTCCTTGATTTTTTCGCACCTCGCCAGCAAACGCGACGGCGTAATTTCTTCCAGCTTTAGACGACCGAACTCCGTGGCCAGGTTGCGATCGTAGATGGCCTTCCGCATCGCACGCGTCGACTCTGCCAGCTTGGCTTCGGCAAAGTACTTTTCAGCCCAACTCCCGAAGGTCATCCCCTCGTTGGCCTCGACCCGCTTCTCCACCTTCGTGCGGGACGGGCTCTCGCCCTGTTCGATGGCTCGTCGTGCATTTGCCAGGAGCTGACGCGCCTCGGCAAGCGACAACGACATACCGTACTCCAGGGTCGACACCTCTCGTGGATTCTTGGCCGCGAGCCCCGGATCGTACTGGCCGATCACAAGGGTTTCGCGACGACCGTTCAATCGATAGTCGTAGCGAAAGCTGATGTTCCCTGTACGCAGAACCGTTACGTACAGCCCTTGCTGGTCGGCGACCTTGTAAACCTTGTCAGCTGCCTTCAGCGTCCTTAACTGCTTGTCAGTAAGCATCTTTTTCCTCCAAACTCGTACCGTCAGTTGATACCGTCAGACCATTTGACGGTATCAACTGCGGTCGTTGAAGGACCTGTTCACCGATACCGTCACCAATACCGTCAAAATCGGCGGGCTTGAGTGAGGCAGAGTGAAACCGTGTGAGACGCTAAGCTGTTGTCAGGACAACGTTTTCAAGCAAAACCGGAACGCCTTGGGACGTCCTGAAACGAAGCTAATTTATTCCCACTCAATTATTTCCTGCGCCTGTAAACCCGCATGAAATCTAGCGTTTTGTTCGCTCATATTTCCGTCTACCGTCATGTCTACCGCCATAGAATGAGTGCTTGTGTGAGGTGTCGCTCCGGCCGGCTAAGGACTGTCATCAATGCGATCCGGGCCGAGGCGCTGCAGGGGGCAGTTGAAGCCCCAGAGCGCGTCGAACGCCTTGATTATATAGAAAGTTGCCGCTCATGCCGATGTGCGTGAGTCTATACAGGATGTCAGAAGCGCACGTATCGCCAAACATGCCGGCATGTCTGAAAGCACACCACCCTCGCCTCACGGCCATCAGCTACCCCCAGGAACGCCCGCAGGTTGCTCCTAGCGCATATTAGGCACCTGACAGGTCGTCAGGGCCCAGATAAGTGAGGTCGATCCTGCCGACGTCCTGAGACACCTGGGCGCGCATTAAACCCGCTCTACCGGAATTAAGCGCGGCCTGCACTGTGCCCAGCGGTGTGCCGTCAGCCGAGAGTACGCATGGCTGACCGCCCCAGTGATGGACCTGGACGGGCGTGTCCGGCGGCGGCGGTGCGCTGAGCCACGCCACATTCGCCCAGTATCTCCGGTCGGCCCAGGTGCGGTTCTCACGCGGGGAGAAACTTTGCACGAACTCGGTCCACATCGCCTTCGTCTCGGCGGTCGGCCAATCGGGCTGAGCACTCCATGCGGCGACCGCTTCCGAATTGAGCCATTGTCGAAGCTCCTGGCCCGTCGGGAAGGTCGCGCCGGTGTCAGTCACGGCCTTGATGGCAGCAAGCCTCGAGTTGAACCCCGCCTGGATGAGGATCGAGGCCGAACGGTTCAGCGTCCCGGTTTCGACAGCTAGGACGGCCAGGCCAAGCTCATAGTCATCAAGCAGGAAGCCGCCGATGGTGTCGCCGTTAGCAGCCGCACGAACGCGGATGGCCTCCATTGCCCAAGGCAGGCGATAGACGAGTCCCCCTTCGATGAACTGCAGCGTCTCCGACTCCTGACCCGCGGCGATGGCAGCAAGAGGCTGGCCGAGAAGCCAGGTACGCAGGATGTCGCGCCAGTTGGCGGGCATGGGGTCGGGCCTGAAGGGATAGAAGGCGAAGACGCGCTCGGCGATGCTCGTGATCGCCATGATCGCCGCCTCGGCATCACCGTCGAGAATGCCGCCATTAGCCTGAACCAGGAGAATGTTGGCGTCCGCCGCGATAGCGTCGAGTGCATGCCCGGTGGTCAACCCGACGCCGGCGAGGAAATAGCCCCGGCGCCGCGCCGCCGTTGACTGATTCCAGATGTGCCGGCTGCGCGAAACGAGGCCCGCCTTGAGGGCCTGTTGCACCTGCTCGTTCTGCCGTAGCAGGCGACGGTGCCAGAGAGAGGACTGCAGGATGTCATCCAGCGCGGCCTCGACCCCCTCGTCCGGGATGTCGTTTTCGCCTATGAGGCCAAGGATCGCCGTGTCGAGCGTTGCGACGTGCTGCTCCCAGTCAGCCAGGGCGCGCTCGCGGTCCTCCGGCTTCTCGTTCGCGACCTCGGGAAAGGTCCATGCTGCCGCGTTATTGACGACATACTCGACGAGTTGACTCAGCTCGCCGCCGATGCGGGCGCGCATGCGGGATAGCAGCGCCGCGACCAGCTGCACCAGCCCGCTCTCCATATTGCGCGCGCCGAGATCGTTGATGAGTGCTTCCCAGTTGCGCCGCTTCTTCGCGATGTCGTCCAACATGGGGAACAGCACGATGCCTTCCACGTCGACATAGGCACGTCCGGCTCGCCCGATAACGTTCTTGAACTCGGAGATATCGATCCGTTCGCCGAAGCGATGGAGCGAGTGCATGACCACGGCCGTGGCCGATAGGTTGAGTCCCTGAGCGAGCGTCGGCGATGAGATGGTGACCTTAAGGACGTTGTCGCGTAGCAGGCGCTCGATCTCCTTGCGATAGGCGGTTGGCAGGGCGCCATGATGCAATGCGACGCCGAGGCGCAGGCATTTGAGGATGGCGCTATCCGGCCCGAGCCATTCCTCGCCGAGTGCGATCGCGGTGTTGAGGACGATAGGGTCCGCCTCGAGCAAAGAATTAAGCGCGCCTCGCTCATGGAGATCGACGATTACGTCTGCGAAGGGCTCGACGCTGCGCCTCTCCGGGCAGAAGATGAGTACGGTCTGCCCATCCTCGACCAGCCGCCAGGCCGTCGCGAGGCAGAGCTCGCGCTGATCGCAGGGGAATAGCTTGGTTCGACGACGCTTTGGCGGCACCCAGTTCGGGGGCGCGGCCCCTACGAGGAACCGTTGGACCCACGGCCGTTCGTCGCCAACGCGCAGGTTTAGGCGCGCACAGGGCGATGACCAGACGACCTCGCCGAACCGCAGTCGGGTCGGCCGCCAGTCGTGCTTGATCAGGCCACCTGGGTGATCCCGCCGCAGCCATCCGGCGAAGTCATCAAGCTGATCCCCATCGGGCAAGATCGCCGAGAGGCACACGATCCGACGGTCATGCGCGTCCGCGCGACGAAGCAGTCGCTGGATCTGCACCTCGTAGCGAACCTCGCGCTCGTTGAGGCCGATCATGTGACCTTCGTCGAAGACAAGCAAGCCGATGTCATCGAGGAGGGACGGATCGTTGCGGAGCGCGAAGTCGAGTTTCTCCGGCGTCGCGACGACGATGTCACGTTCCCGGATCGCGTCCTCATCGAAGCCGCTCACCCCGATGCTGCCGTAGAGCGCCGAGATCGTCTTCCCCAGTGGACCGAAGGTGCTCTGCAGGGTCGTCTCGGTCTGCGCCGACAGCGCGCGCAGCGGCGTAATGAAGACTACCCGTTTACCGCCAGCTAGGCAGCGCAAGATGCACAGCTCGGCAATGCGTGTCTTGCCGGCGCTGGTGGGCAGCGAAACCACAAGGTCATCGGATTGGTCAGCTGCGCGAGTCGCCGCTTCGATCTGGGAAGGCCACAGGTCCACTTCAGCCTTCGGGCGTCGTTGCAGCAATGCGATAAACAGCTCTCGAAGCCGGGGCCAGTCGGCCGCGTCGCCACCAGACGGCTGGAGGGGCACCTTCTCGTGGAAGGTGTTCGACCAGAGGTCCGACAAGAGGTGGATCGCTATGCGATGCGACCACCATTGTGGCAGCATGTTTAACTCGCTGCAGATGGCGAGACCTGTCCGAAGTCGCTCCAGCGCCTGGTCGAGCAGTGGTTGCTCACCGCGTTCCAGCGCGAGAAGGAATAGGGACATGGCTGCCATAAAGGCGTCGTTCAGCGCTGTGTCGAGGCCGTCGAAGAGGAACTCGTCGCCGCCGTCGGCCAAGTCGGCCGCCGCCTCGGCTTGATCAAGCTTGGTCTGGATGTCGGCCGCGATTCGGGCATCGCTGCCTTCGCCGGAAGCCCGATAATCGAGGACGTTGGCGCGAAGGGCGCGGAAGTTTCGCCTCATCAACAGGGCGAGTACCCGTTCCGTAGGCGCGAAATTCTCGTCTGCTTCGACGATCGCGAGCAGCGAGTAGGCACGGGCGGAGAGATGGGCGAGATGATAGCTCGCCGCTGCCATGATGAAGTGGAAGTCGCGATCGACCTCCTGGCGATTGCCCTTGGCGATCACGGCCTCCAGGGCGGTGGCGGCCTGCTCCAAGGCAGTGCGCGCCTGCGCGGCATCGCCACCGAGTTCACGTAGGCGAAGACCGAGCCCGAGAAGTGCGTAGCCGTAGGAATGCAGGTCGTAGCTGAGCTGTGGCGCAAACGCCGGGGCATCCGGCGGAAGTGCGCCGTCGCTCCAGATGATCGCGCGCGCCTGGCCACGCGCGATAAGACGGCCGCGAAAGCCGGCGGTCGCCGCTTCTACGATATCGGCCGCGATTGCCTCAGGCGTTGTTGGCATCGTCAATCACTCGATCATAGACCGCGCCAATGAAGGCGGCGTGGTCCTCTACGCGTAGGCCGATCCCCCACTGATTGATCGGTCCTGGGTAGGCTTGGAGAGAGGCAGTTAGCAGGGCATCCGGCGCGTTGCCGGAAAAGGTGAAGAGCAGATGCCGGACGTTCTGCGCCGGGATCGCGTGCTTGAGCAGCGCATCATCGATCGCGTCGGCGAGCGGCAGATTGCCCAACTCGAGAAGGCGTGGCGAGATGAAGGACAGCGCGTGGGCGGACGGCAGCCCGCCATCCTTGTCCAGACCAGCCCGGGCTTCGGTGAGGACGTGAGCGGTCAGTGTGGCGCGGCTCTTTGCCTCTGATTTCAGGAAATGTAGGCGCTGGGTCTGAGCGTCTTGGAGGATGCCGATCACGTCGTCGCCGCGCATCGCCATATTGCGATGGTCTTTCCAGCGCAGGCGCTTAATCGGAGCACGATAGCCGCCGCTATGGGC
>VIKE01000085.1 GCA_008080565.1 Rhodocyclaceae bacterium | reverse complement strand
GCATCCTGGCCGCCGTCGCCATGACCAAGACCAGCGACAGCAAGGAACTGCAGCGCATTTTCTGGGAATACTGAGCCAGCGCAGTTTGATTAGTTAGACCACCGGCGGGCCCAGCGGCCCGCCCGGCTCCCCCCGTTTCAGACAAGACACCGTTGCCGCATCGCCGATGCCGGCAGGGACCCACTTTTTCTCGAATCAAGGATCGCACCATGAAAAAACTCGTACTCGCCATGACCGCCGCCGGCCTCTGCTCGGCCTTCGCCCCCGCCCAGGCCGGCGAACTGGACGACATGAAAGCCGCCATGCAAAAAATGCAGGAGCGCATCGCCCAACTCGAAGCCCAGGCCAAGGAAGCGCCGCGCGCCGCGCCCGACAGCAAGGCGCCGGTCCTCTCCAACTCGTCACTGGGCGCCAATGCCAACGTCACCGTCTACGGCAAGCTCGACCTGTTCACCGAATACAACAGCGGCGGCGGCAAGGGCGACCGCCTGTCGCTCGAATCCGGCGGCCTCAACGGCACCCGCCTCGGCGTCAAGGGCGGCGCTGACATCACGGAAGGCGTCCGCGGCGTCTTCCAACTGGAAAGCGGCATCTTTCTCAACAAGGGCACACTGGCCCAGGGCGGGCGCCTGCTCGGTCGCCAGGCCTACGCCGGCATCGAAGGCAAATACGGGCGCCTGACCGCCGGCCGCCAGTACTCGCCGGTCTACAACGCCATCATCAATTACGACGCCTACGAGCAGGGTTACGGCTCGCCGACCACCGACGGCAACGTCAGCACCGGTTCCACCCGTTTCGACAATTCGCTGGTCTATGCCACGCCGAAATTCAAGGGGCTCAGCGCCAACCTCATGCTGGCGCTCGGCGGCGAAACCGGCAAGTCTTCGGACGCCATGGCCATCGCCGTCAATTACGAAAACGGCCCCTTCGACATGAGCGTCGCCTACCAGGACGATGACCATGCCAGCAGCGCGACGACGCATAGCGAAAACGCCTTCATCGGCGTCGGCTACCAGATCATGAAAACCAAGCTGCTGGCCGGCTACGGCCATGCCGTCACGACGCCGGACGCCGGCCTCAAGACGACGCGCAATGAATGGATGGTCGGCAGCCGCACGGCCGTGACCGGCACCGGCAAGCTGCTGCTCTCCTACGGAGAAGGCAAGACAGAGAACAGCAACCCCGACAACAAGGGCAGCGTCGCCACCATCGGCTGGTTAGAAAGCATCGGCGCCCAATCCGCCGTCTACGGCATCTTCTCCGCCCACAAAAACAGCGCCGGCTCGGCCCTGGTCCCGATGGGCACCAGCTCAGCCGCCAACTACACGGTCAATCCGGGCGATTCGGCTTACGGGCTGGCGTTGGGGTATCAGTACTGGTTCTAAGCTGGGTGCCCGGGACGGTTAACGCCGTTTCGGGACGCCATTTGTATAGCGAATTAAGAATCCGTCATGGGTTTGAAGAGGAATCCATTTCCTGATTTCCTTGTTGTGCCGAATGCCGCCCAAGAGTGCATGGAAGTCTCCTGGCTGCTTATGGATGCTGTCTTTCGACGACCGCATCGCTAAATACACTGGTGGCAACCTATTCCTGTCGGGCACTTGTCCAGTTTTGCCAAAGCTTACGGAAGACAGCCTCAATATTTTTCGCGAACCGTTTGCCGTCCATGAGAGGGCTTGCCTGTAATCGACCGCGCAGCGTAGCCCTCAAATTGCCAAGGCGCTCCAGATCGGCTGCGAATGCCTTGGCTATACCGATGAAACTCTCTTCATTAGACGCAACCAGTTCAGTGAGGCTCAGGTTGTTCAACTGGCTCCAGCCCGCGCGACCAACGATGGTGTCACCGATCAGTGTAATTACGGGGACGCCCATCCAATAGGCATCAAGGCTGGTCGTGTGTCCATTGTACGGAATGGTATCGAGACAGATATCAATTCGCTGATAGGTGTCCAGATAAGCGTCACGGGACTGGAAGCCGACGAATTCGATTCGCTCGCCGGATATTCCCTGCTTGGCCAAAACGTCAAGAACACGGCTTCGATAGGTGGTTGGTGGAGCCAGAAGAAGCAATCTGGCAGTTGGTAGCGCGTTTAGCACCTTGCCCCACAGGATTAACGTCTTATCCGTCACCTTGCAGAAATTATTCAGGCAGCCGAAAGTAAGCCAACCATTCTGTTTCGCCGGAAGTTCGTGAACCTGGGTTCGGCTTTCCCTCGGGTCGTAACACCAGAAGGTATCCGGCAGCCGGACGGACTGCTCTGTATAACGGTTGTCCGGCATTGCCGGCGGGTCGAGCCAGGGATCCGTAAGTCGAAAGTCGATGGCCGGATGCCCTGTGGTTCCCGGATAAGCGAGCCATGCAACCTGAATGGGCGCGGGTCTTTCGTTGAAAAGCTGTGGCCGCCCTCCGGCCATGTGCATGGTTAGGTCCACCAGAACGTCAATACCGTCTTTTCGTATCGTTTTGGCCAGAGTCTGATCATCTTCTGCTTGGCATGTGCGCCATACGTCTACATGCGAAGAAAGCTTTTCTGTCACCGCATCTGGCTTGCTGACAGAGGAATAGCAAAATATTTCAAACTCGCGGTGGTCGTGATTGGCAAGCAGCGGAAGCATAAAAAAAGACTGGCAATGCTCTCGAAAGTCCGGAGAGACATAGCCAATTCGCAAGCGCTTGTTCGGATTAATGTCTCGTCCGGCATCAAGAGGTACGCAGGGAACTCGACCATGGAGTTTGCCCCAGTTCCTCGCCTCCAGGAGGATCTCCGCCTCAGAGAAACCGGGATGAAAATATGCTGAATATGCGAGTTTAGAGTGGGTTTTGATATCAGAGGGGTCAAGGGTGATGGCAAATTGGAAGGCAGCCATAGCTTCTTCTATAAGGCCGAGGTCCTTGAGGGTGTTACCCAGTGCGCTATATGCCAATACGGAATTGGGCTGGATGGAAATTGCCTGCCTCGCCGCCTCGACTGCCTCATCCAGGCGCAGGAGGGTAGTCAACACCACCGCTTTGTTGCACCAAGCCTCGACAAACTGAGGGAAAATTTTCAAAGCCTCATCAAAGCTGGCAAGGGCAGCTTCGTGTGAACCGAGCTGATGTAACGCAAGTCCTTGATTGATCCAGGATTTGAAGTTGTCAGGCTCCTTCTCAATCGCCACGCCAAAGCATTTGAGCGCTTCTTGATAGTTGCCTACGTCTATCCAGCACTTACCGTAGTTATACCAGCCGAGGGATAGCTCCGGAGCAATGGCGACTGCTCTCGAATAGCGCTCTAAAGCCTCGGTGAAAAGCTGCAGCTGGGCATAGCTATTTGCGAGATAAATATGCGCATGGTCATGTTTGGGATAGAGAGCGATGACCTTTTGAAAAAAAGGGATAGCTTCTCGTGCGCGACCGGTGGCGAGCAGTAGTAGCCCGAGGTTGCAATTGGCTGCCTCATGGGGCGGATTGTCACGCAGGAATTTCCTGTAAAGGAATTCAGCATTGACCAAATCCCCAGACTGATGGGCATCGAGTGCCGCCTTGAAAGTTTTCTCGTTTCGGATATTCATATCGGAGGGCAAGGCCAGAAAAATGATGAGCCGAAATGCCCGAAAAGTGGAGGAGCGAGATCATACCAGCAGGAAACATAGAAGAATAAGCTGGTTGTGGTGCCGATTGCCTGATGGATTGACCTTAACCTGCCGACAGTTTCGTGATCACTAACGGTCGTTTTGATGCGCCTCTTGGAACAACGCTTTCTGGCCGAACTGACATAGCCAATAGCCTAAAAAAGCGGGTAGCTCTCCTACGAGCTTCGCGAGCAGCTTCAATCCGGAATGTCATGGTCAACCGGAAAAATGGGCCAAAATTGAAATGGCATCATCCTAGGTGACCGGGTCTGGCTTCGCACTATTTTCCCTTCCCACGCCGCATGTGATGTGAAGCTTCAATGAAATTGGAAGCCAAAGGCTGGGCCGACCTTTACCTAGTTTTACCCTTGGCACCCTACGCATCGCACTGCTTCCAGCCGATAACTGGTTTACCCAACCAAACGGCATGAGGCCTTGAAATGACATCGATTGCTAGTGTTCCGAGTACAACCGGCATCTCCGCTTCAACCGGCACGGGTAGTGGAAACAGCGCGCAGATTGCGGCGCTTGAAAAGCAGTTGCAGGCTTTGCAGAAGCAGTTGAAGACTGCGCAGAAGGATACGTCCGGCGACAACGCGGAAAAGATCAAGCTGTTGCAGGCGCAAATCGCTCAAATACAGGCGCAGATTGCGCAGCTCAGGGCTCAGGAAAAACAGGCTGCCAATCAGCCGAGCAGCACGACGGCCGCTGGGCCGGCGGCCAAGGCGGAAAGCGGGACGCTTGGCGTCAATGTGGATGAGTTTGTTTAGGCAAACGGGGATGCCACGGTCAACCGGGAAAAACGGCAAAAATTGAAATCCTGTCGCGGCATTTAGCCCCGACTCACCGCTACGCTTCAGCCGAACTCGCCGATCAGATCAACCCGTATTTTTTGAGCTTGTCGTGCAGCGTCGTGCGGGCGATTTTGAGGGCTTCGCTGGTGCGGGCGATGTTGCCTTCCTGGCGGATGAATTCGTCGGCGACGAGACCGCGTTCGTAGTTTTCGACGGCTTCGGTCAGCGATTGGGCGGCGCCGCTGGCAGAGGCCATGGCGTCGCGGCCGATGCCGAGGGCGTGGCAGTCGGCGGCGTTGCGCAGTTCGCGGATGTTACCCGGCCAGTCTTGCGCCATGAGGCGACGCAGGTATTCGGAGGTCAGTGGCGGCGGCGGGCGGTTGTAGCGTTTGGCCGCGTGGAGCAGGAATTCGTCGTAGAGGGCCGGGATGTCTTCGCGCCGTTCGCGCAGCGGGGGCAGTTCGATGCGCACGACGTTGAGGCGGTAGTACAGATCGGCGCGGAATTTTCCGTGGTCGGAAAGCTGCTTGAGGTCTTCCTTGCTGGCGGCGACGACGCGGCAGGAAACCGGAATCTGCTGGTTTGAGCCGAGGCGTTCGATGACCCTTTCCTGCAGGACGCGGAGCAGCTTGATCTGCATGTTGACCGGCATCGATTCGACTTCGTCGAGGAAGAGCGTGCCGCCGCTGGCGTACTCGATCTTGCCGATGCGGCGCTTTTGGGCGCCGGTGAAGGCGCCCGGCTCGTGGCCGAAGAGTTCGCTGTCGAGCAGGTTGTCGGACATGCCGCCGCAATTGAGGGCGACGTAATTCTGCTGGCCGGGGTGGCTGAGGTCATGCAGGCAGCGGGCGACCATTTCCTTGCCGGTGCCGGTTTCGCCGAAGATCAGCACGTCGACGGCCGCTCCGGCGACGTCGAGGATCAACTGGCGGACCTTGGCCATTTGCGGTGAACGGCCGATCAGGCGGGATTCAAGGTTGTCGCGATGATCGAGGCGACGACGCAGGGCGTCGACTTCGAGGACCAGTTCGCGTTTTTCCAGCGCGCGGCGCACGACGTCGACCAGATCGCTGGTCGAGAACGGTTTCTGCATGAAGTCGTAGGCGCCGCTGCGCATGGCTTCGACGGCCAGGGTGACGTCGCCGTGGCCGGTGATGATGATGACCGGCAGGTCGGCATCGAGCTCGACGACCCAGCGCAGGAGCGCCATGCCGTCGATGCCGGGCAGGCGCATGTCGGTGACGACAATGCCCGGGTAGCCGGCGCGCAGGCGGCGCTGCGCCTCTTCGGCCGATTCCACGGCATCGACTTTAATGCCGGCCAGTTGCATGGCTTGCTCGCAACCGAGGCGGACATTGGGGTCGTCTTCAACGAGCAGGACGGACAGTTCGGGCTTCATGACAACCCCTTTTCAGGCGTGGTGGTGGCCGACGGCACGGCCGGCAGCAGGATGACGAAACGGGCGCCGCCGCCGGGCGCCGGACCGGCCAGCAGGTCGCCGCCAAAATCGCGCAGGATGTCGCGCGAAATGGTCAGGCCAAGGCCGAGGCCTTCGCCCGGCTGCTTGGTGGTGAAGAACGGCTCGAACAGATGTTCGAGGGCTTCTTCGGTGAAGCCGAAGCCGCTGTCGCAGACGGCCAGGGCAAGCTGGCCGGAACTGGCGCGTTCGGCGCTGAAACTGAGGCGGCGTTCCGGCTCGTCGGCCATGGCGTCGATGGCGTTGCCGATCAGATTGACCAGCACCTGTTGCAGGCGGTTCTGGTCGCACCAGGCGATTTCCGATTTTGGGCCAAAATTCCGGTTGACCGTGACATTGAGCTTTTTCAGCCGGGCGTCGAACAGGAACAGGGCAGCATCGACCGCCTGCGCCACATCAACCGCCACCGACACGGCCGGCGACTTGCGGGCGAAGGTCTTGAGCGGCGTGATGATGCCGCCGGCCTGTTCAGCCAATTGGCCGACGATGCCGAGATTCTTTTCGGCCGTGGCGAGGTCGCCGCGATGCATGAATTCGACGGCGTTGGCCGACAGCGTGCGGATGGCGCCGAGCGGTTGCGACAATTCGTGGGTGATGCCGGTCGCCATCTGGCCGAGCACGGCGAGCTTGGCGGCCTGGACCAGTTCGTCCTGGGCGGCACGCAGGGTCTGCTCGGCGCGCTGGCGTTCGGCAACTTCGCGTTGCAGGCCGGCGACGGCTTCGGAGAGGTCGGCGGTGCGCGCCTCGACCTTGCGTTCGAGTTCCTGATTGGCCTGTTCGAGCATGGCGCGGGCTTCCTCGCGACCGCGGGCAAGGCGCCGGCGCTGGCTGAGAAAGGCCAGCCAGAGCAAGAAACAGCCGATGGCCGCGGCGGCCAGCGCAGCGTGGGTCGAGGCCTGGACGGAGACAGGGCGCAGGTCGGAGAAGACGACGATGCGCCAGGCCGTTCCCGGCAGGTGGCGGCTCAGGGCGAGATAGGACTTGGCGCCTTGCAGCGGGCCGGGGTCGGGCTTGAGCTGGCGCGACAGGCGGACCACGGTGCCATCCTGCGCGGCCTCGATGGCGATGTCGAGCGAGGCGGCGCCGAGCGGCTGGCCGGCGAACTGCTCCTGGCTGATGCGCGCCAGCACTGCCGGGCTTTGCGGCTGCAGCGTGGCGTAGCGCCACTCGGGCGGCGAGGCGAGGAGCACGATGCCGTTGGCGTCGACGATCAGGGCCGGCGCCTCCTGGCCGAGCCAGCGCCGCTCAAGTTCGTGCAGACTGGATTTGACGACGGCGACGCCGATCACCTTCCAGTCCTGTTGTTCGTCGCGGATGGGTAGCGCAAAGAAATAGCCCGGCTCCTTGCGCACGTTGTCGACGGCGTAGTGCCGGCCCGGCGTGCCGGCGACGGCGCCGCGAAACAGCGGCATGTAGGAGAGATCGGCGCCGAGCAGGTTGTCGGAAAAGATCCAGTCGCTCGAAGCGACGACCCGCCCGCTGGTGTCGAGCACGAAAATGGCCGGCCCGCCGAGATGGTCGTTGAGTTTTTGCAGGAAGCGGTTGGCCGGGGGCTGCAGCACGTCCTGCCGGTCGGCCGGGGCGCGCAGCAGGGCGAGGACGTCGGGATTCAGCTCGACGGCGCTGGGAATCGAGGCGTGCCGCGTCACTTCGCTGTCGATGGCGGCAGCGAGAATGTCGAGCTGGTGACTGGCCTCGTCACGCATCTGGCTGAAGCCCTGCTTCTCGGAAACCCGGTAGGCGAGGAGCGCGGTGACCAGGATCAGGATCATCACTGCGGCCATCCCGAGGACGCGATGCGGCTTGGTCAGGGAAATCGGGATGGGCTGGCGGGCGTCGGGCATGGTCAGATAAGGGTTGAGTGCTTCATTGTAAGTTGCCCGCCCACCGCCGCAGTCAACCGCGGCGCAACCGCTGGCCGATGGATCAATGGTGCAGGATCTTGGCGAGGAAGTGCTGGGCCCGTTCCGAACGCGGATTGGCAAAGAAGGTTTCCTTGCTGTCGTCCTCGACGATGGCGCCCTGATCCATGAAGATGACGCGGTTGGCGACGCGCTTGGCAAAGCCCATTTCGTGCGTCACGCACATCATGGTCATGCCCTCCTGGGCCAATTCGGTCATGACGTCGAGCACTTCGTTGACCATTTCCGGGTCGAGGGCCGAGGTCGGCTCGTCGAACAGCATGCAGATCGGGTCCATGGCCAGTGCCCGGGCGATCGCCACGCGCTGCTGCTGGCCGCCGGAGAGCTGGCCGGGGAACTTG
Organism: Rhodocyclaceae bacterium; assembly: GCA_008080565.1. GTDB lineage: Bacteria > Pseudomonadota > Gammaproteobacteria > Burkholderiales > Rhodocyclaceae > Azonexus. The sequence continues at coordinate 7,338 of VIKE01000085.1, read as the reverse complement.
TCGGCCTGCGCCTTGAGACCGACCCGGTCGAGCAGCTTGAGGCCCTTGTCCATCGCCTCATCCTGGCTGCGCTTCAAGACTTTGACCTGGGCGATGGCGAGGTTCTGGGTGATGCTCATGTGCGGGAACAGTTCGAAGTTCTGGAAGACCATGCCGACCTGGGCGCGCAGCTTGGACAGGTTGGTCTTCGGGTCGCCGACCGAGATGCCGTTGACGACGATCTCGCCGGACTGGAAGGGCTCGAGGCCATTGACGCACTTGATCAGCGTCGATTTGCCCGAACCGGACGGGCCGCAGACGACGATGACCTCGCCCTTGCTGACCGAGGTGGTGCAGTCCTTGAGCACCTGGAAGCTGCCGTAATGCTTGCTGACGTTGGCAATCTTGATCATGGGATTCTCCTGGCGGCCATCAGGCCGGGTGGTATTTTTTCTGGAGGCGCTTCACGATCTGCGAAGCGGAGAAGCAGATGACGAAATAGACGGCACCGGCAAAGAGCAGCAGCTCGACCAGCCGACCGTCGCGGTCGCCGACCTTGTAGGCGGCGCCGAAGAAATCGGCCAGAGCCGAGACATAAACCAGCGAGGTGTCCTGGAAGAGGATGATGGCTTGCGTCAGGAGCAGCGGCACCATGTTGCGGAAGGCCTGTGGCAAGACAACAAGGCGCATGGCCTGGGCGTAGTTCATGCCGAGCGCCGAGGCGGCGGCAATCTGGCCCTTCGGCACGCTCTGGATGCCGGCGCGGATGATTTCCGAGTAGTAGGCTGCTTCGAACAGGGCAAAACCGGCCATGGCCGAAGACAAACGCAAGTCCGTCCCCTTCGGAATGTTGAACAGCTGCCCGACAAACTCCGGCACGATCAGGAAGAACCAGAGCAGCACCATGACCAGCGGCACAGCGCGGAACAGGTTGACATAGCCGGCGGCGAACCACGACAGCGGCTTGACCGACGACAACCGCATCATGGCCAGCAGGGTGCCCCAGACGATGCCGATGACCACCGCCTGGGCGGTGATGACCAGCGAAATCTTCATGCCGTCCCAGAGAAAGGGCAAGGCGCCGGGGATGGAGGACCAGTCGAATTCGTACGTCATTATTTGCCTCCGATGTAGCCGGGCACGGCGATGCGCTTTTCAAACTTGTGCATCAGGGTCATCACGGTGACGTTGATGATGATGTAGGACAGCGTCACGGCAATGAAGGACTCGTAGGGCTGCGCCGTGTAATCGACCAGCTGGCGGCCCTGGGCTGCAAGTTCAAGGAGGCCGATGGTCGAGCAGACGGCGGAGTTCTTGAAGATGTTGAGGAATTCCGAGGTCAGCGGCGGCACGACCAGGCGGAAGGCCATCGGCAGCATCACGAAACGGTAGGTCTGCGGCAAGGTCAGGCCGAGGGCCAGGCCGGCATTCTTCTGCCCCTTGGGCAGCGAGTTGATGCCGGCGCGCACCTGCTCGGCAACGCGGGCACTGGTAAACAGGCCGAGGCAGACCATCGAAGCAAGGAACTGCTGGAACACCGGGTCGGACTGCTTGTAGGCATTGCCAATACTGGCCGGCAACAGTTCGGGCAGCACGAAATACCAGATGAACAACTGCACCAGCAGCGGCACGTTGCGGAACAGCTCGACGTACGCGGTGGCGATGCCGGCCAGCGTCTTGTTCGGCACCGTGCGCAGCACGCCGACCAGAGCGCCGAGCAGCAAGGCCAGGACCCAGGCGCTCAGGGACAGCGCGATGGTCATTTTGAAGCCGGTGAACATCCAGCCCAGATAGGTGTCGTCGCCGCTCGCGCTCGGCTGCAGGAAGACGCCCCAGTTCCATTGGTAACCCATGATGGACTCCTCAAGGATATTTTTGTTGCCCCTCTCCGCTGGCGGGAGAGGGGCCGGGGAGGCTTATTCGAAAGCCTTGTCGTTCGGTGCCTTGAAGGCAGCCTTCATTTCGTCCGACAGCGGCATGTTGAGGTTCAGGCCCTTGGGCGGAATCGGGTTGAGGAACCACTTGGTGTAGATCTTCTCGGCGTCGCCCGAGGTCAGTGCCTTGGTCAGCGCGGCGTCGACCACCTTCTTGAAGGCCGGGTCGTCCTTGCGCAGCATGCAGCCGTAGGCCTCCTTCGACTGGGCGGCACCGGTGACGATCCAGTCGCCCGGCTTGCGGGCCTTGGCCATTTCGCCGTAGAGCAGCGCGTCGTCCATCATGAAGGCGACGGCGCGGCCGGTTTCGAGGGTCAAGAAGGCTTCGCCGTGATCCTTGGCGGAGATGACCTTCATGCCCATATTCTTGTCTTCGTTCATCTTGCGGATCAGGCGCTCGGAGGTGGTGCCGGCGGTGGTCACCACGTTCTTGCCGGCGAGATCGGCGAAGTCCTTGATGCCGGAATCCTTCTTGGTCATCAGACGGGTGCCGATGACGAAAATGGTCGTCGAAAAGCCGACCTGTTTCTGACGCTCGAGGTTGTTGGTCGTCGAGCCGCATTCGATGTCGACCGTGCCGTTCTGGATCAGCGTGATGCGGTTGGCCGAGGTGACCGGCATCAGGCGAGTATCGATCTTGGCCAGCTTCAGTTCGCTCTTGATGCCGTCGACGACCTTGAGCATCAGTTCATGCGAGTAGCCGATGACCTGCTGCTTGTCGTCGTAATAGGAAAACGGAATCGACGATTCGCGATGACCCAGCGTGATGCTGCCGGTTTCCTTGATCTTCTTCAGGGTGGCGGACTCCTGGGCCTGGGCCGGCAGGGCGGCGGCGGTGCTCAGGGCGGTAGCGAGTGCGGCAGCAAGGGCAAATCGGTTCATGTTGTCTCCTGATGTGGAAGAAGCCGTTGCCCGGCTCCGGTGGCGTTTACTACGCAGCTAGCGTGCCAGAAAAACGAGGGGCACACAAAATCACAAAAGTCTGATTTATAACGTATTTTTTCACAATAGACGCACCTTGATATCGGAATTCCGACACCCGTCGGGAACGGCCATCGGAATTCCGACACCTCGATCGTATCCTGCGTTGACACAAAAAAGCCGCCCATGTTCAGGCGGCTCTTCTGGCGTGGCTGACAGCGACGATCAATCGACCCGCGTATCGAGTCCCTGCTCGGCCAGTTCGGCGGCGCGCAGGACAGCGCGGGCCTTGTTCTGGGTCTCCACCCACTCCGAATGCGGATCTGACCGCGCTTGACCGGTTCCAGCTCGTCGATGATTTCCATGGCCCGCACCTTCGGGGCACCAGAGACGGTGCCGGCCGGGAAGGTGGCGCGCAGCACGTCGAGTGCGTCGAGCCCCGGCTGCAGGCGGCCTTCGACGTTGGAGACGATGTGCATGACGTGCGAGTAGCGCTCGACGATCATGTTTTCGGTCAGTTTGACCGTGCCGACTTTGGCGACGCGACCGCAGTCGTTGCGGCCGAGGTCGAGCAATTGCGTGTGCTCGGCGCGTTCCTTTTCGTCGGCCAGCAGTTCGGCGGCCAGGGCTGCATCCTCTTCCGGCGAGGCGCCACGTTTGCGCGTGCCGGCAATCGGCCGCACGGTGACGCGGTCGCCCTCGAGGCGGACGAGAATTTCGGGCGAGGCGCCGACGACATGAAAATCCTCGAAATCGAAGTAGAACATGTAGGGCGACGGATTGAGGCTGCGCAGCGTGCGGTAAAGCGCCAGCGGGCTGGCGCCGAAAGGCTTGGTCATGCGCTGCGAGAGGACGACCTGCATGACGTCGCCTTCGGTGATGTAGTCCTTGGCCTTGAGCACAGCTTTCTTGAACGCCGCTTCGCCGAAAACCGAAACGGCCGGCTCGGAATGCACCGGCTTTTCGCTCGGGATGACGACCGGCGTTCGCAGCTTGGCGAGCAGTTCCATGAGCCGCGCCCGCGCTTTCTGGTAGGCGCTCGGAAAGCCCGGTTCGGCGAAGACGACCAGCGTGAGCTTGCCGGACAGGTTGTCCACGACGGCGATTTCTTCGGAGAGCAGCAGGCCGATGTCCGGTGTACCGATGTCGTCCGGCTTGTTGGTGCGGGTCAGCTTGGTTTCGACGTAGCGGATGGTGTCGTAGCCGAAGCAGCCGACGAGACCACCGCAAAAACGCGGCAGGCCGGCCTGTGGCGCGGCGCGGAAGCGCTGCATGAACTTGCCGATGAATTCGAGCGGGTTGGTGTCGTCCTCGCGCTCGGCAACCCGGTTGCCGGTCAGCACCATGACCTGATGACCGGAGACGACGATCCGCGTCTGGGCGGCGAGGCCGATGATCGAGTAGCGGCCGAAACGCTCGCCGCCCTGCACTGATTCGAGCAGGTAGGTGTAGGGCGCGTTGGCCAGCTTGAGGTAGATCGACAGTGGCGTGTCGAGGTCGGCAAACGTTTCCAGGGTAACGGGAATACGGTTGTAGCCTTGCGCGGCGAGCGCGTTGAATTCGGTTTCAGTCATGGGGGAGCCTCGAAAATGACAGGGTGTTGCGGTCTGGAGCGGTGCGCCGCAAGGGCGCGCGAAAGGAGATCAGGGGCGCCAGCGACGCCAACCTTGCCATTCGTTCCAGATTCGCAGAGTCGTCATTTGTGTTTGAGGTCTTGAAATGTGAGGGCTTGCCGGTAGGCGACAAGCAAATCGGATACTAGCGCATCGCATTCGGCACTGTCCACCGGCTCGCCTTCGTTGTAGCCATAGGGCACGGCGTAGGCGAGACAACCTGCGGCATGGGCGGCGTGGATGTCGTGTTTGGAGTCACCGATATGCAGATTGCGATCCGGGCGCACGTTGAACAGACGGCAGGCGTGCAGGATGGGCTCGGGGTGCGGCTTTTTGTGGGCGGTCGTATCGCCGGAGACAACCACGTCGAAATAGTTGACGAGGCCCATCCGCTCAAGCAGCACCTCGGTGAACATGCCGGGCTTGTTGGTGACGACGCCCATCTTGAGGCCACTGGCTTTCCAGGCATCCAGTCCTTCGAGAACGCCTTCGTAAATTTGGCAAAATTTCCCGTTGACCGTGGAATAGTGGCGTTTGAAGGATTCGATGGCGGCATGGAGTTGCTCGTCCGTCGGCGGATGCTCATGGGTCAGACAGCGCTCGACGAGAACGGCCATACCCTTGCCGACGAAGCTGTGCACTTCGGCCTGCGTGCGCGGCGGGGCGCCGACTTCATCGAGCATCAGGCGACAGGCTTCAGCCAGATCGGCAACGGTGTCGAGCAGCGTGCCGTCGAGGTCAAAAGTTACAGATTCGAAGTGCATCAGACTTTCCCCAGTTCAGCGCGCAAGGCGCCAATGATTGAATCGTAGCGATGCGGGTCGCTGTCCTTGCCGGCGCCATAAACTGCGGAACCGGCGACAAAGGCATCGACACCGGCGCGGGCGATTTCGGCGATGTTGGCGGTGTTCACGCCGCCGTCAATTTCGAGGCGGATGCGCCGGCCGGTTTCCTTTTCATACGCATCGAGTTTGGCCCGCGCCTGCCTGGCCTTGGCCAGCGTGCCGGGAATGAATTTCTGGCCGCCGAAGCCGGGGTTGACACTCATCAGCAGGATGACGTCGATCTTGTCGAGGACGTAATCCATGTAATCGAGCGGCGTTGCCGGGTTGAAAACCAGCCCGCCCTGACAGCCGGCATCGCGGATCAGCGACAGGTTGCGATCAACGTGATCGGAGGCTTCCGGATGGAAAGTGATGATATTGGCCCCGGCTTTGGCAAAATCGGGGATGATGCGATCTACCGGCTTGACCATCAGATGCACGTCGATCGGCGCCGTGGTGCACGGGCGAATCGCCTCGCACACCAGCGGACCAATGGTCAGGTTGGGAACATAATGGTTGTCCATCACGTCGAAGTGAATCCAGTCGGCGCCCGAGGCAATGACGTTGGCTACCTCTTCGCCCAATTTGGCGAAATTGGCTGACAGAATGCTCGGTGCGATGACGTAATCTTTGGCTGACATGATGTTTCCCTGAACAAAAACAGATAGACGAAATTATCCCATGCCCGACACCGACAAGTACCAAATCGAAATTCACCCCATGCCGCAGTACATCCCGGAGCAGTCCGACCCGGAAAATGACCGCTACATCTTCGCCTACACGATCACCATCAAGAACGTCGGCAGCGTGGCGGCCCAGCTCGTTTCGCGGCACTGGATCATCACCGACGGCAACAACGAAGTGCAGGAAGTGCGCGGCCTCGGCGTCGTCGGCAAGCAGCCGCTGCTGCAACCTGGCGAAAGCTTTCAATACACCAGCGGCTCATCGCTGACGACGGCCATCGGCACGATGAAAGGCACTTACCAGATGGTGGCCGAGGACGGCACGCATTTCGAAGCCGTGATTCCCGAGTTCGTCCTGGCCAGCCCACGCGCCCTGCATTGAGCCTCAAGCACAGCTACACACTGATCGCCCCGTTCTACGACGCGGCGATTGCCCGGGCCACGCATGCCGCCCGGGCGCGCAGCCTGTCGGCTCTGCCGAAGGAAGCCGGAAAGGTTCTGCTGGCCGGCGTCGGCACCGGGCTGGATCTGCCGCACCTGCCGCCGCAACACCACTACGTCGGCCTCGACCTGAATCAGGCCATGCTGCGCCGCGCCCTGCCCCGGACCGGCCACGTCGATTTCGTGCCGATTCAGGGCGATGCCCAGCGACTGCCGTTTGCCGATGCCTCGTTCGACTGCGCCGTCCTGCACCTGATTCTGGCTGTCGTACCGCAACCGGCCCATTGTTTTGCGGAGATCGAGCGGGTACTGAAACCCGGCGGACAGGTACTCGTTTTCGACAAGTTCTTGCGGCGTGGGCAACCGGCCATTCTGCGCCGGCTGATCAACCCGCTGGTGCGCCGGGTGGCGACCCGTCTCGATGTGGTTTTTGAAGAATTGCTCAGCGAAACCTCCAGCCTGATGCTGGAGCACGACCAGTCAGCCCTGGCTGGCGGCTGGTTCCGGATGATCAGGCTCAGGAAATTCTGACGGCGGCGGCCCGGGCGGCAGCTCCGGTTCGTCCTTACCCAGCGCATCCTCAATCCAGGCCAGTGTCAGGGTGTAGGTGACGGCCAGCACGACCGGGCCAACGAAAATGCCGATCAGCCCGAAACTCAGCATGCCGCCGATAACACCGGCGAAGATCAGCAGCAGTGGCAAATCGGCGCCGCGCCGGATGAGCATCGGGCGCAGGAAGTTGTCGAGATTGCCGACAATCAGGCTCCAGATCAGCAAACCCGTCGCCCAGCCCGTATCGCCGGTCCAGTACATCCAGCCGGCGGCCGGCAGCAGAACCAGCAAGGGCCCAACCTGGGCAATGCACAGCATGAGCATGACGGCCGAGAGCAGCGAGGCGAACGGCACGCCAGCGACGGCCAGCCCGATACCGCCGAGCACGGTC
>VIKE01000084.1 GCA_008080565.1 Rhodocyclaceae bacterium | reverse complement strand
ATTTTCTAAGTGCTTGTTTTTTGGACACCCGCAGTGACACTATTTATTATCTATCGGCAAAGCAGTTTGTGTCGCAGCGGCAGTGACGCGCCGTTGCGGAAAATTCATCGAGTTTGCCACCACCAGCCAGACCAGAACCAGCCCGGTGCAGGCAGCAAAAACAGCATTATCGCCGAAATTCTGCGCAATATAGCCGCCGGCTGCACCGCCAACGAATAGCCCGAGCGCCTGCGTCGTGTTGTAGACCCCGAGCGCCGCACCCTTGGCGCTGGGCGGCGCGGTACGCGAAACCAGCGAAGGCAAGGTTGCTTCGAGCACGTTGAAGGCCACAAAGAAAAGCACCAGCCACAAGGCCAGTGCCCACAGGCTTGCGCTGTAAAGGAGCAGGCCGGACTGAACGACGACGAGGAGCGCGATGGCAGCGAGGAAGATCGGCCGCATCTTGTCCTTGCGCTCGGCGGCGATGATGGCCGGAACCATGATGGCGAACGAGAGGAGCACGGCCGGCAGGTAGACCTTCCAGTGCGCGGCAGCTTCGAGGCCACCGTGATTGACCAGGGCATGCGGCAGGACAACGAACATCGCCATTTGCACCATGTGTAGCACGAAAATACCGACGTTGAGGCGGATCAGGTCGGGGTCGAAGACAACCTGACGCAGCGGCAGCTTCTCATGGCCGAGCGGCGGCGGGGCCGGCGGTACGGCCTTGAGCAACAGAATAATGGCGGCCAGCGCCAGTGCGCCGGTCATGATGAACAGGCCGGCCATGCCGATCCAGCCGTAGAGAATCGGCGCGCCGACCAGCGACAAGGCGAAAACGAGGCCGATCGACGAACCGATCATGGCCATCACCTTGGTCCGGTGCTCCTCGCGCGTCAGGTCGGCGGCCAGCGCCGTCACCGCGGCCGAGATGGCGCCCATGCCCTGCAGCACGCGACCGACGATGATCCATGTCATGTCCGGCGCCCAGGCGGCGACAAAGCTGCCCACCGCGAAGACGAGCAGGCCGACGACGATGACCGGCTTGCGTCCGAAAATATCGGAGGCGATGCCGTAGGGAATCTGGAAAAAGGCCTGCGTCAGGCCGTAGGCGCCAAGCGCGAAACCAACCAGCGCCAGGTTGTCGCCGCCGGGCAGCGTTTTCGCATAGACCGAAAACACCGGCAGGATTAGGAAAAGCCCGAGCATACGCAGGGCAAAGATGGAAGCCAGGGAGGCGCCGGCGCGGCGTTCCTCGGGGCTCATGCGGTCGTTTGGGGGGGCCATTGTCGTTTTTAATTGTTGCATTGCAGCGAGACAACAATATTAGCAGGTTTGGTGAAACGCCATCGAGACTCGGCGGCTCCCACGGTCAACCGGAAAAAACGGCCAAAATTGGAATAATTGCGCCATTGGCTCGCCATCTTGCCGATGCTATGCTGGCCAAAAGCATGGCGAGGAGAAACGGTGAGCAATAACATAGAAGAACGCGAGGCAAGCGCCGTTTCCGGCTGGCTGGCGCTGATCGTCTGGCTGGTACTGTTCGCCGGTTCGCTGTGGCAGGTTTTTGGCAATATTTTCATTTACAACCGGCCGCCCGCCGTCCTCGGCTTTGTTGCATTGCCCATCTTGGTCTTTCTCGCCAAAGGCTTCGTCATTCTGGCGCCAAATATCGCCGCCGTTTTCACCTTTTTTGGCCGCTACGCCGGCACGCTGCGCGACGACGGCTTTTTCTGGGTCAATCCGTTTTACCAGCGACTACGCCTGTCGCTACGCGTGCACAACCTGAACACGCCGACGCTGAAGGTCAACGACCGCGCCGGCAATCCAATCGAGGTCGGCGCCGTTGTCGTCTGGAGAGTGGCCGACACGGCGCGAGCCGCCTTTGATGTCGAGGACTATGCTGCCTACATCCTGATCCAGACCGAATCGGCCGTCCGTGTCGTGGCAAGCGCCCGTTGGTACGACGGCGACGAACATGGCAATAACTCCCTGCGCGCCGACCTAAACAGCGTCGCCCAGGCACTTTCCGACACCATTCAGGAACATGTTTCCCTTGCCGGGCTGGAAATCATCGAAGCACGCATCGCCCACCTTGCCTACGCTCCCGAGATCGCCAACGCCATGCTCCGTCGTCAGCAAGCGCAGGCCGTCGTCGCTGCCCGTAGCTACATTGTCGAAGGTGCTGTTGGCATGGTGCGCCTGGCTATCGATCATCTGGAGCGCGAATGTGTCGTCAAACTAACAGAAGCCGACCGTGTGCACCTTGTCGGCAATCTGCTCACCGTACTCGTATCAGACAACGAGACACATCCGGTCATTTCGGTAGACAAGGCTGGCGCCTGAGCCAGGATAAGCGTGAAGAAAAAGCATCCACAAGCCCCCTTTCGCCAACAATGGCAGCAGATACGGTGCGCCAACGATCTCTGTCATTCGACACGCTGCATTGATCAGGACACGCTTAACAGCGAGGTTTACAAGGTTTTCGAAAAGCACCCTGAACTGCAGTGTTTGCCGGTTACCGGCAAGGACCGCATTATTGGTCTGATCAATCGAGAGTCTTTCATGACCGAGATGGCCGGGCGTTTTCATTGGGAAGTTTACAGCAAGAAGCGTTGCGTCAAACTGATGCAGGACGACCCGCTGATCATCGACGCCGACATGACGATTCCCGACATCGCCAGTCGCCTCCTCGATACAGGCGCCGTAAATACCCTTGCTGACAATTTCATCGTTACCCGAGCTGGCCAGCTACTTGGCATCGGTTATACCAGAAACGTCATGGCCGTCCTTCTTACCCAGGAACAGCAGGCCACCGAAGAGCTTCGCCGGCACCACGAGCGACTGACACAAATGGTCGAAGAACGGACCCATGACCTGCTTCAGGCAAAACTTGCTGCCGAACGCGCCAATCTTGCCAAAAGCGAATTTCTCTCCAACATGTCGCACGAATTGCGCACCCCGCTCCACGCCGTACTGGCCTTCTCGCACAAGGGCCTGGAAAAGGCCAAGGAGGCGCCGCGCGGCAAGCTGGAGAATTACTTCAACTACATAACCGAGAGCGCGACCAGACTCTCGAAGCTCGTCCACGAACTGCTTGACCTGAGTGCTCTGGACTCCGGAAATGCACAATTAAAGCCCGTCCCCGCCGATCTCTGCGCACTGGCCCGGCGCGTTGTAGACGAAGCGTTTCTGCTCGCCGAGGGCCGGGCCATTTCTTTAGTCTTCGAGGCAAAAATCGAGACAGCGCCGATCATTTGCGAGCCAGAGCGCGCCCGCCAAGTGCTACGCAACGTAATCGGCAACGCCATCAAATTCTCCCCCCCGGCTTCGACAGTCAGGGTCCTGACTCGCTGGAAATATTCGGCGACCGCCAACGAACACGACCTGCCAACAGGCGCCGTGGTCCACGTCATCGATCAAGGCCCAGGTATTCCCGATGACGAACTCGACGGAATTTTCGAGCACTTTACCCAGTCGACCGTCACCCGCACCGGTGCCGGAGGAAAAGGGTTGGGTTTGGCCATTTCCCGCGAAATCATGCGCCTGCATGGTGGCTCGATCAGCGCACGGAACAATCCTGAAGGCGGCGCGTGCTTCGTTATAGAGTTTCCGGTGCGCCAACCCGCCGCCCATACAGCCGCATACCCGGCTGAAGGCAGTTCGCCCCCTGCTTCAGGCATTTAAACTTCCCGGCTGCCCGTACACGCCGGGAAACTGGTGCAGCCCCAATCCACCTGAACGGTGGTTCCTCCCTGCTTTTTCATTCGCGGCATCATCACCTTGCCGCAATTCGGGCAGGCCGGTGGTGCCGGGTCATGGTGCCGCCGCGAGAACATCGGCGAAATGGTGACTTCGCCGGTGCTCGAAGCCGACACTTTCTTGATCAGCCGCCGCAAGGAATCGGCCGGAACGACACGAATCGAGCGACCCAGTGCGGCTTTTCTCGCTTCATCGGTGAACCGGCCGGAGGCCACGATGAATCCGCCGACGGCCCGTTCCGCGCTGATCACGGCAGCCAACTCGCGCACGGCCAGGGCATCGACCGTTTTTTCCTTCCACCGGCGGCATTGCACGAGATAGCGGTCACGCCCCATGAACAACTCGAGGTCAACGCAACCCTGATGCCGCGAACCGGTGCGCTCGACGACGAGAAACCCTTCACGACGAAAGCCCTCGGCAACCAGCTTTTCGAAGTCATGAACGCTCATCCGCGCCAGCGCATCGGTCGTCGGACTCAGCATTTCTACCGGGGCTCCCCGGCCGTGGCGATGCACGAAGGAAATCAGCGCAACGATCAACAGCAGCCCGGGAACGATGTACTGGGGAAAGCTGGCCAGATTCTGGTCGACGCCCTTGCCGAGAACCATCCATGCCGCGAGGTCGTGAAAAACCCAGTACGCGACCAAGGCCAGCAATCCGCCAATCTGCCAGGGGAGACTGGCCGCAAGATCGATGGCGCCGGCAAGCGGCGGACACACTTTCCGTGCCATGAAAAATCCATAATAAATGTATGGCGCATATTTTGACGGCAAGTCCGGCGCACGGCAAGTCCGCTTGCCCCGCGCGGCATCCGCGGGATTTCAAAATTCTCCGTTTTTCCCGGTTGACCGTGGGATCGGCTCTTGCCCGGCTGAATGGCAGATTTTCATCCGGATGCAAACGAAGCCGGGGCGAACCCGGCTTTTTTGCGTATAGTTTCCCCTTCCCCAACCCCGAAAAAAACAGCGATGGAATTCATCCGCATTCGCGGCGCGCGCACCCATAATTTAAAGAACATCAACCTTGATCTGCCGCGCAACCAGCTCATCGTGATCACCGGGCTGTCCGGCTCGGGCAAGTCGTCGCTCGCCTTCGACACGCTCTACGCCGAGGGGCAACGCCGTTACGTCGAGTCGCTCTCGGCCTATGCCCGGCAATTTTTGCAGCTCATGGAGAAGCCCGATGTCGACCTGATCGAAGGCCTGTCGCCCGCCATTTCCATCGAGCAGAAGGCGACTTCGCACAACCCGCGCTCCACCGTCGGCACCGTCACCGAAATCCACGATTACCTGCGCCTGCTCTTCGCCCGCGCCGGCACGCCATATTGCCCCGACCACAACCTGCCGCTCGAAGCGCAGACGGTGTCGCAGATGGTTGATTCGGTCCTCGCCCTGCCAGCCGAAACCAAACTGATGATCCTTGCCCCGGTCGTCGCCAACCGCAAGGGCGAACAGCTCGACCTCTTCGCCGAACTGCGCGCCCAGGGTTTTGCCCGCGTTCGTGTGGACGGCACGGTCTATGAAATCGACGACGTGCCAAAGCTGGCCAAGACACACAAGCACACCGTCGACGTCGTCGTCGACCGCCTGAAAGTGCGCGACGACATGCGCCAGCGCCTGGCCGAATCCTTCGAAACTGCGCTGCGCCATGCCGAGGGCCGGGCCATTGCATTGGAAATGGACACGGCCAAGGAATACATGTTCTCGGCCAAGTTCGCCTGTCCGGTCTGCTCGTATGCTTTGCAGGAACTCGAGCCGCGCCTGTTTTCCTTCAACAACCCGATGGGCGCCTGCCCGAAGTGCGACGGGCTGGGCGTCATCCAGTTCTTCGACCCCAAGCGCGTCGTCACCAACCCGGCCGCCTCGCTCGCCAACGGCGCCATTCGCGGCTGGGACAAGAAAAACCAGTTCTATTTCCAGATCATCGAATCGATCGCCGACCACTACGGTTTCTCGGTCGACACGCCTTTCGAGCAACTGACCGAGGCCGAGCGCCAGCTGATCCTCTACGGCTCCGGCAAAACCGAAATCAATTTCCGTTACCTCAACGAGAAGGGCACGCGCTTCGACCGCAGCCATTCCTTCGAGGGCATCATCCCCAACCTCGAGCGGCGCTACCGCGGCAGCGAATCGAATGCCGTGCGCGAGGAATTGTCGAAATACGTCAGCAGTTCGGCCTGCCCGAGTTGCGCCGGTACCCGGCTGCGCGTCGAGGCCCGTCACGTGCGCGTCGGGGAAAAGACTCTGCACGAAATCAGCCGTCTGCCGCTCGGCGAGGCGCGCAATTACTTCAACTGCCTGACGCTGGCCGGCAACAAAGCGCAGGTTGCCGACAAGATTCTGAAAGAAATCACCGCCCGCCTGAGCTTCCTGATCAACGTCGGCCTCGATTACCTGTGCCTCGAACGCTCAGCCGAGACGCTGTCCGGCGGCGAAGCGCAGCGCATCCGGCTGGCCTCGCAGATCGGCTCGGGCCTGACCGGCGTCATGTACGTCCTTGACGAACCGTCGATCGGCCTGCACCAGCGCGACAACGACCGCCTGCTGCAAACACTCAAGAACCTGCGCGACATGGGCAACACTGTGCTCGTCGTCGAGCACGACGAAGACGCCATCCGCAGCGCCGATTACGTGGTCGACATCGGACCCGGCGCCGGCGTCCATGGCGGCGCCGTTGTCGCCCAGGGCACGCCGGCCGAAGTGACGGCCAACCCGCTGTCGATGACCGGCGACTACCTGTCCGGCCGCAAATCGATTTCGGCACCAAAATCGCGTCGACCGCAGGACCGGAACAAGCAGCTCAAGGTTGTCGGCGCCTACGGCAACAATTTGAAAGACGTCACCCTCGAAATCCCCGGCGGCCTGCTCACCTGCATCACCGGCGTTTCCGGCTCAGGCAAATCGACGCTGATCAACGACACGCTCTACGCCGCGGCCGCCCGCCATCTCTACGGCTCGACGACCGAGCCGGCGCCGTACAAGGAAATCATCGGCCTCGAACTGTTCGACAAGGTCATCAACGTCGATCAGGCGCCCATCGGCCGCACGCCGCGCTCCAACCCGGCAACCTACACCGGGCTCTTGACGCCGATCCGCGAACTGTTCGCCCAGGTGCCCGAATCGCGCGTCCGCGGCTACGGCCCGGGCCGCTTCAGCTTCAACGTCAAGGGCGGCCGCTGCGAAGCCTGTCAGGGCGACGGCATGATCAAGGTCGAGATGCACTTCCTGCCCGATATCTACGTCCCGTGCGACGTCTGCCACGGCAAGCGCTACAACCGCGAAACGCTGGAAGTCCAGTACAAGGGCAAGAACATTTACGACATCCTCGGCATGACCGTCGAGCAGGCCCGCGAATTCTTCGACCCGGTGCCCAATATCGCGAGAAAGCTGCAAACGCTGGTCGATGTCGGCCTGAGCTACATCACCCTCGGCCAGAGCGCCACCACGCTGTCCGGCGGCGAATCCAAGCGCGACACCGGCCGCACGCTCTACATCCTCGACGAACCAACCACTGGCCTGCATTTCCAGGACATCGAAATGCTGCTCAGCGTGCTCCAACGGCTGGCCGCCAACGGCAACACCATCGTCGTCATCGAGCACAACCTCGACGTCATAAAGACTGCAGACTGGATCGTCGACCTCGGCCCGGAAGGCGGCGACGGCGGCGGCCGGATCCTCGTTTCCGGCACGCCGGAACAGGTCGCCAAGTGCAAGGCCAGCCACACCGGGCGTTTCCTCAAACCGCTGCTCGACAAGAAATAGCCGGAAACGACGATGCCACGGTCAACCGGAAAAAACGGCCAAAATTCAAAACGCCAAGGCAAGACAGGACGATGAGCGCGCCCGAGAATTTCAAGGGCAAACGCGGCCTGTGGCGACTGATCAACGCCCTCGGCTATTCGTGCGAAGGCCTGCGGGCGGCATGGCAAAACGAAGCGGCCTTTCGGCTGGAAATGCTGAGTGCCGGCATCGCCATTCCGCTGGCCTTTTACCTCGGCAAAACCGGCGTTGAACGGGCCTTGATGATCGGCAGCGTCGCCCTCATCCTGATCGCCGAAATCCTCAATTCGGCGGTCGAAGCCGTCGTCGACAAGGCCTCGCCGGAAAAAAACGAACTGGCCAAACGGGCCAAGGACATGGGCAGCGCCGCCGTGCTGCTCAGCCTGCTCAATGCCGCAGCCGTCTGGGCCTGTCTGCTCTGGGGCTGAACGGCCCGAAAAACCTCAGATGGCCTCTCAGAACAGGCTGGCCGTGCGCGTATCCGGCTCGTTTTCGAATGCCGACTCGGGCACCGGCGGCCCGGACAGCACGACCCGGTTGCGGCCGAGGCGCTTGGCTTCGTAAAGCGCCTCGTCGGCGCGCTTGAGCGCAATCTCGATCGGACATTCGCTGGCATCGGCCAGCCCGATGCTGACCGTAGCCTTGACCGAGCGGCCATCGGGCAAAGGGACTTCCATGGCATCACAGCGAGCGCGCAGGCGTTCGGCCAGTTTTTCCGTCTCGGCCGGTCCGATTTCCGGGAAAAGGAAAGCGAACTCCTCGCCGCCGTAGCGGCAGACCAGATCCGACTGACGCAAGGTGTCCTGAACCAGTTCGGCAAAGGCACGTAGCACGGCATCGCCAGCGGCGTGGCCGTAGGTGTCGTTGAGTTTCTTGAAGAGGTCGAGGTCGGCCATGGCCACTGTCACCGGCCGCCGATAGCGCTGGGCACGCTGCAGTTCGACTTCGGCCGACTGCATGAAATGGCGGCGGTTCATGAGCCCGGTAAGACCATCCTTGTTGGCCAGCTTTTCGAGCACCTGCCGGGTTTCTTCGTTCTGGATGAGCAGCGCATGGTGTTCGCAGATGGATTCTTCGACGGCCTGGATTTCGAGCATCGTCGACGGCTTGAATTCGGGCGCCGGGCGGTCGGCGCTCAGCGTCGACAGGGCGAGGTTGATCTGCTGAAGTGGCTGAATCAAATGACGGCGAACAATGATCATGAATCCAAGCAGGAAAACGCCAACCAGAATCAGCGCCATCATCAGCTTCGAACGCGCCAATTTCATCGCACTCGTCGCCACTACCAGATCGTTATTGGCCAGATTGGTGCCCTGGATCGATACATCGTCGACCTGCATGCCGAGACGCGCGGCAAGACGCTGCCACTCGTCGTAGCGCATGGCCGGGCGGCGATCGTCGGCGACAGCCTGGCGCACGACATCGCCGAGAAACTGCTCGGTTTCGCGCGCCAGCTGGGCGGCGCCGGGATGTTCGAGGATGCTTGGATGACTGGCGATCAGGGTCACGACAAACATCGACTGCTGACGCGACGCATGCGAACTGACGGCAAAGATGCGCTCGCCTTCCTGGCGAAGTTGTTCGAGATTTCTGGCCAGACGCTGGAAACGGATGATTTCCGGCACCGTCTGTTCCTGTAACCGGCTGGTTGCTTCGATGACGCGTTGCTGGTCGAGCGCCAGCAGGACGACAGCGGCCCCGAAGGCTGTCACGAAAAGTGCAGCCAGCAACGCAAAGGCCCGACCGGCCTGGATCGCCTGAAGCGACTTGATCACGGCAAGCCACCTGCCGCTCGATAGCGGACTGGGACAAAAATAATAGCTGGCATCAACTCACCCGAAAGGGCAAAAACCGGGAATTGATCCGATCATACGTCCCATTGCGCTTGATGCGATCAAGCGCCGCGTTAATTTCTTTCTGCAATTCGGGCCGGTAAGGTGAAATGCCGAATGAGGCATCGCCGCCGAGCTCGGGAGCTTGCAGCACCGTCGTGGCCAGGTCCAGTTGCCGGAAAGCCTCGTTTTTCTGCAGGCTGATGCCGGTGATCATCGGCACCAGCACAGCCTGGGCTTCGCCGGAAACCAGGGGCGCGCCCAGTTCACCATGGGTGGCAACCGGGTGCATTTCCCAGCCCTGCTTGCGGCCATAGGCCTCCTGGGCCGAACCGCCAACAACAGCGACTTTGACCCCGGCTTGCCCGGGGCTGACACCGGAACGCGCCAGCCACAGTGACATCGACCGGTAATAGGGCTTGGCAAACAGCATCCTGGTGCGCCGCTCAGGCGTTTCAAGCAGGCCAACCGCGGCGATGTCGGCCTTGCCCTGGCTGAGGGTCGGCAGCAACGCGCTTTGCGTGACGACATCGAAAGCGCAATTGACGCGCATTTCACTGCACACCGCCCGGGCAATCTCGACACTGAAACCGGTCAGTTGGCCGGACTCGTCGCGAAAGGACATCGGCGGCGCATTGTCGAGCACGAGGACGCGCAAGGCGGGTTCATCTGCCGCCAGAGCTCCACTTCCGAGGCTGGCAGGGAGCGCGCAACACAACAGGAAGACAAGCGCAGCGCGAGACATGTTTATCGCATAAATTCGACCGGACCGGCATTATAGTCGATATGAATATAACGTTGCGCCTCGTCGTTACCCTAGCCCCCTCGTTTACGGCACTCCGGCCAGCTCGACCAGCCGCCCCTGCATCGGGAAGAAAATGGCCAGCCTGAGCGGCAGACCGCCGTCGGCGAACAGACCGGCATAGCGTTCGAGCTGCGGCCGGTAGCTTTCGGCGCGTTGCGGCAGCTCGGCCTCGGGCAGGCGGACCGTCTTGTAGTCGATGATCCAGCGGCAACCATCGGCGACGAAAATCCGGTCGATCACGTGGTTGACCGCAAGCTCGCCATCGCTGCTGCTCCACGCCTGTTCGGCGGCAGCTTCTGGATGCTCGGCGAGCACCCAGCGACCACTATCCGAAGCAAGGGTGGCGCACAGTGCGGCGATGACTTCCGCCGCGCCGCTGACGGCCTCTTCCTCCCCATGGCCCTGGTTGCGCAGCCAGCGCTGGCAGGCTGGCTGGAGCATGGAGACTCTTGCGGTCGACCAGCTTTCCAGACCATTTTTTGCCATCAGTTCGAGGTAGCGGTGAACCAGGGTACCGACCGAGGCTTCGAGCGACAGGCCGGGTTCCGCTTCGTCGAGATCGAGCGGGTTGTCGGCCGGACGAAGACCTTCGGGCAAGGCCCCGAGGCTGGCCGGCAGCACCGTTTCACGCAGGCGGACGAGCGGCGGGATGAAGGTCGTCGGGTCGATGCCGGGGCTGACCGGCGGAACGGCTTCGAGGCCGGCCAGCGCCGCGACGAAAACCGGCTGGGCGACACCCGGCCAGAGCAGATTGAGCAGCGTGCCGGCGGCCGGCGGCTTGAGGCCGTCGTCCTTCTTGTCATCGGCGACAGCGACACCGAGCAGGTGCAGCTTGCGGATAGCGCGCGTGGCGGCGACGTAGAGCAGGCGTTCGTCCTCGTGGGCAGCGCGTTCGGCTTCGAGCTTCTTGAGGTAGTCGTAGGCGGTCGGCTCGCCGTTGCCAGCCCCCTTTTGCTTCATCGGCGCGACGAGCAGATGTTCGTCGCCATCGGCCCCGGCCACTTCGTCCCAGAGCAGCAGGCTGCTTTCGTTGCCGCCGGTGCCGCGGTCGAGGCCGGGCAGGATCACCGTGTCGAATTCGAGGCCTTTCGATTTATGCACGGTCATCATCTGCACCGCATCGCCGAGCGGGTCGGACGGGGCGTAGAGCTCGGCGGCGTGGGCGGCCAGCGTTTCAGCGCTGAGGTTGCGGCTGGCCACGAGTTTGTCGACGAGTTTGAAGAAGGCGTCGACGTCGTTCAATGCCTCGGGCGCTTCGAGGCAGCGCGGCCCGCCGAGCATGAGCCAGATGCCTTCGAGCCAGCGCCGCGGATGCTGGCGCGCGCGGCCGGCGAAGGCCAGGTGCAGGACTTCGCGGACGTGCAACAGACGTTGCCGGCCATCTGCGGACAGACGGGCGATACGGGTTTCGTCCTGCATCAGCTGCCAGATCGTCGAATTCCGGTCGTCGGCGGCCAGCACATGCAGGTCGGCCAGCTTGAGACCGCACCACGGCGCGCGCAGGAGCGCCAGCCAATGGACGCGGTCGGCGCGGTGATGGAGAGCGCTGAACAGGGTAAGCAGGTCCTGGACATGCTGACGGCCGTCCAGCCCTTCGATGTCGACGGCCTGGAAACGCAGGTCGGGCGCGCTGCGGCGGATTTCGGCGACGAGCGCGTCAAGGTGGCTGCGGGCGCGAACGAGGACGGCGATGCGCTCTTCCGGCGCCTCGCGACGCGCCTGCAGGATGATGGCCAGGATGCGGCAGGCTTCTTCGCCAAGGGCATCGGTGCCGTCGCGCGCGATGACCGGATGCACCTCGACGCCACTATCGGCCCGCGCTGGCCGGGTGGCGGCTGATTCGGCGTAGCGCACGGCGCCGGCCTCGGGGCTGTCGGCGGCCGGGAAGATGCTCGGGAAGGCCGTATTGACCCAATCGACGATACCCGGATACGAGCGGTTGTTGCGGAACAGGCGCAGGTGGCCGAGCTTGATGTCGCCGATGCCGCGCTCGCGGACGCGCAGGAACAAGCCGACGTCGGCCTTGCGGAAGCGGTAGATCGACTGCATCGGGTCGCCGACGACGAACAGCGTTCGGCCGTCGTCCGGCATCCAGCCACGCGTCAGTTTTTCAATCAGTTCAACCTGGGTCGGGCTGGTGTCCTGGAATTCGTCGACCAGCAGGTGGCGGATGCGGTAATCGAGGGCCTGAGCCAGATCGGTCGGCGCTTCGTCGTCGCCCAGCGCCATCCCGGCGCGGGCAGCGATTTCGATAAAATCGACTTCGCCGGCTTCCTGAAAGGCCAGCCACAACTGCCCGGCGGCCAGCCGAAGCAGGCGCGAAAAGCATTCGACGGTGGCCCATTCGCCGTCGCTCAGCTCTGGCCGAGGCAGCTTGACGAGCATGGCCAGCGCTTCTTCGAGGCCGGCGACGCCGCGCAGCTCGGCGAGCAGTTCGAGCATGGCTTTTTTCTGGTCGGTAAATTCCTTGTCAGCGGGGAAACCGCTGCGTTTATCGACCGTCTTGCGCAGCGTGCCGGTGCCGGTCATGAGCAGGGCGGCCACTGCCTGCCAGCGCGGCAAATCGGCGATTTCCACGGTCAACCGGAAATTCCAGTCAAAAATGGAATCGAGCGTTCCCGGCACATTGGCCGCCGCAAAGCGGGCCAGCGGCATGAGCAGGCTTTGCAGACGGCCGTCGAGCCGTTCGCCGACGATCGCCAGATCGCGTTCGATCAGGGCGGCGAAACCAGCCTCGACCTCGGCCTTCATCGCCCCGCTTTCGATGCGCGAAGCGTGCTGCAGCCATTGATCGCGCCGGCCGAGCATGGCGATCAGCAGTTTTTCGAGACGCCCGGCGTTGTTATCCATGAAGGCCAGCGCTTCGGCCACGATGTCGGCATCGGCGCCGCCGGCTTCGACCATTTCCAGCGTCCGTCGCGCCGCCGTCGCATAGTGCGCCTCGGCGTCCTCGGCCACACCGGGCTGGGCGCCGAAGCGGCTGAGGTAGGGCATCTGCCGGGCCAGGCTGGCGCACAGCGCGTCGAGCGTCGTGATGCGCAGCCGCCCGGGGTGGCCGAGCAGCTGCCAACCGCGCGCCGCGTCGTGGGCGAGAACTTTTTGCGCCAGGCCGAAAGTCAGCTGCTTGTGGGGCTCGGCCGGCAGATTTCCACTCGCCGCCCGCTCCAGGCTGCCGAGAATGCGGTCGCGCATCTCGGTAGCCGCCTTGTTGGTGAAAGTCAGCGCCAGCACTTCTTCGGGATCCTCGACGACGGCCAGCAGGCGCAGATAGCGCTGGGTCAGCAACTCCGTCTTGCCCGCCCCCGCGGGCGCTTCGACGATGAACGAGGCGACTTCCAGGGCGCGCAGCCGGGCGGTTTTGTCTTCTTCGAGGCGGTCGACCGCAGCAGTCACAGGCAGGGAGCTTTCCGAGGAGGGAGCCGAGGCAAACGAATGTTGCCCGACGGCGGCAAATCGTACGCCGGGCAACGGATTGCCTCAAGTGATCAATGGCTTTTCCGGCCCGGTAGCCCGGTGAAGGTCAGTCCGGCCGAGTCTCATCCCGACGCTTCAGCGCCTTGAGGACAGCCGAGAAAAGCAGACCGGGCGGGCTGGGCTTGGCGAGAAAGTCGTTCATGCCGGCTGCCAGACAATTGGCCTTGTCCTCGGCGAAGATGTTGGCCGTCACCGCGATGATCGGCACGTCAGCAAGGCCAGGCATGGCGCGTATCTGCCGCGTTGCTTCGAGGCCATCCATGCCGGGCATCTGGATATCCATGAGGATCAGGTCGTAAATCCCCAGTGTGACTTTTTGCACGGCCTCCCGGCCATCGACGGCGATATCGACGGCCAGCCCGGCACTTTCCAGCAAGGCCGTCGCCACCTCGCGGTTGATCGGTTCGTCCTCGACCAGCAGTATCCGTCGGCCGCCGTACTCCCGGCCGAGAACCGCCTCGGCGGGTTCCACCGGACTGGCAAGATGCACCGAGGCACCCGGCCCGCCTTTTTTCAGGCGCACGGTAAACCAGAAAATACTGCCCATGCCCGGCGTGCTGTTCATGCCGGCGGTGCCGCCCATCAGTTCGGCCAGCTTGCGGGTGATGGCCAGGCCGAGGCCGGTGCCGCCATACTTGCGGGTGGTCGAATTGTCCGCTTGCTCGAAGGCCGAAAAGAGGCGGCCAGCCGCTTCGGGATCGATGCCGATACCCGTATCCTCGACCTCGAAACGCAGTACGACATCGCCATCCGTTTCCTCGGCTGTCAGAACGCGAACGATCACCACGCCATGGTCGGTGAACTTGACGGCATTGGCCACATAGTTGAGCAGCGCCTGCTGCAGCCGGGTCGCATCGCCGAGCAGTGGGAATGGCAGCTCCTCGGCATCGGCATACAGCCGCAAGCTTTTCGCCGTGGCCCGCTCCTGGAGCATGGAAACGACGTTGCGGGCGATGCCGGCCGGGCTGACCGGACTTTCCACCGTGGCGAACTTGCCGGCTTCGATTTTCGACAGTTCGAGCACCGCATTGACGATTTCCAGCAGATGGTGCCCGGCTGCATCGATTCTTTCCAGACGGGCCATTTGTTCCGGCGGCAACCCGGCGCGCCGGATGATGTGGGCCATCCCGGTGATGGCATTGAGTGGCGTCCGTATTTCATGTGACATGTTGGCGAGAAAGGCGCTTTTCGCCACGTTGGCTGCCTCGGCCGCCTCCTTGGCCGCAATCAGGGCTGCTTCGGCTTTCTTGCGCTGGCTGATATCGCGCACGAAGGAAATCATCCTGGCTGGCAGGCCATCATCGGCTGGAATGTAATACAGGGTTACCTCGACCGGAATCAGCGCGCCGTTCTTTGCCCGGTTCTGCGTCTCGATCTTGAACCAACCCTTTTTCCGGATCATGGCTACCGCCTGCTCGGTCTCGTCCATGGCCTGTTTCGGATAAATGTCCCCAACCCGCAGCTGGAGCATCTCCTCGACCGAGTAGCCGAGCATCTCGGCGGCAAAACTATTGACGTCGATCAGGCGCTTGGTTTCGAAATCGCTCCAGCGGATACCGATGCCGACGCTGTTCATCGCAAACTGGGTATCGAGCAATTTGCGATGCACTTCGCGCAGGTCGGCCGTCCGCTTCTGCACCAGATCTTCAAGTTGATGCCGGTATTGATCGAACTCGGCTTCGTTCTGCTTGCGCTCGCTGATATTCACCGAAATGCCGCCACCGCGCAGCGGGCGCCCGTCGGTGTCGCGCTCGACAACCATTCCCCGGGAATGAATCCAGCCCCAGCCGCCAGCCTGGAGACCAACCCGGTACTCGACAGAAAATGGTGCCCCGCCAACCCTGGCCGCTTCCTGATAGGCCGCGACGAACCCGGCCTGGTCGTCCGGATGCACGGTCGCCAGCCAGCTCTGCAGAGTGATTGGCGGCGGCTCTCGCGGAATACCCAGCGTCACCAGCAACGAGGGGTCGTAACGCAGGGAGCCATCGACAAAATCCAACTCCCAACTGCCCATCCGGGCCGCCTGCAGCGCCGTCATCAAACGGCTTTCCAGGCTCGAAATATCCCGCGTCAGAGAAACGCGCTGCTGCTCGGCCAGTTTTTCCAACAGATAGCCCACCACGACCAGTGCCGGTGGCGCAACCAGCACCGCCGCCACAGCCCCCGTCAGCAGATAATCCAAAGGCACCGAGCCTTTGAGCAGAAGTCCCATCGCCGACACGATCAACTCAACCGTCACGACAACACCGACCGTGGCGACAGCGGACAAGCGCCACCCTTTCAAGCGTTGCAATAGCGGGACAAGATCAGGCGACACGTTGCGGCACCTCCATGCAAAAGGGTGAGCGAAGCAAAGCCCTTTAGCTTATTTTTCGCCCATCCCGACGCCGATGGGTTGACCTATAACAAACGTATTAGATTGAGCCCCAGTCCTTGCTAACCGGCCTGCGCGGCGGCCAGCAGACGACGCCGTTCGGGTAGTCTGAGCAGCGGCAGGACCTCGCAATATTGCAATGCCTTTTCGTCGGCAAAAACGACACCGGCCCGGCCCTGCTTAACCTCTTTGGCGACGGCGTGCAGCCGCTCGCGCCAATGGGTGATGACGGCGACCCAGTCGGGGAATTCGGCCGGATCGAAGATTTTCTGCTTGTCGTCGCCGATCCCCTGAACGCCGGGCAGGATGTCCTTTTCGTCGGCCACACCGGCAAAGGCCGGCTTGTCGAGCAACACCTTGGCGAAGACGACGGCGGCGACGTCTTCATTGACCAGCGCGGCGTAGATCGGCAACTGCGGCTCGGTGATACGCTGCTCGGCCCAGTTTTTGGTGTCGATGGCGGCGCCGGTCTTGTAGTCGATGATGACCTGCCGGCCGTCGGCCAGCTGATCGATGCGGTCCACGATCATCTTGACCTTGATGCCCTCGATCTCGACTTCGGCCGGCGCTTCGCAGGCAATGACGTCAAAGCTCAGGCCACGCTTGGCCTCGACCTGCAGCCACACATCCACCAGTTTCGCCAGACGCGCCGCTTCGAGTACGCGAAAGCGAGCCGGTAGCGTGATGCGGCGGTCGAGCTCGAAAGTATCCAGCGCCTTGGCGACGGCTTCGGCGATGGTTTGCTGGCGGCTCAGGTCGCCCAATGCGGCGAGCGCCTCGGATGACTTTACGGCCGTCCAGAAAGCTTCCAGTGCCTCGTGCACCAGCGTGCCGCGCGCCGCCGGGTCGAGGCCTTCGACCGGCTCATCCATTGCCTCGCCGCCGAGACGGTACTGAAAGTAGGCCCAGGCCGGGCATATCGCCTGGGCGCGCAGGACCCAGCTGCCGCCGGAGACTTTTTCGCCCTCGCCGACCGGCGGCGCCATGGCGTCGTCTATCTGCTCCAGCGCCGCGGCCGATTCGTCGGCCATTTGCCGGGCCAGCGTCGTGACGTCGGCCGAAGCGTTGGCGGCGAGCGGAATCCCGGCAATGAGCGGACTCGGCCGCAGGACGCGATTGCCGTCGGCTTGCGCGAACGAGAAAGTCACCTCCGGCGCCGACTGCGCCAGCCGGGCATGGACGCGCCGGGCGAAATCGAGCTCGACTTCGGCGCTGGCGTGGGCCGCTCCGGCCGCCCGCAGCAGCTCGGCCGGCAAGAGCGGATTGGGGCGCGGCGGCGGCGGCCACAGGTCGTCGTTCATGCCCATGACCCACAGGACGTCGAAATCAAGGCCGGCGCTTTCGAGGACGCCGAGCACCTGGATCGCCGGCCGGCCGCGCGTTTCCGGCTGGAACAGGCGCTGGCGGCAGAGTTGCGCCAGGCGACGGACGGCCTCGGCGAAAGCCAGCGGCCCGAGCAGGCCGTCGAGCCGGCCGAAACCGTCGAGCACTTCGCCAAACGCCCGGCGGGCCTGGAATTCATGGCTGGACAGCGGCCGGTCACCGGGCCAGCCGGCCGCTTTGAGGCAATTGCGGAAGACCCCGGCCCATTGCCCGGGCGGCAGCTTGCGGCTGGCTGCCGCCGCAGTTTCAGCGAAAGCGTCGAGGGCGTCGACCGTTTGCGGACAGAGCGGTGCTTCGCTTTCGGCCAGGCGCCGGGCCAGACGGATCAAGGCCGGCAAGGTCGTGAAATAGGGTAGATCGCGGCGCAGAGCGGCGTCGAGCCGGGCCCGGCCATCGGCCTCGCCGTCGGCGGCCGACCAGCCGCCGGCAAGTAACAAGGCCGATAAACGACTTTGCTCGATCTTGGCCCGGCCGCTGCCCAAGGCCAGCAAATCGAGGGCAACGCGGATCAGCGGCAGATCGGCCAGCGCCCGACCGAGCGAGAAATTGAAAGCGCGCGGCACTTCGGCCGCATCGGGACGAATCAGCGCCGGATGCAGGGCGTCATCGAGCAGGAATTCGAGCCGGTCGCGCACGCCGGCCAGATCGGGCGCCACGATGCCGAGCCGGCACGCCGGATTGGCGGCCAGTTGGTCCTGCACCCAAGCGACTACGGCGGCGCATTCGGCGTCGCCGTCGGCGCAGGCGACGACGCGGTGCCGGCCATCGTCATTGCCACGGTCAACCGGAAATTTAGGCTGATTTTGAACACTGACGCCGCGCGCCGTCAGCGCTGCCATGAGGTCACGTTCGAGCGGCGTGTAGCGGTCGAAGCCGACGAAGGCGACGCTTTCCGGCAGGGCAAAATGACCGGCCGCAATCAGTTCGATGACTTGCCGTTGCAACCCGGCCGGGTCGATCCAGCAGTTGCTCCGGCAGCGTTTATCGAATTCCGTCTGCCAGCCAATGAACAGCTTTGCCTCGTCGGACAACGCGCTGCCGTCCGCCCTGATTTTCCAGACCCGGGCCAGCGCCTGCGCTTCGGCGGCAGAAGCCGCCATGCCCTGAATGTCGAAGAGTGGCGCTGCGTCGGTCAATGAGGCGGCAATGACCTTTTCCCAAAGCAGGCGCTCGGAAAAAGCGTCGAGGCCGACGGGCAAGTCGGCGATGCCGCTGAGCAGCGCCTCGTCGGCCAGCGTGGCAAACCACTGGCCAAGCGTCAGCGCCTGCCGGGTCCGCCACACCGCCCGCTCGGCCGGCAATTCGCCGCGCAAGGTTTGGGCGAGACGGGTCGTCGCGCAGAGGTAGAGGCTATCGCTCAATTATTCCCCGGAATTTCAGCCGGCTATCAGTACGCCGCCGGACGCGCCGGAGCAGCGGGTTTTGCCGGCGCGCCGGGCATCGCCGGGCCGGCCGGTTTGGCGACGGGCGATGCGGGCTTGGCCGGCGCGGCAGATGGCGTGGCTGGCTTGGCCTCGGGGACAGCCGGCCTGGCCGAAGCCGAGGCCGGACCGGCCGG
>VIKE01000147.1 GCA_008080565.1 Rhodocyclaceae bacterium | reverse complement strand
TGAGCGCATGCGAGCGGCCTGGGCAAGCATGGAAAACCGCCACCTGTCCGCAGCCGGCATTGATGGCCGAGTCGATCACCGTTCGCTCAAGGATCAGCACGCCGATGCTGTAGCCCGTGGCGATCTTGAGGCCGCCGAACGGTTCAACCGACCACCGGAGCCGAAGCTGCGCCCGGGCGAAAAGAAGCGCCAGACCGAGCGCACGGCAGAGATCGCGGAACTTCGCTCCTATCGCGCGGAGGTAATCGACCTGACGGCTGAACGCAAGCGCCGCCGGCAGCGTCGCCACCCTGACGACCTGAGAGCCGCTTTGGAGCGCCCTACAGCCCAACAATCCCACCTGATGGAGGAAGCGCATGCCCGACTTACAGAAGCCCGCCAGCAGGTCACCGGCGGAGCAATTGACGGCAATCGACGGCAAGACCGACGCGCTCATGATGCTGCTGGAGCCGCCGGCCGACAGCCCGTCGAAAGTGGATTTGCTACTCGAACTGGCCCAACAGCAGGCGGAGCTATTGGCCGATCTGGCGCAGCAGGTGGCGGCGCTCAAGGCCGAAATCGCCACGATCAGTCGCCCGAGGCCATAGCCCGCCGTCGCGAGCGCTCCAGGCGCATTGAAGAAGCGAAGGCCCGCATGGGCACCCTAGATACCTGCAACCAGGCTGTCCGTGATCGCTACAAACTCCAGCTGCTGCAAGGGCATTATCAGCAGCAGATGCCGGCCGAGATCGCCGCTGATCTCGCTTGGGTACGAGATCGCGGCCCGGCCAACGAACTGGTGGTGCAGATGCGTGATGGCGGGCGCATCAGAGACGATGGAGCGGCTCTAAGGACAAAGGATGACGGCACAACGATGAAGTTTGCGGCCATGGCCGCCGCCGCGAAGGCGCGTGGGTGGGCGGACCTTGAAGTTGAGGTATCTGGCGGATCAAGAGCCTTCCGCGAGAAATCGGCCGAGGCACTGACGCGGGCCGGTATCGCCGTCAAAAATGCTGATCTGGCAGAGGTCGTTTTCAAGACGAAACAGCGCATGGCCGCCGAGGCGGTGCGCGATGACGTGGCATTCGTGGAGCAGCAGTTGGCCGCCGCCGAACAGCGCCTTGCGATGCACCAGAGGGCCGCATGGGACGATTCATGGACAGGCCCGGACGGTCAGCGGCGGCCTTTCACTCGAGCCGTGCCAGGGATAGCGCAGCCTGTCCCTGCCCGTATGACCGACGACGAAATCCGAGATATCGCTCAGCCCGGCTGGTCTGGGCCGCGTGACCGGGCGAAATCTCTGGAATCGACCCTGGCAGACCATCGGGAGGAGTATGCGAACCTTGGGGCCCTTGCCCGCCTGACTGCCGGCAGCAAGCGCGAGGAGATCGAGCGGCTGCAAGCCGCCATCAAGCAGGCTCACAAGGAAGCCGCCGAGAAGGATCGCCAGTGGCGCCAACTCGGACGGCAGGCAGGCGAGCTTGAACGTCAGGCAGATAGGATGCGCGACGCAGCCCCTACCGGATTCACACAAGTCTCCCAAGTTTCCAGCCATGATGGATGGCTTTGAAGCGAAGGAAGCCTTGGAGGATGACGATTGGCCCCGGCGGTCGGTAGTAGCCGGTCCAGCCGCCGAGGCGTGCGCAAACCCATGTCGCATAGGCGAGCGAGCCTTTGGCATGGGGGTTCTGCTGTGGAGCGGTCCTACCTTCGAGAGTGGCGCAGACGGCTTCTAGCACGGGCTGGTCGGCCGGATCGAACACATCCTGCAATGGTCGGCGCGCATTTCCTTCGCGGTCTCGCACCATTTGCAACACTTGGATGGCGGCGATCAAGGTAGCGGCAGTAAGGTTCTCAAAAGGCGTTTCATCGGCCATGCGGACCGCTTCGATATCGAAGCCCTTGGTCTTCATCACCCGGAACATCTGCTCAATCGTCCAACGCTCGCGATAGAAGCGGATGATCTGCTTAGCGTCTGCCAAGCTATTGACGGCATGCGTCGTCAGCAGCCGCCAGTGGGCGGGTATGACACCGGTCGGCGGGTTGATCTCACGCGCCTCGACGAAAGACAGGACGACCGAGGGCGGCAGCTTGGCTGCTTCCGCAGCGAGGTTACGCTTGGGTCGCGACAGCGTCACCTGGCAGGCCCGCACCGCCAGTACCGCATCGCGTGCCAGCCGACCAGGTGACGACGGCAACGTGATTGTCTCACGGCCCAGCTCGGACAGCGCATCGGCGCAGGTATACAGCCGTTGACCGTTCGCCAGCACGCGGTCGTGCTGAGCGCGGATCAACAGTTCGGTCTCGGCAGGCCGTAACGCGAATTCGTCGTAGATATCGCCTTCGCGGTCGGCGACGACCGTGACACAGGCGGCACCGGCGGCAGCCAGTTTGGCGGCTTCCTTCAGCCAGCGGTAGCTTTCTTTCTGATCAAATCGAAGCTGGTTGCGATGCACCTTCTTATCGCCGCTGCGGAGCAGGAACGTCGCACTCGTCAAGCCAAGGAGCGCCCCATCTGTTGCGTCGACAGCGATTGCGGGATGGAGTTGGTGACTGTACTTGTCACCGTCGTCACGTAAGCTGGTGGTGTCCTGGATCACCAGGACATGGCGGCCCGCCACAAATCCAGCCGTGCGCGATACGGCGGTGGCAATCATTTCGACCGACGTCACTCGCGGATTGCGCAGGAACCGTCCAAGCCGAACCTCGCCGGCCCGGTTGCCGCCGAGTGGGCGCACCCGAATGCCGGACTGACCAACCTCCAACAGGCGTTCCAGCAGAAACGCCCCCCTTTTTCCAGGCGCCGGTCACCAAACCGTCCCAAGCTTTGTGCCATTGTCTTGCCCCTCATCTATCAGGGAGCTGAGATCGAGATGTGTGCATCTGGTAGGGGCAACAGCGCCGAATATCGCTAGCGACAGGTAAAAAATCGAGGTTACCACCCAGGTTTCCAGTTACCACCATGACCACCGGAAACATCAGGATTTATGCGGTGTGGAGGGGGGGGGCGGGGTGGAAACCATGGTGGTAACTGCCCGGATGGGTGGTTACCACCCGGCCTGTACCACCTCGTCCCGAAGAAAGGTTGCAGGGCCAACGGCAACCATGTAGTGTTTATCACTACATTTTCTGCCGTGGAGAACTCGATGCGCACCATTCCCGCCGCCGATGCCAATCGCGAATTCTCGAAGCTTCTTCGCGACGTGAGCGAAGGCG
Source organism: Rhodocyclaceae bacterium (assembly GCA_008080565.1). Classification (GTDB taxonomy): domain Bacteria; phylum Pseudomonadota; class Gammaproteobacteria; order Burkholderiales; family Rhodocyclaceae; genus Azonexus. The sequence goes on along the minus strand of VIKE01000147.1, from coordinate 927 downwards.
AGACCATCGTGGTTACATCGCGCGGCAAGCCAGTGGCGCGGATATCGCCCGTGGGCGAAGCCGACCTGCCGGGACGGGACAGCGCACGAGCTGCGCTGTTGATGCGCCTGCGCGAACAGCCTGCCATCGGGGCCACCTGGACCCGTGACGAGTTGTACGAGGGCTGATCCCATGCTGGCGCTCGACACCAACGTCCTGGCCTATGCCGAGGGCGTCAACGATGCCCGCCGTCAGGCTCGCGCCTTGGAGATCATCGCGGCCCTGCCATCGGGCATGGCGCTGGTTCCGGTGCAGGTTCTTGGAGAACTGCATCGCGTGCTGACGGTCAAGGCCAGCCGCACGCCCGAGGCCGCGCGGGATGCCATCTTGTCGTGGATGGATGCTCTGATCTGTCGGGATACATCGTCTTCCGCCCTGCTGTCGGCGCTGGACCTGGTGGCCGATCACCGGCTGTCGTTCTGGGATGCACTGATCCTGGCCGTCGCCGCCGAGGCCGGATGCCGTCTGCTGTTGACCGAGGATTTGCACGAGGGATTCACCTGGCATGGGGTGACCGTGGTCAACCCCTTCGCGGAAACCATCCATCCCTTGCTGGCCGGCATGATGAGTGCCGCGGGCCATATCCACTAACCAGATTCGACGCGGCGATGACCATGGTAAAGGAGGCGGTTCCTCAGATCGAGAATGCACTGCGTTTGCGGCAGGTGGCTACGAAACTGGCATTGGAGGCCATGGCCTTTGCTCCCAGGGCCAAGGTGGAGGAGACGGTTCGGGGCTGGTTCGGCAAGGGCTTTATTCCCGAGGGTCCGCAGGCCGAGTCCACAATGGCGCGGGCCTTGGCCCTGGCGGCCGATATGGCGATAACTTTGCCCTCGGCCAGCGGCAGTACCGCCATCGACCGCATGCTGCGCCAGCGTTGTCCCCAGC
>VIKE01000146.1 GCA_008080565.1 Rhodocyclaceae bacterium | reverse complement strand
TCCGACCGGCTCGCCATCGAGCAGGCCGCGCGCGACCTCAAGGACGCCATCAAGGCCGATGACGCCGCCAAGATCAAGCGCGGCATGGAGGCGCTCCAGCAAGCCTCGCACAAGCTCGCCGAGGAGGTCTACAAGAAGGCGCAGCAGAAGCCTGGGGCCGGAGGCCGCGGGCCGGAAGGACCGGAGGAGCCGGCGGAGAAGCCCGCCGGCAAAGACGACAAGGTCGTGGACGCCGAGTTCAAAGTCGAGGACGACAAGCCGTAGCACCCACAAGGTCGATCACGGAGGTGAGCGAGATGAGCAAACGAGTGCAGTCGATTGCAAGCTTAAAGCGTCGATACCCCAAAGAGTGGCTCCTGTTGACCGACGTGACGGCTGACGAGCTCACCCACCCAGTCAAAGGGAAGTTGCTCATGCACAGCAACAATCGAGATGACATCTATGACCGCCTCTCTCGCGTCCGAGCGAAGAGCGCGTGCGTGACCTATACCGGGGAGATTCCAAAGGATTTGGTCGTCGTATTCTGTTTCTCCCAATCGATGTAATCATGGGCCAGCAGCGGTTCGATCCGCGGCGTAATATCATCCTGGTAGAGGCGAGGATTGAAGGCAAGAAGAACCGGTGGACCTCCTTACAAATGGCCCTTGATACAGGAGCGTCTCTGACCGTGATCCCGTGGAGCGCTGCTGAAATGCTGGGACTCGATCCGGCGCGAAGCCGTCGTCGGGTGCGATTCATGACTGGTAGTGGAATGGAAGCCGCGCCCGTCTTGACGGTGGATGCTGTGGAGGTGCTTGGCGTCCAGATCAGCCGTGTCCCCGTGCTCTGCCATGATCTGCCCCAGCGCAGTCTCGTTGATGGGCTATTGGGATTGAGCTTCCTGAAGCATTGCCGGATATCGGTGGACTTCAAGAGTGGTATCCTTTCGATTGAGCCATCGAGACGGTGAGGTACAGGAGGGCCAAGTGTGGAGAACGATGCCGAATTCAAGGTCGAAGACGACAAGTAGGTGACAGGAGGCCGGATGCATCCATCCATTGAGCAATTGAAAGCTCAACGGCAGGAAATTCTTCAGTTAGCCGCACGGTATGGCGCCAAGAACGTTCGGATCTTTGGTTCTATCGTACGAGGGGATGCAGACGCCGACAACGATGTGGATTTCCTCGTTGAGCTGGAACCTGGCCGAAGCCTGCTGGATCTTGGGGGGCTCCTGGTCGATCTGCAGGGGCTTCTTCGGTGCGACGTGGATGTCGTGACGGTTAAAGGATTGCGCGAGCGAATCCGTCCGCGGGTCCTTCGAGAAGCCGTGTCGATATGAGGATGAAAAGAAATGAACAGTTCCCAGGATTACTACGTGGTAGTTGAAGAAGGTTCCTCCCAACAACCACGCGTCATTCGGCTGGTTAAGTGTCCAGCGCGCTCCGTAGTTGCCGTAGGGGTAGGTCTTTGCTCCTCAGTTGTGGGGCTGGAGGTAGCTGAGAACTTTCGCGTACAGAAGGAGGTCCTTGAGGTAGGCTGGCATGATGTCCATCCGCACCGCTGGCCGATATCTCATGACGATATACCCGAGCGTTCGGGGAGTCGTATGGGGTCATGGAAGCAGGATTTTCCTTTGGCTTCAGGAAGTGGCACGACGGTGACGTTTCACTCTGGCCCTTTCCTACAGCAGGCAGCGACTTATCCAACTGTGCAAGTGTCGGGTGATGGTATACCGGTGGCGAAGGATCCTGTGTTCCGCGAGCTCTTGGTCACTTACGCTCGACTGGACGGGATTCGCGTGGAGATCGTCTGAAGTTCATATTCATCGAAGAGTAGCGACGCAATACCCTACATATCGAATTCAAAGTCGAAGACGACAAGTAAGTGCGGTGCATGATTCATATCATTCGGGAGCGGGCCACGGATGAGCAGATTCGCGACATGCTCGAAGCCCTCCAGACTTACCTCAAGTTAGCGGTGGACGTTCGCCGACGAGTTGTGGCTGGGGGCGGGGCCCTCCATGCGGATTGTGAAGCCGCGCTCTTAGAAGACGGAAGTCAGCAAGCGGATGTCTGGGGAGCTGACTGGATTCCTGAAAGCCGGGAAGTCCGTTTCGAATCGCTGATCAACATTCGTCCGAAACAGGGGAACCGAACCATGACGATCGAAGCTCCCGCGTTGCGGCAGACCATCGCTCAGATTGTTCGAGAACGCTTCCAGGCGTGATGGTGTCCGAGCCGGTCCGCCAACGATTCTTGCGCGATCCCCTGCCAATTCGATTGGGTGGGTTGGCGGCGGATTTGGCCCGGATCGCCTCGTTCAGTGAGAATCCGGCGAACCGTCACGCAGTTGCCAGCCTCTTAGAGGAAGGGAAATACTTTGCGGAATGGTGAGCGGTGCGCCTGACCAGGGGATGCGAACCGAGGCCCAGCGCAAATCCGACGAACTCCTCACCCTTGCTGGCTTGGTAGACAAGGATGTCTAAGTCGTCGACGCCGAACCCAAAGTCGAAGTCGACAAATAGCGATGTGTGACTATCAATTCGAAGAACCGTGTTGCGAAAAGTGTGGGCGGCGGGGTCAGCTGTACCGGCTGCTTGACGCTGCAGGCCGATTTATCCGCAACATCGTCCTATGCGTCCTTTGTGTGGTTAACCTCACCGCTTCGCCGGTTCCAGACCAGCTCAGCAGATGGGATCCACCCCGATCTGCAATAGATAGTATTCGCGTTGTTGCAACGTCAGGGGACTTCGTCAGTTCAGGCAGCGGGTGGGTGGACGTTCAGTAAAAAGTGACACCACTCGCGCGTCTGAATTGATATCAGGAACTTCAAGCTGAGGGTGAAGATGGAAGGACAAGTCATTGAGGAACGTACTAGTGAGCTGAAGCTAGACAATAACAGAGCGGCCCCACCTGGCTGGGGCAACGATCGAATTACCGCATTCCTCGGTTCTGCCTATCAAAACACCTGGGCGACATTTCACAATATGAAGGGTGCGTACAGCCATCTGAATAGTATCGAAGGACTCTATCAAAAAGCGACAACTCTCCTTGATAATAAGCCAGAAGCTATTATTCCAATTGCGTTGTTCTTTCGGGCACACTCGGCATTTCTGACTGGTGCTGGTTTGTCAATGGCTGGACAGCTACGAGAAGCCTACTCAGTTCTTCGTGGATGTCTTGAGGATGCATTATATGCATGGCACATTGATAGAACGCCAGGCTTAGCCGAAGTTTGGTTGAAGCGTGACGACGATGAGAAAAGTCGCAAACGTTCTAAGATAGTCATGCGGTCTCTTCTTGAAAAACTCAAAACCACCAACCCTGCCATCGGTGAATCTGTTGAGAAGCTTTATGAGAGAACTATTGATTATGGTGGACATCCAAACAAGATGGCCGTCCTTTCCAATATGCGACTTATCCGCGACGGGGACGGCCGGAGGTTCGACACCGCATATTTGAATAGTGACTCGGTGCCGCTTCAGTTGGCACTCAAGACATCTGCTCAGGTTGGGATTGCAGCGTTGCTCGTTTTTGACATGGTTTTTAAGACGCGATTTGAGTTGGCTAGTTTGTCTAAGGAAATTGCCGTTGCGAAGCGTGGATTGTAATGGCTCCACTCGTACTGTTTAGTGAATTCTAGCGACGATGCCGGTGACGAAGCGCGATTACTACGAGATCCTGGGGGTGCCGAAGAGCGCCTCGGCGGAGGAGATCAAGCGGGCCTACCGGCAGCTGGCGCTGAAGCACCACCCGGATCGCGTCGGCGCGGAGCATAAGAAGGAAGCGGAGGAGAAGTTCAAGGAGCTCTCCGAGGCGTACGCGGTCTTGACGGACGAGCAGAA
>VIKE01000083.1 GCA_008080565.1 Rhodocyclaceae bacterium | reverse complement strand
GGCCGGGCGACGTGCAGTGGATGACGGCCGGCAGCGGCATCATCCACCAGGAGATGCCGAAGGGAAGCGCCAAGGAACGGATGTGGGGCTTCCAGCTGTGGGCGAACCTGCCCCGGCGCGACAAGATGATGGACCCCCGCTACCGCGAGGTGACCGCCGCACAGATCCCGGCGGTTAAGACCGCCGAGGGAGCGACGGTCCGGATCATCTGCGGCCAGGTCAATGAGGTGCAGGGACCGGTTCGGGAGATCGTGACCGACCCGGAATACCTGGACGTGTCGCTGCCGGCGGGGAAGACGTTCACGCACGCGGTCAAGCCCGGGTACACCGCGTTCGCCTACGTTGCGGAGGGCGAGGCGCGCTTCGACCCCGGGCAGAACCCTTTCGACCGCGAGGCGATCGGCGAGAACTACTTCGACATGCAGCCCTCGTGCGTGTGCAAAGAAGGGGACATCGCCCTCTATGAACCTGCCGGCGATACGGTGCTCGTGACGACCGACAAGCGGCCGGTGCGTTTTCTGCTCGTCTCCGGCAAGCCGCTCAAGGAGCCGGTGGCCTGGTACGGCCCCATCGTCATGAACACCAAAGAGGAGCTCAAGACCGCCTTTCAGGAGTTTGAAGCCGGCTCCTTCATCAAGACGGGCGCACCGCTGAGCCAGCGGTGATCGGACCATCCGATGGCGTACGTGCCGAAGATTCTAGCGTTTGCGGGGAGCACCCGGACCGACTCGTTCAATAAGCAGCTCGTGAAGGTCGCGGCGGCCGGGGCTCGCGCTGCCGGGGCTGAGGTGACCGCGCTCGATCTGCGCGACCTGCCCATGCCGCTCTACGACGGAGACCTCGAGGCGAACGAAGGCATCCCGCCCAACGCCCGGACGTTCAAGGAGCTGATGCTGGCGCATCAGGGGCTGCTCATCTCGGCTCCCGAGTACAACACCGGCATCTCCGGCGTGCTGAAGAACGCGATTGACTGGGCCTCGCGCTCGGCGTCGGGGGAAGCGCCGCTTGCGTGTTTCGTGGGCAAGGTCGCGGCACTCATGAGCGCCTCGCCCGGGGGCCTGGGCGGGCTGCGCGGCTTGGTGCATGTCCGGTCGATCCTCGGCAACATCCACGTGCTGGTGCTGCCGGATCAGGTCGCGATCCCGCGGGCGCACGAGGCGTTCACCCCGGACGGCGCCCTGAAGGATCCGAAACAGCAGGCGTCCATCGAACAGCTGGGCCGAAACCTGGCCGAGATCCTGATGAAGCTCAACCGGACGGCCTGAGGATGGCGGGGGTACACGCCGCACGGACGCTCAGCGTCTCGATCCGCTGCGACCCGAAGGCGGTGTGTGCGTTTGTCTCCGATGGGGCGAACCTGCCCCGGTGGGCGACGGCGTTCTGCCAGTCGGCGACGCCCGCGAAGGACGGCTGGCTGGTGGAGACCCCGCAGGGGCCGGTGACGATCCGGTTGGCCGGGCAGAACCCCTTCGGGGTCGTGGACCATGACGTCGTCCCCGCCTCAGGTCCCGCCGTCCACGTGCCCATGCGCATCGTGCCCAACGGGTCGGGGAGCGAGGTGCTCTTCACGCTGTTCCGGACGCCGGAGATGTCGGATGAGCGCTTCGCGGAGGACCTGCGGCTGGTGGAGCAGGACCTCGCCACCCTCAAGCGCGTCCTGGAGCGCGCATGAGTGAACGGAACTCAGGGATCCCGCGACTGGAAGCGTTCAGCCTGCCGCCCCCGCAATCCGGCAGCCGTCATGCGTAAGTCCGAGCCCCTCCATTACGCTCAACAGGGAACAGGCACGCCGTTCATGCTGCTGCACGCCTTTCCGCTGTCCAGCGCTATGTGGACGCGCGATGCTGGGCACTTCGCGCGGGCGGCACGCGTTATCACGCCCGATCTTCCGGGATTTGGCAGTTCATCGCGTCAGCCGCAGCCGTCGATCCCTGCCATGGCGCAGGCGGTGGCAGACCTGCTGGATGCGTTGGAGATTCACGAGCCGGTCATCCTGGCCGGGTTGTCGATGGGAGGGTATGTGGCCTTGGAGTTCATGAGGCAATTTCCTCAACGGGTCAAGGCGTTGGGGCTCTTCTCCACGAAAGCCGCTGCGGATTCGCCGGAACAGCGCGAGGGGCGTTTCACGTTCATCGAGCGCCTCCGCCGCGAAGGCGTTGAGGTCCTGCTGCAGACCACGCTGCCCAAACTGGTGGGTGCCTCCACCACGGCCCGACGGCCTGCGGTCATTGCGGAGATTGAGCGGTCCATCCGCGCCGCTGACCGCGAGGGGGTGATGGATGCGGTGCGCGCGATGGCTGAACGAAGCGACTCACAGCCGGTGTTGCCCACGATCTCCTGTCCGACGCTGATCATCTCAGGGGCTGAAGATGCCTTGATTCCCCCGGAGGAGAGCGAGGTGATGGCGCGGGCCATCCCGGGCGCACAGTTGCAGGGCATCCCAGAGGCCGGGCATCTGGTCAATCTCGAGGTGCCGGAAGCCTTTCAAGACCTCGTGGCATCGTGGACTCGGCAGGTGATCGAGCATTCGGGCATTCAGGGAACAGGATGAGCCACCCCGGAATTCTGCAGACCTACGGTTGACCGAATGATTGCTGATTTTCTGGCAGGCTGGTTGTCTAATTATACCAAATATGGTATATTATGGCTGAACAAAAATCTCTGAAACCGCTAGACTTCATAGGGTCCTCCAGAGAGGATTTGCGGGAGTTTCCCGACGAAGTGAAGCAGGATATCGGGTATGCGCTCTTTGAGGTCCAGAAAGGCCAGAAGCCGGAGTCGGCCAAGCCCTTAAAAGGGTTCGGGGGAACAGGCGTCTTAGAGATCATCGAGCGTTTTGATGGAGACACCTATCGGGCGGTCTATACGGTGAGATTTCGAGAGGTGATCTACGTGCTGCACTGCTTTCAAAAGAAGTCCAAGAGTGGGATTAAGACGCCGCAGCAGGATGTCGAGCTGATTCAGCGGCGATTGAGAGCGGCAGAAGAGGACTACCGAGCGCATTATCAGCGAGAGGAATAGATTATGAGGACAAGAGAAAAAATCCACAGAGGAAGCGGCAATGTCTTTGCGGACATCGGCGTCGCGCACCCGGAACGGGTGCTGGCGCGCGCTCAGGTCATGTCCCGGATCTCAGAGATCATCAAGGAGCGAGATCTCACCCAGAAAGAGGCAGGAGAGCTCTTGGATCTTCCCCAATCAAAGGTGTCCTGTCTCGCGCTGGATCGAGACGTAGAGATCATTATCAAACCGAAAACGAAAGAGGAGAAGGTCGCAACCACCCAGGTGTTGCTGGCAACGACCTCGTGAGAAGTAGGATTCCGTTTCAACAGTGGGCCCACCGGGATTTCCCAGCGGGCCCTTTTTGTGTCCGAGGGGAGGGCATGGAGGAGTAAAATAGGCCAGTTGAGGAGGTGCTCATGCATTGGATAAATGATTGGCTGTGGCAGATTGGCGGACTCATACCACCGTTCTGCGTGGAAATCGTTCTCCGTGATACAGCCCGCTATTACTTGCACTCGGTACTTGATCACGACAGGGAAAGCAATACGGGTGTCATCCGAATTTGGGACATGCGAGCCTTCACCAAAACAGACCTGGAAGAACTTGAGCGGCGTTTGAATAATGTCAGAGATCGGTCAGAGTTGGATTCCGCTGAACGGGTCCATCCGAAGCTTGATTGGGCAAACGTCTATCTACGTGCCGATGATGTGGCCTACTGCATAGAATGGCACGATCGCCTATGGCCGGAAGGAAATCGACCGATTGGATTCTCGGCAGGCGCAACACGAGAATAGCAGGATGTCAGATAAAGGGAGTACCGCTGGCGGCCAGGGTCAAAGGAGACCAATGAGAAAAGGTTTGTTCTGGATCGCTTTACTATTAGGACTATCATTCAGCATTGCTACTGTTGTAACTGTTCTGTCCCACACCGTACAACTACTTGATAGGATTACTCTAGGTGCCATTCCTGCGTTATTAGTTGGTGTGGTCCTGGATTTCGTAACTAACCCTGCGGGTTGGCTTGGTGTTATTTTACTTGTAGTTGCGAGGATATTCAGGAAGAAACAGAACGTAGCATGTGATGGCCCAGGAAAGAAGTAGCCATAGAAAGCCGGTCGCACGATGCCATTTCTAAGATGAAGAAACGTCTCTGAAATGCTCTCTAAGCTAAATGTGGAAGGGTCGTCCGGTTGTTACCTCGTCGGAGATCTCCGCCTTCGGCGTCGACTCCTCCTCGGCATCAACCATAAGTTTGCAGTGAGGATGGTCCTGGTATGAGGAAAAGCATTTTTCTGCAAACTTATGGTTGTCCGAAGGTGTCTAAATGAATACCAGGCAGAGGTGGCGGAAAACGCTTGGATCGTAATCAGGGCGATAGCAGAAGGAATGAGGGCGGCTGCAGAGGCCGCCCAATTTCTTTTGTGAGACTCAGCTGGCAAGACAAGGATTTGTGCTTAAATTCTGGGCGAGACACGCCCCATCGCTGAGCGCACAGAAGCGCATGACAAGCGCATGGGCCGCAGACCCCTGACCGCATAGGAGCGCATGAAAGCGCTTGGGGCCCACCTGCCGGTCTTGGGAATCCCGCCAGGAACTTCCCAGCGTCCCATCCTTGTAGGGATAAAAAAGCTGGGATATTGGGAAGTTGCTGGTCTAGCTGGTCGACAGCCCCCAGGCTGTGCTCAAATTCTGTCCTGCATGTCTCCCCGTTTTACCGAATCATACCGAATCAAGACCGAATCAGTCAGTGAAGGGAACCGAATCAACCGAATGAGCCGAGTCAGCGAGGGGAGCGGAGAACCGGCAGCCGTCGTGGGCGACCTCCCGGAAGGGGGCGATTTTGCCATAGTCGATTTCACCCAGCAGCGCAGGGACAGGTGATCGGTGCCTTCCTTGACCCTAACCACCAGGTCGAGAGAAAACCCTGCTGGAAACCAATTTTTTCGGGCGTTGTCTTCAAACCGCGGGGTCTTGCCTTGAGCGGGCGGATGCTGCCAGTATTCCGGCAAGGGAGGGCAGGGAGGTCTTCGCAAGCGAACAACGGCCCTATATACTTGAGGCGAGGCGGTGCGGGGGGCTTCTTCTTAAGAAGACGTATACGTATACAGATAAGACAGGTCCTTTAAGGACCTTCTGTAGTTTCGTTTGGTAGGTCCGTTTAAATCCTTTCCTGGCCCCGTCTATAAATCCGTCCCATAGTCCTTTTCAAATCTTCCAATGGTTTCGTTTATTAGGTCAGTCCAGATCTTTCCCATAGGTCCTCCCGTAGATCCGTCAAGGTCCTTCTCTAGTGTTCTGTGACGATACGTTTGATCAACGGCTGAGACTGAACGGCGTGGAGTGGCGTGCGAATGACGAGGCGACGGCGTGACCAAAAAACCTCGACTTCGATCTACTGGTGTCCTTCAGGTCTGTCGGCCTATGCTATAATCTGTTGACTCGCGGAATGTAACGGAGGTCGTCGACAAAGCCAGGCGATGAAGACGTTAGAGCAGTTGAGCGAAAAACCCACCACGATTCCTACGGCTACCTCGTGGTATTTGGCCGACTTAGGGGAAGCTCGTGGACGGCAAGAACTGTTCACCAAGCAGTCGCCTCAGCGGCTGAAGGTGCTGCGGGAGCACGCCCTGATCGAGAGTGCTGTGTCGTCCAATCGGATTGAAGGCGTGACAGTGGATCCTTCCCGCCTGGGCGTTATTGTGCTGGGCAGAGCGCTCTTGCGGGATCGGAACGAGGAGGAAGTCCGGGGCTACCGCGACGCGCTCAAACTCATCCATGAACGTGGCGCGCACCTTCCAGTCTCGGAGCAGACTATCCTGAAGCTGCATCGGTTAACCCGTGGTGAGATTTGGGATGCGGGCCGATACAAAGACAAGGATATCGATATCATCGAGCGCGACCCCTTGGGCCACCATCGGATTCGCTTCAAGACAGTTCCGGCCACGAAGACCCGCGCCGCCTTGCGTACCTCGATCACCTTGTGGGATCGTGGTCTTCAGGAGCGCTGGGTGCATCCGCTCATCGCCCTGGCCGGCATGAATCTGGACTTTCTCTGCATCCATCCGTTCCGGGACGGCAACGGGCGGGTCTCTCGCTTGCTGCTGTTGCTCCAGTCGTACCATCTGGGTTACGAGGTCGGACGGTACATCAGCCTGGAGCGCCTGATCGAGCAGCACAAGGACCGCTACTACGAAACGCTTGAGCACAGCTCTCGCAAATGGCATGACGGCACACATGACCCCTGGCCGTATATCAACTACCTGCTGTTCATCCTCAAGACGGCCTACCGCGAGTTCGAAGAGCGCGTTGGCCAGCTCAAGAGCCCTCGTGGAGCCAAGACCGAACTGGTCGAATCAGCGATTGCCGCGTTTGATGGGACGTTTACGCTTGCTGATCTCGAACGGGCCTGTCCCGGCGTCAGTCGGGATATGGTCCGTCGGGTGCTGCGCAACCTGCGACACACCGGAACGGTTGAGTGCCTTGGCCGGGGACCGGGCGCACCCTGGCGGAGAAAGGGCATTACCCCTAAAAGAGGGCAAAAGAGAGGGTAATATAAACCTTCGCCGATCACCCATGATGGGCGGCCAACACCGATGGACGACGCCTCAGAGGATGTACGTCAGGAAATAGAGCGCCTCCGTCAGGAAAACGCCCAGCTTAGGAAACTCGCTGGGATTCCTCCGGTCCCACCGAAAGAACCCGCGGGACCCGTGTCGCACGAGCGGCTCGAGTTCCCGGCACCGCCCTTACCGACCGTTACGAATCAATCAGCGGCTCAAGACAAAATCGCCCTCTTCCGCAGTCTGTTTCGGGGCCGGGACGATGTCTATGCCCAATTCTGGATCAGTGAACGGACCGGCAAGCAGGGCTACTCTCCGGCCTGTCAGGAGCGGTGGACTTCCACGAGAGGCCGCCCCCGGACGTATCTGCCCTTGACGAATCAGGTCATCCAAGACCATCTGGAAGGCACGAAGACCATCGGGGTCTTTCCGCTCCTCAAGGATCACACCTGTTGGTTTCTAGCCTGTGATTTCGACGGGGAAGGCTGGAATCTGGATGTGTTGGCGTTTCTGACAGTCTGTACCCAGCGTAATATCCCAGCCTATCTGGAGCGATCTCGCTCAGGGAAGGGCGGCCACCTCTGGATCTTCTTCGAGTCTCCGGTGGTGGCCACCAAGGCCCGTCAGCTTGGCATGCGGCTCTTGCGGGAGACGATGGTTCTGCGCGGAGAGATGGACCTCGCCAGCTACGACCGCTTCTTTCCCAACCAGGATTTTGTGCCGAAAGGCGGATTCGGCAATCTGATCGCCCTGCCGCTCCAGCATGTTCCCCGCACATTGCACAACACGGAATTTCTCAACCCCGAGGATTCACAGCTTTGCCCCTGGCCGGATCAATGGACGTTTTTGAGCCAGGTAAAACGCCTCACACCCACCCAGGTCGATGCGCTGCTGGAAGTCATTCCTCCGATCGCTGTGGGCCCAGGGACTCGTGGCGCTGTCTCAGAGGCTGTGCGGCAACGCTATCCCGCGCCTCCACGCATTCGTGCGACGTTCGGGGCTGGCTTCAGCGTTGAAAAGTCTGGTCTGCCTCCATGGCTCCTCGCCCAGATCAAGCATCTCGCGTCGCTGCATAACCCGCAGTTCTACCAGCGTGAGCGGCTGCGGCTCTCGACCTTCAAAACCCCCCGCTTCATCAAGTGTTATGAACGAGGAAGATATCAGTCACATCCATCTGCCACGCGGGGTTTCTGAAGAGCTCAACGCGCTGTGCGAAGCGGCTGGCAGTCACCTATCTGTGACTGATACGCGACCAGCGCCAAAGCCTCTCGCCTTGAAGTTCACGGGCCAACTGACTTCTGCCCAACGGCACGCGATGCGTCAGTTGCTGGTCCACGACATGGGCGTGCTGGTCGCGCCACCCGGTGCTGGCAAGACGGTCATGGGATGCTTTGCCATTGCGAAGCGCAATGTTCCCACGCTGATCCTGGCCCATCGCAAGCCCATCCTGGAGCAGTGGCGAGCGCAACTGATGGAGACCTTAGGCTTGTCCTCACGCGACATCGGCCAGGTCGGAGGTGGCAGGAACAAACCGCGTGGCGTGGTCGATCTCGGCATGATCCAGAGCCTTGCCCGATACGACGAGCTTGAGAGCTTCTTCTCAGTCTATGGCTTCCTCATCGTTGATGAGTGCCATCATCTGCCAGCCTTCACCTTTGAAGCGGCTGTGAAACGAGCGCCTATGTGCTATACGCTTGGACTGACCGCAACGCCCTATCGGCGTGACGGCTTGCAGGATATCATCACGATGCAGTGCGGGCCGATCCGTTACAAGATGCAAGATACTGAAACCGATCTGCTCAAGCAGGTGATCATTCGTGAGACCTCCTTTGCCTACGCTTCGGATGACGAGCGCCCAATTCAGGAAATCTTTCGTGATCTGGTGAACGACCCAGCGCGCAATGAGTTGATTCGACAGGATGTGCGGCAAGCATTATCGCAGGGGCGGCGGTGTTTGATCTTGAGCCAATGGAGAGAACACTGCCGGCTGCTCGCCGAAGGCTTGGCCAAGGTAGGCAAAGCCTCATTTGTCTTGGACGGGACGTTAGGCAAGAAAGATCGGACGGCGTTGTTTCAATGCATTCAAGCGACACCCCGAGAAGACGAACTGGTCGTCATTGCGACAGGCCAGTACCTTGGCGAAGGGTTCGACTGCCCACAGATCGACACGTTGTTTCTCACGTTTCCGATCTCATTCAAAGGGAAGCTGGTCCAGTACGTCGGACGGACGCTGAGGACCTACGAAGGCAAGGAACGTGTGGTAGTCTACGACTATGCGGATGTCCAGGTGCCGGTTCTGAAAGCGATGCATGCCAGACGGCTCAAGACCTACAAGACCATTGGCTTTGCTCAAGAAGAACATGCGAGCCAGGAAGTGATGGAGCCAAGCCTATTTCCAGACGGAGGGTCATAAATTTGAGAAGGTCGTATTGCTCCGTCAGACTCGTTTCTTCCGTCGCCGCCCCTTCGGACGCCCCGGAGGGTTGAGCCTGAAGACCCGTAACTCCGCTTCTGTAATGAGCCATTGACCGCTCACCAACGTTCCCAGCCGCCCCTCTTCGCAAAAGACCCTGACTCGTCTCTCAGTCAGCCCTAATCGCTTGGCGGCCTCCTTGGTCCCCAAGAGCTTTACCTGAAGTTTCATCGTAGCCCCCGAACAGTCAATCGACGGCAAGGCCTTGCTATAACTATTCCGATATAGGTATACTTTAGGTGAGAGACAAAATCAAGTCAAGCGGAAAAGGAGGGCCGAGGGATGAATACGAACGGCAGCCTGGCAGGTCAGAACGGACATGGCGTGCGGCAGGGCATGGCAGCGGCGGCCCTGACGGCTGGCATCTCTGTTCAGATGCCCCGGGCAGTGCGCAATGGCGTGGTCCTATATGGGCAGGTCCCTTCTCGACACGAAGCAAGCAGGCGTTACTGGGTTAAGAAGCGGCGGGTCGGTACCGGGCGATTTGCCTACGCCTGTAGCTGTGAGGGAAGCTTTCTCGGCAACAATCTGTGCTCTCATATCGCCTTGTTTAAGCTGGCTGAAGGCACCCAATGATTCCGAATGGTGCGGGGACGAAGAAAGCCGCGATCTACGCACGCTGTTCCACGGATGAGAGTCGTCAGGACGTGGAAGTGCAGCTCGCGGAGCTGCGCCGCTATGCCCAGGCATTTGGCTGGCGCCACGATGAGGTCTGGGAGTATGACAGCGGCTTCAAAGGCGAACAGCCGAAGCTGCAAGCAGTCTTGAAGCGAATCAAGCGCAAAGAGTTTGACGCTCTGCTCGTCTACTCCCTGGATCGCTTTAGCCGACGAGCCCCCAGCAAGGTGAATCGGCTGCTTGATGAATTGGTCGAACGGGACGGCTGCCGATTCATCAGTCGGCTCGAGGGCATCGACAGCGACAACGAGCTGACCTGGAACGTGGTGCGCCCACTCTTTGCCTACTTCGCCAACGTGTTCAGTCGTAACCTCAGCGTGAAGATCAAGCTGGGCATCAAGACCCAGCGAGACAAGGGAACTTACCGAGGCGGCCGGCCTAGCAAGCAGCTCGACGTGGACCGGCTGCGGACCATCAGGCTGAGCCATCCTGCGGTCGGCTGGCGCACGTTGACCAAAGTATACAACGACGGACTGCCGGACAAACAACAAGTCAGCTTCACGCTCCTGCGACGAGTGTATCAAAAACTGTCCTTCAACGGCCAGCACGCCACCTGCCCGAATTAGCCCCGTTACACAACCACTTGGTTATAAAACGAAAGCGATTCTCGTTGACATACGTTATAGTCTGTTATACCCTCTTGCTACAATGCCTCAGGACTTGATTGAGCGGCTCAACACCTACCGGCTCGAACACAGGTTGAGCCAGCCCCAGCTCGCCAAAAAGCTCGGTGTCACCTTCCAAACTGTCAACCGCTGGCTCAACCGTCACATGAAGCCAGGCCAAATCCACGAGTACCACATTAATAAGTTATTGAAGGGAGCAGCAGCGCCAAAAAAAAGAAGGACAGGATGATATCTTTAATCGCGAGCACGTTGGTGAATGCATTACTATTTGGGGTGCTGAGTATTTTTCTGCACACTGGCAAGCTGTGGTGGTTCCTAATCCCTTCCGCATTCACCTGCATTCGAGTCTACTGTCAATTGCTCCACAGCAGCAACTGTAGCGTAGCCGACCGCGTCATTTCAAAGTACCCCGGCTTATTCAACGACAATGAGCAGATAATGCTTCGGGCAAATGCGTCACGTTTCGTTCCACAGCTTCGCTATTTCACCGCGTTTGTTCGAGCAGAATGCACGGCCGCGATAACCTACGTCAGCATCGGCTCGGCTATCTATAGCGTGTTCTGTGTTATCTTCCGCCAATGGATCCCGGCAATAGTTTCATTTAGCTTATTCCTGAGCGTGCCATTACTCGGTATAGGGGATGCGTTCGAAAACTTGGACGACAGCGAGATACCGACTGCTATAAGAAGATATCTGTTCCGTAGAAAAATAGATCCAAAGAAAATCGGAGATGATCGGCTTGCTGAATTGGCAAATGAAGCGGGATTTCTGTACGGCGAGGTCGGGCGAAAATTGAAGGCCCTTATGCAAAAGCAGCAGACTACCAAGGCCGACGCGCAGACAGCGACCTGATGACAGAACAGTGCTGGTTTGCCAGTTATTACCGTCGGGGATAGTAGGGGGCGAAATTGTTCAGCGAGCTGCGTTGGGCGCTCAGCGTATTAGTTCAGTGGCTCATCCTGGTCGGTGCTGCAATCCTGGGCATCTACCTGGCACTGTTTGCAGTTGGGTGGATACTTTGGCTGATCGGCTGGTTGCTTTGCCGATTACTCCGCGTGGATGGCGAACGAGTCCTTCAGACCGCTGTGCGTGTGTTTGATCAATGGAAGCGTTGGTTGTTTGTCGCAGTGGTTATGACGGCAATCGTACTTAGCCTTATTCCGTCCCTACGGGGGTGGTTCTTCGCGCTTGCGGAGAGCGGGCTAGACTTTATGCCAGATGCTCGGTAGTCCCCAAGCTTGCATGAAGGCGATCATCTACGCCGGGGTTTCCAGCAAGGAGCAAGAGGAAGAAGGGTTCTCTATCCCTTCGCAACTCAAGCTGCTCCGCGAGTACGCTGCCAAGCAGCGGTTCGAGATCGCCGAGGAGTTTGTAGACGTTGAGACCGCAAAGCAGGCGGGGCGGGCCAACTTCGGGCAGATGGTGCATTTCCTCTTCCAGACCGTCAACCGCTGGCTCAACCGTCATTTGATTATTACGCTTGCCGGTTCACTCTTATTCGCCAACCTTGTCCGCGCCGAAAGCGACGCCGTTACCCGGATTGCTAAGGAAAGCACCCCCGGCGTAGTTACTATCATGGCTCTTGATAGCCAGGGAAACCTCTATGCTCAAGGAACGGGATTCATTGTTTCTGCTGATGGTATCGTCGTCACTTGTCATCATGTCGTTGCCGATGCTCGATTTCTGGCGGTCAAACTCCCCGATGGCGATCTTTACGATGAGGTTGGAATTACTGAATCCGACCCGCGCAGAGATATAGCTGTCCTGAAGATCAAAGCTACAGGTCTCCGTAGCCTCGTCATGGGCAACTCGAACAACACTGAAGTCGGCCAACAGGTGGTCGCCATAACGAGTCCCAAGGGCTTGGAGCATTCTGTAACGGATGGACGAGTCAGCGCTATCCGTGATACCGGCCTTGGATACAAGTTGTTCCAAGTCAGCGTGCCCGTATCTGAGGGTAGCAGCGGAGGTCCTATCTTCAATTCTGCTGGACAGGTAATTGGAATAGCATCGTCTCAAGTGATCGACGGGCAAAATCTCAATTTTGCGATCCCGATCAATTACGCAAGCCCGTTAGTTAAGAGTTCTCCAACCCGGTGGCTTGGTCGTGCAGTAGCCGCTTCGAGTTCAGTCGGCCAAACCGCACCTGACCTTCCGTCTTCTCAGGCCATTACGCCACCGCTTGCACCGCCTACCACGATTGACAAGGTGCTGCGACTTCCAGGACGCCTGGCTACTATTGCACCGAACGGCTTGATTGAAATTCTGGATCGGTACGGGTTCACCACGCCGATAACTGTCACCCAAGGAACTGTAATTACGATACAGGGGAGGCGGGTAGCGTTTGAGAGTCTGAGGCCAGGATCGGAAGTCGAGGTAGATTATGGCTCGGACGCCGCCACACGAAAACGCTATGCCCTGGAGATTCGAGTTCAATGACTCAGGCTGGCAAAACGTCTCGGCTTTCCACGACAGGAGGCGATTCAACATGCGTGTGGCACTTATCCTGCTGACCTGCGCCACGCTTCTGGCTGGCTGTGAAGCAGTAGCGCCCTATGTTATCGGGAAAGCCTATTTGGAAAAAGAACGTGCGAAAATCTATATCACAGAGAACGCCAACGATGTTACTGATTGTGGCTTCGTTAAACATGTCAAGTCCAGCACGAGGTGGGGAGGACTTGCGTTGCAGAATTCGGCATTTGAACGGGTAATCAGTAATCTGACACACGAGTCTGCCCAAGCCGGCGCGAATGTTCTCCTCATCAAGAAGAAATCAAAAGGCATGATGGGATCATCAGCGTCGGGTGATGCTTATAGCTGCAACGAGATCAGGTTTACTTCAACGATACCTGATCCAAACACGCCCACTGGAAGCCGAGAACCGGTTGCTTCGTCGGAGGCTCAAGCAGCATCGCCCAACCAGCCAGTGCCATCATCAGATGCTATCGCTGAGAGGCTAATGAAGTTGAAGGAGTTAAGAGATAGCGGCATTCTAACTGAAGAGGAGTATATGGAGAAGCGAAAGGGCTTGGTGGATAAACTCTGAACGGAATCGGAGGCAACCCCGCTGGTACCAGGCTCAGCGGCTACCAGAGACGTTCCTATACGACGACCGATCTCACTCGACTGGCACATTTGGAGCACCACCGTCTTTATTTCTCACATGAAGCTGAATAGGACAACCCTGGCGCAATATGCGCGGAGGCTGAAGGAAGTTCTTGAGGAAGCAGGAGAGTTCGGGCGGTTCTTTGGCCTGGCGAAAGAGCGGGCCAACTTTCAACTATGCACTTCTGAGGAAGACTTGCGTGTTCGGATTGCACGGTGGGTGAATGAGGTTCGTGTCCCCGGCTTTTGCGCCCATGCTCTGGCTGAAGAAGGTTTTATCTTGCTGAAATTGATTACAGCGAGAGTGATCGAAGCTCGGGAGTCCAAAACCATCGCTCTGTCCGAATATGATGTGAGATTTCTGGAACAATTAGAGAGGCTGGTCAACGAAAGTGAAGGCGCGCTCAGGCAAGCGAAGGAAGAAATGGCCATTTATTCATCCCTCGATGGTCGAGAGATCGCTGAGAGAATCTTGGAGCGCTTTGGGCGGTACAAGCGGAATTAAGGTGAACTTGTCGGCGTCACCCATGCCTGCGTTATCACAGAGATTTGACGAGGCCCTTCAGTTTGCCGCCTCGATTCACCGGCAGCAGATGCGCAAGGGGACCACGATTCCTTACATTACGCATTTGATGGCAGTTTCATCCATAGTTGGCGAAGCGGGTGGTGACGAGGACCTCATGATCGCTGGCCTATTGCATGACTCCATCGAGGACCAGGGCGTTTCAAGAGGGGAAATCGCAAGGAGATTCGGAGAGCGTGTGGCAAGCCTCGTCGAGGCTTGCTCCGATTCAAATACTATTCCGAAACCACCGTGGAAGCAGCGGAAGGAGCGGTATATCGCCCATCTACAGAAGGCAGGCCCCGATGTCCGGTTCATCTCTGTCGCCGACAAGCTCCATAATGCACGAAGCATTTTGACAGATTTAAAGGTCCTGGGATCCGCCGTTTGGGACCGGTTCAATGCCAGTAGAGACGACATTCTCTGGTACTATCGCTCAGTCATCTCCGCCTTACGAGAAGGCTGGACGCATCTCCTCGTCCAAGAGTTGGAGCAGGTAGTTGATCAAATCGAGCGTCTATCCGAAAGTGCACGACCAGCCGGTAGCGGCTATGCTGGCTGACATCCCACGGAGATTCACCGATGGCCTCAGAAATCCCGTCACCAGTCTGGGGATTGCTGGATTCCTGGTAGTCGCTGCCGTTTGGTCGTGGTTTCTACCAACTGAACAGCGGACCACTTACCTCTCTCTCCTCGCCTTTGCCTTTTCACTCTTTACCTGGCTGATAGTGGAGGTCAAAAAGTGGCCGTATATGCAAGTTGATGCGGTGAGTACTGCCGAGAACTTGTTTCAAATTCATTCCCAAGAGGGAGCGTTTGCAGTGGTTGCGTGGGTGAGGATCCTGAATCGAAGTTCCAATACGAACGCTGTTTTGAATGGTCGATACTGGTTGCGTGTCGAGAGTTTGAGAGACTGGCAGCCCTTTAGCCCAGAGACCAATAGAGGGTTGGTTAAGAGATCGGCTCAAGGAAAGTCCTGACGCTTACCTGAGACTACCTGAGGTCTATCCCCCGAATACTGCGCGAGTCCGGTGCGTCGCCTTTTGTGGGCGTATCGCTTGGCAGAGACAAGGGGATGAGAAGCTACGAATCTGGTTGAAAGCACGGTTTGAAATGTCAGAGGGTAGTCCACGGGTTGCGGAAGTGCCACTGAAATGGAGCGGTACGCTTCCAAGCCAATTGTCGGCACCCCTCCTGTAGCGATGACTCCTGAATCCCCTTCAAAGTACGCGGCCCCACTCTTTGACTTTCCTTGGCGTGGCCAGGACATGCGAATTGCTGACGACCTACAAATTGGCGGTGTTGATAAGGAGGCGATTTTCACGCAGTATCGACAGAGTCTTTCTGAGGTGGATCAGCAGTATTGCAGGCAGGAAGATCATTGGCTTATCCTCGACCACGATCCAAATGCCGAGCTGAAGCCGTCCGAGGTCATGAACTTGTTCTTAATCAGCTTATGGATCTGCAAGCCCACGCGGACGTTTCTGGCGTATCGCTTCAGGACGCAGCCTTGGGGCGATGTAGTCAGGCTACTGGACCGGTTTCAATGGGTCAATGTACCTCAGGATATGGAAATTACAGGTGCAGAGTTACAGAGAGCTGCCCAGTTTCTCCGGCTACTGCGAGAGGCAGTGGTATCCTCCCCACGGATGAAAGCCGCATTGCTGCTTACGTTACAGGGGTGCATGGCGAAGCAGTGGCAGGTAGCCTTCGTATGTCTGGCCTCAGCCACAGAAGCCTTATTGGTGTATTCGGATGCGAGAAACAGGTTGGTTGAGAGGCTTGCTCTGGCCTTCGCCGCTCTTGTGGCAGATTCTACTCAAGAGATGGCTGAATTGCGCGGACGGTTTGAGGCATTGTATAGGGTGCGCTCCAAGATTGTGCATGAAGGTGCCTATAGGCGTGACGACACCGCACAGAACTTGATCGATCTCGCTGAGTTCGAGGGCCTCCTCCGGCGTCTGCTGGGAAAAATTCTAACCGATCAGGAAATCCGCGATGTCATCAAGGGGAATAATGCTGCAAGGCAGAGGCTGTTGAAAGTGCGCGGAGGACTGCTTGAGGAAGCGGCCACATGTTGCATGAGCTCCGTAAGGTAGTTAAGACAGCATCTGCGGGTGCCCTGAACCCAGCTATGTATATTGCCGCGGGTCCGCTTCCAGGAAAGCCATTTCTTTTAGCGGTTAGGCGTTAATTTACTCCCCTCCGACGCTCTTCCATCCCTTTCTCCCTCCCAACAGGTTTTCGCCTCACTGAATACAAGCAGAAAAGCCAAATGGGGGCCCACCGTGGTGGGGTGGAACAGGTTGTTCGGGGGACCCTAAAATGAGCCCTTCGGACCTCGAAAATCGCACCGTATACTTTACGTGAAGACTCAGAACAGGTCTGACGACAACGGGGCCTTGAGATTGTTCACATTACGCCCTTAGCATCTGACGATTCCCAGAGGATACTTGATGTGGGAGATAGGAATGTTCTCCCAGAAGGGGTATCCCAATGCCAACACAACAAACGGTCGACATCTGGCCGTTCTTTCGGGGCCAGTACAAGGTCTACGTGGAAGACGCGGCGCTGAAGGATCGCATCGCCGGCTGGCAGGACTGCCGGGTCCATTGCGTCTATCACAACCGGCGGTTGCAGGTGGTCGCGTGGGACATCATCTTTCCCTCGCGGCTCTACGACCGCGTGGCACAGCTCTGCGGCCTGCCGCTCAAAAAGAAATCACCAGGGCGGGTGGCCCACGGCAAACGGTTAGGGAGTCGGGCCAAGGCACTCGGCCATGTCGGAGTCCAGAAACAGGGTGATTTTCCCATAGTCGATTTCGCCCAGACGCCCCAGGATGGGCATATGGCTGAGCTTCCGACCATGGGTAGCCAGCAACGGGGTTAAGCCCCATGCAGGATAACGATGACAAGACGACGGAAAAAACAACTTGTGCAGGTGATGGTGCTCCCACCCGTCTATCAGCAGCCAAGCATCGAAGCAGGCTCTGAGAGTTTGAAGGCACAGCAGCGGGTCGATCAACTGGTGGGGATTCTCGTCGAAGCAGCTCTCGTTCGTTTCAAGGAACTCTCGGGCGACGAGAGACAGGGAGAAGCTGTATAATACTTCGGACTTCTCGAAGGTGTCAGACTCATGCAGACTCGGTGCGCAATCTATATTCGCGTCAGCACAGCCAAACAAGAAGACCGCTACAGCCTCAAGCAGCAGCGGGAAGATTTGCCTCGGATGGCTGCGGATCGTGGCTGGACCTGCACCATCTACGACGAGGGTGTGGCGAGTGCGGAGACGATGGCGGCTCGTCCGCAGTTTCAGCGGCTGCTGGCGGATGTCCGCAGCGGCGTGATCGACGTGCTGTTCGTCAAAGAAATCGAACGCATCATCCGAACCGGCAGCCGGCAGGAGCGCGGGGAAGTACTCGATCTGCTGACGAAGCACAAGGTCCGAATCGAGACGCCGAGCAATGCGTATGACCCCGCGAATGAAAACGACGCCTTCACGCTCGACCTGCTGTTCAGTCTCTCGTCCCGGGAAAAGCAGATCATCATCCGGCGGATGTCCGGCGGGGCGATCAAGGCGGCCCAGGAGGGGCGGTACTTGGGATCACGGTTCTCGCCGTATGGCTATGAATACGACAAAACCTACTCTGACATTAAACTGCGGAAGCTCGTAGCGGTCCCGAAGGAAGCGGAAGTCGTGCGTCTGATCTTCAAGATGTACCTCGACGGCCACGGCACGGCGCAGATCACGCGATACCTGAACACCCACGGCTACAAACCAAGACTGCGGAAGCAACAGGTGACTGATAAGACCACAGGAGAAAAGGCCCAGCAGGTGGTCAGCGCCGACCGGTTCTACTCCAAGTTCATCTGTGATGTGCTGAAGAATCAGGTCTACCTGGGCAAGATCATCTGGAATCGATGTCACTATTCCGATGAGGTCAAGAATCGCTCCGGCGGCAAGAAATACATCCGCAATCCTCAGAGCCAATGGATCGCAGCACGGGGACAGCATGAGCCGATCATCGACCAGGAGATATTTGACCAAGCCCAGGCGATTCTGCGGCAGCGGCGAGACCGGCATGGAGTCCCTCGACGCTCGATCCCATCAGATTACCTACTGACTCGCGTGCTTATCTGTAACCTCTGCAATCAGCACATGGTCGGAGGCCTAGCCCAACAGAATCGACGCTTGGGAACGAAACGAAAGTGGTATTGGTGCTCGACCTATAAACTGCACACCAGAGACTGCCCTGGTGAACGGATCCATGCTGACAAGGCTGAGGCTGAGGTTATTGCGAAGCTGCGGCAGGTCTGCCAGTCCGAGGAAATCTTGAAGCGGGAAGAAACGCAAATGGTGGAACAGCTTTCCAAGGCAGGCCGAACAGACGAAGTGGAATACGTCCTGTTTCGGACCCAGCTTGAAGATGTGCTCACTCGGCAGCAAAAGCTCTTGGATCAGCACCTTGGCGGCTTGCTGGGCGGAGAACAGTTCAAGCGGATGAATCAGACCCTGCTGGATGAGGAGGCCAGACTCCGGGTTGTTGTCCAACGCTTGGAACGGGAAGCTATCCAGAAGGAGACGACGCAGTACAATCTCGGCACCATCATGACAATTCTCCGCAACTTTGACCGTTTGTTTGGCTCTCTGACGCCAACAAAACAGAAGCTTGTCGTGCGGGTGGTCTTCAGCCGGGTCATAAGTAACAATGGATCGATTGACTGGTCAGCTTCCGAGCTCCACAAACCATTCCAGCTACTGTTATCTCAAGAAACAGAAGCAGTTGCATCGAAATGACCAGAAGTATTCATTTAGTCACGTATGGGTGCCAGATGAATGAGCGGGACTCTGAGGAAGTCCTCGGGATGCTGACGGCGCAGGGATACGAGGTTGCCGAGGAGCCGGAGGGGGCCGATGTCATCCTGCTCAACACCTGCTCGGTACGAGCCCACGCGGAGGAGCGGGCGTACGGGAAGATGGGGGAGCTCTCCGAGCTGAAGCGGGAGCGGCCGGAGCTGGTCCTCGGCATCATCGGGTGCATGGCGAAGCTGCACCAGGCCGACGTCTTCAAGCGGCTGCCGCAGGTGGACCTCGTGGCCGGGCCGGCGGAGCTCTACGACCTGCCGTATCTGCTCGCCGAAATCCAAGAGAAACGCCAGTCTTGGGACAGGAGACATGAGACAGGAGACATGTCCCATGTCCCACGTCCCATGTCCCAAAAGGTCATGGCCGTAAGCCGCTCATTTCGGCCGCTGGAGCGCAAGCCATCCGGCGACTATCGCCAGCCCGGCGTGAGCGCGTTTGTGACCATCATGGAAGGGTGCGACAAAGCGTGCACCTACTGCATCGTGCCCAAGACGCGCGGGCAGGAGGTGTCGCGGCCGGCCGAGGAGATCCTCGAGGAGATCACCCGGCTCGTGGACGCGGGCTACCAGGACGTGACGCTGCTCGGGCAGAACGTGAACTCCTATGGCAAGCGGTTCCCGGACGGCTCAGGCTACAAGGGGCCGCTCGGGCGGCTACGCCTGTTGGAGGAGGACCCGGAGACGCTGCTCGACTTCCCGCAGCTCTTGCGGCTCATCGACCG
>VIKE01000082.1 GCA_008080565.1 Rhodocyclaceae bacterium | reverse complement strand
CAACATCACCGAAATCGAGTTTTAGGCGCCGTTGCGCAAGGCCAGCAAGGGCGGCGTGGCGATCAACTGGCGAACCGCCAGCCAGCCAATGACTACTGCCAGAAAACCGCCGCCAACAGTCGATAGCGCCGGCAACCAGAGGCCGAACGACAAATCGAGCTGAAACGCCTGCTGGCCGACAATGCGCCCGAGCAACATGGCGCCGATGGCCGCCATCAACCCGGCGACGCTGCCAATGACACCGAGTTCGACCAGCATGGCCTGACGCAGTTGCGCCCGTTGGGCACCCAGCGAGCGCATCACCGCCAGTTCGTAGCGCCGCTCGTCGAAACTGGTCAGCAAGGCCGAATACAGAACAATGCCACCGGCCAGCAGAGCAAAAACAAACACGAACTGCACGGCGCCGGCCACCTGACCGATAACCCCCTGCAACTGGCGCAGGATGGCGCCAACATCGATCATCGTCAGGCCGGGGAATCTCCGGACCAGTTCGGAA
Source organism: Rhodocyclaceae bacterium (assembly GCA_008080565.1). Lineage (GTDB taxonomy): Bacteria > Pseudomonadota > Gammaproteobacteria > Burkholderiales > Rhodocyclaceae > Azonexus. Next base: position 11,438 of record VIKE01000082.1, on the reverse strand, counting down.
GCGGCATCAGCCCGCTCGGCCGGCAGATGGAAGCTGGTGATGTAGCTGGCCGGCGCATCATCAATGACGCCGGGCGGCGTCAGGACAAAGAAATTGACGCGCATCGAATCCCAGGACAGCTTGCGCAGACTGCTGGTTATTACCCGTTTTTCGACGCCGGCAACCGTAAACACCAGCTCATCGCCGAGCTGGATGCCCAAGGTCTTGGCCAGGCCATCTTCAACCGAGGCCAGGCCCTGCCCGGCTTCATCCGGCGCGAACCAGCGCCCGGCCGTAACCCGGTTGCCGGCGGGCAGATCGCTGCGCCACGACAGGTTGAATTCCCGTTCGATCAGGCGCTGGGCGCGTTCGTCTTCGGGAAAACTGGCCGGGCTGACTTCCTTGCCACCAATCCGGATCAGGCGGGCACGGACCATTGGCAACAGCTCAGCCTCGATGCCGCTGGCGCGCAGCATGTCGGCTACGGGTTGGCGCTGGTCGGGCTGGATATTGATGACGAAGCGATTCGGTGCGTCGGCCGGCACCGATTGTTGCCAGGCATCGAGCAATTCGGCACGAATCACGGTTAGCAGCAGCATGGCCATCAAGCCGATGGCCAGTGCGACGATTTGCACCGCGCTCGATGCCGCATGGCGGGTCAGGCTGGCCAGTCCCTGTCGCCAGCCGAAACCGGCCCCGCCACGCAGACGGGCAATGGTCGCGATGATCAGCCGGGCGATGACCCAAAAGCTGCCGAGGGCAACGACAAAGCCGCCGACGGCATAGGCGCCGAGCCGGATATCGCCAGCCACCCAGATGATCAGGCCGGCCAGCAGGACCAGCCCAAGGGCGTAGCCGCCGAGCGACGACGCCTGTGGCGGACCGAGTTCGCGGCGCATGACGCGCAGAGTTGGCACACTGGCCAGTTGCATGAGCGGCGGGAAAGCGAAGCCGAAGAGCAAGACGCCGGCGACGCCCAGCCCACCGGCCAGCGGCAACCAGCCGGGGGCCGGAAGGTCGAGAACGAGCAAGGCGGACAGCCAGTAAATCAGCACGAAATGCGCGGCATAGCCGACGATGCTGCCGACAACAGCGGCCAGCAAGGCCAGCCAGAGAAACAGCCAGCCATGCAGGCGAAGCAATCCACCTTGAGTCATGCCCAGGCAGCGCATGACGGCACAGGCATCGAGATGGCGCTGCATGTAACGCCGTGCAGCCATGGCCGCAGCGACAGCCGCCAGTACCACGGTCAACACCGTCGACAGGCCCAAAAACCGCTCGGCCCTGTCCAGAGCGCCACGGATTTCCGGCCGGGCATTGCGCGTATCTTCGAGCCGTTCGCCACGCTCAAGACGTTGCGTCAGCCAGCCTTGATAACCGGCCACAGCCTTGGCCTCGCCGGCCGCCAGCAGGCTGTAGCGGATGCGCGCGCCGGGCTGGATCAGGCCGGTAGCCGGCAGGTCGTCGGCGTGCATCATGAGCCGCGGCGCCAGACTGAAGAAATTGACGCCCCGGTCCGGCTCGCGGGTCAGGATGGCCGCCACTTGCAGTTTTTGCGCGCCGACCGTCACCGATCCACCCGGGACGACCTGAAGTGCCGCCGAGAGCCGTTCGTCCAGCCAAACAGATCCAACGGCCGGACCTCCTTCGGCGGGAGCTCCCTCCTCGCCAGCCCGCTGGCTGGTTTCAACCCGGCCGCGCAGCGGATAACCCGGGCTGACCGCCTTGATATCGGCCAGTTGCGCCTGTTCGGGGCCGATGACCATGCTCGGAAAACCCCGCGTTTCGGCCAGCTTGAGGCCACGTCGGCGGGCCTCGGCGGCATAAGCTTCAGGCAAGGCGTGATCGGCGATGAGAATGAGGTCGCCGCCCATCATCTGCTGCGCCTCGCGCTCCAGCGCCAGACGGACCCGATCGGCAAAGAAGCCGACGGCGGTGACAGCGGCAACGGCGATGGCCAGTGCCGCGAAGAGCAGGCGAAGCTCGCCGGAGCGCAACTCGCGGCCGAGCGTGCGCCAGGCGTGGGCGGCGATCATGGGCGTACCGACCAGCGGGCCCGGAACTCCGGTGCCGGCACAGCTTTTCCGTGCAAATGGCCCTGCAGTTGTTCGCAGCCGAGTCCGGCCAGAAATTCCGACTGCCCGACCGTCTCCACACCTTCGGCAACGACCTCGAAATCAAGGCTGCGGGCGAGTTCCATCACCGTTCTGATGATTGCCTCGTCACCCCTGTTCTTGCCGATTCCATCGATAAAGGATTTGTCGATTTTCAATTGCTGAACAGGCAACATTTTCAGATAGCTGAGCGACGAATAGCCGGTCCCGAAATCGTCGAGCGACAGGCTGATGCCGAGGTCACGCAGACGGGCGAGCAAGTCAAAGGCATCGCCAACGGCCATGACCACCGACTCGGTCAACTCGAGTTTGAGGCTGGTCGCATCCATGCCGGTTTCGTCGAGAATCTGGCCGAGAACATCAACAAATTCGGGGCGTTCCAGTTGTTTGGCTGAAAGATTGACCGACACCTGCGGCAAATCGAATCCGCTCTTGCGCCATTGCATGACCTGCCTGCAGGTTTCGCGCAACACCCAGTTGCCAAGCCCGACGATCAACCCCGAATCCTCGGCCAGCGGAATGAAGCGCATCGGCATGACCAGACCCAGTTCAGGGCTGTTCCAGCGCACCAGGGCTTCGGCACCGACCAGCCGGCCACTGCTGGTCTCGACCTGGGGTTGCAGATGCACCGACAGTTCGCCGTTGTCGAGCGCCCGGCGCAACAGGTTTTCCATGCGGATTCGCTCCTGCGCGTCTCGCGTCATCTCCGGCGTATAAAAATGGAAATTGCCGCGCCCCAGAGCCTTGGCCCGATACATCGCCGTGTCGGCATTGCGTAGCAGATCGAGCACGCTGTCGCCATCTCCGGGGGAAAGGCAGATTCCGACCGAGGCCGTCAGGAATAGCTCGTGGTCCTCCAGTTTGAAGGGGTATTCGAAGGCTCCGATGATTTCGCGGGCGAGCATTTCGACTTCGTCTTCGCTGCGTACACCTTCCATCAAGCAGATGAACTCGTCGCCGCCAAGCCGGGCCAGCATGTCGATCAGCCGGACATGCTCGGACAGCCGCGCCGCCACCGAAACCAGCAATTCGTCGCCGACGCCGTGGCCGAGCGAATCGTTGACCTGCTTGAACTGGTCGAGATCGATGAAGAGTACGGCAAGCCGCTCGCCATGCCGGGCCGATTCGCGCAGGCTTTCTTCCAGCCGCTCGATGAAGCTGCGGCGGTTGGAGAGTCCGGTCAGCGGATCGTGGTAGGCAAGATAGTTAAGCTTGCTCTGCGCCTGCCGGCGCTCGACGATCTCGCCTTCGAGCTGTGTATTGGTTCGCTTGAGCTCGTCGGTGCGGGCCGCAACCTGAATTTCGAGCGTGTCGCGGGCGGCCGCAATCCGCCCTTCCTGATCCTCCAGAATGCCCTGGGCACGCCGGACAACGAGAAACTGCATGAGATAGAGCGCAGCAAAAACCAGCGCCACGCCACCGGTAACCAACCACATGTTGCGATGCAATTGGCTGACAAATGGCGAGACGTCCTGATACAACTCGAAAACTCCTTCAACCGACTGGTCCTTGCCGCGGATGGGAATATGGCTCGCCAGGACATCGACCTCGGACAGCGTTCCATCCAGGCTGTTCATGCTGTCGCGGTGCGTCAGTTCGCTGGCAATTGTGCCGCTGATTGCAGCCCGGAAGCCGGGATTGTCGAGGCGACTTTCGCCGATTTGACTGGCATCGGTTGAAAACACGGTACTGCCGATGCGGTTGTAAATCTTGACCCGAATGACCGAGGTATCGCGCATCAATTCAAGGACGCTGGCGTGGAGGCGGCGAGCCTCTTCGGATTGCGTGAGAGATTCGACGTCGCGGCCGACCGAGTCACTCATCAGCGCATCCAGCGAATTGCGCAGCGAATTCTGGAACACCTGCGCCATGGCGACATTGCGTCCCTCGGCCAGATCCTGCATTTGCTGCAGCGAGAGCTTCTGGTAGAGCGGCCCGAGCAATCCGGCCGCCAGCACGATGAGGATGAAACTGACCGTCGAGAAATAACGCGAAAGATTGAACATATAGACCGAAAGAATTATCCGGCCAGCTTATTCCATCTCGCGTATCCGCGCCACCGCCTCTTCGACGCGTTTTACGGCTATGACCTCCATACCCGGAATACCCTGTTTGGGACGGTTTGCATCGGGGATCAGGGCGCGCGTAAAACCGAGCTTGGCGGCTTCCTTCAAACGCTCCTGCCCGCGTGGTGCGGGACGGATCTCGCCCGCCAGACCAACCTCACCAAACACTATAAGTTTGGACGGCAATGCCTTGTTTTTTAACGATGATGTTATCGACAATAGCACCGCCAAATCGGCCGCCGGTTCGGTGATCTTGACTCCACCAACCGCATTGACAAAAACGTCCTGATCGAAGCAGACGATGCCGGCATGGCGGTGCAGAACCGCCAGCAACATGGCCAGCCGTTGCGGATCGAGGCCGACCGTCAGCCGCCGCGGGTTGCCGTGCGAGGTATCGACCAGCGCCTGGATTTCAACGAGCAGCGGCCGCGTGCCCTCCTGCGTCACCATCACGCAGGAGCCGGCGACGTCCTGCCCGTGCTGCGACAGGAATAGCGCCGACGGATTGCTGACTCCCTTGAGGCCGGTTTCCGTCATGGCAAAAACGCCAATCTCGTTGACCGCGCCGAAGCGGTTCTTGACCGCCCGCACAAGACGGAAGCTCGAATGCGTGTCGCCTTCGAAATAGAGCACCGTATCGACGATGTGTTCGAGCACGCGCGGCCCGGCCAGCGCGCCCTCCTTCGTCACGTGACCGACGAGGATGACCGTGATGCCGGCCTGCTTGGCCAGCCGGGTCAGTTGTGCGGCGCATTCGCGGACCTGGGCGACCGAACCGGGAGCGCTGGAGAGCTGATCGGACCACAGCGTCTGGATCGAATCGATGACCGCCACCGTCGGCTTTTCAGCCTGTAGCGTGGCCAGGATACGTTCCAGGTTGATTTCAGCCATCAATTGCAGGCGCCGGGTGTCGAGGCCAAGACGACGGGCGCGCAAGGCCACCTGTTCGCCGGATTCCTCGCCGCTGACGTAGAGCACCTTGTTGTCGAGCGACAGGTGGGCCAGAGCCTGCAGGAGCAGCGTGCTCTTGCCGATGCCGGGATCGCCGCCGATCAGGACAACGGCGCCATTGACCAGGCCGCCGCCGAGCGCCCGGTCGAATTCGCCGACACCGGTGGCGATGCGGTCGACTTCGCGCGCTTCAATTTCCGAAAGGTTCTGCAGCCTGGCCGTTGGTGCCAGCGATTCGAAGCGGCTGTTGGTCGGCGCTTTTTCGGCGACGGTTTCGACCAAGGTGTTCCAGTCATTGCAGCCCGGGCACTGGCCCTGCCACTTCGGGCTGGTCGCGCCGCATTCGGTGCAACTGTAAATCGTTTTGATTTTGGCCATTATTTCCGGTTGACCGTAGCAGTATCGTCCAGGCTGACCGGGACGCGGGGCGCCAGGGCGCAGAACAGTTCGTAGGCGATGGTCCCGGCCGCCGCGGCGACATCGTCGGCCGCCACGCGGCCGGCGATGCCCTCGCCCCACAGGGTAACCGGGGCGCCGATGCCCGCTTCGGGAATGTCAGTCAGGTCGCAGGCCAGCATGTCCATCGAGACGCGGCCGACGGTCTTCGTCTGTTTTCCCATGACAGCAATCGGCGTACCGCTCGGCGCGTGGCGCGGGTAGCCGTCGGCATAGCCGCAGGCCACGACGCCGATGCGCATCGGCCTGCCGGCCGTGAAGGTGCCGCCGTAACCGACGCGGTCGCCGGCCACCAGATCCTGGACGCCGATGATGGCGCTCTCCAGCGTCATGACCGGTTGCAAACCAAGCGACTCGGCGCTGACCCCGACAAACGGGCTGGCGCCGTAGAGCATGATGCCCGGCCGCACCCAGTCGCCGTGCGTTTGCGGATGGCTCAGGATGGCCGCCGAGTTGGCCAGGCAAATCGGGCCGGACCAGTCGCCAGCCATTTGGTAAAAACGCTCAACCTGTTCGCTGACGCCACGCTCGCCATCGGCTTCGGCAAAATGGGTCATCAGCGTGACTTCAATCTGCGGCAGTTGCTGGAGGATTTCCCAGGCCTTGCCCAGCGTTTCCGACGTAAAGCCGAGGCGGTTCATGCCGGTATTAAGCTTGAGATAGAGCGAGACGGGGGCCGTAAACTGGCCGTTGCGCACGAGCAATTCAAGCTGTTCGAGGCAATGGACGACGCAGGTCAGCCGGTGTTCGATGACGGCCCGCACATCGCGCGCACTGAACACGCCTTCAAGCAACAGGATGGGCTGGGTAACGCCAGCTTCGCGCAGGGCGACGGCGCTTTCGCATTCGAGCAGGGCAAAGCCGTCCGCTTCGCCGCGCAGTGCTTCAACGGCGCGCCACTGACCGTGGCCATAAGCATTGGCCTTGACGACAGCCCAGGCCTTGGCTTGCGGGGCATGGCTTTTGGCCAGCCGGTAGTTATGGAGGATCGCCGCCGGCGCGATACGCGCACGAATGGGACGTGAGGTTTTCATGAAGCCATTTCTTTCAGTTTTACGCGGGTGAATTCAATAAAAGTGCCAGTCAGCCGGGACTGGAAACGATCCTTCTGGGAAACCAGGTAGAGGCTGCGTTTGAGCGGTGGGTTGAGCCGGATGGCAAGCAGTTCGCCGAGCTGGATTTCCTTGGCGACAACGGCCTTCGGCACGATGGCGAAACCGAGGCCGGTGGACACGACGCCTTTCAGCGACTCGGGACTGCCCAGCTCCATCTGCGTCTTGAGGTTGTCCGGCGGTACCTTGTGGGCGAGAAAATAGGCATCGGTGATCTCCCGCGTCCCCGACCCCGGCTCGCGTGAAATGTATTCGTATTCAGCCAGCGCTTTCGGCGTTACCGATTTCATGCCGGCCAGCGGGTAGTCGGGCGCACAGATGACCAGCAATTCGTCTTCGCAGCAGATCTGGCTGGTCAGCCCGGCGAGCTTGGCCGGAACTTCAATCAGCCCGACGTCAAGTGTATGTTCGGCCACCTGGCTCTCGATGCTTTCCGAGTTGGCGACAATGAGTCGGGCACGGACCTGCGGGTAGGCCGCGTTGAATTCGCCGAGGACGCGCGGCAACATGAACTCGGCGATGGTCGTGCTGGCCCCGACAAGCAGCGGGCCACGCATTTCGCCGGTCATTTCGGACAGCCGCGTCTCCATTTCATCGGACAGCGCGAGGATTTTTTCAGCGTAGGAGAGCACCATCTCGCCGGCCGGCGTCAGCGAAATGCCGCCGTGCCGCCGCTCGAACAGACGTGTGCCGTACTGCTCTTCCAGTTGCTTGATCTGGAAGGTGACGGCCGGCTGCGTCATGAACAAGGCGTCGGCCGCCCGCGTAAAGCTCAAATGTTTTGCGACGGCATGAAAGACCTGCAAGCGCCGGTCAGCCATGATTTCTCTCCTGGAGGGGTGCGGCCGATATTCAATCACATTCCGCCGACCTTCCGGCGGGCAACTTCGATTTTGGGCAAAATTTCCGGTTGACCGTGGCAGCCGCAAATAATGGCAGCGCAGGCCACATTGACCAACTGTCATCAAGCCTTAACCGGCGCTCCATACGCTTGAATGATTTGACCGGGGCTGGCGCAACGATGCATAACGGCGACGATCGCGCAAGCCTTGCGCCGAATTCTCAGCGTGGTATAAACCTCGCCCAAAGTCATATAAGAGACAAATATTTCGTGCCGTTCGGCTTCTACATCATCATGGCCGCGCAGTTTTTTTCCGCGCTGGCTGACAACGCCCTGCTGATTGCCGCCATCGCCGCGCTGCGCGAGATGCAGGCGCCGTCGGAATACGAACCGCTGCTCAAGACCTTCTTCACTGTTTCCTACGTCGTGCTCGCCGCCTTCGTCGGCGCCTTTGCCGACTCGATGCCCAAGGGCCGGGTCATGCTGATCAGCAACGGCATCAAGATCATCGGCTGCAGCATGATGTTCTTCGGCGCCCATCCACTGCTCGCCTACGCTGTCGTCGGCCTCGGCGCCGCCGCCTACTCGCCGGCCAAGTACGGCATCCTGACCGAATACCTGCCGCACCGCCTGCTTGTCGTCGCCAACGGCTGGATCGAAGGCTTGACCGTCGGCGCCATCATCCTCGGCGTCGTCATCGGCGGCACCCTGATCCGCCCGGAGATCGCCCAGCACCTGCTCGCCTTCGACTTCCCGGTCATCGACACCGGTGTCGACAGCATCGGTGAAATGGCCCTCTCGGTCGTTGCCGTACTCTATATTCTCGCCGCCGTGTTCAATCTTTATATTCCCGACACCGGCGTCGATCACAAGGCACTCAAAAAGAATCCGATCTACCTGATCCACGAATTCAATCACTGCCTGTCGCTGCTCTGGCGCGATCGGCTTGGCCAGATTTCGCTAGCCGTCACCACGCTGTTCTGGGGTGCCGGCGCCACGTTGCAATTCATTGTGATCAAATGGTCGGAAACCGCCCTTGGCCTGGGTCTGTCCAAAGCCTCGATGCTTCAGGGCGTGGTCGCCGTCGGCGTCGCGGTCGGCGCCATCATGGCCGCCAAGTTCATCACCCTGCGCAAGTCGGTCCGCGTCATCCCCCTCGGCATCGCCATGGGCCTCATCGTACTGATCATGAATTTCGTTCATGAAATATGGCTGGCCGTGCCGCTGCTCATCCTGATCGGCGGCCTGTCCGGCTTCTTCGTCGTGCCGATGAACGCCCTGCTCCAGCACCGCGGCCACATCCTGATGGGCGCCGGCCACTCGATCGCCGTGCAGAACTTCAACGAAAACATCTCAATCCTGATCATGACCGGGCTGTACTACCTGATGGTCAAGATGGATCTGTCGATCTATTGGGTGGTCACCCTGTTCGGGCTATTCGTCAGCGGCCTGATGTACATGATCCGCCTGCGCCATCTGGCCAACCAGGCGCAGCAGGACGACGTCCAGCATCTGGACGACTCGTCACACCACTGAGTTCCGCCGTTTCCACGGTCAACCGGGAAAAACGGCCAAAAATGAAATCTGCTGTAGGCGCCTAGAACGGCAGTTCAGGCGCCGCCGCTTCACGCAGCAGACGGCGGGCGAAGAGCAGATCTTCCCAGGCCTTCGCCTTGTCCGGCAAATTGCGCAACAGATAGGCCGGGTGATAAGTCACCACCAGCGGGATTCCCGCGTATTCGTAACGCTTGCCGCGCAGCGTGGCCAGTGACTTGTCGTCGTGCAGCACCGCATGGACGGCGGCCTTGCCAAGCAGGACGATGATCTTCGGCTTGAGCAGCGCGATCTGCCGTTCCAGATACGGCCAGCAGGCCGCCATTTCGGCCGCTTCCGGCGTCCGGTTACCGGGCGGCCGGCATTTGACCGCGTTGGCGATATACACCCGGTTGCCACGGGCGATATCGAGCGAAGCCAGCATGGCGTCGAGCAACTTGCCGGCCTGGCCGACGAAAGGTTCGCCCTTGACGTCCTCCTCGGCACCCGGCCCTTCGCCGATGAACAGCCAGTCCGGATTGAGATCGCCAACACCGAGCACGGCTTGTTTGCGTTGCTCGCAAAGCGGGCAGGCGCGGCATTCGGCAACCTGCTTGGCCAGTTCCGGCCAGTTCAGGTTATCGACCGGCGTCATCGGGCGTAGCGCAACAGCGGGCGCCGGCCTGGCTGCCGACGCCGGCTCGGACACGACGGCAGGTGCCTGTTTCGGCGCCGGAGCGCCAGCTTCCGGTTGGGCTACGGCTTGTTCGCGGACCTCGACTACAGGTGCACTTGGTTCCGTATCGCGCAGCACCCAGATCGGCGTAATGCCCATCTCAACCAGCATCTGCTCTCGGCTCAGGCTCATGCCAATTCCTTATCAAAAACCAGCGCATCCTCGCGCCCGATCACCGCTGGATAATAGCCTTTGCGCAGGCCGATCTGGTGAAATCCAAAGTGACGATAGAGTTCGACGGCCCGCTCGTTGGACGGCCTGACCTCGAGATACAGCTTGCTCGCGCCACCCAGTCGGGCGCACTCCATGGCATGGCGCAGCATGCGCGCGCCATAGCCCTGGCCCTGGTAACGCTTGCAGATGCCGATGGTCAGCAAATGCGCCTCGTCAATGACGCGCATGACCACCGAAAAGCCGATCAGATCGCCACCAACGCGCAGCACCCAGACGCTGTAGCCAGCCGTCAGCGAATCGGCAAAATTGCCGCGCGACCACGGAAAGGTTTGCAGGGTGGCTTCGAGCGCCGCCACCGCATCGAGGTCGCGCTCGTTCATCGGGAAAAACTCGGCCGGAATGCTCAAGGCGTTCAATTGAGGTTTCAAGGCTTAAGCCCGCCCGCCTTCGCTGAGGCGTTCGGCCACCGTCTTGGCCACCTTGTCGCGGATGTAAAGCGGAACGGCCAGCGCGGCATCGATGCTTTCGCCACGGGCAGCGCGTGGCGCCGCCAGCCGGGCCACGGTGGCGGCGGTCGGCCAGGTCTCGGCTTGCACGACTATGCTTGCTGCGCTCAGGCGCTCGGCCAAAACCGGATAGGCGGCGATGGCATTGCCGCAGGCAGCCCAGCCCGACTCGGCAGGCAGAACAACTGCATCCGGCGCCGAAACGCGAATTTCACCGCGCAGAACGTATGCACCGTCGATCAGTTGATAACTACCCGAATAAACCTCGCCCATGCGCGCGTCGAGCAGGGCCAGCACGCGCTCGGCACCGGCCTGCGCGGCCATCGTTTCAAGGCTGGTCACCGGAATCAGCGGCCGATTGCTCGCCACCGCCAGCCCCTGCGCCGCACCACAGGCAACCCGCAAACCGGTAAAGGCGCCAGGACCAACGCCGAAAGCAATCGCATCGAGTTGCCCGACCTTCACACCGGCTTCGGCCAGCAGTTCGCGGACCAGCGGCAACAGGGTTTCGGAATGAGACTTGCCCGGCGGGCAGGTGCGTTCAGCCACCAAACCATCGCGCCAGAGCGCGCAGGAGCCAAGTTCAGTTGAAGTTTCGAGAGCGAGGATCAGCATGGGCCGGTATTTTACGGGAGGCGCGGCCCAGTCGGGACTCAATCTCGGCGCCAGCCTCGACCCTCACCCCGATGTTCGCGTTGCTCGCGCTGGTCTGCCCAGCTTCCCCGCTCACGCTCCTGCCAGGCGCGCTGCTCGCGCATTTCGTCGCGCAGGCGGCGGCGGTCTTCCGGCGGCACATCGCGCCAGCGCGGTGCGCCTTCGTCGCGGCGGAATTCACGTTCCTGCTGCCAGTGCTCACGCATCTGCTGGCGTAGCTGGCGCCGGTCTTCCGGCGGCAGGTCGCGCCAGTAACCCTGCGCCCAGACGCCACCGGCCGAGCCGAACAGGCTCAGCAGCAACAGGGAAAGGGCGA
>VIKE01000081.1 GCA_008080565.1 Rhodocyclaceae bacterium | reverse complement strand
CGCCCTGAAACATGCCGCAATCGACCAGAAAACGGGCGCCCCCCGCTTCCACCAAGGTGCAGGAACCAGTCACTTCACCGGCCGCTCCGAGAAATCCGAGACGCATGTTTTCATTCCTCCCGACTTGGCGTAGCATGAACCTCAACAAGGCGGAACGCAACGCCAGCAGACCATTTCAGGAGGTTACGCATGTTCCAGCATATCTTCGTACCGACCGACGGCTCCGAACTCTCGCGCGCCACGGCACAACGCGCGGTTTCCTTTGCCAAGGAAGCCGGCGCCCGAATCACCGTATTTTTCGCCAAGCCGGAATATCCCATCGCCTACTTCGGCGAAGGCGCCCTGATCGATCCGACGACCCCCGAAAAATTCGCCGAGCTGGCCGACCAGCAAGCCCGTGAATATCTCGGTGAAGTCGAGAAAATGTGCGCCGATGCCGGCGTCCAGTGCAGCACGGCAGCCGCCACCAGCGACGTCCCCTACGAAGCGATCATCGAAGCCGCCGAGAAATCCGGCTGCGACCTGATTTTCATGGCCTCCCACGGTCGCCGCGGCATCAGCGGTTTTTTGCTCGGCAGCGAGACCAACAAGGTACTGACCCACTCCAAGGTGCCGGTACTGGTCTATCGCTGAGCCCTGCATAACTCACTCAACGGCCGGTACAGCGCCCCTGTCCCGGCCGGATCCGGCACAGCACTTCGCCGCTGGCGGTATCAATGAACGCCACTTCTTCCAGCGCGCCGAGCAGATAGCGCTTTTTCAGCGTGAAATCGGTCGGCTTGCCATAGGTTGCCTTCCAGAAGGTTGTGCTCTCGCTGATCACCGGTTCGATCAGCCGAGCCTTCGCCCGCATGCCAACGCGCCCGGCCTGCGTGGCCGGTAGATTGGCCGAGAACCCGGCGTCGTCATCGACGCTGCGCGGATAGAAATCGTAGAGATTGGCGAAGGCCAGGAAATAGTCGTAACGCCACGTCACCTTCATCTGCTGCGGCGTCCCGATCTTGTCCTCGTGCTCGTATGCGCCACGCTCGACGGCGACCGACTGCAGCGGCAGGAATTTGAACTGGTAATAGTCGTCGACCGCAGGATCGGCCAAGGGACGCCAGTTCCAGCCTTCGGCAATCTGGTTGAAGGCCATCCGGTAGAGGACATCGATCCGCTCGCCGACGACCGTAACAGCGAGGCTGCCGCTGGCGGCCAGATCGACATCGACTTCAATGGCTTGCCCGATTTTGGTGCCGAGGCTCTCGGGCGGTAACCGGGCAATGGAATTGAATTGCTGCTCGGCAGTTTCCGCCGCCTGAGCCGGGCCAAAAAAGACGGCGACCAGAGTCGCCGTGAAGATGTATCTGAGGAAAAACATATCGACTTGAACCGCTTCCCATGGAGCAACAAGTCAGCTGAATTTTCCGCTCCCGGGCATGAGCAGCCCATGATGCATATCAACAAATTCTGATGCGGTTTACACCTGCGTCTGCGTCACTGCCTTGCGGAAACGAATCAGGGCGATGGTGAAGAAACAAGCGCCGACGGCCGTCATGCCGAGAAGATCGGGCCAGATGACATCGAGCCCGGCACCACGGTAAAGAATGCCCTGGGCCAGGCGAACGAAGTAGGTGGTCGGCGTCAAGGCCATGATGTTCTGGATCGCTGCCGGCATGCTTTCCTGCGGTGTCACGCCGCCGGAAAGCAGTTGCAGCGGCACGATGGTGATGATGATGAGCAAGCCGAGCTGCGGCATCGAGCGGGCCAGTGTGCCGAGGAAGATGCCGATCGACGCCGCCGAAAACAGATAGAACACCGCAGCCGCGAGAAAGAGCCCGACCGACCCGGCTATCGGCACCTGCAGGATCTGCTGGACCATGACGAGCAGCGCGAAGGCAACGCCGATCAGCACGGCCAGCCCGTTGGCCCAGATCTTCGCCATCATGATCTCGAACGGCCGCAGCGGCATGACCAGCAGGTGTTCGATGGTGCCGTGCTCGCGTTCGCGGATGAAGGCGGCGCCGACCAGGATGATGGTCAGCATGGTGACGTTGTTGATCGCCTCCATGACGCCGCCGAACCAGACGCCGGTGAGGTTCGGGTTGAAGCGGGCCCGGGTCGTCAGGCGAATCGGCGTGTCCTCGGCCGCGCGGCGCCCGGTCAGGAATTCACCGACCTCGCCGCTGGCGATGTTGTTGATGTAGCTGGCCCCGATGAAGGCCTGGCTGATCACCGTGGCGTCGATGTTGAGCTGGATTTCCGGGTGCCGCCCGGCGCTCATGTCGCGCTGGAAATGACTGGGGATGACCAGCACGAAGGAGTACAAATTCCGGTTCATCGCATCGTCGACCTGTTCCAGCCCAATCAATTCGGGACGACGGAAATACGGCGGATAGAGCGCGCCGGCCAGCCGCGCCGAGAGCGGCGAATTGTCTTCGTCAACGATGGCGACCGGGGCATTGTTGAGCTGCTGCGAGCTGCCTGTCGCTGCCTCGTAGATGGCGCCAGAGAAGGCCCAGACGATCAGCCCGAGCAGCACCTTGTCGGCGGCCAGGCTGCGCAGTTCCTTGAGGCCGAGGCGGAAGATGTTGCTCAGTGAAAAGCCGACCACGCTATTTCTCCTGTTTTTTCAGCAAGGCGACGCTGGCTATGGTCAGCAGCGGAATGAAGGCGGCCAGCGCGAGCAGCGACGGCCACAGGTCGGCAAAACCCAAGCCCTTGGTAAAGGCGCCGCGGCAGATCAGGATGAAATAGGTCGCCGGATAGCCCTGGCCGATCCAGTACCCCGCCCCCTCAAGGGCTTCGACCGGCGTGGTCAGGCCGGAGAACTGGATGGTCGGCAGCATGGTGACGATGGCGGTGCCGAACAAGGCGGCGATCTGCGTCTTGGTGAAGGTGGACATGAGCAGGCCGAGGCCGGTGGTTGCCGTGACGTAAAGCAAGGCGCCGAGCGTCATCGCGGCAAAGCTGCCCTTGACCGGGACGCCGAAGACAAAAACCGCCTCACCCATCATCAGCAGGTAGCTGACCATGCACACAGCGATGTAGGGCAACTGCTTGCCAATCAGGAATTCGAGCCGCGTCACCGGCGTGACGTAGAGGTTGGTGATCGAGCCGAGTTCCTTTTCGCGGACCACGCCGAGCGCCATCAGGATCGCCGGAATGAGCAGCAGGAGCAGCGGGATGACCGCCGGCACCATGGCGTAGACGCTCTTGAAATCCTGGTTGTAGCGATAGCGCGACTGGATCTCCAGCACCTTGGCCGGGTAGTTGCCGCTCGCCTCGCGCAGCATCTGGCGGACGTAATCGCGGTGCAGGCCGTCCATGTAGCCGCGTATCGTCTCGCCGCGGTAGGGCATGGCGCCATCCACCCAGACGCCGACTTCCGGCTTGCGGCCGCGCCGCAGGTCGCGGCCATAGCCTTCGGGAATGTCGATGGCCAGCGATACCTCGCCGCTCTTCATGCGGCGGTCGAGATCGGCATCGTCGGCCAGGGCCGGGCGCTCGACGAAATACCGCGAGCCGGCCACGTTGGCAATGTAGTCCCGGCTTTCCGGGGTTTGATCGCGATCGAGCACGGCAAAGCGCAGCCCTTCGACATCGAAGGACAGGCCATGGCCGAGCACGAACATCATGAGCACCGAGCCGAGCAGCGCGAAGGCCAGCCGGATGCTGTCGCGCCGGAGTTCCAGCGCCTCGCGGTAGGCGTAGCCGAGCAGGCGGCGCAGGCTGAAGGCGGCGGGCCGGGCCGCCGGCGTGTTGGGCGGCGCCGCGGCCGCTTTCATTTTTGGCTCATTTTTCGGGTTGACCGTGGAAGCCTGCCCGGCAACGCCCGTCGCCTCCTCCAGATAGCTGATGAAGGCCGTTTCCAGCGTCGGCACGCCGCGCGCTGCGCACAGCCCGGCCGGCGTGTCGCTGGCCAGCACCTTGCCGGCGTGCATCAGCGAAATGCGGTCGCAGCGCTCGGCTTCGTTCATGAAATGGGTCGAAATGAAGATGGTGACGCCCTGCTGGCGCGACAGTTCGACGAGCAGCGCCCAGAATTCGTCACGCGCCACCGGGTCGACGCCAGAGGTCGGCTGCCGGAGGTCGGCTCGTCGAGGATGAGCAGCTTCGGTTGATGGACCACGGCCACGGCCAGCGACAAACGCTGGCGGATGCCGAGTGGCAGATCGGCCGCCGCCTTGTCGGCGTAGGGTTCGAGCCCGAAACGCGCCATCAGGTCGGCAATGCGCGGGCCGCGCCGGGCGTCCGGCAGATGAAACAGCCGGGCGTGCAGATCGAGGTTGGCAGCCACCGTCAGCTCGCCGTAAAGCGAGAACGACTGCGACATGTAACCAACCTGCTTGCGCGTCTCGAGGTCGCGGGCATCGACCGTCTTGCCAAACAGTCTTGCCCCGCCTTCGGTCGGTGGCAGCAGGCCGGTCAGCATTTTCATCGTCGTCGTCTTGCCGCAGCCGTTCGAGCCGAGAAAGCCGAAAATCTCGCCCGGCTCGATCTTGAAGCTGACGTGATCGACCGCCGTGAAATCGCCAAAACGCTGCGACAGCCCCTCGGCCTCGATGGCGAACACGCCGCCATCGCCAACCCGCGGCGGGATGACCAGTTCGTGATGCGCCTGCCGGCGCTCCGCCGGCAGCAACTGGATGAAGGCGCCATCCAGTGTCGCCTGCCCGCTCTGTTTGCGAAGTTCGGCCGGCGTGCCGGTGCCGATCACCTTGCCGGCATCGATGGCGACCAGCCAGTCGAAACGCTCGGCCTCTTCCATGTAGGCCGTCGCCACCAGCACGCTCATGCCGTCCCGGCGGGCCCGGATGGAATCAATCAGCTCCCAGAACTGGCGCCGGGAGAGCGGATCGACGCCGGTCGTCGGCTCGTCGAGAATGAGCAGGTCGGGGTCGTGGATCAGGGCGCAGCACAGGCCGAGCTTCTGCTTCATGCCGCCGGACAATTTGGCCGCCGGGCGGTCCTTGAAAGGCAGCAGGCCGGTGCTGGTCAGCAATTCGTCGATGCGCCGCTCGCGTTCGCGCTTGCCCTGACCGAAGAGCCGACCGAAAAAATCGACGTTCTCGAACACCGACAGCGTCGGGTAAAGGTTCTTGCCCAGCCCCTGCGGCATGTAGGCGATGCGCGGCTGCGCCGTGGCGCGGAAATGGCGATCACCGATGTCGCCACCGAGCACCTCGACCTTGCCGGACTGGATCATTCGCGCCCCGGAAACCAGCGCCAAGAGCGACGATTTGCCGACGCCGTCCGGTCCGATCAGCCCGACCATGCAGCCGGCCGGCAGCGCAATATCGACCGCCTCCAGCGCGACGACGGCGCCGTAGCAGTGACTGACTCCGGACAACCTGGCGACCGGCGGGCGGTCCATGGCGTTTACTTTCCGTTGATCTGCAGATTGGCCGGCCAGGCTGCGTTGGCATCGAGCTTCACATAAGCGACGCCGGGCATGCCGCCCTTGGCCAGATCGCGGTGGGCCGCCAGCCAGTCTGCATTGGGCTTGACCTTGAGGCGGAACATCAGTTTTTCCCGCTCGGTACGCGTCTCGACTTCACGCGGCGTGAATTGCGCCTTCGGCGCGACAAAACTGACTGCCGCCGGAATCACCTGCCCCGGCAAGGCGTCAAGCACGATGCGCGCCTCACTGTTGAGCGCCACCAGCCCGGCTTTCTCGGTCGGCAGGTAAATGGTCATGAACATCTCGGAAAGATTGACCAGCGTCAGCGCCTTGCCGCCCGCCGCCAGCACTTCGCCCGGCTCCGCCAGCCGGTAGAGCACGCGGCCGGCAATTGGTGCCGTCAATGCCGTATCGGCCAGCGTCACGCGCAGGCTCTCCGCCTTCGCCTCGGCCGCTGCCACGCCGGCATCAGCCTCGCCGACCTTGCCGCGCGCCTGCGCCATGCCGGCCATGGCGCCTTCCATGCCAGTCTGGTCGCTATCCAGCTTGTTTCGTGAAATGAAGCCGCGGCCGACAAGTTCTTCCGAACGTTTCAATGTCTTGCCGGCCAGCGACACTTCGGACTGCGATTTGCGCACCCCGGCCCGCGACTGATCCACCGCCCGTTGTGCCTGCTGAATCTGTGCTTCGGCAGCCTGCAACTGAGCCCGCAGATCGTCGGCATCAAGCCGGGCCACCACCGATCCGGCCTCGACGTAATCACCCTCGCGCGGCCCCAGTTCGGCGAGGCGCCCGGCGATCTTGGTTGCGACATCAACTTCGGTCGCTTCCAGCCGCCCGTTGCCGGCAGCCAAGCCAGCCGGCAAACCGGCCGGACGATGCTGATAGAGGTACAACCCGATTGCTGCGGTCAACCCGAAAAAAAGGGTAAAAAGCAAAATCCTGCCAAGGCGCGAACGGTTCATGGTGCCCCCAATCAACTACTGACTTAGCGGTCATTATGTAGATTTGATTATAAGCCTCCGGCTTAAATTCGCCCACCTCGAACAGGACGGGGATTCACACCAGCACAGGAAAGGCTGCCTTTCCTGGAAACATTACCGAATGACCAGATGCCCCCCTTCGCGCCGCACCGGCATGGCGAAGGTGAAAAGGTCGGGCTGGGCGGCGATATCGAGGTCGGCCAGCGGCAGGTTCGGCCAGGTGCCAGCGGTAAAGCGCTGCCCGAAATCGGACAGGCGGACGCGCTGGACGAAATCTTCCGGCGCCACCGCAGCACCGCGCAACAGGGCTTCGATGTAGTCGGCGCAGGCAATGTCCTCGTCGCCGTCGCGGTCCACCCATTCGCCGGTGATGACGAAGCAGACCTCATCGGCCCCCGTCGCACGGATCGCCTCGGCCGTTGCCCGGGCGCAGACCAGACTGGCAGCGAAGAGCCGGCGCGCCTGGCGAAACCGCTGCAGTCCGCGAACGCCGGCCGCCGTGGTCATCACCACCTGCCGGCCGGCCAGATCGGCGTGCATCAGTTGTGACGGGGAGTTGCCGAAATCAAAGCCGGGCACCGGATCGCCGCCGCCCACGGCACCAACCGAAAGCGGCTGCGGCATTTCTGCCAGCATGGCCGTGGCCGCCGCGATGCGCTCGACCGGATAAATCGCCCGCGCCCCCCGGGCCAGCATCACCGCCGCCGAGGTAAACGAGCGCAGAACGTCGATGACGACAACCGTATCGGTGACGACCGGTTGATTCTGCAGGCGGTTCAGGAACAGGCGGGAGAACTTCATGGCGGCGATTGAAGCGGGGCTTGGAAATGCCAGCATAACGCCAGGCCGGGCCTCATCGCAAAACTGACCTGGTCGGCTGCTATGCTTTCAGCCGCTGACGGGTGTCGCCACCCGTTCCCAGGCGGCCAGCGAGGGTTGCCGGCAGAGGCTGTTCAGCAGGCTGAAGGCCGCGTCAAGATGGCGGCTCGCTGCCGCCGACAGCGCTTCACCGAGTTCGAAAGTCTCGCCGCGAATGCACAGCACGAAGGCCGGTGGCGGTTCTTCGCCTTCGGTCTGGAGATAAACCTGCAACACCGCTTCGGGCGGCAGTTCGTGCGTCGTATAGGCGGCGCCGGTGGCCGGGGCGATGCGCTGGAAGGTGAACGGCCCCGGTGTGTTGGCGCCGGCATCGATGAACAGGGCGAGTTGCCGACCCTGCAGGTCGAGGGCGTGTTCAATCTGGAGCTGGAAATCCTCGATCAGCTCGAACTGGTCGGCCAGGTTTTCATTTTCGAGCCATTTTTCCAGTTGACCGTGGCATTCCGGCCCGAGCGCGTCGTCGCCGCGGCTTGGGTTGCCGACGGTGAAGATGACGACGGGTGCGCTCACGAACGGCTCAGCGAATGAACGATGCGCCCTTCCGGATCGACCAGCTCGACTTCCAGCGGCATCTTGCCCAGCGCGTGCGTGGCGCAGGACAGGCAGGGGTCGAAGGCACGGATGGCGACTTCGATGTGGTTGAGCAGGCCTTCGGTTACTTCGTGGCCGTGCAGGTAGCGCCTGGCGACGTGGCGGATGGCTTCGTTCATCGCCTGGTTGTTGTTGGTCGTCGACACGATGAGGTTGGCCATGGTGACGAGATCGTTTTCATCGACGCGGTAGTGATGGAACAGCGTGCCGCGTGGCGCCTCGATGACGCCGACGCCTTCCATCTGGCGCTCGCCCTGGACCAGCAGGTCGCTGCCGAGCAGATCGTCGTCATGCAGCAATTCCTTGATCACTTCGGCAGCGTGCAGCATCTCGATCATCCGCGTCCAATGGTAGGCGAGAGGCGCGTGCATCGGCGAACCGCCGGCGTAATCGACGAATTCCTTGCGCTCATGTTCGGCAAAGGGGGTCGAAATCTGGCAGCAGTTCTGCACCCGGGCCAGCGGGCCGACCTTGTACCAGCCGTGTTCCTTGCCGATGGACTTGAAGTATGGGAATTTCATGTAGCTCCACGGCCGCACTTCTTCCTCGATGTACTGGTGGTACTGCTGGTAATCGACATGGTCGAAAATGATCTTGCCGTTGTCGTCGCGGGCGCGCAGCGTACCGTGGTAGAAGTCGAGATCGCCGTTGTTGCCGACGATGGACATGAAATTGGAGCGGAAGATGCCAAAGCTGTTGTACAGCCCGGGGTCCTGCGTGTGCACCTTCTGGATCAGCTGTACCGCGTCGCGCGACCACTGGATGATGTGATAGATGTCCTTGAGCAGCTCATCGCGCTCGGCAATGGTCAATGCCTTGTTGACGCCGCCCGGGATGGCGCCGGTGCCATGGACGCGCTTGCCGGCCGTAACCCGAATGACCTCCTGGCCGAATCGACGCAGCAGCACGCCGCGCTTGGCCGTTTCCGGATGCGCCATGGCGACGCCGACAATGTTGCGCTTGGTCATATCGCTGTCGAAGCCAAACAGCAGGTCAGGCGAACAGAGGTGGAAGAAATGCAGCGCGTGCGATTGCAGCATCTGGCCGTAATGCATCAGCCGGCGCATCTTTTCTGCCGTCGCCGTGAGCTTCTTGGCGCCGACGATGACATCGAGCGCCTTGGAGGCCGCCAAGTGGTGCGACACCGGGCAGATGCCACACAGGCGCTGGACCATGACCGGGACCTCCCAGTACGGCCGGCCCTGGATGAACTTCTCGAAGCCACGAAATTCGACGATGTGCAAACGAACCTGATGCACCTTGTTCTGGTCGTCGAGCAGGATGGTCACCTTGCCGTGACCCTCGACCCGGGAGACGGGGTCAATCGCGACACGGCGCAGGGTTTCGGGGTGGGCGGCGGTTTCTAGTTGGTAGGTCATTTTCTACCTCAATTAATCGTAATGCATCAGGCCGTGGCCTAATTCCGGTTCTTTACCAGCAAGAAGGTCAGTCAGCACCTTCCAGATCGCGTCAGCCGAAGGCGGACAACCGGGCATGAAATAATCGATCTTGACGACCTCATGGATCGGATGCACCTGATTGAGCGGCAGAGGCAGCTCCGGGTCGTTCGGGACCATGCCGTTGGCCAGCCCCGGGCTGGTGTGATAGACCTCTTCGAGGATGGTCGTCAGCGGCAGGTGGTTGCGCTGTGCAGGCAGGCCACCGTTGATGGCGCAGGCGCCCATGGCGATGAGGATCTTGCAGTTCTTGCGGAACTCGCGC
Organism: Rhodocyclaceae bacterium; assembly: GCA_008080565.1. Lineage (GTDB taxonomy): Bacteria > Pseudomonadota > Gammaproteobacteria > Burkholderiales > Rhodocyclaceae > Azonexus. The sequence continues at coordinate 49,142 of VIKE01000081.1, read as the reverse complement.
AGAACATGGACGTTCTCGGCATTGCACAGGCCGCCCTCAATGATGCCGATGTCACAATCCGGACTGCAGGTCTTGATGTCGGTCAGCGGCGAACGGTCGAACTCGATGTGTTCGAGCAGCGTGAACAGCCGCTCGTCGATGTCGAGAAAGGACATGTGGCAGCCGAAACAGCCGGCCAGCGAGGTCGTGGCGACTTTCAGCTTTTTCTTGGTGGTCATCTCAGCGGCCCTCCGTCGATTCGGCGGTTTCGGAAATCGGCGCCTTGTCGTACTTGCGCTCACCGATCGGCACGGCGAAACCCTGGCGTTTCTTGAGAATGACGCCGACCGGGCAGACCTGTGCCGCCTTGTCGTCCAGCGTGAAGTCGGTGTCGGCCAACTGGCCGGATTTGGCATTGACGATCAGATGGGTCTTGATACCGCGCCCAGAGAGCGCAAAGACGTTCTTGCCATCGACGTCGCGGCTGGCCCGCACGCACAGCGAGCAGAGGATGCAGCGGTTGAAGTCGAGCAGCGCCTCGGGGTGCGAGGCGTCGACGGCGCGATTCGGGAAGAAATGGTCGTAATGCGCCGACATCATCCCAAGATGGTAGGCCGTCGCCTGCAACTGGCAGTTGCCGCTCTTCTCGCAGGATGGGCAGAAGTGATTGCCCTCGACAAAGAGCATCTGGGTCAGCGCCCGGCGTTCGCTGTTGATCTCCTCGGTCTCGCTCTCGACGACCATGCCGGCTGCCGCGCGCATGGTACAGGAAGCCGTATGCCGGCCATTGACCTTGACTGTACACAACTTGCACGAGCCGTGCGGCTTGAACTCCGGGTGGTAGCACAGGTGTGGAATGAAGATGCCGGCTGCGCTGGCCGCCTGGATGATGGTCTGCCCTTCGACGAAGGGAACGACCTTGCCGTCGAGCGTAAAGGTATGGCTCATGATTGACCTCCATGTTCCGTCGCCAGATGCGCTCCGGCATCGTCGCGCCCGGTCATTTGCCGGGCGGCCGACAGTTCGCGGTCGAGATCGAAGGCCGGCGTGAAGTCCTGCTGCATCATCCGCTTGTCGTAAGCCGGGCGGAACTTGGCGATGGTGTCGAGCACCGGATTGCAGGCGGTATGGCCAAGGCCGCAATGGCTCATCGATTGCAGCAGCTGGTTAAGCTTCTCGATTTCGGCAAAGTCGTAGGGCGAACCGCTGCCGTAATGCAGCTTGTCCATGAGGTTCTTGAGCAGCGAGGTGCCGACCCGGCACGGCGTGCAGAAACCGCAGCTTTCGTGCTGAAAGAAATGCACGTAATTGCGCGCCACCTCGAACATGTCGCGAGACTTGTTGAAGATCGTAAAAGCGCCAGCGGTCGGGATGTCCTCGAAGCCGATGATGCGGTCGAATTCGTTCTCGGCAACGCAGATGCCGGACGGCCCGCTGACCTGCACAGCCTGAGTGTCGGTGGCGCCGCAGTCTTCGAGCACCTGGCGGATGCTGACACCGAACGGATATTCGTAAATGCCCGGCCGCTCACAATCGCCGGAGACCGAAATGATCTTCGTCCCGGCCGAGTGCCTGGTCCCGATGCCGGCATACCACTCGCCACCTTTCAGGGCGATCAAGGCTGCTGCGGCAAAGGTTTCGACGTTATTGACGATGGTCGGCTGGTCGAGATAGCCGTTGGTCACCGGGAAAGGCGGCCGGTTGCGCGGCGTGCCGCGCTTGCCTTCAAGCGATTCGATGAGCGCCGATTCCTCGCCGCAAACGTAGGCGCCAGCGCCGACATGAATTTCGATGTCGAAATCCGCCCCGGGCAAGCCACAGATGTCCTTGCCCAACAGGTTCTCACGGCGCCGGTTGGCCAGCACGGCATTGAGGTGATCGAGCAGGTAGCGGTATTCGCCGCGCAGATAGACGAAACCGCGCGTTGCGCCGATGGCGTAGGCGGCCACCGTCATGCCCTCGAAAACGAGATCGGGGAATTTCGAGAGCAGGACGCGATCCTTGAAAGTACCCGGCTCGCCTTCGTCGGCATTGCAGACGACAATGCGCTGGTGGCCAGCCTTGAGCTGCGCATTGCGGCAGGCTTCCCACTTCAGGCCGGTGGTGAAACCGGCGCCACCGCGGCCGCGCAGGTTGGCGCGCTTGATTTCGTCGAGCGTGGCGCCCGGTCCGCCGATGCCGCTGGGCAGGCCTTCGCGCCAGGAGCGCATGTTCGAGGAATTCAGGCCGTCGCTTGGCGCCCGCGCCCGCGCGGCGAGCAAGGCTTCGCCGGGCTTGAAGTCAGCCGTGAGCAGGATGTCTGCGCGCCGGATGTTGTCTTCGATCTTGAAGTAGGCCGCCGGCCAGTCGGTCAGCGGCACCTTGTTGCGGATCAGTTCGGCGATTTCGTCGATGCGCTCCAGGCTCAAGCCGCCAATCGCATAGTTATTGACCAGCATGCCCGGCCCCTGGTCGCACAGGCCGGTACAGGCCGTCTTGCCGACGCTGACCAGGCCGTCTTCGGAAACCTTGCCGCGCTCGACCCAGAGGTTGCCGCACAGGCGCTCCATGAGCGCCCGGTTGCCTTGCATGCGGTCGGTAATGTTGTCAGAAAACAACACCCGGTATTTGCCGCGCGGTTCGGTGTAAATGAAGGAATAAAAACCGGCGACGCCCTCGATCTTGGTCCGCGGCACGCCGAGCATGGCCTGCATGCGGTCGATGGCTTCGGGGGGAACCCAGTCGCAGACCTCCTGAACCTCGCGCAGGATCTGCAACATGCAGGTCGGATCGCGTCGATATCGATTGATCACCCGGTCGACAACACCGGCGACCGCTTCGGCATGCATTTCATTTAGCCCCACGACAATCTCCTGAAAATTGCCTATGACATCAAAAGACTAGCACCGGAACGTTTCCGTTTGTTGTCCGAGGTCAACTGGCGGGCATTTGTAACACTCCGGAAAACCGGAATGTGCAACAATGGTGCTGCGTCGCAACATAGACAAAGCACCATCATTTGGCGATATACGATTACGAATGGTGCAACGCAATACGCCCTGATCGACTCTTTGAGGAAGAACAGCATGAACACAATAAACGAGCAATCCCCCCTGGCCAGCATGAACGCCTTGCTACCGCTGGCTGGCAAAAAAGGCCTGATTACCGGTGTCGCCAATGACAAGTCGATTGCTTTTGCCGTCGCCAAGGCCATTCGCGCTCTGGGCGGCGAAATTGCCCTAACCTACCAGAACGATAAAACGGCGAAATACACCCAGCCGCTGGCCGAAGCGCTCGGCGCCAAGCTCTTCCTGAAGCTCGACGTGACCGAGGAAGGCAGCCTTGAAGCCGCCATCAAGCAGTGCGGCGACGAATTCGGCGAACTCGACTTCGCCATCCACTCGATGGCCTTCTGCAATGGCGACGACCTGCACGGCCGCGTCATCGACACCACCGAAGCCGGCTTCGACTCGGCCATGAACATTTCCTGCCACAGCTTCCTGCGCATGGCCAAAGCGGTCGAACCGCTGATGGCGCACGGTGGCTCACTGATCACCATGTCCTACCTCGGCGCCGAGCGCGTCGTGCGCAACTACGGCGTCATGGGCATCATCAAGGCCGCGCTCGAATCGGCCGTCCGCTACATGGCCTACGACCTCGGCCCCAAGGGCATTCGCGTTTTCGCCGTGTCGCCGGGTCCGATCATGACCCGCGCCGCTTCCGGCATCGCCAATTTCAACACCCTGCTCGAAAACGATGCCGCCAAGGCACCGCTCGGCCGCACCGTGACGATTGACGAAGTCGGTGCCCTGACTGCCTTCCTGTGCACGCCCGGCTCATCCGGCATGACCGGGCAGACGATCTACGTCGACGCCGGCGCCCATATCGTCGCCTGAGGCCTTTTTGTAGCGATTGCTACGGTCAACCGGAAAAAAAGGCTAAATTTCAAATGGCGGGGAAAAATCCCCGCCAACTTGAAACGATTTCGGAGAACCTGATGCCTGACATTGACGGACTACTCCCCGACCCCGTGCCGGATCATCCGCTGTTGCGCGGCAGGCAGGAAATCGGTCGCGGCGAGAGCACCATCGTCCTCGAAGCCGATACCGTCGATGGCCAGGAACGCGTCTACAAGGTGCTGTCGTCGCCCACCGACTATGCCTACTACACCGCCGATGATCGCCCGACCGGCAACCATTTCCCCGTCGTCTTTGCCGATCACGGCACGGTCGGCCGCTCCAGCCGCGGCTTTCCGTTTCATGTCGTCGAAGTCGAGCGGCTCTATCCGCTGCCCGTTGCCGGCGACGCGGCCGAAGTGGCGACCAAGCTGTCCACCTCGTATTTCGACGCCTGCATGATGTGGCGCAACCTGGCTCAGGACATGGGCCGCATCGCGCTGCACCACCTCGTTGTGACGCCGATGGGATGGACCGATGCACTCAAGGAGTCGCTCAAGGCGGTGGAAGACTTTTCGACCGAATACGGCGCACTGCCCGACCTGATCAAGGCCGACAACCTGATGATGCGCAAGGACGGGACGCTGGTATTTTCCGACCCGGTGTTCATGGAATGACCATCAGCAAAGTTTATTTCGCCTCGCGCGAACTGGCCGAATCGTTGATCGGCAAGCCGTCGATGGCGGTCATTTCGATTACCGACCCGGGCACCCCGGAAGCCAACCTGCACGCCCATTTCGAGCACGTCCTGCGCCTGGCTTTCTACGATGCGTTGCCGGCCGACGAATACCTGCCGGCGCCGATGCCCGGCCTGTTCGATTACCGGATGGCCCGCCAGATCGCCACCTTCGTCCAGGACCTGCACAATGCTCCGGACGAAGTCTCGATGCTGGTCCATTGCGAATATGGCGTCAGCCGCTCGGCTGCCGTGGCGCTTTTCGTCGAAGCCTGGTCGGGGGCGCCGCTGATTTCGCGCGAATTCACCGGCGAGGCCAACCAATGGGTCGTCGACCAGCTGTCGCAATTACGCCCCGAGCTGGATATCGACATTCCACCGGCCAATGCGGCATGCGACCGGCGCAGCAGGCCACGACCGGCCTGACCCTTTATCTGGAGCAAGACCATGCATGAGAGCAGCGCACAGCGTTATCTGGTCAACAAGACCTACGACGAAATCCGCGTCGGTGATTCAGCCAGCCTGACGCGGACCCTGATGCCCGAGGATGTGAAGCTGTTCGCCATCCTGACCGGCGACGTCAATCCCTCGGTGGTCGATCCGGGTTATTCCCAGAGCGGCCTGTTCCGCGAAGTCATCGCCCACGGCATGTGGAGCGGCTCGCTGATCTCGACCGTCCTCGGCACCCAGTTTCCCGGCCCCGGTACGATCCTGATCGATCAGGCGCTGCATTTCTCGCGCCCGGTAACGATCGGTGACACGATCACCATCACCGTTACCGCCAAGCAAAAATTCGATCACAACAAGCATGTCAATTTCGACTGCGTATGCACCAACCAGGAAGGCCTGCAGGTGGTGCGCGGCACCGCCGAAGTGCTGGCCCCGACGGAGAAGGTTTCCCGCCTGCAGGAAGTGCATATGCCGGAGATCCGCATCGACGACAAGCACGAGCGCTACATCCAGCTGCTTGAACGGGTCAAAGGTCTGGAGCCGATCCCGACCGCCGTCGCCCACCCGTGCGACCACGAATCGCTGAAAGGCCCGGTCATGGCCTTCCAGGCCGGCATCATCGAGCCGATCCTGGTCGGCCCGGAGAACAAGATTCGCGCCATTGCCGAAGAATTCGCCATCGACCTGTCCGGCATCCGCATCGTCCATGCCGCGCACAGCCACGACTCCGCCGCGCTGGCCGTTTCGCTGGTGCGCACCGGTGACGCCGAGGCCTTGATGAAGGGCAGCCTGCATACCGACGAACTGATGGGCGAAGTCGTCGCCCGGGCCAACGGATTGCGTACCAGCCGCCGGATCAGCCACGTCTTCGTCATGGACGTGCCGACCTATCACCGCCCACTGCTCATCACCGATGCGGCGATCAACATCGCCCCGACGCTCGAGGAGAAGGCCGACATCATCCGCAATGCCATTGATCTCGCCCACATCCTCGGCATCCCGGAACCCAAGGTGGCGATCCTTTCAGCGGTCGAAACGATCAATCCGAAGATTCAATCGACACTCGATGCCGCCGCCCTGTGCAAGATGGCCGACCGCGGCCAGATCAAGGGCGGCATCCTCGATGGCCCGCTGGCCTTTGACAACGCCATTTCGATTGTTGCCGCCAAGACCAAGGGCATCAAATCAGCCGTAGCCGGCCATGCCGAAGTCCTCGTCGTTCCCGACCTGGAATCCGGCAACATGGTCGCCAAGCAACTCGAATATCTGGCCAACGCGCTGACCGCACTGATCGCCCACCACAACCGCAAAACTGGAACCGTCTAAATGAAGCAAGGCATCCTGACGATCAACGCCGGATCGTCATCCATCAAGTTCGCCCTTTTCTCCCTCGCCCACCCGATTTCCCCGGAAGCCGAAGTCTCCGGCCAGATTGACGGTATCGGCACCAACGCCACGAAAATGGTCGCCAAGGACAAGGCCGGCGAAAAAATCGCCGACCAGATGATCGCCGGCGAGCAGGTCAGCCACGACCAGGCTTTCGACGCACTGCTCAAATGGTTCATGGCAACGCATGCCGGCTGGCAGATCGTTGCCGCCGGCCATCGCGTCGTGCATGGCGGCGAGCGTTACTCGCAGCCGACCATCGTCGACGACACCGTGCTCGGCCACCTGACCAGTTTCATCCCACTCGCTCCGCTCCATGAACCGCACAATGTCGCCGGCATCCGCGCCCTGCAGGCGTTGCTCCCCGGCGTGCCGCAGATTGCCTGTTTCGATACCGCCTTCCACCGCAGCCAGCCCGATGTCGCCCAGACCTTCGGCCTGCCGCGCGCCCTGTCGGCCGAAGGCATCAAGCGCTACGGCTTCCACGGCCTGTCCTACGAATTCATCGCCCGTGCCCTGCCCCAATATTCGCACCGCGCCAATGGCCGCGTCGTCGTCGCCCACCTCGGCAATGGCGCCAGCATGGCGGCCATGGTCAATCGCAAGTGCGTCGCGACAACCCTCGGCTTCTCGACCATCGATGGCCTGTTGATGGGCACGCGCTGCGGCAACCTCGACCCAGGCGTCATCCTGCACCTGATGGAAACCAAGGGTCTGTCGGTCAAGGATATGACCAAAATGCTCTACAAGGAATCCGGCCTGCTCGGCGTATCCGGGATCAGCCAGGACATGCGCACCCTGTTGTCGAGCAACAAGCCGGAAGCCCAGGAGGCAGTCGACCTGTTCTGCTACCGCATCGCCCGCGAACTCGGCTCGCTCGCCGCCGCCTCCCGCCGCCGAGGTCCGTCGGCGCGTTTGCCTTCTGTCCGAATGGCTGGGCATCCGCCTCAATCCGGAAGCCAATGCGCGTCACGACATCGTGATCAGCGCCGGCAACAGCAGTGTCGATGTACTGGTTATTCCAACCAATGAAGAGTGGATGATGGCGCATCACGCGCAGACACTTCTCGCCCTCTGAAGAATTTATTTTTCTTCATGGGCCCCGGTAGCGAAAGCCGCCGGGGCTTTGTTTTTTCGGGGTTTTTTTACGCCGACAGCATCACGAAACACGGACACACAAAACACCGCATCTAGTCAAGATATTGCCTTCGGGCACTATATCTAGTAGCTTTGCAACATTCGAAAATGAACAACCCAAAAAAATCCGAATTTTGTAGAGGAGCCTTGGATGAGCAAAATCGCCGAACAGCTTTCGCTGACTGACATTCCCGCACCACCGCAATTCGCGCCGCTGCCGGAGCAGGAAATTTCTGCCGAAGTGCTCATCGAGAAGTACGCCAAGGGCAAGGAAACCAATGTTCATGACGTGCGTCGTCGTGTTGCCTACGCGCTGGCCCAGGTCGAGCAGGAAGCCGATCGCGCCCATTGGGAATCGAAGTTCCTGTGGGCCCAGGAAAACGGTTTCATTCCGGCCGGCCGCATTAATTCCGCCGCCGGTACCGACCTCCAGGCGACGCTGATCAACTGCTTCGTCCAGCCGGTTGGCGACTCCATCGTCGAAAACACCGATGGCCGCCCCGGCATTTACACCGCGCTGGCCCAGGCCGCCGAAACGATGCGTCGCGGCGGCGGCGTCGGCTACGATTTCTCGTCCATCCGTCCGCAAGGCGCCCGCGTCAAGGGCACCCAGTCGCGCGCCTCCGGCCCGGTGTCGTACATGCGTGTTTTCGACCGCTCGTGCGAAACCGTCGAATCCGCCGGCGCCCGCCGTGGTGCCCAAATGGGTGTGCTGCGCTGCGACCACCCGGATATCGAAGTCTTCATCCACGCTAAGGACAAGGGTGACCTGACCAATTTCAACATCTCGATCGGCGTCACCGACCCGTTCATGCAAGCTGTTGATGCCGACGGCGACGTCGAGCTGCTGCACCGCGCCGAGCCGAATGCCGAGATGCGTGCGGCCGGCGCCTATCAGCGTGAAGATGGCATGTGGGTTTACCGCAAGCTGCGCGCCCGCGAACTGTGGGACCAGGTCATGAAGTCGACCTACGACCACGCCGAGCCAGGCATCCTGTTCCTCGACCGCATGAACAAGGACAACAACCTCAATTACTGCGAAGTGATCGAGGCGACCAACCCCTGCGCCGAACAGCCGCTGCCGCCGTATGGTTGCTGCTGCCTGGGTTCGATCAACCTGACGCTGTACATCAAGGACGCCTTCTCCGAGCAGGCCGAGTTTGATTTCGACACCTTTGCCGAAGTCATCCGCATCTCGACCCGCATGCTCGACAATGTCCTCGACGCGACCCACTGGCCGCTTGAGCGCCAGCAGCAGGAAGCCGCCAACAAGCGCCGCGTCGGCCTCGGCTACACTGGCCTCGGCGATGCCCTGGCCATGCTCCGGCTGCGTTACGACAAGCCGGAAGCCCGTGCCATGGCGGCCCGCATCAGCGAATTCATGCGCGACACGGCCTACATGTACTCGGTCGAAATGGCCAAGGAGCGCGGCGCCTTCCCGCTGTTCAACGCCGAGCTTTACCTGTCAGGCGGCAACTTTGCCTCCCGCCTGCCGAGTGACGTCAAGGCCGAAATCCGCAAGCACGGCCTGCGCAACTCGCACCTGCTGTCCATCGCGCCGACCGGCACCATTTCGCTGGCCTTCGCTGACAACGCCTCGAACGGCATCGAACCGCCGTTCTCCTGGACCTACAGCCGCAAGAAGCGCATGCAGGACGGCACAATCAAGGAATACTCGGTCGAAGATTACGCTTGGCGCCTGTACAAGCATCACGGCGGCGATGTTTCCAAACTGCCCGACTACTTCGTCACGGCCCTGGAAATCTCCGCCCAGGCGCACAGCGACATGGTTGCCGCGGTCGCCCCGTTCATCGACACCTCGATTTCAAAGACGGTCAACGTCCCGGCTGACTACCCGTACGAAGACTTCCAGGATCTCTACATGAGCGCCTGGAAATCCGGCCTCAAGGGTCTGGCCACCTACCGTCCGAACAGCGTGCTTGGTTCCGTACTCTCGGTAACCTCGACTGAGCCGGCCAAAACCGAAGCTGATGCAGCCAAAGCACCGCAGGATTTCGTTTCCGACGCCAACCGCCGCCTGTCGATCAAGAACCTGCCGGCCCCGGTGCTCGCCAGCCTGCGCTGGCCGGGCCGCCCGAACCTGCCGGAAGGCAACCTGTGCTGGACCTACATGCTCGACTCGCCGATTGGCAAGTTCGCGCTGTTCGTCGGCCACGTCGAGCCGGAAGGCCGGGCCTGGCCGTTCGAGGTCTGGGCCAATGGCCCGGCTGAGCCACGCGGTTTGGGCGCCGTCGCCAAGACGCTGTCGATGGACATGCGCGCCAACGATCACGCCTGGCTGCAAATGAAGCTCGAAGCGCTAGCCAAGACGCCGGGCGACTCCTTCGAAATGCCCATGCCACCACACGGTGAGCGCAAGCGTGTGCCGTCCGTGGTATCCGCCATGGCCCAAGTCATCGCCTGGCGCTGCGAACAGCTCGGCGCCTTCAAACACGAAGGCCCGACGCCGGTGAAGGACGCCCTGTTCAGCGCCAAGGAGCCGAAGACCGGCACCGATGGCACGCTGTCGTGGACGGTCGACATCAACAACCCGTCGACCAGCGAAGATTTCGTCCTCGGCCTCAAGGAAATCACCTTGCCGGATGGCGTTACCCGCCCCTACTCGATGTGGTTGTCGGGCAACTACCCGCGTGCCCTTGACGGCCTGTCCAAGCTGCTTTCGCTCGACATGCGCGTCCTTGACCCGGCCTGGATCGGCATGAAGCTGCGCAAGCTGATCGACTACTCCGAGCCGCTCGGCGACTTCATGGCCTTCGTTCCGGGTTCGCGCAAACAGCAGACCTTCCCGTCCACCGTCGCCTACATCGCCCAGCTCATCATTCACCGCTACGCCATGCTCGGCATCCTCGACGAGAGCGGCTTCCCGCTGCAGCAGATGGGCATTCTCGAAGCGCCGGAAGACTCGACCAGCAACAAGGTCCTGCCGACGCAAGGCAAGCTCTGTGGTGAATGTGGCAACCACACGATGATCCGCAAGGATGGCTGTGATTTCTGTACGGCCTGCGGCGCAGTAGGCACCTGCGGCTGATCGCTGACCGACTCAAGCAAAAACGCCCCGGTTAACCGGGGCGTTTTGCTTTGGGGGAGCAATTTCAGGTCAAAACCCGGATTTCAATTTTGGCCGTTTTTTCCGGTTGACCGTAGCATTCGCTGCGGACCGGCTCAAGACTCGGGTTTAGGGCTTATCGAGCCAGAACAATGAGGTGATGGTCTTGGCGTCGGTAATGCGGCCATCCCACACCGCCTGCCTGGCGTCGGCCGGCGAGAGTTCGACAACATCGAGGAATTCGTTGTGGTCGAGCTGCTTCTCACCGGCCAGATGCAGGCCGCGAGCGGCGAAGATTTCGATCCGTTCATCGGAATAACCGATGCACGGGTGCATCACGCCGAGGTATTCCCAGTCGCTGGCGACGTAGCCGGTCTCTTCCTTGAGTTCGCGCTGGGCGGTGTCGATGATGGCTTCACCATGATCGATCTTGCCAGCCGGCAGCTCCAGGAAGACGCGGCGCAGCGGATAGCGGAACTGGCGCTCGAAGAGCAGGTTGCCGTTGGGCAGAAAGGCGAGGATGACGACGGCGCCGGGATGAACGATGTATTCCCGGATCGATTCCTGGCCATTGGGCAGCAGCACGCGATCCTTGCGGACGTTGAGCAAAGCGCCCTTGAAGACACTCTCGGAAGAGATTTCGGATTCGATAAGGTGAGCGTCGTGCGACATTTCAAACTCCACAAAAAGAAACGCCCCGACTGGCGGGGCGTTTTATTGAATCACTTCACTGCAGCATCAGAGCGAACGGAGCAGCGCATAGGCGCAGAGCGACATGATGACTTGCGGGAAGATGCCAAGGGCAGCGACGGCCAGACCGTTGGCGGAAATCAGGATACGCATGTCCATCGGCGCGGCCAGCGGAGTATCGTCAGCCGGGGCATCGAAGTACATGACCTTGACGACACGCAGGTAGTAGAAGGTACCGATCAGCGAGAAGAGGACGGCAACGATGGCCAGCCACATGTAGCCAGCGGCAACGACAGCCTGCAGCACCGAGAACTTGGCGAAGAAGCCGATGAAGAACGGCACGCCAGCCATCGAGAACATGAGCATGAGCATGATGCCGGCAAACCACGGGCTGCGCTTGTTGAGCCCCTTGAAGTCTTCGATATTCTCGGCTTCGAAACCGGCCCGCGACATGAGCAGAATCATGCCGAAAGTGCCAGCACTCATCAGCACGTAGGCAATGACGTAGAACATGGCCGAGCTGTAGGCATTGAGCGCGTAGCGGGCATCACCGCTGACCACGCCAGTGACGATACCGAGCAGCATGAAACCCATGTGCGAGATGGCGGAATAGGCCAGCATGCGCTTGAGATTGGTCTGGGCAATGGCGGCAAGGTTACCGATGGCCATCGACAGCACGGAGAGGATGATCAACATCGCCTGCCAGTCGGCCGCCATGGTGATCAGGCCATTGACGAGCAGACGCATGACGATGGCGAAGGCAGCCAGCTTCGGAGCGGAACCGATGAGCAGGGTGACCGAGGTCGGCGCGCCGTGATAGACGTCCGGAATCCACATGTGGAACGGTACGACGCCGAGTTTGAAGGCCAGGCCGGCAACCAGGAAGACCAGACCAAAGACCATCACGCTCTTGTTCACGCCACCGCCATAGAGGCGCTCGGCAATGCCGGTGATTTCGAGGGTGCCGGTGGCTCCGTAGATCATCGACATGCCGTAGAGCAACAGGCCGGAGGCCAGTGCGCCAAGCACGAAGTATTTCATCGCCGCTTCAGTCGACTGGACGGAGTCGCGGTTCATGGCAACCATGGCATAGAGCGACAGCGAGAGCAGTTCGAGACCGATGTAGATGGTCAGGAAGTGATTGGCGGAGATCATGACCATCATGCCCAGCGTCGCGAATAGCGCCAGCACATAGTATTCGCCCTTGTTCATCGATTCGCGATCAATGACATAGCCACGCGAGTAGAACATGACGATGACCATGGTCATGTACAGGAACAGCTTCAACAGGTCGGACATCAGATCGTCCACGAACATGTTGCTGAAGGTGTAAGAGATCTCACCGGTACTCGTTGCGAACTGAATGGCGGCGCAGCCAATCAGCGTCAGTTGAGTCAGCACAAAGATAATTGTGCGGCGGCTATCCTTGACCAGCAGATCGATCATCAGGATGGCCAGCGCCATCACCGTCAGAAAGATTTCCGGCGCTGCAGGCAGAAGATTGGGGACAACGAAATTGTCGAACATGTCGGCTACCGTTTATTGAATCTTGCTGATGGCGACATGACGCAACAGGTCATTGACCGAGGCGTGCATGACTTCCGTGAAAGGCTGCGGGTAGAGGCCCATGCCCAGAGTGCAGAGTGCCAGCACGCCGAGAATGGCGAACTCGCGCTTGTTGATATCGGTCAGTTCGGCCACGTGATGATTGGTGACATCGCCGAAAACCACGCGCTTGTACATCCACAGCGTGTAGGCGGCGCCAACGATCAGCGAGGTGGCGGCAGCGAAGGCCACCCAGAAATTGAACTTGGTAGCGGCGAGGATGACCATGAACTCACCGACGAAGCCCGAGGTAGCAGGCAAACCAGCATTGGCCATCGAGAACAGCATGAACAACGCGGCGAATTTTGGCATGGTATTCACCACACCACCGTAGTCGGCGATCTGACGGCTATGCACGCGGTCGTACATGACACCGATACAGAAGAACATGGCACCAGCAACAAAACCGTGCGAAACCATCTGGACCAGCGCGCCTTCAACGGCGAGCGGACTGAACATGAAGAAGCCCAGGGTGACGAAACCCATGTGCGCGATGGACGAATAAGCCACCAGTTTCTTCATGTCTTCCTGAACCAGGGCAACAAAACCGATATAGACGACGGCGATCAACGACATACCCAAGACCAGACCTGACAGCTCATGAGAGGCATCGGGCAGGATCGGCAGCGAGAACCGAATGAAGCCATACGCGCCAAGCTTCAGAGCGATAGCCGCCAGGACGATGGAACCACCTGTCGGCGCCTCGACGTGAGCGTCCGGCAACCAGGTATGCACCGGCCACATCGGCACCTTGACGGCAAAAGCAACCAGGAATGCCAGGAACAGCCAGATCTGCGGGCCAAGGGCGATCGGCATCTTGTGCCATTCGAGGATGGAGAAGCTGCCGCCGGAATTGATGAACAGATACATCAAGGAAAGCAGCAGGAGCAGCGAGCCGAACAGCGTGTAGAGGAAGAACTTAAAAGCGGCGTAAACCCGGTTCGGGCCACCCCAAACGCCAATGATCAAATACAACGGGATCAGCGAAGCTTCAAAGAAAACGTAGAACAGAACACCGTCGAGCGAGGCAAAAATACCATTCATCAGGCCGGACATGATCAGGAAGGCGGCGTTGTACTGGGCAACCTTGGTCTTGACAACTTCCCAACCGGCGGCGACCACGATGATGGTCACGAAAGCGTTCAGTACGACGAACAGCATCGAGATGCCGTCCACCCCGAGGTGGTAATTAATGTTGAAACGCGGAATCCAGGAACCCAGTTCAACGAACTGCATGCCCCCGTTGGTGGTATCGAAACCAGTCCAGAGCGGAATAGTGATCAGGAAACCAGCAACAGCACCGGCCAGCGAAAGCATTCTTGCCAGCGGTGCGTTCCGGTCGCCACCGGTGGATAGCACCACCAGTCCGGCGAAAATCGGGATCCAGATTGCGAGAGACAGCAACGGGTAAGTCGACATGTTATTCCTTGCTTTTCTGCGAATTATTCACGCTTAGGCGCGGTTGATCCACAGAGTCATCAGCACAAAGACGCCAATGATCATGGTGAAAGCGTAGTGATAGACGTAACCGGTCTGGAACAGACGGGTAATGGAAGAGATCCAGCCAACAACCTTGGCCGAGCCATTGACGATCAGGCCGTCAATGATGGCAACGTCGCCGCCACGCCACAGCACCTTGCCCAGAAGGCGAGCGCCACCGGCGAATACAACCTCGTTGAATTTGTCGAAGTAGTACTTGTTCTCAAGCAGCGTATGGACGGCGGAGAAGCGGCGCTGAATGGCAGCCGGTATATCGGGACGCTTCATGTAGAAGAACCACGACACCACGACACCGGACAAGGCCAGAATGAACGGCAGGCTGGTCAGCGAATGGACGCCCATGGCAACCGCACCGTGGAAATGCTCGGAAAGATGTTCCATGGCCGGATGGGCATGGTGATCAATGAAGATGACGCCCTTGAAATAGTCACCGAAAACCATCGGACCGATCGCGATGAAGCCGATAACCACTGACGGTATAGCCAGCAAGACAAGCGGCAGCGTGACAACCCATGGCGTTTCGTGCGGCTTCTGACCCGGAGCCAGACCATGATGATGGTCATGCGAGGTTTCTTCGTCATCATGGTCACCATGATGTTCATGATGATGTGCGTCATCAACCTTGCCGAAACGCTCCTCACCATGGAAAACCAGGAAGTACATCCGGAACGAGTAGAAGGCGGTAACAAATACGCCGGCCAGCACAGCGAAGTGAGCGAAGCCTGCACCCGGGATATGCGACAGAGCGACAGCTTCGATGATCGAGTCCTTGGAATAGAAACCGGACATGAAAGGTGTGCCGATCAAGGCCAGCGAACCGATCAGCGAGGTAATCCAGGTAATCGGCATATATTTGCGCAGACCACCCATGTTCCTGATGTCCTGATCGTGGTGCATCCCGATGATCACGGAGCCGGCACCAAGGAAAAGCAATGCCTTGAAGAAGGCATGGGTCATCAGGTGGAAGATGGCGACTGAGTAAGCCGAAGCACCCAGCGCAACGGTCATGTAGCCCAGCTGCGACAGCGTCGAATAAGCGACGACGCGCTTGATGTCGTTCTGGATGATCCCCAGGAAGCCCATGAACAGCGCAGTGATCGCACCAATAATGATGATGAACGATAGTGCTGTAGTCGACAGTTCAAACAGTGGCGACATCCGGGCGACCATGAAGATACCGGCAGTAACCATGGTTGCAGCGTGAATCAGGGCGGAGATTGGCGTCGGGCCTTCCATCGAGTCCGGCAGCCAGACATGCAGTGGAACTTGAGCTGATTTACCCATCGCGCCGATAAACAAGCAGATACAGGTAACGGACATCAAGGACCAGTCAGCAGCACCCCAGATATTGATAGTGGTTGCCGCCAGTTCCGGCGCTTTCTCAAAGACTGTCTTGTAATCAAGCGAGCCAAAATGAGCCAGCACAAGACCGATACCAAGGATGAAACCGAAGTCACCGACGCGATTGACCAAGAAAGCCTTCATGTTGGCGAAGATGGCAGTCGGACGGGTGTACCAGAAACCGATCAGCAGATAGGACACCAGACCCACCGCTTCCCAGCCGAAGAAAAGCTGCATGAAGTTGTTGCTCATCACCAGCATCAGCATGGAGAAGGTAAACAACGAGATATAGCTGAAGAAGCGGTTATAGCCGGGATCTTCCTGCATATAGCCGATGGTGTAGATATGTACCATCAGCGACACGAAGGTGACGACCAGCATCATCGTTGTAGTCAGCGTATCGATCAGGAAACCAACTTCGAATTTGTAGTCGCCGCTGGTCAGCCAAGTATAGACGGCACCGTTGTAGGTGTGACCAGCCAAGACATCCTGAAAGATGATGACCGAGGCGATAAAGGCGATGCCGACGCCGGCGATGGTTGCTGTATGAGCAACCCAGCGCGGTATAACGCGACAGAACAGGCCGGCGATCATGGCGCCGACCAATGGCGCCATGGGAACGAGCAGGTAGAGTTTTTGCATTTCCATGTTTAACCCTTCAGGCTGCCCAGGTCATCCACATGGATGCTCTTGAGGTTGCGGAACAGCACGATCAGAATGGCCAGGCCGATCGCCGATTCGGCAGCGGCAACGGTCAGGATGAAGAAGACGAAGATCTGACCGGAGAGATCCTGCAGATAGTGGGAAAAAGCCACGAAATTCATGTTGACCGCAAGAAGCATCAACTCGATGGCCATTAGCAGCACGATCAGGTTCTTCCGGTTCAGGAAGATACCGACCACGCTGATCGCGAAAAGTATCGCGCCCAGAATCAGGAAATGGGAGAGAGAGAGAGTTAGCATTGTTTCCCCGGGGTTCAGTCTTTTTCAACCGGCATCTGCAGAACACGCACGCGATCCTTGGCCTTGACGAAGACCTGCTGATTCGGGTTGGTGTACTTGGACTTCTTCGGACCACGGTGTGTCAGCACAATTGCCGCGATCATCCCGACAAGTAGAATGATTGAGGCCAGCTCGAAGGGATAGACGTAGTCGGTGAACATCAGGGCACCGATACTCTTGGTATTGGAGATACCCGCCGGAAGCATGGCTTCCGCGGCTGGAATCTGGAAGTACTTGCTACCAAGCACCAGGCCCATTTCCAGAACCATCAGCAAACCCAGCAATGCTCCGAGCGGCAGATAGTTCCAGAAGCCCTGACGAATACGGTCAATATTGATATCAAGCATCATCACAACAAACAGGAAGAGCACCATGACCGCGCCAACATAGACGAGGATGATGGCAATCGCCAGGAACTCAGCCTGCAACAAAGCCCAAATACCGCCGCAGGTGAAGAAGGCAAGAATCAGATGCAGTGCTGCGTGAACCGGATTGCGCGCAGTGATAACGCGCAGGCTGGCGAAAATCAGGATCGCCGACAGGAAGAAGAAAACCGCAGTTTGAAAATCCATTGCTAGCACCTGTTATCGGTAAGAAGCATCAAGTTCGCGATCCTTCGCGATTTGATCTTCGTAGCGGTCGCCGTTGGCCAGCAACATTTGCTTGGTGTAGTACAAATCACCGCGCTTTTCGCCGTGGTATTCGAAAACCCGCGTTTCGACCACTGCATCGACCGGGCAAGCCTCTTCACAGAAACCGCAAAAAATACACTTGGTCAGATCAATGTCGTAACGCGTCGTGCGACGCGAACCGTCGTCACGCGGCTCGGCCTCAATCGTAATGGCCAGCGCCGGACAGATTGCTTCACACAGCTTGCAGGCGATACAACGCTCCTCGCCATTCGGGTAGCGACGCAGCGCATGCAAACCACGAAAACGGAAACTCTGCGGTGTCTTTTCTTCCGGATATTGAACGGTGATCTTGCGGGCAAAGAAATAACCCATTAGTCTCTCCTCACTTCCAGATATTCAATGGCGACATCATCCAGACGCCGACTACAACCAGCCAGATCAAGCAGATCGGCAAGAAAACCTTCCAGCCCAGACGCATCAACTGGTCATAGCGGTAACGCGGGAAAGTTGCCCGGAACCACAGGAACAAGAAGAGTATTGCCGACATCTTGGCAAACAGCCACAGAATGCCGTCAGGCAGAAAACCAACCGGGGACAGCCAGCCACCCAGGAACAGGAGGGAGGTTAGCGCCGCAACCAGAATCATGTTGGCGTATTCAGCCAGGAAAAAGAGCGCAAAAGCCATCCCGGAATACTCAACGTGGAAACCCGCGACGATTTCGGACTCACCTTCAGCAACGTCAAACGGCGCACGGTTCAGCTCGGCGGTACCGGAAATCAGGTAGACGATGAACATTGGGAACAATGGCAACCAGTTCCACGAAAGGAAACTAAGGCCCCAGCCAGCAAAACGGCCCTGATCCTGAACATTAACGATATCGACCAGATTCAGACTGTTGGATACCATCAGAACGCAAATCAGCGAGAAACCCATGGAGATTTCGTAAGAAACCATCTGGGCTGCCGAACGCATGGCACCAAGGAAAGCATATTTGGAGTTTGACGCCCAACCGGACAGAATTACCCCGTACACGCCCATGGAAGTAATTGCCATGATGTAGAGGAGGCTGGCATCAATATTGGCAACTACGAGCGAATCGGTAAATGGAATCACAGCCCAGGCAGCCAGCGCCGGAGCAATCGCCAACATCGGGGCAATAATGAAAATCCCCTTGTTAGCTGTGGTGGGAACAATAATTTCCTTGAGCAACAGCTTCAGGCCGTCGGCAATCGGCTGGATCAGTCCCCACGGACCAACCCGATTGGGGCCGATTCGAACCTGCATGTAGCCGATGACTTTGCGTTCGAAATAGGTCAAATACGCTACGCCAAGCATCAGCGGAGCAACGATCAGGACTATTTTTAGAAGGGTCCAGACAGCAGGCCAAGCGCCGCCGAAAATCCCAAGTCCGAAGTTCATCAGTGCGTCCATTTATGCACGCTCCACGGAGATCGACCCGAACATATCACCCAGCATCGCTGTGCTTGCATGTGCCGCCGAAACGCGAACACAACCGACAGGCACATTGTTGTCAGTCTTGACGATCAGTATGGCCTCGCCAGAACCCTGCTTGACGCGAACTTGTGCACCATCGGCAACGCCAATCTGTGCCAGGGTTTGCTCGTTAATGCGGGCAGACGGAGCAACTGCATCGGCAGTCTGCTGCAGAGCCGGTGCGCGGCGTGCCATCGGATCGGCAAAGTTGATCGGCACGTCGGCAATTCGCTGAAGGCCATCAGGAACGGTAGCAGACAGCGCAATGCTGAGATCCTTCAGGCCGTTGTCGAGGCCGGTAACGAATTCGACACCTTTGCCCAGAACTTCGTCGCGAATTTCTTCACTCGAGGCATAGCTGAACCCATCGAGATTCAATACGTTACCGAGAACGCGCAACAATTTCCAAGCCGGGCGGGCATCGCCACGGGCCTTGGCAACACCGTTAAAGCTCTGGACGCGACCTTCAGTATTGACGAAGGTACCCGAGGTTTCAGTGTAAGGAGCAATCGGCAACATCACATCAGCAAACTCGAGAGCCGAAGCATGCTTGAAGGCCGACATGTAGACCACGAGACTGGCCTGCTTGAGCGCCCCCAGAACCAGTTGCGGGTTAGCGCAATCAAATTTCGGCTCGATTCCCATCAGAACATAAGCCTTGCGCGGCTGATCGAACATCTGGCGAGCATTGGCACCTGAAGGCAGCGCTTGAGCAACATGGCCGCCCACTGTATTTGCGCCTTCACCGAGAAAACCGACGGTTGCTCCAGTCAGCTTGCCA
Source organism: Rhodocyclaceae bacterium (assembly GCA_008080565.1). GTDB lineage: Bacteria > Pseudomonadota > Gammaproteobacteria > Burkholderiales > Rhodocyclaceae > Azonexus. The sequence continues at coordinate 29,467 of VIKE01000081.1, read as the reverse complement.
AGTTCCAATGCCAGCGCATGCAATTGCGTAGCATCAACGGATTGAGTTGCAACGTTCCCCAGGAACACCGCGCGCTTTTCACCGTCAACCAGACTCTGAGCAATCTTCTTGCTCGTCTCGCAAACGACCGCCGGCTCGACACCAGCCGGCAACTCGACGCCCTTGATCTCAGCTGCGGCCTTGACGACTGCTGCCAGAGCCGCAGCCAGTTGGGCCGGTGCAACGGTCATGCGAGCATGCAGATTGATCAGTTGCTCATCACCGGTCACCGAAAGCAGGCTCACCTTGGTATATTTCTTGGCTGCCTGACGCAGACGCTGAGCGATCAGAGGATGATCCTTGCGCAGGAAGGAGCCGACCACCAGAGCCCCGTCGAGATCCTTGATCTCAGCTAGGCGCATGCCCAGCCACGGCGTGCCGGCGCGCTTGATATCAGAAGCGAAATCACTCTGGCGGGGACGGAAATCGACGTTTCCGCTACCAAGGCCCTTCATAAGCTTGCCAAGAAGGAAGAGCTCTTCGACCGTCGAACTTTGCGCTGCCAGTGCGGCCAGCGCATCGCCGCTATGTTCGCGGGCAACGTCCTTGAGGCCATGAGCGACGTAATCGAGGGCAACATTCCAGTCGACTTCTTTCCATTCGCCGCCCTGCTTGACCATTGGCTTGGTCAGGCGTTCGTCGGAATTCAAAGCCTGATAGGCGAAGCGCTCCTTGTCGGAAATCCAGCACTCATTCACTTCTTCGTTTTCACGCGGCAGGACGCGCATTACGTTGTCGTGCTTTACTTGGACGACCAGATTGGCACCAACGGAGTCGTGCGGGCTAACCGACTTGCGGCGCTGCAGTTCCCATGAACGAGCGGTGTAGCGGAAAGGCTTGGAGGTCAGCGCGCCAACCGGGCAAAGGTCAATCATATTGCCCGACAATTCCGAGTCGACCGTGCGACCGACGAAAGTCATGATCTCGGAATGCATATTACGGTTAGCCATGCCGAGTTCCATGATGCCGCCGATTTCCTGACCGAAGCGGACGCAACGGGTGCAGTGAATACAGCGGCTCATTTCTTCCATGGAGATCAACGGGCCAACGCTCTTGTGAAACACAACATGTTTTTCTTCGGTGTAGCGGCTTTTCATCGGGCCATAACCGACAGACATATCCTGTAACTGACACTCGCCACCCTGATCGCAGATCGGGCAATCCAGCGGGTGGTTGATGAGCAGGAATTCCATCACGCCCTTCTGGGCCTTGACGGCCAGATCGGAGTGCGTAAAGACCTTCATGCCATTGGTCACTGGCGTAGCACAAGCCGGCAACGGCTTCGGAGCCTTTTCAACCTGTACGAGGCACATACGGCAGTTGGCGGCTATCGAAAGTTTCTTGTGGTAGCAGAAATGGGGAATATATACCCCGACCTGCTGCGCGGCATCCATCACCGTGCTGCCATCAGGCACTTGCGCTTTCTTGCCGTCGATTTCAATTTCTAGCATGTCGCTACCTTGTAGCCAGTTCTTTCGTTACAACCCGTAGCCTGTCAGGCCGGAATCTTGTGGAAGCCACTGCCTGCCCATTGCACATCCTTGGGAACCAGACAGGTCTTGTTTTCAATGTGGAACTCAAATTCCTTGCCGAAGTGCTTGATGAAGCTCTGTACCGGGAAGGCTGCCGCATCACCGAGCGCACAAATGGTGCGACCGGCAATATTGCCGAGCACACTGTTCAGCAAATCGAGGTCTTCGGGCTTGCCGAGACCGTTCTCGATGCGATGGACGACCTTGTACATCCAGGCCGTACCTTCACGGCAGGGGGTACATTGACCGCAGGACTCTTCGTAATAGAAGAAGGACAAACGCTCCAGCGCCTTGACCATGCAGACCGTCTCGTCCATCACGATGACTGCGCCGGAACCGAGCATCGAGCCGCCCTTGCTGATCGAGTCATAGTCCATGGTGCAATCCATGATCACTTCGCCCGGCATCACCGGGGCCGACGAGCCGCCGGGAATCACCGCCTTGAGCTTGCGCCCGCCGCGCATCCCGCCGCACATTTCAAGCAGGGTCGCAAAAGGTGTACCGAGCGGAATTTCGTAGTTACCCGGACGATTGACGTGGCCGGAGACCGAGAACAGCTTGGTGCCACCGTTATTCGGCTTGCCCAGATTCAGGAACTCTTCGCCACCCATCTTCAGGATGAAAGGAATGGCGGCAAAGGTTTCGGTATTGTTGATCGTCGTCGGTTTGCCGTACAAACCGAAGGACGCCGGGAACGGCGGCTTGAAGCGCGGCTGGCCCTTCTTGCCTTCGATCGATTCGAGCAGCGCTGTTTCTTCGCCACAGATATAGGCACCGAAGCCGTGATGGGCGAAAAGCTCGAAGTTAAAGCCCGAACCGAGAATATTTTGGCCGATGAAGCCGGCAGCACGCGCTTCGTCGAGCGCCTCTTCGAAACGCTTGTATTCCTGCCAGACCTCGCCATGCACGTAGTTGTAACCGCGGTTGGCACCCATCGCGTAGGCGGCGATCGCCATGCCCTCGATGACGGCATGCGGATTGAAACGCATGATGTCGCGGTCCTTGAAGGTTCCCGGCTCACCTTCATCGGTATTGCAGACGACGTACTTGTCGCCAGGAAAGGAGCGCGGCATGAAGGACCACTTCAGCCCGGTCGGGAACCCGGCGCCGCCACGACCGCGCAGTACGGATTTCTTGACTTCGCTGATCACGTCTTCCTGGGTCATCTTGGTTTCCAGGATGCGCTTCAGCTGCGCATAGCCACCGCGGGCAACGTAATCCTTGAGGCGCCAGGTGTTGTCCCCATCCAGGCCTTCCATCAGAACGCCGTTGATCGAACCAAGCATTGCCATTATTTGCACTCCTCAAGCAGCTTGTCGATCTGTTCCGGGTGCATGTGGCTGCACATCGAGCGGTTGTTGACGATGAAAACCGGCGCGTCACCGCAGGCCCCCATGCACTCACCTTCCTTCAATGTAAACTTGCCGTCCGGGGTCGTTTCGCCGTAGCCGATACCGAGCTTGTGCTGGAGATATTCGCCTGCGTGGTAGCCACCCGACAGCGCGCAAGGCAGGTTGGTACAGACCGTGATCTTGTACTTGCCGACCGGCTTCAGGTCATACATATTGTAAAAAGAGGCCACTTCGTAAGCCGCGATTGGCGGCATACCAAGATAGTTGGCGACAGCCTCGATGGACTCGGGGGCCAGCCAGCCTTTTTCTTCCTGTGCGTGCGCGAGACAAGCCATCGACGCCGACTGTTTTTGATCAGCGGGGTACTTGGCGACCTCGCGGGCAAACTTCTGGAGGGTTTCAGCGGAAAACATCAGCGGTCAATCTCGCCAAAAACAATATCTTGGGAACCGATAATCGTAACGACGTCGGCAATCATGTGGCCTCTGGACATTTCGTCCAGACCAGCCAGGTGGACAAAGCCCGGAGCACGAATTTTCATACGGTAAGGTTTGTTGGCACCATCGGAAACAAAGTAGATACCGAACTCACCCTTCGGATGCTCGACTGCGGCATAGGCTTCGCCGGCCGGAACATGGATGCCTTCGGTGAAGAGCTTGAAGTGGTGAATCAGCTCCTCCATATTGGTCTTCATGTTTTCGCGGGGCGGCGGCGCCACCTTGTTATTGTCGGTGATCACCGGGCCGGGATTCTTGCGCAGCCAGGCGATACACTGCTTGATAATGTTGTTCGACTGGATCATTTCTTCCATGCGAACCAGGTAGCGGTCGTAACTGTCGCCATTGACGCCCACCGGCACATCGAAATCAACCTTGTCATAGGCAGCGTATGGCTGCTTCTTGCGCAAGTCCCAAGCGATCCCCGAGCCACGCAGCATGGCCCCCGTAAAGCCCATCTGCAGGGCGCGCTCCGGCGTCACGACACCGACATTGACCAGACGCTGCTTCCAGATCCGGTTGTCGGTCAGCAAGGTATGGTATTCGGAATGATAGGTTGGGAAGCGATTGGTAAAATCTTCGAGGAAGTCGAGCAGCGAACCGCTACGGTTCTCGTTCTTCTCTGCCGCCCTCTTGGCGTTGGTCCAAGTCGACTCCTGGTACTGTGGCATGCGATCAGGCAGATCACGATAGACACCACCAGGGCGATAGTAGGCAGCATGCATACGCGCACCGGAAACCGCTTCATACACATCCATCAGATCTTCACGCTCGCGGAAGGTGTAGAGCGCCATGGTCATCGCACCGACGTCCAGCGCATGACAGCCGATCCATAATAAATGGTTGAGGATACGGGTAACCTCATCGAACATGACGCGGATGTACTTGCCACGCTCCGGCACTTCGATACCAAGCAGCTTTTCAGTGGCCAGGCAGTAGGCGTGCTCGTTGCACATCATCGACACGTAGTCGAGACGATCCATGTACGGCACGGACTGCACCCAGGTCCGGGTTTCAGCCAATTTTTCCGTAGCACGATGCAACAGGCCGATATGCGGATCGGCGCGCTGGACGACTTCGCCGTCCAATTCGAGCACCAAGCGCAGAACACCGTGCGCTGCCGGGTGCTGCGGACCAAAATTCAGCGTAAAATTGCGGATGTCAGCCATGAGCAGTATCCCCGAAGGTGTCTTCGCGCACGATGCGCGGGGTGTTCTCCCGAGGCTCGATGGTCACCGGTTGATAGATCACACGTGCCTGATCGGGGTCATAACGCATTTCGACATGACCTGAAATTGGAAAATCCTTGCGGAAAGGGTGGCCGATAAAGCCATAATCAGTCAGGATGCGGCGCAGATCGTCATGGCCCACAAAAGCAATGCCAAAGAGATCGAACGCTTCGCGCTCAAACCAATTGACACTTCTCCAAACACCGGCAACGGAATCAACGGACGGAAACTCATCGTCCTCAGCAAAGACGCGCACACGCAAACGCCAGTTGTTAGCGATCGAAAGAAGATGCGAGACCGCGGCAAAGCGCCGGCCTTGCCAGCCACCATCACCGTAGGTCGAATAATCGACACCACACAAATCTATGATTTCTTCAAAATGAAGATCAGCCTCATCCCGCAATGCAGTCATCACACCGAGATAGTCGGCAGCACCGACCTCAATGGTTACTTCACCTAAAGCCAGCTTCAACGATTTCAGCTTATCGCCAAAATGTTTTTGCAGGTTTTGACTAAGCGTTTCCAGCTTGGCAGACATATCGAATCAGCCTTGGCAATTAACGAGCAATGGTGTTAGTGCGGCGAATCTTGTTCTGCAACTGTATCAAGCCGTAAATCAGGGCCTCTGCAGTTGGAGGGCAACCAGGAACATAGATATCGACTGGCACGATGCGATCGCAGCCACGCACAACAGAATAGGAATAATGGTAATAACCACCGCCATTTGCGCACGACCCCATCGAGATCACCCAGCGCGGCTCAGCCATTTGGTCATAGACCTTGCGCAGCGCAGGCGCCATTTTATTGGTCAGCGTACCTGCGACGATCATCACATCCGACTGCCGAGGACTTGCCCGGAACACAATGCCGAAACGGTCAAGATCGTAACGAGAGACGCCCGCATGAATCATCTCAACCGCACAACAGGCCAAACCGAAAGTCATCGGCCAAATCGAGCCGGTTCGCATGTAATTAATTAGCTTGTCAGCCGTTGTAGTGACAAAACCTTCCTGGAGAACGCCCTCAATAGCCATAGCCTAGCCTCATTCCCATTCCAGCGCGCCCTTGGCCCAGGCATATACATAACCAACGACCAGAATGGCAACAAACACAAGCATTTCAACAAAGCCGAACAACTTGATCGACTCCGTCGCCACTATGTCCTTGAAAATTGCAGCCCACGGAAACAGGAAGGCAATTTCCAGATCGAACAAAATGAATAGGATAGCAATCAGATAGAAACGCACATCAAACTTCATGCGCGCATCTTCAAAAGCCTCAAAGCCACACTCGTAAGGAGAGAGCTTTTCAGGGTCCGGCCGGCTTGGAGCTAGTATAAAGCCCATCGCAATGGGCAACACACCCACCGCAACCCCCACCAGAACGAACATCAGGATTGGAAAGTAGTTTTCCATGACCCGCCGCCAATATTCAGTTTTTGTTCGAAACAGCGCACCCTGCGGCCGCTGCCCAGGAACTCGCACAGCTTGCGCCACTACCCCCTCAAGATAGCGTGTCTACCAATTTCACCACGTCGGCACGTCTTTTTGATTACTCGGCGAGGACTCCATGCCAAGCAATCCATCTTGCGCTACTTCGGTATGTCTTTCGCCTTGGAACCCGCACCTGCAGGAGCAGCTGGCGATTCCACAGCCGCGGAAGCAGGCTGCGAAACAGTCTGCGATTGTACCGGTTCTTGCATGACACTGCCAGTCGTTTTTGGCTTGCTGGAGGCAACATACGCCAAGGTCAGACTCGTCGCGAAAAACACTGCCGCAAGAACGCCTGTCGTACGACTTAGAAAATTGGCGGACCCGGTAGCACCAAACAAGCTTCCGGAAGCACCACTGCCAAACGCAGCCCCCATGTCGGCACCCTTGCCATGCTGCATCAACACCAGACCAATAATAACGATCGCAACCAGAATATGGACCGTCAGAAGGAGAGAGAAAAACCAGTTCATTTGTTAGCCTATCAATTCGCCGCGTGGCAAATCGTCAGAAAATCGTCCGCAACCAAGGCAGCGCCACCGATCAAACCACCATCAATGTCAGACTGCCCAAACAACTCCTTCGCATTCTGCGGCTTCACACTGCCACCATAAAGAATGCGCAAATCCGCAGCAACACCCGAGCCAAGCGCAGCAATCTGAGCACGAATCGCCGCATGCACCTCCTGCGCCTGAGATGGAGACGCCGTCACTCCAGTCCCGATTGCCCACACCGGCTCATACGCAACCACCGCCGATGACATGGCAGCCACACCAAGACGATCCAAAACCGCCGACAACTGCCTGGCCACCACAAACTCTGTCTTGCCAGACTCACGCTCACTCAGCGTCTCACCAACACACAAAATAGGTATCAAGCCAGCCTTTTGAGCAGCCTCAAACTTGGCAGCAACAACCGTATCCGTTTCACCGAACAGCGCACGTCGCTCAGAGTGACCTACCAGCACATAACGGCAACCGAACTCGGCCAACATTGAACCAGACACCTCGCCTGTAAATGCCCCGGAAGGATGCTCACTTACCGACTGCGCGCCCAATGCAACCGCTACACCCTGTATCAGAGACCGCACCTGAGCAAGGTAGGGATAGGGCGGGCACACTGCTATTTCACAAAGCAACCCGGAGGCCTCTGCGACAATACGTGTCAGGAGTTCTGAATTCTGATGCAGCGCGCCGTGCATCTTCCAGTTACCAGCTACGAGCTTTCTACGCATGGGCTAGATGATTCCGTTGGCGAAAAACCTTCGAATTATAGCGACTCGTCGATTTTTCGGTCAATACGATTAGACATACCTGATAATTTATTGCGTAGACTCCCGCACGACGCACGCCAGCTTTTCGGCGGCAACAGCCACTTCGCCAGCATCTTCGCCTTCGACCATTACCCGTAGTAGCGGCTCTGTTCCGGAGGCGCGCAACAGCACCCTGCCCCGCCCAGCCATACCTGCCTCGGTCTCAGCCAGCGCTGACTTGATCGCTGGATGATCTTTCCATGGAAACCCACGCGCGATCGGCACATTGATCAGTTTCTGCGGATAAAGCGCCAAACCGCCCAGCAAGCCCTTCAAGTCGCCGCCAAACTCGCGCAGCGCGGCCAAAACCTGCAAGGCTGCAACAATGCCATCGCCTGTCGTATGGCGATCCATCGCAAGGATATGTCCGGAATTTTCACCGCCATATAACCAGCCTTTTTCGTTGAGCATCTCTACAACGTAGCGATCACCAACTGCAGCCCGGGCAAACGGTATGTCAATCTTGCCAAGAGCGTGCTCCAAGGCGAGATTGCTCATCAACGTACCAACGACGCCCTTCACTTTGGCCACACGAGCCCGACTGCGAACGATAGCAAAAAGCAGTTGATCGCCGTCATATAGGTTCCCTTCGGCATCGACCATTTGAAGGCGGTCCGCATCGCCATCCAAAGCGACACCAAGATCGGCGCGATTGGCCAGCACAGCCTCACACAATGCCTTGGGAGCCGTAGCGCCAACGCCATCATTGATATTCAGACCATTGGGTTGCGCCCCAATGGAAACGACATCAGCGCCCAATTCATGAAAAACACTCGGCGCTATATGGTAAGCAGCGCCATGCGCACAATCGACAACAATTTTCAAACCACGCAAGTCGAGGTCGTTTGGAAAAGTACTCTTGCAGAATTCTATATAGCGGCCGCGCGCATCCTCGATACGCCTGACGCGACCAAGATCCGCTGGCGGCGCGCAAACCATCGGCTGATCTATACCCTCCTCGATGGCATGCTCTACCCCATCAGGCAATTTGGTACCCTGTGCCGAGAAGAATTTGATGCCATTATCGTAGTAAGGGTTATGTGAAGCGGAGATTACGATCCCCGCCTGCAATCGCAAGGCACGGGTCAGGTAGGCGACGGCAGGGGTCGGTAACGGGCCAACCAGAAAAACGTCAATCCCGGCCGCCGAAAATCCTGCTTCCAAGGCCGACTCAAGCATGTAACCGGACAGGCGCGTATCCTTACCTATCAACACCGCCGGCCGCTCGCCAGATGGCATACCGGACCGATCCAGCAAGGCCTTACCTGCCGAATACCCGAGGCGCATTACGAAATCGGGCGTAATTGGCGACTGACCGACACGGCCTCGCACGCCATCGGTACCAAAATATTTCCTGCTCATACCTGACTCCCTTGTTCTATTGCAGCCCAGACTGCCAAGGCGTCCCTGGTTGCAGCCACGTCATGCACACGAAGTATTTTCGCACCTTTTTGGGCGGCGAGCAGGGCTGCCGCCACGCTGGCCGCCAGCCGCTCGCCAACCGGTCGCCCGGTAATTGCACCGAGCATGGACTTCCTGGAAACGCCGAGCAATACAGGAAAACCACCGATGCCTGCCACGGTCAACGCCGAAAATAGCGCCAAATTGTGGTCCACTGTTTTTCCGAAGCCAAAACCTGGATCAAGCACAATGCGTTCATCGGCAATACCAGCCAGCCTGCAACGCTCAACAGACCCTGCCAGAAAGGAATTCACTTCTGAAACGACATCCTGATAGTACGGCGTTTGCTGCATCGTACCCGGCTCACCTTGCATATGCATGACACACACGGCGCAATCGCTCTCGGCCACCACTGACAACGCTTCGCGGCTAACCATGCCAGTGATGTCATTGATCATCGTTGCACCAGCTTCCAGTGCGGCACGCATGACTGCCGGTTTGTAGGTATCTACCGAAATAGGAACTCCCCAATCGGCAATTTCTTTCAAAACAGGCAACAGGCGTCGCAATTCGTCCGCCTCTGAAGCGGGAATCGCTCCCGGACGAGATGACTCGGCACCGATGTCCAGAATATCCGAGCCGGCCTCGTACTGCTGACGCGCGTGTCGCACAGCCTGTTCGACATTGCCAACCAAGCCGTCACCGGAAAATGAGTCTGGCGTGAGATTGACGATCCCCATCAACAAAGGACGATCCAGCGGGAGCCTGAACCGGCCGCAATGCAGTGTGTTGTCATGGCGCAAAAATAAAAGGCCGGGAGAGACTCCCGGCCAATTCAGCAATCAAAAAAATCAAGCCGTCGCAGGAGCACTTGGCTCAGCACCCGGCGTATCGCTAGGCGTTTTTGACCGCGGCGCTGACTGCGATGGTTTAGGCGGACGCGGCGCCTTGCCAGCCATAATGTCGTCGATCTGCTCGGCATCGATGGTTTCCCACTCAAGCAAGGCCTTGGTCATCGCCTCAACCTTGTCCCGATTCTCTTCCAGCAGGCGACGGGCAAGCGCGTATTGCTCGTCAATAAGGCGGCGAATTTCAGCGTCCACCTTCTGCATCGTCGCTTCGGAGACATTCTTGTGCTGAGTCACGGAACGACCAAGGAAAACCTCCCCATCGTTCTCGCCATAAACCATTACCCCGAGATCGGACATACCATAACGAGTCACCATATCGCGAGCCATCGCGGTAGCCCGTTCAAAATCGTTGGATGCGCCGGTGGTCATCTGGTTCATGAACAACTCTTCGGCAATACGCCCGCCGAACAGGACAGCAATTCGGCTCATCAGGTATTGCCGGTCATACGCGTAGCGATCTTCTTCCGGCAGTTGCATGGTCAGGCCCAGAGCACGACCACGGGGGATTATGGTGACCTTGTGAACAGGATCCGACTTTGGCACCAGCTTGGCGACTACGGCATGCCCCGACTCGTGGTACGCCGTATTCATCTTTTCTTCTTCGCTCATGACCATGCTGCGGCGCTCGGCCCCCATCATGATCTTGTCCTTGGCCTTTTCAAAGTCGTCCATGTCCACGAGGCGCTTGTTGGTGCGCGCAGCGAACAAGGCGGCTTCGTTAACCAGATTAGCCAGATCGGCGCCCGAAAAACCCGGAGTACCTCGCGCAATGACATCGGCTTTGACATCACCGGCAATTGGCACTTTGCGCATATGCACCTTGAGGATTTCCTCCCGGCCACGAATATCGGGCAAGGGCACGACAACCTGACGATCGAAACGACCGGGACGCAGCAGCGCCGGGTCCAGGATATCCGGACGGTTAGTCGCGGCGATGACGATGATGCCACTATGGCCTTCGAAACCGTCCATCTCTACCAGCAACTGGTTCAAGGTCTGTTCGCGCTCATCATTGCCACCGCCGAGACCGGCGCCGCGATGACGGCCGACCGCGTCAATTTCATCTATAAAGATGATGCACGGCGCGTGCTTCTTGGCGTTCTCGAACATGTCACGAACACGTGCAGCGCCAACACCAACGAACATTTCTACGAAATCTGAACCCGAAATACTGAAGAATGGCACCTTGGCTTCGCCGGCAATAGCCTTGGCGAGCAGCGTCTTGCCAGTCCCGGGGTTGCCGACCATCAGCACACCCTTCGGAATACGGCCACCGAGCTTCTGGAACTTGGAAGGATCGCGCAGGAAATCAACGATCTCCTGAACCTCCTCCTTGGCCTCGTCACAACCAGCAACATCGGCAAAGGTAATGGCATTGGTCGACTCGTCCATCATGCGCGCCTTGGACTTACCGAACGAAAAGGCACCACCCTTACCACCGCCCTGCATCTGGCGCATGAAGAAAACCCAGACGCCAATTAAAAGGAGCATCGGGAACCAACTGACAAACAGATTCATCAGGAAGGATGGCTCTTCTTCTGGCTTGGCTTCAATCTTGACACCATTCTTGAGCAGATCGGAAACCAGCCAGAGATCAGGCGGCGCGTAGGACGTGATGCGCTTGCCCTCGCTCGTCGTCGCCTTCAGCGTACGGCCTTCCATGACCACCTTGGAAATGCGGCCAGACTTCACCTCCTCAATGAACTGGGAGTATTCGACGGATCCGGTTGCAACCTGACGGCTGTTGAACTGGTTAAACACCGTCATCAGCACCAGGCCGATGACCAGCCAGACTGCCAGGTTTTTGAACATGTTGTTCAAGCTTGCACTCCTTCTACAGCGACGAGCGATAAAAATGCCATTCTAAACAAAACTCTCAGCGCAATGTGCGTCCGAGCAAATAAAGCTCGGCGCTACGATCACGGGAAGCGTCCGGTTTGCGCACTACGACAGTCTTGAACGTCTCACGCATTTGACGAAGAAATGTCTCGTAATCCGTTCCCTGAAAAACTTTGACCAGAAAAGCACCATCTGGTTTCAGGTGCGCTCTGGAAAACTCCAGCCCAAGCTCAGCCAAGTGCATGACGCGCGCCTGATCAACCAAAGGTACTCCTGACATATTGGGGGCCATGTCGGACATTACAAGCCCCACGCGGCGATCTCCCAATTGTTTTTCAAGTTGGTCCAGCACATCATCTTCACGAAAATCCCCCTGAATGAAATGGACGTTATGAATCGGTTCCATTTCGAGAAGATCGAGGGCAACCACCATTCCGCCATCACCAACCCTTTTGGTGGCGACCTGAGACCAGCCACCCGGGGTGGCACCGAGGTCGACAACCACCTCGCCACGTTTGAGCAGTTTATCCTTGTCGTCAATCTCAAGCAGCTTGAAAGCGGCGCGAGAACGCCAACCTTCCTTCTTCGCGAGCTGAACGTAGGTATCATTAACATGCTCGCGCATCCAAGCTTTGCTGGTTCTGGTTCTTTTCATTCGGTAAAATGCCGTTTTTGAAAGGTTTACTATGCTGCAAATATCATCTGCCCAGCGCCGCGAACTGCGCGCCAAGGCCCACGACCTGAATCCTGTTGTATCGATTGCCGAAAACGGCCTCACTGAGGGCGTTCTAAAGGAAATCGAAATGAACCTGAACGCCCACGAACTGATCAAGATTCGCGTTTATGGTGACAGCCGCGAAAATCGCTTGGCCTATTATGAGCAAATCTGTGCCCGACTGGGCGCTGCACCCGTTCAGCACATCGGCAAGCTACTGGTCGTTTTTCGTCCCATCCCCGCTGAAATTGCTGCGGTCAACGCGAAAAAAGCCCCAAAACCGAGACGCCCGATTCCTGCTGCGCCGCGCAAAAGCAAGCGAGCATTCCAAGGCTGATCACTTCAGTCCGCGACCGCCCCAAATCACGAGCCACAATCCCAGCAGACTCTGCATCAAGTAGAGAATGCTGGAGATACCGTGCCACGCGGCAAATCGGTCGCGCAACACACTTTCCATCACATCCCGCGGCATGGCATCGAGCTTCAGCTGAGCCATTAATGGCTGGATGCCAAACTGACTGGCAACGGTCATCAGCGACATCAGGACAACCAGCCAAAAGACGCCACGTTTGAACACCTGCCCGCCGCAACGGGAAACCAGAAAAACCAGCAGCCAGGCGGCACATCCCAAACCCACCCAGCCGATCAATGCAAACAGCTTGCCAGCCAACATGCCGGCGAGTTGCCGATCGCCAAGGCTGGCAAAGAGCACTGGCGCCACCATGTAACCAATCGCCCAAAGGCTGCCAACCCACAGGGTAATCGCGACCAGATAGAGGGCTTCGGACAGCCGGCGCACGCCAATTACTCGTAGCGGACGTCGATAATTTCGTACTCGCGCATGCCACCCGGCGCCTGAACCTGAGCGATATCGCCAGCATACTTGCCGATCAATGCCCGGGCCATCGGCGAATTTACTGAAATTTTTCCTGCCTTGATGTCAGCCTCGTCCTCACCAACAATCTGGTAGGTCACGGCATCACCAGAATCCTGATCCTCGAGATCGAGCGTTGCGCCAAAAACACAACGGCCATCAGCATCGAGCAGCTTCGGGTCGATAATCTGTGCGTGCGACAGCTTTCCCTCAACCTCCTGAATACGCCCTTCGATGAAGCCCTGACGCTCCTTGGCGGCATCGTACTCGGCGTTTTCCGAAAGATCACCATGGGCACGAGCCTCGGCGATTGCACCAATCACCCATGGACGATCAACCGTCTTCAGGCGATGCAGTTCTTCGCGCAGCTTTTCGGCGCCTTTTACGGTCAAGGGTACTTTGCTCATATTCTCTTCCAGCAAAAGCAAAACCGCCGGCGCCCCAAGGCTACCCGGCGGTTTCAGGTTTTTCTCAGTGTAGCTGCGTGTGCAATGCCTGAATCGGATAAACCACCAACTCACCCAGATTGCGAATACCCTCAGCCGCAGCCTCGGCACCCCAGATCGTCGTATACATTGTGACACGAGCCTGCAGACCGGAAGTACGGATGTTGCGCGAGTCGTTAATCGCCTGACGTTTTTCCTCGACCGTGTTGATGATCAGAGAAATTTCGTTGTTCTTGATCATGTCGACGATGTGCGGCCGACCCTCGGTGAACTTGTTGACCGTCTGCACCGGCAAGCCAGCAGCTTCGATGGCATGTGCAGTACCACGTGTCGCCACGAGATGGAAACCGGCGTCAAGCAGATGGCGGGCAATTTCAATAGCCTTTGCCTTGTCACTATCCTTGACCGACATGAATACCTTGCCAGCAGTCGGCAGCTTGACGCTGGCGGCCAGTTGCGACTTGACGAAGGCTTCGGCAAAAGTAACGCCTACTCCCATCACCTCGCCGGTCGACTTCATTTCCGGCCCCAAAATCGTATCGACACCGGGGAACTTGACGAAGGGGAAAACAGCTTCCTTGACCGAGAAATACGGCGGAATCACTTCCTTGGTCACGCCCTGATCCTTGAGGCTGCGCCCGGCCATGCAGCGCGCCGCGATCTTGGCCAGTTGCAGCCCAGTAGCCTTGGAAACGAACGGCACGGTACGCGAGGCACGCGGATTGACTTCCAGCACGTAGACGTCGTTGTCCTTGATGGCGAACTGCACGTTCATCAAGCCGCAAACGTTGAGCGCCTTGGCCATCAGTTTGGTCTGGCGGCGCAGTTCGTCCTGCACGGCAGCCGACAGCGAGTACGGCGGCAGCGAGCAAGCGGAGTCACCAGAGTGCACGCCAGCCTGTTCGATGTGTTCCATGACGCCACCGATGATGACCTCCTCGCCATCGGAAAGGGCATCAACGTCACATTCAACAGCATCGTTCAGGAACCGGTCGAGAAGCACCGGGGAGTCGTGCGAAACCTTGACGGCTTCACGCATGTAGCGCTCAAGATCCTTCTGCTCATGGACGATTTCCATGGCGCGACCACCGAGCACGTAGGACGGGCGGACGACCAGCGGATAGCCAATTTCCTGGGCCAGACGAAGGGCATCTTCCTCGGTACGGGCCGTGCGGTTCGGCGGTTGCTTGAGGCCGAGTTCGTGCAACAGCTTCTGGAAGCGCTCGCGGTCTTCGGCAACGTCGATCGATTCCGGGCTGGTACCGATGATCGGCACGCCATTGGCTTCGAGCGCCAGCGCCAACTTGAGCGGCGTCTGCCCGCCATACTGGACGATGACGCCGACCGGCTTTTCGATGGCGACGATTTCCAGCACGTCTTCCAGCGTCAGCGGCTCGAAATACAGACGATCCGAGGTATCGTAGTCAGTCGACACGGTTTCCGGATTGCAGTTGACCATGATCGTTTCGTAACCGTCTTCGCGCATTGCCATGGCGGCATGCACGCAACAGTAGTCGAACTCGATACCCTGGCCGATGCGGTTCGGACCGCCGCCGAGGACCATGATCTTCTTCTTGTCAGTCGGATTGGCCTCGCACTCATCCTCGTAGGTCGAGTACATGTAGGCTGTATCGGTCGAAAACTCCGCGGCACAGGTATCAACACGCTTGTAAACCGGACGGACGCCCAAGACATGACGACGATTGCGGAATTCGGTTTCGGTCGTTTTCAGCAGGTAAGCCAGACGACGGTCAGCAAAGCCCTTGCGCTTCAGGTAGCGCACTTCTTCCGCGGTCAACGAGGAAAATTCGCGTTTTTCCACAGCCAGTTCGAGATCAACGATCTCCTTGATCTGGACGAGGAACCACGGATCGATTTTCGTCAGTTCAAAAACGCGCTCGACCGACATACCGATGCCAAACGCATCGGCGACGTACCACAGGCGATCCGGGGTCGGACGGGCCAGCTGCTCGTCGATGGTGGCCGGGTCGACAGTTTTCAGATTGAACCCATCAACGCCGACTTCCAGTCCGCGCAAGGCTTTCTGCAGCGACTCCTGGAAGGTGCGGCCGATAGCCATAACCTCGCCAACCGACTTCATCTGCGTGGTCAGTGTGTCATCCGCCTGCGGGAATTTCTCGAAGGCGAAGCGCGGCACCTTGGTGACGACGTAGTCGATCGACGGCTCGAAGGAAGCCGGGGTCTTGCCGCCGGTGATGTCGTTCGACAACTCGTCGAGCGTGTAACCGACCGACAGCTTGGCGGCGATCTTGGCGATCGGGAAGCCGGTTGCCTTGGAGGCCAGCGCCGACGAACGCGAGACGCGCGGGTTCATCTCGATGACGATCATTCGACCGTCCTTCGGGTTGATCGAGAACTGCACGTTGGAACCACCGGTATCGACGCCGATCTCGCGTAGCACGGCGATCGAGGCATTGCGCAGGATCTGGTATTCCTTGTCGGTCAGCGTCTGGGCCGGCGCAACGGTGATCGAGTCGCCGGTGTGTACGCCCATCGGATCAAGGTTTTCGATCGAGCAGATGATGATGCAGTTGTCCGCCTTGTCGCGGACCACCTCCATCTCATACTCCTTCCAGCCCAGCACGCTTTCCTCGACCAGCACCTCGGTGGTCGGCGACAGGTCCAGACCGCGTTCGACGATCTCGCGGTATTCCTCGACATTGTAGGCGATGCCGCCGCCGGTGCCGGCGAGGGTGAAGGACGGGCGGACGATGGCGGGAAGGCCGACGAAGGCGAGGGCGTCCTCGGCCTCGTCGATGTGGTGGATGGCCTTGGAGCGCGGGCTTTCCAGACCCAGCTTGTCCATGGCATCGCGGAATTTCTGGCGGTCCTCGGCCTTGTCGATGACGTCGGCCTTGGCCCCGATCATCTCCACGCCCCACTTCTTCAGCGCGCCCGAAGCATCGAGAGCCAGGGCCGTGTTCAGCGCCGTCTGGCCGCCCATGGTCGGCAGCAGGGCGTCGGGCCGCTCCTTGGCGATGATGCGCTCGACGAACTCCGGGGTGATCGGCTCGATATAGGTGGCGTCGGCCACCTCCGGGTCGGTCATGATGGTGGCCGGGTTCGAGTTGACCAGAATGACCCGGTAACCCTCGGCCTTCAGCGCCTTGCACGCCTGCACGCCCGAATAGTCGAACTCGCACGCCTGTCCGATCACGATCGGGCCCGCGCCGATGATGAGGATCGACTGGATGTCTGTGCGCTTGGGCATGGGCTACTCAGTTCGTCACGACCGCGCACTCCCAGCCGTCGTAGTCCAGCTGGAAGGCCGCGGCCCAGGATTGCATCATGGAGGAGACCGGGGTGAAGGAGGCCTCGTCCACGGACATGGTCGTCTCGAGGATGGTGCAGTCGTCCTGACCCCGGGTCAGGAAACCGGCGCGGCGCGCGACTTCATTCAGATCGTGGTCGCCCTCGCCGTAGAAGTAGAACAGCGTGTGCCGTGGGGTCACGCCCGAGTCGCCATGCTCGGCCAGCGTCGCCCGAATCATGGCGTCGCGCTCTTCGTGCGGGACCTCATCTTCAAGCACGGGCTGCCAGGCTCCTTGCGCGCGCGAACCCGCCAGCGGCTGTGACGCCGTGGGGGCCGGTCGGGTTGTCGGTTAAGCGGCCCGTCTAAAGACGGGCGGGCTGTGGGGCAAGCGATTATCCGCTCGCGGCAGTGTCAGCCCACGGTCAATGAACAATGCTTCACTTGCTGACCGAACGCGATGCGCCGATCAGGGATCAATGTTCTTCAACCCGGACAGGTCCATGACTCGCCTCGCCGTCATCTTCTGCCTCGCCCTTCTGGCCGCCGCCCCGGTGAGCGCCCAGGAGGTGCCGGTCGCAGACACCCTCGCGACCTCCATGGAAGGTCAGGCCGTGCCGGCGCTCGGCATGCTGGTGATCCGCGATGGCGTGGTCGTCGACCAGGCCGTCCGCGGTGTCCGGTCGATGGAAGGCGGCACGCCTGTATCCCTGAACGACCGCTGGAACCTTGGGTCCGACGGCAAGGCCATGACGGCGACCATGGTCGCGCGGCTGGTCGAGCGCGGCCTGCTGCGGTGGGACGCGCCCCTGTCGGAAATGCTGCCGGAGCTGGCGGCAGACATGCGCCCCGAGTATCGCGACGTGACGCTGCTGGAGCTGATGTCGCATCGCTCGGGCCTGCCCGAAAACCTCAGCGACATGGCGTATTTCCAGACCTTTTTCACGGACGGCCAGCCCTTGCCGGAGCAACGGCTGGCCTATCTGCGCCGGGCCGTGGCCGAGGCTCCGGTGGGGCCCGCAAGGGGCGAGGCCAGCTATTCCAATACCGGCTTCATCCTCGCCGGGGCCATCGCCGAACGCGTGACCGGCAAATCCTTTGCGGACCTGATGAAGCAAGAGGTCTTCGCGCCGCTGGGCATGACCTCGGCCACCTACGACCAGACTCCGGACGCGGGCGAGGCCGTTGGCCATATCGACGGTCGCGTAGCCATCGAGACCGAAGGCAATCCGGAGATGCTCACCCCGGCGGGTGGCGTGCGGATGACCCTGGCCGATTGGGCCCGGTTCTGCGTCGACCAGCTGGCCGGAGAAGAAGGTCGGGGCAGGCTGCTGGCGACGGACACCTACCGCGTTCTTCATACGCCTCAAGGAGATACAGTCTTCGCCCTCGGCTGGGGCGCGACGCCGCAGATCGCAGGCCGGGTTGGGCCCGTACTGACCCATGCCGGCTCGGACGGCACCTGGTTCGCTTTCGTGGCCCTGTTCCCTGGCAGCGGGAACGGCGTCCTCATCGTGGCCAATGCCGCCGACAGCATGGGCGGTGACGCTGCGGTCATGTCAGCGGCCCTCGCGGGCATCGTTCTGCCGGTCTGTAGATCAGAACGGGCGGTAGTTCAGGCCGATGAAGAAGCGACGGCCGTAGGGGTCGAAGTTCGAATACAGGGTCGTGCCCAGGTAGGGTGCCTGTTCGGCGTCGAAGGCGTTGACCACCCCGGCGCGGATTGACAGGTCATCGCGAGCGTTCCAGCGGACGGTGAAGTCGTGCCGCGTGAAGTTGCCGGTGTTGAACTGATCATACGGGCGCTGATCAGCGTTGGTCACAGCGTCCCGCGCCTGGATGATGTCCTGGGCGGTCTGCCAGTCCGCAGTCCAGTTCACGCTCCAGACCTCGTTCGGCTCCCAGGTCGAACTGCTTCTGGTCGATCAGCCACAGCCCGCCCACCGAGTAGTTGAGGCGGCCCCAGTTGCGGCCGAAGGCCTCCTCGAGGTCCATCGCGTAGTTGACGGTGAAGTCGAGGCCGCGGGTTTCCAGCGAGGCGTAGTTGATCGAGCCCTCGATGAAGCCGCCGATGGGATCGTTCAGCGGCGCGCCGACACCGAACGGAATGTTCGGATTGTTGCGGAAGATGGTCGAACAGGCGGCCGTGTTCAGCGACTCGCCGCTGACGCAGTTTGCCGCCGCCGTCCCGGCCGAGACCGAGGCGATGACCTGGTCGATCTTGATCTCGTAATAGTCGAGGACCACCGACAGGTTCGGGAAGAAGCGCGGGCGAAGCACCGTCGAGAAGGTGAAGCTGTCCGACTCTTCCGGCCGCAGGTTGGGGTTGCCGCCCAGCACACCGGCGATGCCCGAGGTGTAGATCGGGTTGAAGTCATCGGCGTTGGTGGCGGTCGCGCCGGCGAAGTCGAATGTCAGGCCCTGCTGTTGGGCCAGGGCGGTGCAGTTGGCGATGCGGTTCGTCTGGGTCTCGGTGTCCTGGGCCGCGATGTTCAGGGTGGCGCAGGGGTCGGCGAACCCGTTCAGGAAGGTCTGGCTGAACGGCGAGAAATTCTCGGCCAGGTCGGGGACGCGAACCGACGAGTTGAAGCTCGTCTTGAACGCGATGTCCCGGATCGGGCGGTACACAAGGTTCACGCCGTAGACGTCCACGTCCCCGACGGTCGAATAGTCGGCATAGCGGTAGGAGGCGCTGAGTTCGGCGTATTCACCCATGAAGCTGTCGCGGAACAGCGGCACGGACAGTTCGGTGAAGACTTCCTCGCTGGTGTACTCGGCCTCGTCGAAATCAGGACCGGAGTTCAGGAACAGGAATCCGCGACCAGCCGTGTCACGATCGCGCCCGGTGGCCGAGGTCGCTTCACGTCGGTACTCGGCGCCGAGAGCCACGCCGATCGGACCGGCGCCCCAGAAATCCCAGAGCGTGCCCGAGACGGAAGCAATGGCCTGCTCCTGCTCGTTGCGCTCGGTGACGCCAATGACGGCATCGATGTAGGCCAGGGCTTGTTCGGACTGATTGCCTTTGCCGAAGACGTTCAGCGGGGCGCACTCGCTGATCGAGCGGCGGCCATAGTCGGTGTCGCGCAGGTCACCGCCCGTGGTGGCGTCGTTGAGGAACGGTGAGTTCCGGTCGGCCAGCAACTGCACGCGACAGACGATCTCGCCCGGACGGCCGTTTACTTCACCGGCGGTGTCGACCACGGCGTCCGCGGCCAGGGCGAAACGCTGGCTGTCAGTGCCGCGTTCGCGGTTCTCAACCTCGACCTCGCCGTAGGTGTAGCCGATGTCCCAGTCGACATTGTTGACGAAGGCGAACCGGTCGAACGAGCCGCGGAAGCCTGCAACGTAGCGGGTCAGTTCCCGCGTATTCTCCTGCGTACGGTCCGGGCCGAACATGCTGTGACGCGCGTTCTGGAACAGGAAGGGAGCCAGCGGCTGGCCCGGAGTGGTCGCAGTGGGCTGGGTGTAGGGCGTGATCGTGTTTGTGGCGATCGCATTGCGGACATTGGCCGGCAGGAAGGCGTTGTCCGTCCAGCGAAGGTCGAAGCTGGCGACGCTGTAGATCGGATTGACCTCATTGGCCGAGTACGAGTTGTCCAGATCGATGTCGTAGAAGGTCGGCTGCGACAGATCGAAGGTATCTTCGGTGACGTATTTTGCCTCGGCGTAGAATTCGATGTCAGGTGTGATCTCGAAATTCAGGCCCGCCTGGAACCGTGCGGACTCCGAACGGGGCACACGCGATCCGGTGGAGAATTCGGCAGGATTTTCGCCGTCGCCGCCGATGTTGAAGGGCCGGTTGATGCCGGTCTCACCCACGCGCTCGCCGAAGTTCGCCAGACGTGCGGTCGTGCCGTCATAGTAGTAGGTCCGGCCCGGCTGAACGCCGAAGCAGTTGGAGCTGTACGAGAAGAAGCCACCCGGGAAGCAGTTGGCGTAGGGTACGTCAGGATCGTTGAGGGGGCTCGGCTGGGCCACATTGGCAAGGGTGGTCTGACCCCACCGCGGCCGGTCGATCCGGCTCACGCCCGAGAACAGCCGGACGTCGGTAATGCCGTCGCTGCGGGCCGATGTCGGGTCGGCATCGACACCCAGCAGGATCGGCGCGTCCTTCAGCCAGTCGATATCCAGCGAGGTGACTTCGTCGACCTCTTCATATTCGCCGTGCGCATAGAGGTTTAGCCGGTCATCGAACAGGTTAACCCCGGCGAGAGCCGAGATGCGGCGGTTCGCTTCGCCATTCTGGTTGATCATGCCGTAGTTGGCGTCGATCTCGAGACCCTCGAAATCCTTGCGCAGGATGAAGTTCAGCACGCCCGACACAGCGTCAGCGCCATAGACCGAGGCGGCGCCGCCGGTGACGATCTCGATGTTCTCGATCAGCAGGCGCGGGATGGTGTCGATATCGACGGACAGTTGTCCGCCGCTGGAACCCACGTGACGGCGACCGTCGACGAGGGTCAGGGTGCGGTTGGAGCCCAGGCTGCGCAGGTTCGGCAGCGACAGGCCGCCATCGCCCAGACCACTGCCGGTCGTGTCGGACGGGACAACGGAGTTGGACAGGGCAGGGATGGTGGCGAGGTAGTCAATGACCGTGGTCTGACCGGTGGTCAGCAGGTCCTCGCGCTGGACCTGGATCAGCGGCGTGGGCGAATTGGTCGGGTCGCGGCGAATGCGCGAGCCGGTGACGACAACTTCGTCGAGTTCCGAGGAATCGTCCTGGGCATCCGCGGCACCCGGCGCGGTATTGAGCGGTTCCTGGGTCGGCGCTGTCTGGGCCCAGGCGGGCGCGGAGACGGCCATCACACCTGCGAGCACTGTCGTGGCCAGCAGCCGGTTACGCGTAACAATCATGTTTATCTCGCTTGAAAGTGACAGACATCTGCTCCCCCAAGCCAGATGGCCGTCACAAACCCAACACAGATGTGTCGGTCAAGCGTTGCAATAATAAAATGAACTATATTACGACGTTATTCATGTCACGGTGTCGTGTTGGTTACCGGGAAAATTTAATCTGAACTTTGCGGAACTAAACACTGTTACCTGAGTGCGGCCCGGCCCGTTGATCAATCCATGCCGGGAGATCGGCGATGCTATCCAGCGCGCCGAAGCGAGGATGGTTCTCGGGCGCGTCGGCGAGTTCATGCGCCCAGGTGATCACATAGGGGATGTGGACGGCGAAGGCGCCGGCCTCGAGGGCCGGCAGGACGTCCGACTTCATGGAGTTCCCGGCCATGATCGCCTCGTCCGCGCCCGTGCCGTGGCGAGCGAAGATCCGGTCATAGGTCCCGCGATCCTTCTCCGAGACGATCTCGACCGCGGCGAACAGGTCGCCGAGGCCCGAGGCGGCCAGCTTGCGCTCCTGATCCAGCAGGTCGCCCTTGGTAATCAGCACGAGGCGATACCGTTCCGAAAGGGCGGCCAGGGCTTCGTCGACCCCGGGCAGGGTCTCTACCGGATGAGCCAGCATCTCCCGGCCCGCCGCGAGGATCTCCCGGACCACCGAGGCCGGCGCCTCGCCGCCGGTCAGCTCCATCGCCGTCTCGATCATCGACAGGGTGAAGCCCTTCACCCCGTAGCCGTAGAGCCGCAGGTTCCGCTTCTCGGTCTCGGCCAGCCGGGCTTCCAGCGTGGCGCGATCGGCATGGTCGGCCAGCAGGCTGACGAACCGGTCGTGGGTCAGCCGGAAGATGGTCTCGTTGTGCCAGAGGGTGTCGTCGGCATCGAGGCCGACCGTGGTAATGCTCATGCCGGCTTCCTGCCCATACGGGCCGGATGACGCAAGCCGTCAGTCGGTGGCCAGGGCGTCCTTGAGGAAGGCCAGCGCGCGAGGCCAGCCATCGGCTCGGGCGGCGACCAGACCATCGATCGTGCCGCCGACCGACAGGACCCGCTCCAGGCCGGGCGTGTCGGCCCGGACAGGGGCGCCGAACACGGCATGGCCCGCGTCGGGATAGGAAAGGTGGGTCACGCCGTGCGGGAAGCCGTTCGCCCGCAGGCGCTGCTCGACGCGGTTGGCCATCTCCGTAGAGGGCCACAGGGTGTCGGCCTGGCCCGAGACCAGCAGGACCGGGCCCGCGATCCGCTCGACCGGGATTTCGGCTTCGGCGGGGGCGGAGGCGAGGCTGTCGGCATAGAGGGCGTGGACGCTGACGAAGCCGTTGCTCAGGTCGTAGGGCACATAGGCCAGCGGAACCCCGCCGGCGGTCCAGGAGGAACCGGTCATCCCGCCCTGCATGTCGATCCCCTGCCAGACGACATGGGACGGCACGGCGGCCACCACGGCCTTGATGGCGGGGTCCCGGCTGGCGGTCAGCAGGGCCAGTTCGCCGCCCTTGGACACGCCGACGACCGCGATCGCCTCGCCCGGACCGGGCCGCGCTTCCAGCCATTCGCGGGCGCGGGCGACCGGCTCGATCGGGATCTGGTCCAGCCGGGACGACTGTCCGGCCTCGCCGAAATAGGAGACGGCGATAGCATCGAAGCCGGCGGCGGCCAGACGCCGCGCCAGATTGCGTGAGCCGCCCAGGCCGCCTTCCGATCCGCCCAGGACGATGATCGCGCCCGGGGAGGCCGTGGCCGGATCGGCTGCGAAATAGTCTGCCACCAGGCCGGCGTCACGGAGCTGCAGGTTGGGAGGACTCGGGGCTGCGGCAGGCGCGGGCGGCGGGGTCTGCGCCTTCGCGGGCGAGACGAGGGCGAGAACGCCGCAGGTCAGGACGGCAGCGATCAGCGAACGAGTCGAGTGCATAGTGAAAGCTCCTATAACGAAGTACTTTACAACACAAAGTGAAGGGGCCTGTCAACAGGCGTGGGGTGCCAGATCGGGACGGGCCTTGGTCAACGCCGTTTGACCATGTTCGTCAGCGAAGTGTTTGCGCCTTGGGGCGCGAACCTCTGCGTGGGTGATAGTTCGGACCGGCGTGAGGTAGCGGTCATGAGTCGTATCGGGGGCGAAGCCCACCTGGCCCAGGGCTCAATCGATTCCGAAGACGCGCCCGGTTCGTCGCGGGCGCCGCTGGGCGAGCGCCGGTCCTACGCGGCACCTTATGAAAGCCTGACCTTCACGCTTGTGACCCGCGCCCGCCGCGAGCTGACCGTGACGCTGGCCGCCCAACCGGTGTTTGATCTCAGCCGGTCGGTTCCGGTCAGTCGCCGCGTTCGCCGCACGGTGCGCCATAGGGGCGGCGAGACCGCGCTGGCGGCTCTGGGACGCCGTACGCTGGAGCCAATGGACCTGAAGCGGATCGACCTGCAGACGCTGAGCCACGGTCTCGATCTGCTGCATCTGGGGCCGGATGACAGCGGCGTCCTGCCGGCGTTCTGGCGCACGGTGGCGTCCAGCGGCGGACGGTTCGCCCTGTTGTGCACCGAGTTGCAGCTCGGTGCCGCGCCGGGGTCGCTGCTGGTCGAGGTCATGGGCGGGCTGGAGCAGGCGCCGCCCGAGACGATAGACGAGGCGCTCGCCCATTTCGAGACCGCGGCGCTGGGCGTCATCCTGCACATCGCCCCCGATGCGGGAGCGGCCCGGCGCCTGTCAGAGGTGCGCGCCCGCTGTCTGGCCATCGACTTCGCCGGCGTAGCTCATGAAAGTGCGCGGGAGTGGCTGGACGCCTCGGCCCTGATCGGTGCGGCGCGCGAAGCCTGCCCACAGGTGATGCTGCTCAACCTGCGCCCGGATCGGGGGCTCGCCGCACAGTCCGCCGGCGCGACCCACGCAGTGTTCGCGGGCATGGATGCGATCACGATCTGAGACTGGTTGACGGCGCGTGCCGGCCGGGGCCTTCATCCCGATCATGCAGGCCACGCTTCCCGCCCGACTCTATGGCTGTCCCGACGCCTGGGCGCGCGAACGTTTGGCCGTGTTCGGAAAGGCCTGGCTGTTCCTCGGTCATGAGGCGGAGGCGCCGGCGTCCGGCGACTGGATCACGAGCGACGTCGCGGGGCATCGTCTGCTGGCGGTCCGGGGCAAGGACGGCCTTCTGCGCGCGTTTCACAATGTCTGCCGCCACCGGGCCGGACCTCTGGTCACGGGCGCGAGCGGGCATTGCGAGGGTGAACTGGTCTGCGCCTACCACGGCTGGCGCTATGCGCTGGACGGGCGGCTGAGGGCGGCGACGGGCTTCGGCGCGGCGGAGGGGTTCGATCCGCGCGAGTTCGGCTTGCTGGCCCTGCGGCTGGAGACCTGGCGCGGGCTGGTCTTCGCCACCATGGATGCGGACGCCGCGCCGTTGGCGGACCATGTCGCGCCACTGGAGGCCCTGCTGGCGGAGCGGGGCCTGCGTATGGCCGCGCCGGCCTTGCGCCGGTCGCACGATCTGGCCTGCGACTGGAAGACTTATGCCGAGAACTATCTGGAGGGCTACCACATCGGCTCGGTCCATCCGGTGCTGGCCGACGAGCTGGGCGGGGCCGAGTACCGGGTGCGGGTCGAGGGCGATCTGGTCCTGCAGGAGGCGGTTGGGGTCAACGACGGGCCGCAGGCGGGCGTCTGGGGGTGGCTGTGGCCGAACCTCGGGATCAACGTCTATCGCGACGGGGCCATGATCGAGCGGATGACGCCGGTCGGGCCGGGGCAGACGCGACTGGACTATCTGTTCCTCAACGACGGCGGGGAGGGCGCTCTGGGCGAGGCCCTGACCGCCTCGGACCGGATAACGGCCGAGGACGCCGCCATCTGCGAGGCGGTGCAGCGCAACCTGTCGGCGGGCACCTATGATCGCGGCGCGCTCAGCCCCTACCATGAGATTGCGCTGGCCTGGTTCCAGTCGCGGATCGCAGAGGTTCATCCATGACCGAGGCCATCGAAGACATGCACAAGCTGGGCGTCTCCCTGCTGCCCGCCACCCTGGCGCCAGTCGGGTCGTCGAGCGTCGTGGGGTGGGCCGTCGCCGGCCTCGGAGCCGTGACCCTGGCGCTGGTATTCGCGGCGCTGGGCCGACTGCAGCCGGACGCGGATGGCCTGTCCGGCTTCGCAGAGCGTGGCCTGGGGCGGTTCTTCGGCTTCCAGACGGCGCTGGCCTTCTGGACAGCCTGCCTCGTCGGCAATGTCGCCATCGCTGTCGCCGCTACCGGCTATCTCGGCTTCTTCTTCCCCTTGTTGAAGCAGCCTGTCGCCGCCACCTTCTGCAATCTCGGCCTCATCTGGTTGACGACGGGCGCCTACATCCTCGGGGCGCGGGCGGCGTCCCGGTTTGCGGCCCTGGCCTTGGTCATCGGCCTCGTCCCCCTCGTCATCGCTGTGGCCGCCGGCGTCTCGGCCTTCAACGGTGCGACGTTTGCCGCCTCGTGGAGCCCGTCGGGGAACAGTCTGGCCGAAAGCGTACCCGCCTCCCTGGCGCTGATCTTTTGGGCCTTCCTCGGCGTGGAGACCGCGGCGGTCCTGTCGGCCCGCGTCCGCAATCCCGCGCGCGACGTCGGCCGGGCCTCGATCGCCGGCGTCCTGCTGGCCTCGATCATTTATGTGGCGGCCAGCGTGGCGGTGTTCGGCGTGATCCCGGCCGGAGCTCTGGCCGAATCCTCCAGCCCCTATGCCGACCTGACGGCGCGTGTGTTCGGAGCCTCGATCGGCGCGGCGGTCGCGGCCTGTGCCGTGATCAAGGCCATCGGCACGCTGAGCGGCTGGGTCATGCTGGGCGGAGAAACGGCGCGGGCCGCTGCCCGGTCAGGCTACCTGCCGTCCGGGTTCGGTCACGGCGAGCGGACGCCTGTCGTCAACCCGCTTCTGGGCGGCGCGATTATGAGCATCGTGGCCATTCTGTCCGGCCAGCCGACCCTGGGTGGCCAGTTCGGCATGCTTGTCGGCGTGACGTCAGTGCTGAGTCTCGTGGTCTATGGCCTGTGCTCCGCCTCCCTGTTCCGGCTGGCGCGCTGGACCCGGGCGCGGTTCATCGCGGCTCTGGGCCTGATGTTCACCACAGCAGCCGTGGCGGCCGCGGCGCCGGGCTACATCCTGCCGACGGCGATCTTCTTCGTCATCACGAGCGGGGCCTGGTTCGCCTTTATGCGGGGCCAGCGCGGGAACCCGGTTGACCCCGAGGCGGCGGCTCACTAGCAAACGCGCCGTTTGCTCGCCGGGATTCGGTGATAGAGAGCGCGCCATGACCACCACACTTCTTCCCGGCGTGACCGGCGTGCTCGCGCTCGCGGACGGCACAATCCTGCAAGGCATCGGCTGCGGTGCCGTGGGTTCGGCGCTTGGCGAGGTGGTCTTCAACACCGCCATGACGGGTTATCAGGAAATCCTGACTGACCCCTCCTACATGAGCCAGATCCTGGCTTTCACCTTCCCGCACGTCGGCAACACCGGGACCAACGTCGAGGACATCGAGCAGATCGGCGGGGGTTCTGACACCTCCGCGCGCGGCGCGATCTTCCGCGACGCCCCAACCGACCCGGCCAACTGGCGCAGCGAGAGCGATTTTGACGGCTGGATGAAGCGGCGCGGCGTGGTCGGACTGTCCGGCGTGGACACCCGCGCCCTGACCGCCCGTATCCGCGACATGGGCGCGCCGCACGCGGTCATCGCCCACGACCCGTCCGGACAATTCGACCTTGAGGCGCTGATCGCCCAGGCGAAGGCATGGACAGGCCTGGTCGGTCTGGACCTGGCCAAGGACGCCTCGACCATGCAGTCCTTCGACTGGGACGAAGGCCTGTGGGACTGGCCGGACGGCCATCCTCGCGTGGACGCGGCCGACAAGTCGGTGGTCGTCGTCGACTATGGCGTGAAGCGAAACATCCTGCGGGCGCTGGCCTCGACCGGCGCGAAAATCACCGTGGTTCCGGCCGATACGACCGCTGAGGCCATTCTCGCGCGTAAGCCGGACGGCGTGGTCCTGTCCAACGGGCCAGGCGATCCAGCGGCGACCGGCGTCTATGCAGTGCCGGAAATCCGCAAACTGGTCGACAGCGGCACGCCCCTGTTCGGCATCTGCCTCGGGCACCAGATGCTCGCGCTTGCGCTTGGCGCGAAGACAGTGAAGATGGTCCAAGGCCACCACGGTGCCAACCATCCGGTCAAGGACCTGACCACGGGCAAGGTCGAGATCGTTTCGATGAACCACGGCTTCACCGTTGACCGCGACAGCCTGCCGGGCACGGTCAGCGAGACTCATGTCAGCCTGTTCGACGGCACCAACTGCGGCATCGCCCTGACCGGCCGGCCGGTGTTCAGCGTCCAGCACCACCCTGAGGCCTCGCCGGGGCCGACCGACAGCCTCTATCTGTTCCAGCGGTTTGCCGACTCGATGAGTGTCCGGCCGTGAGCTGGACCCCGCCGACCACCTTCCGTGAGCGGATCAAGCGGGCTGTCTTCAGCCCCAGGCAGGAACTGAAGCGAATCGTCGCCCGCGAGTTGCGGCGCGGCGAACCGGAGATTCATCTGCTGCCGGAGCTGGTGGACCCGGCGCGGGTCGCCATCGACGTCGGTGCGAATCGTGGGGTCTGGACCCATCAGCTGGCCGCGCTCTGCCCCACGGTCTACGCGTTCGAGCCCAATCCGAAGATGTTCGCCATCCTCGATGCGGCGCGGCCGGCCAATGTGATTGCCAGCCGTGCCGCCCTGTCGAACCGGTCGGGTGTGGCCAGCCTCAATGTGCCGCGATCCGCCCGCGGCTTTTCGAACCAGCATGCCTCACTCGAGAACAATTGGTCGGGCGCGATGGAATTCGGGGTGGTCGAGGTGACGACGACGCGCCTGGACGATCTGGATATCCCGCCCTGCGGCTTCATCAAGATCGACGTTGAGGGCCATGAGCCGGCGGTGATCGCCGGAGCTGCCGGTCTGATAGCGCGCGATCGGCCGAGCATGTTGATTGAACTTGAGGAGCGCCACTCCGAATCTTCCATCGAGGATTCGATCAAGGCTGTGACCGATCTCGGCTACGACGCCTTCGTGCTGAAAAACGACGCTCTGCAGCCGATTTCAGCCTTTGACCCCGAGATGGATCATCGCGCGGCCGTAGAGACCCCCGGTTACATCTTCAACTTCATCTTCAAGCCGCGACCCTAGTCCACGAAGGCAAACCAGACCGCCATGGCCTCGATTGCTCGCTTCGAGGCAGGTCGCAATGGTTCAGCCTGGCAGAATGGCTGATGAACTCAGGGAAGCGGCGCGAAGGTCTTCTCTTCCCGCAGGGCGCAGGCCTTGCGGACGGCCACCGGCGCGGCGTGCAGCCAGTAGTCCGCGTCTGCCATGCGGTTGCTCCGTAGCCGCTCGGCGCCGCGCATCCGCCTCAGCGCCGCATTCTCGAGCAGTCGCGCGTGCATGGCGCGCGGCGAGAGTTCGGCGATGGCGGGGGAACCGGGGACGGCGACGAAGTCGGGGCCTTGGGGCTCCACCGCCGGGCGGGCGATGGTCATGAACATGGGCGCGCTTTCATTCTCGGGCGGCTATGCGGGCTTAGCCGCGGGACCGCCTGTGTCCGTCCGCTTCAGGGACGGCTGCGTGGTTAATCCACAGGTCTGTGGACAGTTCCGCTTCAACAGGAAAACTGTGCGCATATTCAGGCAGTTATGGCCGCGCTTTGGCCTTTCTGGTTAACGAAAGGTAAATGCC
>VIKE01000003.1 GCA_008080565.1 Rhodocyclaceae bacterium | reverse complement strand
CATGCCGAAAATCGAAAAAACCGACGCCGAATGGCGTGCCCAGCTCGACGAAACCGAGTACCGCGTCACCCGCCAGAAAGGCACCGAACGCGCCTTCACCGGCAAATACTGGGACACCCACGAAGACGGCACCTACCACTGCATCTGCTGCGGCGCCCCGCTCTTCCGCTCGGAAGCCAAGTTCGATTCCGGCTGCGGCTGGCCGAGCTTCCACACACCGAACGATGAAAAACTGATCGACGAGCACGTCGACCGCAGCGTCGGCATGATCCGCACCGAAGTCACCTGCCACGACTGCGGCGCCCATCTCGGCCACGTCTTCGACGACGGCCCGGCGCCGACGGGGCAGCGCTACTGCATCAATTCGGCATCCTTGAAGCTGGAGAAGGACGGGGCGTAAGAAGCAGCCGAGGTTTGCCCTCTGACCGCAACGCGGCCTGGGCTGACCTTGGATTACCGGGCAGAATTGCCCCGCGCCATGTGCAGTTTTTTGTAGCTGTCGATCAGGCGCTGGTGCCTGTCGAGCCCTTCCAGTTTCGTGCTCGTTGGCGTCAAGCCGAAGAAGCGCACGCTGCCGTCCACTGACCCGATCACCGCGTCCATTCGCGGGTCGCCAAACATGCGGCGGAAATTGACCACGTAATCGTCCAGTTCCAGTTCGTCGTCGAGCAGCACCTCAAGCACCACGTTCAAGGCCTGATAAAACAAACCGCGCTCGACCGTGTTTTCGTTGTATTGCAGGAAAGTGCCCACCAGTTCGTGCGCTGCTTCAAATTGCTGCAAGGCCAGATTGATCAGCAGCTTCAACTCCAGAATGGTCAGCTGGCCCCAGGCCGTATTCTCGTCAAACTCGACGCCGATCAGGGTGATGATGTCGGTGTAATCATCGAGCTCACTGTCTTCCAGGCGTTCAAGCAAGGCCGCCAGGCCGGCATCGTCGAGTTGATGCAGGTTCAGGATATCGGCGCGGAAGGCCAGCGCCTTGTTGGTGTTGTCCCAGATCAGGTCTTCCACCGGGTAGATTTCCGAATAACCCGGCACCAGAATGCGGCAGGCCGTGGCGCCAAGCTGGTCATAGACCGCCATGTACGCTTCCTTGCCCATGTCTTCGAGAATGCCGAACAAGGCGGCGGCTTCGTCGGCATTGGAGTTTTCGCCGTGGCCGGAGAAATCCCACTCAACGAATTCGTAATCGGACTTGGCGCTGAAAAAGCGCCACGACACCACGCCGCTGGAGTCGATGAAATGCTCGACAAAGTTGTTCGGCTCAGTGACGGCATTGCTTTCGAAGGTCGGCCGGGGCAGATCGTTGAGGCCTTCGAAGCTGCGCCCCTGCAGCAGCTCGGTCAGACTGCGTTCCAGCGCCACTTCCAAGCTGGGGTGGGCGCCGAAAGACGCAAACACGCCGCCCGTGCGCGGGTTCATCAGGGTGACGCACATCACCGGAAACTCTCCACCCAGCGACGCATCCTTCACCAGCGCCGGGAAGCCCTGATTTTCGAGTTCCTCGATGCCGGCCAAGATGCCGGGGTATTTCGCCAGCACGTCCTGCGGCACATCGGGCAGCGCGATCTCACCTTCGAGGATTTCGCGTTTGACCGCCCGCTCGAAAATTTCCGACAGGCATTGCACCTGCGCTTCGGCCAGCGTGTTGCCAGCGCTCATGCCGTTGCTCAGGAATAGGTTGTCGATCAGGTTGGTCGGAAAATACACCATCTCGCCGTCCGACTGGCGCACATAGGGCAGCGTGCAGATGCCGCGCTCAGTGTTGCCGGAGTTGGTGTCGTAGAGGTGCGAAGCGCGCAGATCACCATCCGGGTTGTAGATCTCCCGGCAGTATTCATCGAGCATCCCGATCGGCAACGCATCCTTGCGGCCCGGTTTGAACCAGCGCTCGTTCGGGTAATGCACGAAAGCCGCGTTGGCAATCTCTTCGCCCCAGAACTGGTCGTTGTAGAAGTGATTGCAATTCGCCCGCTCGATGAACTCGCCCAGCGCCGAGGCCAGCGCGCTTTCCTTGGTGGCGCCCTTGCCGTTGGTAAAGCACATCGGCGAGTGCGCATCGCGGATATGAAGTGACCAGACGTTGGGCACCAGGTTGCGCCACGAGGCGATCTCGATTTTCATGCCCAAGCCCGCCAGAATGCCGGACATGTTGGCGATAGTCTGCTCAAGCGGCAGATCCTTGCCGGCAATATAGGTGCTTGCCTCTGAGTCGGAATTCAGCGTCAGCAAGGCCTGCGCATCGGCATCGAGATTTTCCACCTCCTCGATTACAAACTCGGGCCCGGTCTGCACCACCTTCTTTACGGTACACCGGTCGATGGAACGCAAAATGCCCTGCCGGTCCTTTTCAGAAATATCCGCCGGCAACTCGACCTGGATCTTGAAAATCTGCTGGTAGCGGTTTTCCGGATCGACAATATTGTTCTGCGACAGGCGGATGTTCTCGGTAGGAATGTTGCGCGTGTCGCAGTACAGCTTCACAAAATAAGCCGCACACAAAGCCGACGAAGCCAGAAAGTAATCGAACGGCCCCGGCGCTGAGTCGAACTTGGCTTCAAGACGAAGCTTGTCGAGAAAGTTGACCTTGATTTCCATGCGGGGCTTCCAAAATAGCGTTCAAAACAAATTGGCCGCCATTATCCGGTTTTCACGGTGGGCAAACCGCGCTTCTGAGCAGTCTGAGGCTCGGGAGTATTGGCGCCGACAACAGCATGCACAGCCGCCCGCGACGAGCGTTGCAAAAATCAGTGCCCCTGCACTTCCTCATAGCGCGGGCAACTGATCAAATGATCATTCACCATCCCCGTTGCCTGCATGAAAGCGTAGCAAATCGTCGAGCCGACGAACTTGAAACCGGCGCGGGCCAGGGCTTTGCTCACGGCATCGGATTGCGCGGTTTTGGCGGGGACTTCGGCCAGCGATGTCCGGGCGTTTTGCAGCGGCGTCCCGCCGACGAAAGACCACAGGAAATCGCTGAACGATTGCCCCCCGGAGGTCAGCGCCAGATAGGCCTTGGCGTTCTGGATGGTCGCGGCGATCTTGGCGCGGTTGCGGATGATGCCGGGGTCGGCCAGCAGGGCGGCGACTTTTTGTTCGTCGTAGTGGGCGATCTTGTGCGGGTCGAAGTTGTCGAATACCAACTGGTAGCGCGCCCGTTTCTTGAGCACGGTGGCCCAGGACAAGCCGGCCTGGGCGCCTTCGAGGATCAGGAGTTCGAACAGGGCGCGGTCGTCGCGTAGCGGCAGGCCCCATTCCGTGTCGTGGTACTCGCGGTAGAGGTCGAATCCTTCGCACCAGGGACAGCGTTCCATCGTCATGCTTCCGTCAACAAAAAGTGCAGTGTAGCTGTGACCGCCGCATACCGACAGTTTCAGGTGGGCGGCGTGCTGCGTTCCTGCATGAAGCGCCCCGGCGGTACGCCGAAGGCGCGCTTGAACATGGCCGAGAAGGCGGCCTGGCTGGCGTAGCCGAGTTCCGCCGCGACTTCGCCGTATGGGCGGCCACGGCCGATCAGGTCGAGCGCCCGGGCCAGGCGCAATTGCTGGCGCCAGGCGCCGAAACTCAGTTTGAGTTCGCTGACGAACAGGCGGGCCAGCGTCCGCTCGCTGGCACCGACGCGGGCCGCCCATTCGGCCAGCGACAGCGCCGAAGCGGGATCGTCGATCAGGGCCTGACACAAGGCTTGCAGGCGCCGGTCCTGCGGCATCGGCAGACCCAGCGAAAGCGGCGGTGCGCGGCGGATTTCGGTGAGCAACAATGCCGTCACCTGACGCTGGCGCAGCGACGCCTCCTGGCCGTCACCATCAGCCTCGCTGAGTGCCTCGAAAAGCGCCCGCATGAGGTCGGAAACCTCGATCACCGAACAGGCATCGAGCGGTAGCGGGGCCACTTCGGGAGCGATATAAACGGTGCGGAATTCGACTTCACCGAGCATGAGCAGATCGTGCTGGATATGCGGCGGAATCCACACGGCGCGCAAAGCGGGCACCAGCCAGGTCATGCCGGCCGCCGAAATGCGGATGCCGCCGCGCAGCGGATAGGCCAGCTGCGCCCAGTCGTGGCGGTGCGGCGGCACATAAACATCGGCCGGCGGGCAACGCAGATTGACCGTCATCGGCAACTCGGCGGTGGGGGCGCGGCGGGGTAAGGGATCGAAGCAAAGGTCTGTCTGCATTGCAATAATTTTTGTCCGAATATCGCGTCGCGGTCAAGCACTCGCAAAGCTAGACTGCAATCCTTAACGTTTTACTCGGACTTTATCCATGACGGCCGCCACCCTGCCCGCGCCCCAGCGCAACGACATTGAAGTGATCACCCTGATCGGCTTCGTGCATGGCGTTTCGCACTTTTTCCACCTACTGCTGCCGCCGCTTTTTCCGTGGCTGATGCAGGACTTCGACCTCAGTTTTACCGGCATCGGCATGACGATGACCGTGTTTTTCATCGTCTCCGGCATCGGCCAGGCGATGGCCGGCTTTCTCGTCGACCGCTTCGGCGCGGCGCGGGTACTTGGCGGCGGCATCAGCTGCTTTGCGCTGGCCGGCGTCGTGCTGCATTTCGCCACCGGCTACCCGATGCTGATCGCCACCGCCGCGCTGGCCGGCCTCGGCAACAGCGTCTTTCACCCGGCTGATTTCACGGTGCTCAACCACCGCGTGTCGCAGGCCCGGCTCGGCCACGCTTTCTCGGTGCATGGCCTGTCCGGCAATCTCGGCTGGGCCGCTGCACCGATCTTCATGACCGGCGTCGCCACGGCCTATGGCTGGCGCAATGCGGCGTTCGGCGCCAGCCTTGTCGCCCTCGTTGCCCTCGCCCTGCTCTTCTGGCGCCGGGAAACCATCAACGAGGCGCACGACCATCGCGCAGCAAAAAGCGACGAAGCGAGATCGCCGACCTTCGCCTTTCTCGGCTCGCGCGCCGTCTGGCTGTGCTTCCTCTTTTTCCTGCTCATCACGGCCGCCTTCGGCGCCATCCAGAACTTTTCCAGCCCGATATTGCAGGCGCTCTACGGCCTGTCGCTGACGACGGCCGCGCTGGCCCTGTCGACCTATCTGGTCGGTGGCGCCGCCGGCATCATCCTCGGCGGCTTTCTCGCCCAGAAGAACGCCCACGACTACCTGATCGCCGGCGCCCTCGGCATCGCCGCCCTGCTTGCCGTTCTGCTCGCCAGCGGCATCCCGCCGGGCTGGGCCATCCTGCCGCTGATGGGCGGCATCGGCTTCTGCACCGGCATCGCCGGGCCGTCGAGGGATCTGCTGGTACGTCGCGCTGCCACGGCGCGCTTTGGGAAATCCGCTTACGGGCGGGTTTATGGGTTTGTCTATTCCGGGCTGGATCTTGGGCTGGCGATGGCGCCGGTTATTTTTGGCGGGATGATGGATGGGCGGCGGTTTGGGGAGGTGTTGATTGGCATTGCCGTTTTGCAGACGTTGGCGATTTTTAGTGCATTGCGGGTTGGGAAGGTGGTTTAGGCGAATGCCACGGTCAACCGGAAAATTTGGCTAATAATGGAATGTGTTTATTTGGGGGGCTTGGTCGGAGACTGAAGCCGGCCGCTTCGATTGGCTTGGGGTTCCGCCTTGCTGGCGGGCGGACTTTCTTTTGCTTCGCCAAGAAGAAAGTAGCCAAAGAAGAAGGCGACCCTGGGTTGGTGCCCGCTGCGCGGGTTCCCTGCGCTACTCCTACTCGGGACTGGCGGGGGCTGCGGAACTCGGGCTGCGCCCTCAGACAGTCCTCGCCCCTTTTTCGCCAGACCCTGCGTTGCTCGGCACCTTCCAAGGGGCCCGGAAACCAACCCCCTCCCGGCCTCCCCCTTGTCAGGGGGAGGAGCGAGGCGTCCGGAATCAAACTGTGGATTTCATTTTTGGCCGTTTTTCCCGGTTGACCGTAGGAATCATTTTTTCCGGCAACCCGGTTGCCCGTGGACGCCTTTCGGGTCCCCATGAGAGGCGCTGAACAACGCAGGAAGGCCGGGGGCCTTCGGCGAGGACTGTTTGAGGGCGTAGCCCGAGTTCCGCAGCCGCCCGGACCGCCGAGTAGCGCAAGGAACCCGCAGGGCGCCTTGGCTACTTTCTTTTGGCGAAGCAAAAGAAAGTACGCCCGCCAGCAAGGCGGAAACCCAAGCCAACTAACCAAAAACCGCCAATTCCGGCGGACCGGAGAATTAAAGCCCCCTAGCCCAAGCCGGCCGCAACCGCGCCGCTTCGGGCGAGGCAATCGCCATCCGAACCTGCGCCAACAACCGTTCCTTATCAGCGCCCAGCGTCCCCTTCAACACGAGCCAGTTCGACGCATGGTCGCTGCGAAACACCGTCCGCTTGAGCTCCAGCAAACCAAGAAACCGCTCCATCTCAACAAACAGCTCATGCTGATCAAGCGGTTCCCACCCCGGAAATCCGGCCCGGAACCGTTCCTCGCCCTGCGGAAAACTGACCACCAGCGTCGCCAGATATTCCGGCTGCGTGGCGTTGGCCAACCGCGCCGAATTTTCGGCGTGCTGCAACGACAAAGCCTTGCCACCCAGCCCGTTCAGAATCATCACCGAACGGGTAATGCCGGCCGCTCCCAGCTTGTCGAGCGCTTCGCGCGTGGTGTCGAAGGTTTCACCCTTGTCGACGGCGGCCAGCACCTGATCATCACCCGATTCGGCGCCGACATAGACCATTTTCAGCCCGGCCGCCGCCAGTTCATCGATTTCCGCCTGCGACTTCTTGCGCAGATTGCGCGGCAGGCAATACGACGAAATCCGCCGCACGGCCGGCATGTGCGTGCGGACCGCTTCAAGGATGGCAACCAGCCGCCGGGTCGGCAGCACCAGGGCATCGCCGTCGGCGAGGAAAACGCGCCGAATCTCCCCGCCGTATCGCTGCCCGGTCAGCCGGATGCTTTCCAGCACTTCGTCTTCGCTGCGCGCCAGGAATTTCTTCTGTGGCGCCGTGTACATCTGCAGGCTATATTGTATAAAACCCATCATAATTTATGAGTACGTGAGTAAAACCAATCCATACTGGACTGTTAACTATCATGCTTTACAGTACTCCCAATCGATTGGCGAGCGCTAAACCAACACCGCATTCTGGCTATTTGTGCCCATCCAGTTTCGCCGTGGCAATTCTGGCGTTCCTGACTTTAAAGCAATGCTTTCCTAGATTTGTTTGGATTCTGTTTGGGCGAGTTCATCAGTGACTACGCTTCTATAGTGCTGTTACCAGGTAGCTCTTGTGCTTTTTGCTTGAGCTTCAGTGTTCGGAGTTCCTCTTTGACTATTTCAAGTTCTCTTTTGGCAATGCCTTCTTGCGTACGAGCAAGCTCTGCTGATGAGCGTGCAGATTGAAGTTGCTCTTCGATGCGCAAATTTCGAGCACGCATTTCTTGGATGATGCCTTCAGATGAGCCAAGCTTTAATTTTGTTTCGCCTAGTTCTGATTGAAGCTGGGCAATTTCACGGGCATGTTTCTCATGAATTCCTTGAAGTAGCTCCTGCGCAGCTTTGTGCTCTTTTTGTAATCGAAGGCTGCTAGTACGCTCACGATCGATTTCTACAAGAGCGCGCTTTTCGTTGGCCTCGCAACGCTCTTCAGAACGCTGTAACGCCAAACGCGTTTTTTCGAGCTCATTGCTGAAGTCTCTACGAGCCTCGACCAAAGCGGCTTCATTTTGATGGATCTTTTTATCTGATGCCTCTAGTTGCTCTCGCAAGCTGTCGATGCGAGCTTTTTCAGCTGAAAGTTCGTTTTTAAGACTTTGCCGCATCCCCTCAAGGTCCAAGACCTTCGCTTGTGATCGCAAATACTCCGCCTGAAGGAGTTCTAGTTCTTGTTTGGCTGCCACGGCACGTTCGTTTGCGGCGATGGCGGATGCTTCTATTTGTTGTTTGGCCTCGGCAAAGCCCAGATCCGATGCGGCTTGTGCTTCATGCCACAGTTTTGCGACGAGTTCGCCAGCAGCGGTTTTGATCTCTTCTGGCAGATCTGTCCGCTCGACCCGGACCCTGCTTTTTTCACGCAATTCATCCCAGAATTTGGATAGTGCTTCGGCCGGTGCCGACATGCTTCCTTTTCGGACATATTGGTAGAGTTTGTTGGCTGTGGGTGTAATGCCATATCGGAAGAACAATAACGCACAAGTTTCTCGGTACAAATCCGGTGTGTCCGTGAAGCGATCGCGCAGATTATCAATGTCGGCTTGGATTTGTGTTTCGGTAGTCATTATTGGCTACTCCTGTTTTGGTAAAAACAAATAATACAACGTATAACGTACGAAACTTGACTTTATTGTAATAAAATTTGACATTACGACTATAATGTCGAATTATTGCGGCGCGATGGCCTTGGTGAAATACTGAGACCTCGATCCCCGATTTCAGGCCCAAAATGACCGATACCGCGCTCGCGCCGATCCCTGTTGAGCAGATCCTGCTACCGGCCGACCTCGATGGCAGTCAAGGACGTAATCGTGCCGTTGGTCGTGTCGCTCAGATTGCCGCCACCAATGATTTGCAGGCCATTCACGCCTGGTTGGCGCGTTTCATCGAAACCAAGACGACGTTCAACAACTATCGGAAAGAAGCTGAACGACTCTTGCTGTGGTCGACACTGCAATTGGGAAAACCCCTCTCCTCCCTGACGCATGAGGATTTTTTGGTGTTCCAGCAGTTCCTGCTGGATCCTCAACCGCGGGACAAATGGGTCGCGGGCGGTGGTCGAAAGCATCCGCGAGATGATCCGCGCTGGCGACCGTTTTATGGGCCGCTCTCGACGGCTAGTCAGCGCCAGGCCATGATCATCTTGAATGTGATGTTTTCCTGGTTGGTCGATGCGGGCTACCTGGCCGGCAATCCATTGTCCTTATCGCGACACCGAGCGCGGCGGGCCAAACCCCGAATCACCCGCTATCTCGATCCGGATCTTTGGCAGGAATTGAAAGCCTTTATTGATGGCATGCCCCGCGAAACCGATCGCCAACGGGCCCACTATTTTCGCGTGCGCTGGCTATTCACCCTCCTCTACCTGGGCGGACTTCGTATCTCCGAGGTAGCCGAGAACACCATGGGCAGTTTCTTTTGCCGGCGCGACCGCGAGGGCGACGAGCGCTGGTGGCTGGAGGTTCTGGGCAAAGGCGACAAGGAACGTTTGGTGCCGGCGACCAGTGAACTGATGGTGGAACTAGCCCGCTACCGTCGTGAAATCGGCCTGGCGCCCTACCCTAGCCCCAACGAGGAAACGCCATTGCTGCTGCCGATCGGAAAATCACGCGAAGCATTAACTCGGGCGGCGTTACATTCGATTGTGAAAAAGGTTTTCGAGGGGGCTGCCGATCGGTTGAGGCAGCGTGGTAATGAGTATGTCGTTCGTGCGGATTTTCTGGAGCGTGCATCAGCGCACTGGTTGCGCCATACCGCTGGTTCGCATATGGCTGATCAACAGATCGACTTGCGCCTGGTTCGTGACAATCTTGGACATGAATCGTTAAGCACGACGAGCCAGTATCTTCATGTCGACGATGATCGTCGGCACAAAGAGACCGAGGAAAAACATCGCATACGATGGTAAATCGATGGCCGAGTCAGGCGAAAGCTGACTTTGGGACTTTGACCCAAATTGGGCGGTTATTCGCTACTTACCCGCCGCTCACACACAGATGGCGATCAATGGTTGCTGTCGCATTCGGCGTAGGATGGCACCCGACCCAAACCGGAAGGAGGGAAATCGAGATAGCGGACGCCTCACTTGAAGTTAGTGGGCGACTCCCGGGGATAATTTTAGTGACGTGAAGGCTGCCGCTGGGCATCAATGTTGAACGACTTGTTGGATTTACTTTTCACCACGCCTCCCCAGCATTGGCTTCAGGTGGTCCCAGAGACCATCTTCAATTACCTGAACTACTCGGTCTCCAATTCCCGAAAATCTATATAGGAAAAAGTCCACCTTAAAGTCAATTTCTGCGGCCCACGCTTGAAAGTGGATGGCGTAGGTGCCTATGAGGCTAGCGCGAAGATGGTCTTTTAGACGCTCCCGAGGACCATATGACCGTCCAACATAGAGCACCCTGCAACCATCGGAGTGCGGATTTATTTTGCACAGGTTCTTCTTGCCAGGATAACCGATTTCCTCTTGCTCACTTTTTGCCACAGCGAATGCATCCAGGACATCGCTGATTCGGACACAGTTGTCTTTAGAAATCCGAAACAAGTAGATGAATTCGGCGTCGCGATCTTCGGCGCGTTTGCCCGTGGGGACTGACTTCGCTAGCTCACGGATGGATGATTCAGTCAGTCCTTTAGTTGAAAACGATAGACATGCCGGTACAGGAAGCGCAACGCTTTTCGCTCGGGAAATAGCCTCTTGAGCGGACCTTTCATACGCATCAATGGCAACGGTGAGATCGGACTGGTGGAGCATATTCTCAAATCCTGCGTCTCTAAATCATGAAGTAACGAGTTGTTTGGTTCGCTGCCAAGCTTAAGTACCAAAGCCGCCACATTGCTTTGCACGAGCGTGCTATTAATTCGACCAGCGACGTGGCCAAAATCCTTAGCTCTCAGCCCGTACAGTGGGCGCATATGCGAACCGGTGCTGTCACAACTTCACATACGGATAACGCCCCTTAATGTTCGCGTGCAAATACTTGCCTTTTGAGTCGGCATTCATGAAACCATCGTACTCGCCAAGCGGAACGCCCGAATAGGAATACACAGCCCCATTTGTGAACTCGACCTCAAGCATTTCACTATCCGAGTCATAGCCAATTGCAGAGATATTGCTTGAGCTAACAGGTGTCCGATCCATGATTTACCTCCCTCTATAAGATCTCTAAGCAGGCTGATTGGTGGCAGGAGTTGTGCCCCCAGCGGTGGGGTCTTGTCTACGCCAAGCTTCTACAAGTGGCCCGTAGTCTTCGTTCAATACCGGCTCAGTCCACCCACCACTCCGCAGACGCTTGCCGTCCGACCCCTTTGGCACGACAACGACGGGATCATCACTATCTGGCCGACGCCCCTCCGGCGGACGATCAATGATTGCCCGGATTGGCATATTGACAGCCTCTCCAACGATTAGCGCTTCACCCGTGCGCAGCACAGGCAGCATCGAAAAGAGCCCCTTGAGGTTATCCGATGCACAGGAAGTGACTTGGTTGCGGTCGGAATCGTTCGTAAGGCGTAGCGCAACGATGGTTCCACACTGGGACAAAATCGTCGAATCCACTTCCGAGGGACGTTGACTGACAAGCATAAGTCCTACTCCATACTTACGGCCTTCCTTAGCTATGCGCCTGGCAGCCGTAGCCGCACGGCTCTTCGATTGCGCACTGAGGTACACATGAGCCTCTTCCAGCACAAGAAGCAGGGGACGCTCACGCCCGCCTTCCTGTTTCATGCGCCCCCAGAACACCGCGTCATACAGAATGCGCAGGATGGCACCGACCATATCGTCAACGATGGTCGTGGGAATGCCTGAAAGATCAAAGACAGAGATTGGAGATTCCGCACCGATCCAAGAAGAAAGTAGTGCGTCGAGATCGGATACTGTTGTTCCATCCTTGGCGACAGCCCACTCCCCCGGGTTGAAGAGAAATTGCATGCGCGGATCGCGAAGCCTGCCCTCCAAGACGTCAAGATGCGCTCGGGACTGTTCGCTGTACAGCCCCTTGTAGATCTTGGTGCCTCCAGCCTCATTGGATACAGGCAGGAACCGAGGGCGCACTAGTTGGTCTGCATCACCAATGGCCTGCGTCGGTGGAGTGCCCTCTTCGACGTAGGCACGCGTAGCTTCTGTTTGATTCTGATTACTGCTTGCCGTATGCGTCGCGCAATGTAACGAGTAAAGATCATGCCAGAGTTGATAAACAGAAAACGGCAACGGCGTATCAACTGTCACTGCAAGATCGGACATACCGTGGGTAGTACCCCCTGGCTTCGATGTGCGCTTGGCAGACAAGAGTTTTTCTTGGAGCAATGCCATGGGCGTACCAGTTATCGATCCCATCGAAATAGAGATGAACTCCTCAGCTGTAAGCGCCCAGAACGGAACATGAAGCTCTTTCTCTCCAGCATCGACATTGGCTCCAACACGGAAAACTCGTGCTTGATTACCGAACGCCTTCGCATATTCGCCGTGCAGATCGAACAGCACAACGCGAGAAGACTTGAATCGATCTGTGTTGGAAACGGCTCCCAAAATATTGGCAACAGCGTTCGACTTGCCTGAACCCGTGCTGCCAACGACTGCTGAATGTCGACTGGTCAGACGATTAAGGTCTAGATAGGCGGGTATCGATTCAGCGCTCGCGACACGACCAACGGCTACGTAACCGTCTTCGTCCCCTGGTGCGTAGACCGTTTTCAAGTCCGATTCAGTGACAACGTGTACCGAGTCTCCAATTGAAGGGTACTGAGCTATACCCCGTTCGAACCTCGTTCCTCGTCGCCCCTGGCCTACTAGTTCAACTCTGAGCCATCGATTGCCAAATTGAGGAGCTATTTCAGCTGGACCAGGAGCTGCTCCTGCGCCGACTTGAGATATAACACCGTAAAGATCAACGTAGCCGGAAGGAATTCGTACAAATCCGCCAACTTGGCCAACCCGATAGGCCTCACCATTAACAAAGAGCAGCCCACCGGGTGCGCTTTCCGATAGCTTTACACTAACGCTCGCGCCGTTCACATCCTCAACAGAGCCAAGCCAGGATGGGTCAGGATTTGGCATCTGTTTGTACGTCATGTCCACTCCCGCCGCAAAGTTGCTCAAGAAAGAGTCCAAAGTAGTGAAAATCGCCAAGTCGATTGCGCGGGTTTCCTTCCTGGGGGGTGCCCCCGAATGGGGTTTCATCAAACAGCCAAGGCGCATGCTCAGGGCCACCTACAGTGCCGGGCCGGTAGCCACCGCGACGAGTACCGACGACAGCCCCATCCCATGCGAGTACGGTGAGATTGCTTAGCTTCTGCGCGTATTCAACTACTCGAGAATGATTGCCGAGACTTGAGTACATCAACGCGAAGCATTGAGCATTGCGATTGCCCCGGAGTCCATCGAGCAGAACCTCGTTGAGGTGGTCATCCAAGAACGAGTATCCGC
This sequence comes from Rhodocyclaceae bacterium, assembly GCA_008080565.1. Taxonomy (GTDB): domain Bacteria; phylum Pseudomonadota; class Gammaproteobacteria; order Burkholderiales; family Rhodocyclaceae; genus Azonexus. Next base: position 64,222 of record VIKE01000003.1, on the reverse strand, counting down.
ACACCACGAGTCTCGGTGCGTCATTCCCTTGGAAGAACGCCCGGAGGCGGTCAAGCATCGCTAGATATGGCATCCGGCGACTTTGTTCAAATTTAAGGTGCGACGGAAATATCATCACTTTGCCTGCCGCAGCCTCGCGCGTGACGCGGACAACTCGAGTGACTTTGTTTCCCTTTACCGTTTCCTCGCTCTTCTCCCAATTGATTGAACCATGTAGTTTCCATAGTCGTGTCCACCGTGCAGGGATCGTGTCATGCTCGATAGAGGCGAGGTCAAACCAAGGCTCACGTGAGCCAACGAAACCGTCAAAGTGTGGCAGAAGGTGCTGTTCTAAGGCCTGTTCAAGAAGTAGGTCGTAATTTGGAGTGAAGATTTCCGCGGGTGAGCTCCGGTGGATGCCGCCAACCCAAGATGCGAATCGGTTGTAGGAGTTGCGGTAGGCTGGCAACGGTTTGCGCACCTCTGCAGCTATTAATTCACAGATCTTGTCATCAAGTTCGCTAAGGTCCTTCTTGCTCATCCCGAGGATCTCGGCGTTGCCACGACGATTTGAAAGTGTGCGGAGTTCAGTTAGAACATCCTCAACAGTCGGGTCTTGACCGTCTGCCGGCTTACATTCGGAACACAACAAATCCCAATTCTCTTTGAACTTCGAGGTGGCGCCTGGCGCTGTGTCTACTGACTGCAGTCCATCAGCAATACGCTTTGTGAGTTCAATGACCGCGGGGATGAGAACGAGGCTTTTTTGTTCATCGGCGTCGTAGATGCCGAGCGGGCAGCCTGCCCCGAGAAAACAGCCAATTCGCTGCTTATCATCCTGAAGAACGTGCCTCAGGTTTCTCGCCTGCTGGGCGGCATCGTGAATCGGCAATAGCGATTTGGCACTTGCAGCAGGCAGTGCCGCCGAAGGCGCAGCTGCGTCAGTTGTAGTAGAAGATGTCACCGAGATTTTCCTCCTCGACCTAATTGATTTGTCCATGTCAGAACAAATGATTCACCGCATGCAGAACAATTCCCCATCCCATCATCGATCCCTCTGCTGCGATCTACGAATCGTTCCAAGCGCAACGGCTGTGCTGTGACATTCTTCTCATCCATCACTCGGCATCTCCGACTTCTTAACTTCTGTAAACTTCTCCGCCATCGTCGGATTCCCACGTGTCAGCCGCTTGATCGTCACGTCCTGTGCCTTGTCGTTGGCAAGCCGCAGGTTGCGGTCGGTGCCAAGCAAGGCTTCCTTGGTTTTCTGAAGGTGGTCTATGGATTTGTCGATCTCATCAATGGCGGTCTGGAAGCGGCGAGAGGCAAGCTCGTAATTCTTGCCGAAGGCGGCTTTGAAGGTTTCGAGCTCGTTCTCAAAGTTAGTTATGTCGATGTTCTGCGCCTTGACCAGCGCCAGCTCGGATTTGTACTTGAGCGCGTTCATCGCTGCGTTGCGCAGCAGGGTAATGATGGGGAGGAAGAACTGAGGGCGGATGACGTACATCTTCGGGTAGCGGTGGAAGACATCGACGATACCGGTGTTGTACAGCTCACTTTCGGGTTCGAGCAGTGAAACGAGTACGGCGTACTCGCAGCCCTTCTCGTTACGGTCCTTGTCTAGTTCTTTGAGGAAGTCTTCGTTACGGCCCTTGGTAGCAGTGAGGTCTCCCTCGTTCTTCATCTCAAACATGATCGAGACAATCTCAGTGCCTGCTTCGTCCGAGTCACGGAAGATGTAGTCGCCCTTGCTGCCGGTGCGGGCATCGTTGTCTTTCTCGAAGTAGGCGCGCGGGAAGGCGGTGGCGCGGATACGGTTGAATTCCGTTTCGCAGTGCTGCTCCAGTGTTTCGCCGATCATCTTGGTGGAGAGGCGCGCTTTCATGTCACGCAGACGCTCGATGGCTTCGTCTCGGTCTTTGAGCTGGGTTTCGAACTTGTCCTTGAGCGATTTCTCGGCGAGCTGCTTTTCAAGCGCGGCGCGTTCAAGGCTGCTCTTGAGTTCGTCGCGCTCTCTCTCGACCGCGCTGAGCGCATCGGCGAGTGCAAGTTTCTGATTGAGGGCAATGGAATCGAGCTTCGCCTTTAGGGCCAGTATCTCGGCATTCTTGCTAGCTTCGCTCCTCTGCAACTCTGCCAGCATCTTGGCCTCGGCGAGCTTAGTGGCGGCCTCTTTCTCTTGCTGAGCCTGTGCGAGCTGATTCGCTAGCGCATCGCGTTCTTTCTCGACAATGCTGAGCGCTTCGGTCACGGCAAGCTTGCGCGCTACCTCACCTGCATCGAGCTGAGCTTTAAGTGCCTGGATCTCTGTGTTTTTGGCGGCAGCTGCATTCTGCAGTTCGTTGGCGAGTTTGGCTTCGGCTAGCTCAACTGCGGTGCGCTTATCCTTTTCGGCGAGTTCAAGTCTCTCATGCAGCTGCTTCTCGAAGTCGGCATCGCGTACCTGCTTGAGGATTTCTGCATAACCGGCCTCGTCGATCTTGAAGGCTTTCCCGCAGTGCGGGCAGATGATTTCGTGCATGGTCAAGTGTCCCGTGTTTGTAGCAGAGCACTTCATCGCCTGCCTAATTATTTATTCTACATGCATGCTGCAGGCAAAACACAGGCTTAATAGAGTTTGCTTTGTGCCGATCTAGTCGAAGGAACGCGATGCGATTTCATTCCAAGGGTCCCTTTTAAGTTAGAGGTTCCTATTTGCCGAACGAGAAAGCCACCGGTCAGGCGCTTTCCTTGCTGACTATCAGCTAAGCGCTGCATAACCACCACATTGAGACCAATGGCCGACTGCTTCAGCCGACGAGCGGAGATAAGTGTTACGCCCCTGCCTCAGGTCGTTTGACGTTATCCCACCATACCAAGATTCTGCCCTTTGCTGCCGTTGAACGACAGTCGCACCGGTCAAGTCCTAACGAGCAAGTCTAATGTCCGCTCTGGCGCTATCTTTAACGGACTGCATGATCTCAAGAATCGTATTTCATGATTGACACAAAAGAGGATGACCGTTAAGTTCAGGTGATGACATTCGGGAGTTTTCCCTCGAGATGAGCCGCCCTTCGATATCCTCCTCAATACCCCACGACGTTCGTCTTGTGGCCGCCATATCTCGGCTCGTAGACCTGCACCAGAGCCGCCGAGAGACAGGTGTTTACGTTCCCGAGACTCAGGAACGCTCTGGACACATGCTTGCCCTTGCTCTCCTCCTGCTGGACACGCTCCGCGAGATTGAGATGGACCGCGGACCTTCGTTTGTTCCCATTGGGGAGGTTCTCTCCGCAATGCGAAAGCGGGTTTCGACGGTAATTGAAGAGGACTTGGATTTCGTCATCGATTCGTTGGCTCACGAAAGGGAAATCAGATACGGGGTCGAAGATGGGGAAGGTGGAATCACCTTCGGCTTGACCAAGGAATCGACTCCCCTCGTCGAGAAGGCAAGAGGTTTTTCCCAAGTCCAATTGACGGAAAACGCTCGGCTCCTTCTTCGTATTTCGGCGATGAAGGAAAGTTGGCTTTACAGCGATATCGATGCAGAAAAGTTGGTCAAGGCTATCGAGCGAGGACAATTCGCCGACATTCCCCGTTTCTGCAAGATGATGATTCTTGAAATCGCATCGAAGAACAAACAACTCTCCTCCGCCTTGGAACGCCCGACTCTCGCTGAACTTCGCGACATGCTCATTGATGACGGTCCAGGTATTGCAGGAGCCTTGAGGGACGCAACTGAAGTCGTCAAACAGGCTTGCTCCAAGATATTCGATGCTGGAACAAGAGAGTCGTTTGAAATGTGGCGGGAAAGAAATCCCGTTTCCTACTCCATAGGCAACCTACAAACCGAAATCGAGTTGGTCATGCAGAACGTCGAGGCGTTGTCCCGCCGTTTCGTGGGCTTCCTTGAAACTGCTCAACGGGCGAGGTCGACAGGCGGGGAAGGCATCCCCTTCCTGTCTATCGTCGATTCGATGACCGTTCCGTCCACCGTTCCTGACTTGCTACGGCTGGAAGCCATCCTTGCCGAACTGATGCCTTGGGGAACGGGTTCGAACTTCTTCCATCCTTCCTTGATGGTCGGTTCCGTGGATTTCACCACTTTGGCTGAGGGCGAGAAACATATTCCCGTTTCCACCTTCAACCTCGAGCCAGACCGTGTCGCAAGCCATAGCAGGCTAATGGATTTCATCCTGCGGAATCGGGCGATGGTGATTGACAGGCTGAAGGCTAGTCCAACGACCTTCTCCGAAATGATTTCCGATGTCGGTTTCTCGCTGGAAGCTGGCGAGACCCCTGCCGATTTCTTCGGCGTCTATTCCGCTCCTGAACACCTCGACGGCGAAGGTTTCCGAATCGTCGTGGGTATTACGGGAGAAACATTCGACACACGCATTGCGGGTTTGCATTTCACAGGTTCCGACCCGTTGATGTTCCTCACGGAGGAAAATCTATGAACCCCACCGAAATCGGTATCGTCTTTGCCTACCTGCTCCGCTGGAGGGAAATTTCAGGCAATCCGCCGGGTCGCAATTTACGGGATGGCGAACGAGAGGTCGCGAGAATCCTCGCTAATTGCAATTCGTCAGCCCTGAACGACTTCGAAGATTTCCTGAACGCACAGGGCTTCTCTCTCGTCGATAGGGATGGCATCGAGTTCGGCATACCTCCGAAAGCAGGAACCCCGAACACGATTTGGGTTTTGACCCGCAAGCGTGGCGAGGATGTTGCCCCTTATGTCGACAACCGTTGGTATATCGAAGCGATGCGAGATGGTCGCGGAGGCGACAGGGAAGCGAAGAAGCACGAGACGATTTTCTGGACAGCCCGTCTCTGGCTGACGCTGCAATGGTTCTTCTACGAAAAGATTGACCGCTTGCCGTCCGAAGTCAGCCGCTATTCCGAAGCCTTCGTCTCCAAGCGTCTTTTCGTCGAGGAACTCTCCTCGGGCATCGAGAAGATGGGGAACTCAGGAAGACCCGAAGGTGAAGCGGGCGTCGTTTGGGATCATTTCTGGAAGGACAAGGGGAAGATTTCCACTTGGGCTGCACGCTTCCTAAATGTCATGGAGCAATCGGGAATGATTGAGGCAACGGGGAACAAGGATGAATGGCGACAAACCGTCCTTGCTGCTATCGAGATGGCAGACAACTCTTCTCATGAGGTTTCCTATCTCTTGCCGCCCAAGCAATCTTTGGCGAGCCGTGAAACGGCTGCATTGCTACTTGGCGAGACCGTGGCAGACCAAAACGAACAACAATAACCCGGGAGGGACAGATGCCGCTCATAAACAAAATCGAGGTTTCCAACTTCATGAACAGCAGGCGCGAAGACCCTTGGCGTCCCGACTGGACTTTCCAAGTCTTCGACCTCAAAAGCGAGAACACGGCAATCAACATGCCGAACGGTCGAGGCAAAAGCACACTCGTTCTTACCATCCTCGCACTGCTTGCACACGACAAGAGCATTCACGAACTTCGCAAGAACCACTTTGCTCCGCAATCGACAGGGCATTACACCCACATCCGAATCGAGACCTACATTTGGGTTGAAGACGATTCCCCTGTCGACTTGGTTGTTCAATCGGGTGGCGACGCAGGCGGGACACCGATGGTCTTTGGCTTGTATGGAAACGCTGGAGAGAGCGGGACATTCAAGGTCTACGCTTATCGCGGAACCTTGGAGGATTGCCCAATCGGTAGACGTGAAGGAAACAGGATTACGCTGACAGGAAATCTGGATTTTCTCGACAAGTTGTCAGTTATGCCTGGTCGCTTCCCCGCAACGCAACGGGAGGACACCCGCGTCAATTGGCGGGAGCATGTCTCGGGCATCTTCGACATGCCAAGCATCGAACAGCAGCTTGTCTATCAGAAGGCGAAGGGAGCCGAAGGCAGCAGCGGATATTTCGATGTCAATCCGCCTCGCGGCAAGCAATTCTCGGAAGCTGTCTTTTATGAACGGCTGGCTCCCGAACTTCTCGTCGACATGATGGGCAGCGTCGAGGAATATGCCGACGAACGAGGCATCGAGGATGTCATTCATCAGAAGGTTCAAGGAATCATCAAGGCGAAGGTTCGCACCGCGAAGACCACTGACGACTTGGAGAAGACAAAACGAGTCCTCGAAGAACTTGAACGGGTCAAGACGAAGGCTGATGCCGTCGTAGAAGCAAAAGAGACAACGGAACGCAAGGTCGCCGAATTTTCGCTTCAACATGCGGCATTGAAGGCTGTCGTGGTGGACGACCCGATTCCTGGGCTATTGCGTCAGCCTCCCGAAGAGGCTCCCATCCTCATTCGTTCGATGGTGATGCAGGGGGGAAACTGGTTCTTGCCTGATAGAGCATTCGAACTGTTTACAGGTGAAAAACCAAGTAATGTGAATGATAGAGACGGCATGGATAAGACTTTAACCATCTCCGCCGATAATTCTCAACTAATTGATTTTAATGTCTATAGTTTTTCGAAAGAGGCTGCTACTACATCGCAGAGAGGTCCGGCAACAACCTTATATGACCTGAACGCCGCGATGTTTTGGTTGGCGGCAACGACCAACTTCAAAAATTTATTTACGAGGGCATCGGCAACCCAACTCGTCAAAGATGCTTTCGATTGGGTTGAGGCATACGGCGACACGAATCCCGCAAGAATCGAACATCGCCAACTGACGGAAAAAATTGACACGCTCAATGGTCAACGAACTGTTCTTTCTGAACGGAGAAACGCTCTGCATCAGGAATCCGTCAACCTGAAAAACGAGCAACAGCAAATCGGATTGCAACAAGCCGAATACCGTCGCATGAGCGATAGTGGTCTTTTCTCCGAGGAAGAACTTAGTTCACCGTTCCAGACAGGGCAAAAGGCGGAAAAGGAGTTTTCCACTGCCGACTTGACCCTCTCGGCACACCGACAAAACGTCGCCTTGAATAAGAACAGCTTCGAGGAATGGCAGGCGTTCGTGACAAAACATGGGGAAGATGCCGACCCTTTGGAGTATGCCGAAGCGTTGGAAGAGGTAAAGGGCAACGCCGAAGTGGAATTGAACGCCAACAGGGAAAAGTTGGCGGCTGCTACCGATAATGCCAAGAATGCCAAGGGTAAAGCCGAGACGGACAAGAAGGCTTTCGATACATTGACTGCGAAAGCGGAAAACATCGAGAAGTTGCGTCCCCGTGTTCAGGCTTTTGCAAACAGATTTGGGAACGAGAACCCCGAAGGTTTGCTTGGTCGGGTCAAGAAAGAACTTGCTGATTCAGATAGGCGAGTTTCAACCATTACCGCTGAACGGGCATCAATGGCGGATGCCTTGTCCTCGCTGCACACCTTTGCAGAGGCGTATGGCAAGGATGAAGACCCGAAAACGTGGTTGGAGAAGCGTTCGCAGGAACGGACTGCTCTCTCGACGGAAATAGCCAACCTTGGCGATCACATCAGAGACCTGAAAGCTCGCAGAGCGGATCTCGATAAGGCTGCGGTCGCACCAGGCAAGGTAGCCCGTGAAGTCCTCGACCTAGCGGGAACGGATGCGAAGCCCCTGCACGCATTCATCGATGAAATCGGTTTGCAGCAGGACAGAAAAGAGCGTGTCCTGTCGATGTTCTCGGCTCTTCTATTCTCTCCTGTCTATGGAACCGCCGAACGGGCGGCTGAAGTCGCTTCCATGCTGGCGACGAAGGGGATTGAGTCTCCCGTCTTCGTCTCGTCCGAACTTGCCGAATTCTGCCGCAGCACGGATATCGCCTATGACGGCTCCGTGGCAAGAACATGGTTGGTTGGCGTAAGGACTCGTCCTGTCGATTGCCTGTTAGACCCAACCTTGGTCGAGCGGGAAAAGGAAACCCTTGATACCCAAATCAATCAGGCAAACGAGACCCTTGGGGAAAAGCAAAAGCGATTCGAGGCACTCGACCCCGAAGGACAGGAAGCCATCGTTGCTCGCAAGGCTCGGGAGGCTATCGAGAAAGGCTTCCCTGCCAAGGATGGAGCATTGCAGGAAGAGACATCGCAACTTGAAGAAGCCTTGCCGCGTTTGAGAGACAGGGCATCGGAAGAAGCCGGCGACTCCATTCGAGCCACAATCGAATATCGCGGCTTGATGGGCGACACCTCGGAAGACGAACTCGCCGAAGCACTTGCCACAGCGGAAGAGAAAGCAAGGTTGTCGGGCGAATTGCACTCCCGTTATGAAGCGGACGCCCAGTCGCTCACTGAGAAACGGGAAGCCCTGCAAACGGCTTTTAGAACAGCGAGCGAAAAAGCAACGGAAATCCCCAAATTGAAGAGCATTGGAAGGTTCATCGATGCGGGCGGTCCCGCTTTCATGAAAACCGCCGCAACCAAGGAAACGCATTACCTTGAAGCAAAACAGGCTGCCGAGAAACGCAAGGGATTCAGGTTCGAACTCGCGGAATCATTCGTCAAGTCGGGAGACAAGCGTCCACAGGAAATCGAGACTCGACTTGCGGTCATCACGCCTGAATTGAATGACATCATTGAAAAGCGCATCCCCGCTTTGGAAGAGTCCAAATCGATAATGGAAGCGAGCGGTCTCAAACTCCTTTCGGCAATCGCAGATATCGATAACTTCATCCGTGAGTTGCGGAAGAAGTATAAGGAAGTGGCGACGGCAGAGGTTATCCCCGCTCCCATTTCGTTGGAGCGTTTAGCAGAACATCCGTTGTCTCTTGCTGCTCAAGAAGTGCGGCTTGCCACATCGGTAGACGATATGGTGAAAGCTATTCTCTCGATGAGAAGTCCTCTCGATGAAATCGAGGCTGCGACCATGAAACATGAGGTCAACACGGCTCGAAGCACATTGAAGTCGGCAAGGAGTCTTCTTGCCAGCGAAATAGACCGCGTCAAGGGGGATTCAACCATCGCCCTGAACGAGCAGATGCGAATCGGTCTGGAAGGCTCCAAGGAAGATATCGGCGTACTGGTTCGCATGATTGATGCGACAACCGAAAACTTCGACAAGAGTCGGATAGCAAACGAAACAGCAAGCACTCACCTTGAAGAGGAGTGGAAAAACATCGGCTCATGGCTGGAAAACTTCACTCGCCGCCTGCCAACCAATTTCGAGGCAATGAGGTCTGTCTTCAAGCCTGTCCGCGACTTCGCCTCTGGCGAAATCATCTCTGCCGGCTTCGATATTGAAGCGAAAGTTGCGGACATGGGCGATGTCCGAACAGTCCTGACAGGCATTGTCGACAAGGTCGAGAAGAGCGAGAAGAACAGCGAAAATCTCGGCGACGATGAAGCCCTTCGTTCCCGCTATACGAAAAATATGAGGAAGGAAATTCGCGAAGAGTTCTACAAGAATGTCATTCTTGAACCGACGATTCGCGTATGCATTCCATCCATTAGCCACAAGTCTCTGAAACTCGAAAAGAACATGGTTTCTTCTGGTCAGGGCGTTGCGATGTCCCTGCTCTGGATCGTCAAGATGGCTGACTATGTGACGGAGCGGGAACTTCAACGACAGAATGTCAGCAATGCCGCTCGCAAGCGTGTCCGCAGCATGAGGACGCAGTTCGTCATCATCGACGGAGCCTTCTCTCACCTTTCCGACAAGCGTCTCATCACGGATGCCTTGGATAGCGTCAAAGGCAAGAGAGGCAAGTTCCAACTCATCATCACGGGGCATGAACCCAACTACAAGAACGATTTTGCTTACTTCCCCTCCTATGTCGTGGCTCGGGAAATCGGCGGAAACCTCATGTATGCGGAAAGCGAAACCAGACGCCTGATTGCCCCCGAGGAGGTTGGTTCTCGTCTGGGAGCGATGGAAGTTTCTTCGTTCCATAAACTGACGGATGCGGCATGAACATCGAGGATAAGGTCATTGCAGCCCTTTGGACGCTGATGGGAGGGCGAGACTTCCTGCAAGGCAAGGGGCTGGTCGGACGCATCGCGGAAAAGACTGGTATCGACCCGCTGGAAGCCAAGATGACCTTGGGCAAGTTGGCTCGCAAGGGAATCACCGTAGGCGTTTCGGAAAAAGGAGAAGCCTTTGGAAGAGTATCCCTGACGATTGAAGCCCCCAAACGCGAGGAGCCTGTCTCACTCATTAGGTGGCGGGAGGCTCTTCGTGCGATAGGAATGGACGAGAGCGAAGCGGCGACGCTTGCTCCGTGTCATGACAGGTTGGACGGTTTTTCGGATGCTGACATGCGAGACCTCGCAAGCGGTCTGAAAGGTCTCAAATCGGCTCAAGAAACGGAAAAAAACGCGCCTCGCTTCGTCGTCTCGGCGAAGTATCTCCTTGGTTCATCCAAGATGCTTGGCAGCCTTCCTACACTCGCCTTGAAAGCCTTCGGTATCGATATAGACGCCTTCCCCGATGCCATTCCTCAAATAGTTGTCGCCGGTCCTGAAAATCCTGAAGCCGTCTTGCTCATTGAGAACCCCCATTCATTCGAAGAAGCCATTGCTGCGGGGTGTGCCGATAAAATCGCCCTCGTCGTTACATACGGATATGGGCTTTCCCGTTCAGGGGAGGCATACGGCAACAGCCTGACGGAAGCAGTCGCCCAAGCAGAACGACTTGTTCCCCTCATTAGGAAGGGCAACCCACCATCCCCGAAAACGCTCCTCGGACATCCCCAAATCCTGTTTTGGGGCGATTTGGATAGAGAGGGACTACGCATCTACGCCAGCCTTCGGAAAGGGCTTCCAGTCCTTCGGGCGAGTGCCCTATACCTCCCGATGCTGGAAGCGATGAAAAGAGGTATCTCGCACCCCTACGCCAAGGCAACAGCCAAGGAAAAGCAAGGAACGATGGAGCGAGTCCCCGAGGACGCAATGCCATTGGCTTCCATCTGCTCGGACAGAGGCATCGACCAGGAAGCAGTTAGTCGCGAGGAAATCGCAAGGCTTGCTTCCATGTCCCTCGAAGAGGTGGGGCAAGGGAAATGCCAGCGATAGCAAAGGGAAAGACCGAGGAAGGCGACAAAACCGTTCTCCATGTCGAGATGACGGGAGAACCATCGCCTTGCCCATCCTGTGGCTCCTCTGAAGTCGTGGGTTTCGGTAAACGAACCCAATCAGTCGCAGATATTCCCGAAAACGGAAAGCCCGTGGTGTTGCAGGTCATCACACGCCGCTTCCGTTGCAAGAATTGCGGACGCTCCTTCTACGAGAGCGTCGAAGGCGTTGGAGGCAATCGGCGGATGACTGATAGGCTCGCCGACTGGATAAGGTACGAGGCTCCTTCACGGCGATTCACCGAAATCGCTGCGGAAAGTGGGCTTTCAGAAGGCACTGTCAGAGCGTTGCTTCGAGCCAGCGGGGACTACGAACGCCGAAAGCGAGAACAACCCAATTAAAGAGCCATTTGAAGGCGATAACAAATAAGATCAACGTCCTACCCTATTTGACATTATCGCCCTGATATCCTGAGTTCGGCCTTAACGGTCGTTGATGATTCGGTGTAAGAACGGCCGTTGAACTTCGCATTACCGCAACTGCGAAGCCCAATGCTTTTCGCTCACGATGATAATTGGCACTCCGCTTTCACGATATTCGACAGCCTTGACAATCTTGCTTCCAAAGCTGGTGTGTCTCCAGGCTTCTGATCCAATATTGCCGATAACCAGATAGTGAAGCTTCTTGGTGATGCTTGGCGCGGAAATGCCGTTACGGACGGCAATAGCCTCTTGGCACTTTGCCCGGGGCCCAAAGTCGAATACACCGGTGAAGCAAAATGAGCGGTCTTCGAAAACGATCTCGGGTGCAGGGGTGTTAATCGGTAGCGAAGTTGGAACGATATGGCCTGCATTGTCCCTTGGTCGAGCGATGTTCATTACTAAGCTTAGTAGTTCGCCCTGCTCCTCGTCGTCGAGGACATTGTCACTGAGCATTCCACTCAAGCGGTCGTAAAGGACGCTTGCTGGCCAGGTATCAAGGCTTGCACTGTGGCTCTTAAGCCAATTCAAGATGGCCATTGCTTCGCCTTGGTCTATATGCCCATCCTGCAATGCAAATTCACAAATCCCGAGCAGTTGATCGATATCGCGCTTGATCAATCTTTCGGTTTGAAAACGAAGTATGCGCGGATCTTCCGGATCATTGACCTGCATGGCAGCGATCTCCAAGGTGGATATGCAATGGTGATGCATTCGATATTCGGCGTCAATCCAATTGCCATATTACGCAGAGTTTTCTCAATCCTCTGCATATCTACTCGTCGCTTGAGTTTGGAGCCCCTCCACCTATTTGAAGAATGCGACAAGCCCGCCTTGTTTGCAGGTGAGCTTCTGAAACCCCCCGGAATTAGGGCGATCAGAAGTAGAGTAACGCGGCCATGGCCAGATCTGTTGTTTTGGTAATCGACGGCTTTCGGGGGCCAGATCGAACTCACCCTATCGGCCAGCAGGGAAACTACGCCTGATCCTGTTAGCAGTCATCGGAAAGGCTGCTCCGCTCCGCAATCTGCCTGAGGGGTAATTCGTGCTCGTCGGCCAAAGCCGCCATCTGCTGGATGCACCACCGATGGCGGCTTTACACAAAATTCCGGACACACCCTATTTTCGAATAACAAAAAAGAACCAAGTCAGACAGACGTCAACACCGACATCTACACTCATGGCATAAAATCTCCATTTCTCTACCCGGTCGGTTATGGCAAACGTTTCGAAATTACTGATGATCCAAGGTGGCAAGTGCTTCTATTGCGGGAATAAGCTCGCTTTGGAAGATGCCACGATAGATCACGTTTTGCCGAAGGCGCTCGGCGGAGACAACACCGAAGCCAACACCGTCGCGTGTTGTCACTCGATCAATCAGGCATTCGGCAACGCGACGCCGAAAGAAAAGATGACCGCGATCATCAATGCAGGAGGGCGAATCGAGTGCCCGCCCAAGCCAGTGAAGAAGCCTGCGCCAACAGCCAACGAATTAACCGATAAAGCTGAGCTTCAGTCACCTAAGCCCAATCCCCAACCAGCCGCAAAGCCTGCATCCAAAGTTGCCGCCTTACCCAAGGCCGCCGCACCGAAGCAGCCCCCGAAGCAGAAGCCATCCCCCGAGAAGAAGCCTTCGGAACTGCGAAAACCGCTTCAGGAAGCCTTCCAGGTGGCTTCCGCCATAAATGGCGGCGACAAAGCATTGCTGACAGCCGTGAGTCTCGAACTACGAAAGCGGGTGCCGGGATTTGCTGTTAAAAGCTATGGCGAAAAGACGTTCGCCAAGCTCGTCGGTATACTCGGTTACCGAATCGACAAGAACTGGTGTTTCCCGCAGAAGAAATAAGCGCTGTTCGCGTTGAATAGGCTTTTTTCGTGATGCCCCAGAGGGACCCATTCGAATGGCCCAGGCATTGTCAGCCGAAGAGGGCCTGTCGTGCCGCGACACGACAGGTAGCTGATCTTAGTTTTTGATCAGTCGTCCAACTCGCTCATATATGAAAAATCCATTTGCTCTTCCTCCGGTTCGTATGCCGTTGGTGGGCCGCTCTGCTCGACCGAAAGCAGCTCCCCGGATGCGTAAAAACGCTTTCCAACACGAGGAAATGCAACCTCACAGACAACGGGTATAACTAAATACGCTTCTGCGTTCCCGGTGGGCACCGCGCCTTCAACCGTGAATTTCAATATTTCCGGGAATTCGCCAGGGGATGAATGGCAACGGGTATCTGTTGTGCGGATACCGTCACGCAGCCCGATGCGATGAGCAATATCGTATAACCGTCGATCACCGGAATCTTCGAGCGTTAAGCGTGCCGCCAAATGCATACTCTGTTCACCCACCAGCCACGTCTCGCCGCTTATCCCGCTTGGCCTGATGGCATGTTCCACTGCGAGCCAATCGTCCGCTGTCAGCGGAATATCAAGGCCGGCAGCCCGATTCAATGCCTTTTCAGGATCGACCAGGACGTACTTGGCTTGGTTTTGCAGCACAGCAAGATCGTGCGTTCGCAGGGATGCGTAGGTCCGATGGCCCAGATAGGCCGCCAGCATTTCCTGGGCGTGCCCGAGTTTGGTTTTGCGATGGGATTTGACGAGGATCGAATGCGCGATCCCGCACCAACGTGTGAACTTGGTCATGGTAGATTCCTCAGCGGACGTTGAGCGTTTAGCATCCGTTGTGAAAAGCACCACGTGAGTAACGTTGGCTTTGCTTTAATCAGAGTACCGTTCAAGCCGCTCAAAACTTAGGCCGGTCGCCTAGCTATTACATAGCCATACTTTGAGCGTATCACCCTTGGGCAATGGAACACAAGCTCTTCCCTGCCCCACTTCGTTTGACATTATCCCCCTAGCGCTCAATCTTCGACGGTGAAATGCACCGAGCCGTATTCAGGGCACCAGTCAAATCTAAGCAAAGTGAGGCGAATGAGCGCCGCCCTATAGCCTCTGGTAACGCCCAATCCCATTATTGAAGGATCTGTCTAAGGCGTCCTATTAAAGAGGACGGCTTGCCAAGGCCCTACCCAAAAAATTGCAATAGAATAGAAAGTAGTGAAGTCGGAATTTCTGAAACACAGGCCTTGTAGGGAATGAATTTCCGCAAGTTCGACAAAATGGTCCATGCCTGGTCCTGGCCAGGGGCACTGGGCATACGCAATTACGGGAGCCGGCCCATGTATTTCAATCGTTTCCACAGCATTGCCGCGGTAGTGTTGTCCAGTACGCTGGCGTTCTCTAACGCAGCCAGCGCCGCCGGCCGCACTTCCTGCCCGCCGCTGCTGCAACATACCTTTCCGCGATTGCAAGACGATCAACCGCAGTCGCTTTGCCAGTACACCGGCAAAGTGTTGTTAGTCGTAAATACGGCAAGCTATTGCGGTTTCACGGGCCAATACGCCGGTCTGGAAGCGCTGTATGCACGCCACAAGGACCAGGGTCTGGTGGTGCTCGGTTTTCCTTCCAACGACTTCAAGCAGGAAACCGGCAGCAACCAGCAAATCGGGGCTTTTTGCCAAAATACCTTTGGCGTGAAATTCCCGATGTTTGCCAAGAGCTCGGTCAAGGGGGCGCAGGCGTCGCCCTTTTACCGACAACTGGCCGCTGCCACCGGCAAAGAGCCGGGCTGGAACTTCTATAAGTACCTGATCGGGCGCGACGGCAAGGTGGCGAGCGCTTATTCGAGCATGACCGGCCCAGCAAACAAGGGCTTGCAGCAGGAGATCGACCGACTGCTGGCGCAGCCGGCACCCGCAGGGCAGTGATGGCCGCCCGCCTCGCTCACGGCGGGTAGCAATGTTGGGTATCATGATCTGACCGTCCAGGACTGGACATGAAGAAGACTGCCAACCCATGAGTACCCTTTTCGTGTTGACGCGCACTGAAAAGTACCCAGATTTCGAGGTATCTGCGCGCTGAAAATTACCCAGGGTGATTAACCTCCGCCGTTCCGTTTTGGAGCGGGGAAACCGAGGAGATGATCACCATGAATTTACTGGGGAAAGTAAGAAGACTGCATTACCGGGACGGGTTAAACCTGTCGGAGATCGAGCGCCGAACCGGGCTGACGCGCAAGACGATCCGGAAGTGGTTGAAAGAGCCGGAAGGTGTTGAGCCGAACTACCGGCGAAAGGTTGGCGAAACCAAGATTGCCCCCTTTGCTGAGCGGCTGATCAAGATGCTGGAAATGGATGCGCGTCGCCCCGTGCGAGATCGGCGCACCGCCTTGAAGCTCCACGCCGAGTTGAAGCTGCTGGGCTTTGACGGCGATTACAGCCGGGTCACCGAGTTCATCCGCCACTGGCGGCAAGGTGGTGGCGCTGCCGTCACCAAAGCGTTTGTGCCCTTGCAGTTTGCCCCGGGAGAAGCGCACCAGTTCGACTGGAGCGAAGAGCATCTGGTCATTGGCGGTGTGTGGCGCAAATTGACGGTGGCCCACCTCAAGCTCTGCTACAGCAAGACCTTCGTCGTCCAGGCGTATCCGGCCCAAAGTCACGAAATGCTGTTCGATGCGCATGCCCGGGCTTTTGCCGCATTGGGAGGTATTCCGCGCCGGGGTATCTACGACAACATGAAGACGGCCGTGGACAAGGTCAAGAAAGGCAAAGCTCGAGTCGTCAACACACGCTTTGCGGCGATGGCCTCGCACTACCTGTTCGACCCGGATTTCTGCAACGTCGCCTCCGGATGGGAGAAAGGCGTCGTCGAGAAGAACGTGCAGGACAGTCGTCGGCGTATCTGGCAAGAAGCTGCGAAAGAACGGTTCGGCAGCTTCACCGAACTGAACCTGTGGCTGCTGGCACGCTGCCGGGTGCTGTGGCAGGAACTGCGTCACCCTGAGTACGATCTGACGCTCGCCGAAATGCTCGAGCAGGAGCAGCCGCATCTGATGCCAATGATCGTCCCGTTTGACGGCTACGTCGAAACTCTCGGCAAGGTTTCGAGTACCTGCCTGGTCACCTATGACCGCAACCGCTACTCCGCCCCGTGCGAACTGGTCGGTCAGATGGTCGGTATGCGCGTCTATCCGGAGCGAATCGATCTCGTCGCCCACGATGCTGTGGTCGCCAGTCACCTGCGCAGTTTCGGCCGTACCGAAACCCGCTATGACTGGCAGCACTACATTCCGCTGATCGAGCGCAAACCCGGGGCGTTGCGTAACGGCGCTCCCTTTGCCGATATGCCAGCGCCGATGCAGAAACTGCGAGGATTGCTGCTCAAACGGGAAGGCGGCGACCGGACCATGGCCAAGGTGCTAGCGGCCGTCCCACACCATGGATTGGATGCCGTGTTGGTCGCCGTCGAACTGGTGCTCGAATCGGGCAACCCGAGTGCCGAGCACATCGAGAACGTGCTGCACCGGCTCAAAGCTGCACCACCACCGCCTCAGGTTGAATCCACCCTGACCGTCGAAGAAGCGCCGGTGGCGGACACCTACCGTTACGACCGTCTGCGTCCGGAGGTGAGCCATGCGTGACATCACCGCCGAACTCAAGGAACTGAGACTGTACGGCATGGCCGGCGCCTGGGAAGAGGTGGCTGCCGACGAGAACGGCGTCGGCGTGCAGACTTCACGATGGCTGATTGAGCATCTGCTGCAAGCCGAACACACGGATCGGCACATGCGTTCGGTTCGCTACCAGCTGTCTTCGGCAAAATTCCCGGTGCATCGTGATCTGGCTGGCTTTGACTTTGCCCAGTCGAAAGTCGACAAGAGTTTGATCGACGAACTGGCCACGATGGCCTTTACCGAACAGGCGCACAACGTCGTGTTCATTGGCGGCACGGGCACAGGCAAGACGCATCTGGCGACAGCCTTGGGCGTTGCAGGGATCACCCGTCACAACAAGCGCGTACGCTTCTACTCGACCGTCGATCTGGTCAATCTGCTGGAGCAGGAGAAAGCGGCAGGCCGTGCTGGACGACTAGCGTTCTCATTGCTGCGCATGGACCTGGTCATTCTCGACGAATTGGGCTACTTGCCGTTTAGCCCGTCAGGCGGAGCCTTGCTGTTTCACCTGCTGTCGAAACTCTACGAGCACACCAGCGTGATGATCACGACCAATCTGACTTTCGGAGAATGGGCCAGTGTCTTCAACGACGCCAAGATGACCACCGCGATGCTCGACCGACTGACGCACCACTGCCACATCGTGGAAACCGGCAATGAGTCGTATCGGTTCCGGCACAGTTCGACGACGGCAAAATCCAGGATCAAGGCCCGGGAACAGAGCAAACGCGGGATAGTGGCCGAGACTGAGCCGTTCTGAGCGGCCGCCGCGAGGGGAAATCCGCTACGGGCTCCGCCCTGCGCGGCTTCCCCCTCGTAAATCAGGGTTCCGTGCGAACGCAACACATGGGAAAAACGGAGGTGCCGACGACTATCCTTGCGCTACACTTGTTACCAGCCGCAACAATGACGAGCGGCTAAAGTCCCTGGGTAAAATTCAACGCGTATTGCTGGGTACTTTTAAACGCGCGCCGACACCTTTTCGCTCCCATCGAACTTGGAACGCTGACACTGCCCAACCGTATCGTGATAGCGCCGATGTGCCAGTATTCGGCACAGGACGGCAATGCCACATCCTGGCACCTGATGCACCTGGGCCAGCTGGCGCTTTCCGGCGCCGGCATGCTGATCATCGAGGCTACCGCCGTTGAGGCAGAGGGCCGCATTTCGGCGCAAGATCTCGGCCTGTGGTCAGATGAGAACGAGCAGGCGCTGGCGTCCACGCTGGCGCAAGTGCGCCGGCATTCGGCCATGCCGATTGCAGTGCAGCTGGCGCATGCCGGCCGCAAGGCATCCACTGTTCCACCCTGGCTGGGCGGGCAGCTGCGCCCGTCTGGCGAAGGCGGCTGGCGCACGTGGGCGCCCTCGGCCTTGCCTTTCACTCCCGGCAATGAAGCGCCGCAGGCGCTGGATGCGGCTGGCCTTGTGCGCATTCGCCAGGCCTTTGCTGCGGCCGCGGCGCGCGCGGCCCGTATCGGCATCGATGCCATCGAAGTCCATGGCGCGCATGGATACCTGCTGCACCAGTTCCTTTCGCCGCTTTCTAACCGGCGTGACGATGCCTATGGCGGGTCGCTGGAAAATCGCATGCGTTTTCCCTTGGAAGTATTCGAGGCGGTGCGTGCAGCCTTTCCGGCCGGCCGGCCGGTCGGCATCCGCGTCTCGGCAACCGACTGGGTCGAAGATGGCTGGGATATCGAGCAAACTTTGGCATTTGCCGCCGCTCTGAAAGTGCGCGGCTGCGATTTTCTGGACGTGTCCACCGGCGGGCTGTCGCCACAGCAAAAAATTTCCCTAAGCCCGGGTTACCAGGTGCCGTTCGCGGAAAGATTGAAGCGGGACGTCGGCATGCCGACCATTGCCGTCGGCCTGATTACCGAAGCACGGCATGCCGAGTCCATCGTCGCCAGCGGCCAGGCCGACATGGTGGCGCTGGCGCGCGGCATCCTGTACGACCCGCGCTGGCCTTGGCATGCGGCCGCCGAACTGGGCGCGCAAGTGGATGCGCCGCCGCAGTACTGGCGTTGTCAGCCGCGCGAGCTCAAGGCGCTGTTTCGCGACGCCCGGATCAGCTAGGGTGCGGGCGCCAGCGGCGCGGTTTCACCCTGCAGCAAAAATTCGCAAAAATGACGCGCCGGCGCGTCCGGCAAGAGGTCCTCGCGGCTGATCACGTACAGGTCCTTGTGCAGTGCGCCGCCTTCGAGGGGAATTGCCCGCAGACTGCCATCGCGGTTTTCATCGGTCACGGCGGCCGCCATCACGAGCGAGATGCCGAGTCCGGCCCGCACCGCATGCTTGACCGCTTCGGTGCTGCCAAGTTGCATGGCGATCCCGATGTTGCGCGCATCGTCGCCGAAATAGGACTGCAGCAGCCGCCCTGTGCCGCTGCCGGCTTCGCCGCCCAGTAGCGCCTGCCCGCACAGCCAGTTGCGTGGAATGCTGGTGCACCCGGCCCAGGGATGGTCGGGCGGCACGATGACCTGCAATTCCTCGCGATGCCAGACGGTGGCGGTAAAGCCGGGGCGTGGATCCCACCATTCCATGATGGCGACGTCGATCTCGAAATTCTGCAGTTGCTCGGCGATGCGGTTGTTGCTGCCAATAGCTATCTGGAGCTTGTGCGCAACGCGGTCGCGGTAGGCGCGCAGACGCGGCTGCAGCAAGTAGATGCCGGTATTGGAACTGGCGCCGATGCTGAGGACTGTCTTGTCGAACAAGGCTTGCGCGCGGGCGCCGGCGCGTACCAGATGTTTAGCGTAGGGCAGGAATGAAGTGCCTTCCGGCGTCAGTGTGCAGCCGGCATTGCTGCGCTGGATCAGCGCCACCTTGAGCGATTGCTCGAGCCGCTTGATATGTTGCGTGACGGCCGGTTGCGACTGGCCAGTCTGCCTGGCCGCCTCGCGGAATCCCCCCTGATTTGCGACCGCAAGGAATGTGGCGACGCACTCCAGGTTGATCATGTCGCCGTCTTCCTGCCGGGACGGTTGATGGCGCCGGCAGGCGCCTCGCCATTGAGCGCCTGGATAATGTTGCAGGCGGCCTGACGTTCGATCTCCAGGCGCACTTCGGCAACGGCCGAACCGAGGTGCGGCGTGAAAAAAGTTTGTGCAGGATTGTCCAGCAAGGCTTGCGGAATGGCGCGCGGCCGGTCTGGCCGTGCCCATTCTTCCAGCTCGAACACGTCGGCGGCATAGCCGGCAAGGCGGCCGCTGGCGAGCGCTGCAACGACTGCGGCTTCATCGACCACCGAGCCGCGGCAGGCATTCACCAGGTAGCTTCCCGGACGCATCCTGGCGAGCGTGTCAGCATTGATCAGGTGCAGGGTCTCCGGCGTCATCGGCAGCATCGGCACGATGAAATCGCTGGCGGCCAGCAATTCATCGAGTTCGACTTGGCGCGCATTCCATTGCGCAGACTGTTCGGTCGGCAGGGCAACGTGGTCGCAATACAGAATCTGCATGTCGAAGCCAGCCAGCCGCTGTGCGATGGCGCGGCCGACCGCACCCATGCCGATGATGCCGATCGTACGCCCGGTGAGCCCCGTGCCGTACAGCTGCGGGAGCCACCCCTGAAAGCCGCTGCTGCGGATCTGGCGGTCACCTTCCAGCATGCGGCGTGTTAACCCGAGCAGCAGGCCGATGGTCAGTTCCGCGGTCGGGATGGTCAGCAGGTCGGGCACGATGGAAAACCAGATGCCGCGGCGGGTGCAGGCGGCGACGTCGAAGTTGTCATAACCCTTGAGCGCCGCGCCGACGATTTTCAGTTGCGGGCAGGCTTGCAGGAAGGCGTCGTCGATACTGTCGGGCATGAAGACCATGATGGCTTGCGCATCGCGCGCGCGCGCCAGCACTTCTTCGCGCGGCAGGGTGTCGCGCGAAGTATTGGGAATGACTTCGGCAACGCCTTGCAGCAGTTCGATGATTTCCGGATGCACCCAGTGGGTGAGCACGACTTTGGGTTTCATGTAACGATTTCCGTAAATGATTTACTTGAAGGTGCGGCGCAGGAAGGCGCTCAGGGCGTCGACCAGGCTCACCATGACGAGGATGACGATCAGGATTGCCGAGACATCCGTGTATTGCATGATGCGCAGCGATCCCATCAGTTCGAAGCCGATGCCGCCGGCGCCGACCATGCCCATGACCGTCGAGGCGCGGAAGTTGTATTCCCAGCGGTAGATCGCTGTATCGGCCATCTGCGGCAAGACTTGCGGCAGGATGCCGTGGAAGATCACCTGCAGCGGGCTGCAACCGGCGGCGCGCGCGGCTTCCACCGGCGCGCGGTCGGCATGTTCGATGGCTTCGGCAAAGAACTTGCCGACCATGCCCACCGAATGCAGGCCAAGCGCCAGCACGCCCGGCAGCGCGCCGAAGCCGACTGCAGCGACGAACACGATGCCCATGATGAGTTCAGGGATCGAGCGCAAGCCGTTCAGCAGGCCCCGGGCGCATTGGTAGACCAGCGGATGCGGCGTGGTATTGCGCGCTGCCAGCACCGCCAGTGGCAGCGACAGCAGCACCGCAACCGCCGTGCCGGCCACGCTCATGGCCAGGGTGTCGAGCAGTGGCTTGACCCAGGAGCCGGCCTGGCTGAAGTTCGGCGGAAACATCTCGCCGACCAGTGACGCCAGGCTGGGGATCCCTTCGCCCAGGCGTTCGGCGTCGAACAGGCCAACGTAATACCAGCAAGCGATGACGATTGCCAGCACGGTGGCCAGGGAGACCATCGAGCGGTTCCAGGCGCGCTGCCGGCGGTCCAGCAGCGGTGCGAATTGAGCGTGCATGAAGACTCCTGATTGCTTGTGCGATGTGTGCCTAGAACTTGGACAGATCCAGCTTGAGCAGCGTGCCGAGATTGCGCACGACATCGTATTCCTTGTCGCTGATCGGGCCGAAGCCGTCGGCTTTGAATGGCTTCAGCACGGCCGGGTCATTCAGGCCCAGGAAAGCGGCGCGGATCTTTTCCTTCAGCGCGGCATTCAGGTTGGAGCGCATGGTCCACGGGTACTGCGGAAAGGGCTTGGATTCGACCAGCACCTTGACCTTGTTGGCGTCGATGATGCCGCGCTGGACCAGCGATTCGAAAATCGGCTTGGACAGGCCGCCCGCCTGCGCGTGGCCATTCTGCACGGCGATGGCGACGGCGTCATGGGCGCCGACGAAGTGTTCCTGGTAATTCTCGCCGGCTTTCAAGCCATTTTCCGCCAGCATCGATTTCGGGATCAGGTGGCTGGAGGTCGAGGCCTTGTCGCCATAAGCAACGTTCTTTTTTGCGATGTCGGCAATGCCGTTGATGCCGGCGCCGGTATTGATGACCAGGACCGACTGGTAAGTGGTGCTGCCTTTTTGCTTGATCGCGGCGAAGGCTTCGATTTCGCTCTTCTGCCGGGCCAGCACATAGGACAGCGGGCCGAAGTAAGCCAGATCCAGGCGGCCATGGCGCATCGCCTCGATCATCGAGGAGTAATCGGTGGTGACGATCAGTTCAATCTTCTTGCCCAGCGTTTTTTCCAGATACTCTTCCAGCGGCTTGTTGTTCTTGATGACGGTCGAGGCATTTTCATCCGGCAGCAGGGCCACTTTCAGGGTGTCCGGATCCGGATTGGGCGCAGCATGCGCGACGGCGCCCAGAAGGGCAAGCGAGGCCAGGCTAATGGCGGCAAACAGTTTCTTCATAATGCTTCCTTTGCGGTTGCGATGGGAAAGGGAAAACGGACGGTGGCAGCGACGTCTGCCGGCGGCGTGCCCGCCGCCTTGTGCTCGTACAGGGCGGCGGCTTGCGCCGGTGTCAGGGCATCCGGTGTGGCGTCGAACACGAGACGTCCGTGTGCCAGGCCAACGATGCGGTCAGCATACTTGCGGGCAAGTTCGACCTGGTGCAGGCTGATGACCGCCGAGATGCCGTCTTCCTTGCAGATACGGTGCAGCAGCGACAGGACTTTGTCGGCGCTGACGGGATCGAGGCTGGCCACCGGTTCGTCGGCAAGAATCAGGCGTGGTCGCTGCGCCAGGGCGCGGGCGATGCCGACGCGTTGCTGCTGGCCGCCGCTTAACTGGTCCACCCGCGTCAGCGCCTTGTCCAGCAAGCCGACACGCTCCAGGCATTGCAACGCAAATTCCTGTTCGGCGCGCGGCAACGGAAACAGGCTGCGCAGGGTCGAGTGGTAACCGAGACGTCCCATGAGCACGTTTTGCAGGGCCGGGAGGCGGCCGATCAGTTGATGCTGCTGGAAAATCATGCCTGTCTGACGGCGGTGCATCTGCAGCGTCTTGCGGTCCTGGAGGGGGCCGTGTCCGTCGACGCGGACCTCGCCGGCATGCGGGGTGTGCATCAGGTTCAGGCAGCGCAGGAGGGTTGATTTGCCGGCACCGGAGGCGCCCAGCAAAACGGTAAACTGGCCCTGGCAGAAGTCCAGGGTGGTTGGATGCAGGGCAACAAGATTGCCGAATTGCACCGATACTTTGTGCAGATGAATCATGGCGAGTCCTTCGTTGGTTTCGCAATCAAACTGCGATGACGATTACAAAATCGAATTGCCAGGCCATGGTAGGGGGGCTGTGTTACCTGCGCGTGACGAACCGATGAAGAATCTGTGACATCGCCACCGGCGGCACCATTTTTAACTGGGTAAGCGGATTAAATGGTTGATCTTACCTTTGCATGAGAGTGAGACAGACCGGCATCTCATCGGATTATCTGGTTGATGCTTCACCTACTGCTGGTGCATGTTTCCTTCGCTAATTCCAGCAAGAACCCCACACGCCTCAACTTCCCGGTCATCGTTGCAACTCGCTCTCAGTGAAACGAGTTGTTTCTCAAGCGCTTGCAGAGCGGTTATCTGCGACCGCACATGAGAGATGTGATCATCGAGCAAGGCGTTGACGGCGGTACAAGGCTGATGAGGGTCGTCCTGATAGCTCTGTAGTTCGTGAATCTCAGCCAGTGACAGGCCCAGGATTCTGCAGCGACGGATGAAGGCCAGCCAAGCACGAGAAACACGAGAAGCATGAGAAGACCGAAGGCAAGCCAGAGGTGAAGCCGGAAGCCAAGCCGGCACCTCAAGCCCCGGTTGCCAAGTGAGTCTTGCTGTCTGGTAATACCGTAATCTCGTAGTCCCGCAGAACCCCTCGGCGTCCAAAACCGAGGGGTTTTGTTATTCTGCCGGGCATGTGTGCCCACTATGATCCGCAGACCGATCCTGCCCAGCTGAAAGCCTATTTCGGCGTTCACGACCTGCCACTCGGCCTGAAACCCAGCCTGTGGCCCGGGTATCACGGCCCTTTCCTGCGCAAACATGAGTTTGCCGATGTCGGCGACGAAGCGGTTCCGTTCCGGGAATTACTGGTCGGCTCGTTCGGTCTGATTCCTCACTGGGCAAAAGATACGACGATTGCCCGCAACACCTACAACGCACGCTCGGAAACGGTGCATGAGAAACCGTCGTACCGGGATGCCTGGCGTCTGGCTCGGCACTGCATCATTCCGGCCGAAGCGTTCTATGAACCCGACTGGCGCACTGGCCGTGCAGTGCCAACCCGGATTTCCCGCGCCGATGGCAAACCGATGGGGATTGCCGGGCTGTGGTCGATCTGGAAGAACCCGGGTGGCGAAACGACCTACAGCTACACGATGCTGACGATCAATGCAGACCAGCATCCACTCATGCGCCAGTTTCATAAACCTGACGATGAAAAGCGGTCCATCGTGATCCTGCATGAGCAGGACTACGATGGCTGGCTCCAGGCATCAGTGTCAGATAGCCGACGTTTCCTCTACGCCTATCCGGCTGACAACCTCGTCGCCGAAAACCCGCAGCAGCCCCTGCTTTGATAAAGATCGTTTATCCCCGAAATCTGTGGATAAGCTTGTGGGTTCGAGCTTAGGACGAGTCCTAACTGATTGACGGGAATATGCTTTCGATAAGCCGCACAATAATTAGGCAATTTGCCCTCGCTCTGTTGATGACTGGCATCCAGGCCGCGCATGCGGAAGGCCGATTTCATAGACCGTTTGAAGTCACTGGCAGCGTGCTGAAGAACCCTGATGGGGATACCCTCAAACTCATGACTGACGAACGAGGTCTAATCAACATTCGTCTATCCGGTGCCGACACGCCGGAAACGGGTCAGGCGTATTGGAGATCGGCGAGGAATTACCTTCGATCCCTCGTTGCGGGTCAGAAAACCACGGCTTGGTGCTACAAGGAGGATCGCTTCTATCGGCAGGTGTGCCATGTACGGGTCGGAAATCGGGATGTCGGACAGGCAATGATTGAAGCGGGGTATGCCTGGTACGCATTTCAGTTTTCCCCAGAGCTTACGCGAGAGCAGCGCCTGGGTTATCCAGAAGCTGAACGACAGGCGAAAGCTGGACGGATTGGGATTTGGCAGGAGCCGAATCCGATGGCACCTTGGGAGTGTCGCAGGCTGAAAAGAACGGGAAAGGGACAGCTTTGTCGTTAGATGGTGGCGGGAGTTCGGCCAAAGCCGACCTTGCTTCAGCGCTAAGGATCAGACAGCAATGTGATGATTAGCTGCCACTCGGCAACTGATGGTGCTCAATGGAAACGTCGTTAGTAGCGTGGAGCGGTGTAGCCAGATCCGTGGTTCCGGTGAGTGAGTGCTTTCTGGTGCTATGTCGAATTTCTCCCCGGCTAAGAGCGAAGGAACGCTGCCAAATGAGTATGTAGGTATTTTTCTGCGCCATGTTGTATGGCAATACTTGCCTGCACACCATTGCTCGGTATAATTTGCCCATCGCACAAGTCGATGCGAGCTGCCCATCTAGGCTCATCTGGTTCGCCGGAACGACATTTTTTTGTTTTGCAATCGTCTTCCCCATGGTTTTGCGGGTAGCGGCAATGGGCACTGCTTTTCCGCGTTACGACATGGAGAACGTATGCAAACCAACACCATCAGTGCCACCGCGTTAGAAAAGCTTAAGCGGCAGGCCAAGCAACACCGCGGCACTACCGGCTTACCACTCGCCGCATCCTTGGAGGCTGTCGCTCAACAAGCTGGCTACCTTAGCTGGAAGCAAGTCACCATGCTGGCCAGCATCCACAAAACGCGTCTCATGCCTACGTCGCATCGCCGGCGAAGCCATTGGGTAGCCGGCGGTAGCCCTAGACTGCACCAATGCAAAACGGTAGAGGAACTTTGCGACATGCTGGGTAGGGTTGAGCCGGTATTACTACGCAGCCATTGTGATGAATCCCGTCCTGGCGCTCGTTGTCTTTGCGAACTGGATCCCTTTGTTACGGCCAAACGCGCTAACGTGGATATCGACATCGGTGACAAAGATGACATCTGGAACTACCTTTACTTGCTGGATAGGCCTTATTCCGGTGTCAACATTGTCGATGTGCGTGTCAATTTGGGCCTTGGCTCCCATGGTTATTACCTAAACGAACAATTGTTGCTCAATAGCAATAATGACCGCAGCAATAGCCTCAACCCCAATAATGACGCCCATCGTCATGCGCTGAACAACCACGCGAACCAACTTAATCCCAACAACAAGCGCTTTGGATCCTGACGCCTAAAACTACTACCTGCTGTTATTGCTTAAACTAGAGTACGATTTAACAGAAAAGCCAAAGGTTCTTGAGAATCGGATCGAGCTATTCAGGTCGATCCGATTCGGCGATTCGTTGGGTGTGACATCGCATTCAAGCATTAGGCCAATCTCACCTTTGCCCGAAACCAACACCAGTATTCGGATCCATAGGCGATGGCAGACCATTTGGTGATTTGCTTGTTTCAATCAGGCCAGCCATATTCTTCAGAATATTGTGTAAAGCAATGGAAACGGCGTTTTCAGCTAATTTGCTGCTGTAGGAGATTCAAGAAGCAGTTGTCCATCCTTGGTGGGAATCGTCTTGCCCGGGGCGTGATCTAGGCGAACCCGGCCTTCCTTTCCGTCAAGACGATAGGTCACATCGTAACCAACCAGTTTGTCGGAGGTCTCATAGACAGTTCGGCAGCGATGCTCAATTGCCGAGACCGTATCCCGGTCCTGCATGCCCTTCTGCACGGTATTGCCCGCATAGCCGCCAGCTGCTGCGCCAGCCACCGTCGCCAGAGTATTACCCTTACCCCGCCCGATCTGGTTGCCGACCACACCACCGAGAATGCCGCCAATCACGGTGCCGGCAATTCGGTGCTCATCCTGAACAGGGGCTCGCCTCTGAACCTGGATATCCTGGCAATCCTTATGCGGAGTCTTAATTTTTTCCTTGATTTCCTCGACAGCCAAGACTTCGGCCGATTTTGGTTGATTCAGCATCTTGTAGCCGGTCACACCACTGGCACTGATCGCCACCATCGCGATCGAACCGATGACGACCCCTTTGATCATTGATTTATCCATCTTCATTTCTTTCGGACACTTGAGAAGCATTTTTGCGGCGATAACGCCAAAAAGCTGTAACCGCCCATAATTCAACGCAAAACAGATGCCAAGCCCGTGAACTGACGAAAAATCAGTTGGTTAGAAAAATCTGTGATGGCGAAAAATCGCGGATATGTCGTTTCTTAGCGACAAATAAACGCCTGAAACCGGGATGTGTCTGTTACGACGCGATACTTCATGTCGCCACATAGCGACAGTTCAGAATCAGACAAAGGCTTGTACCGTACGGCCCCACGTCTCTGTCTGTCGGCTTATATTGAACGCCTCGATTGTCAGTCTTTAGGATCAATCCCTTCGACCACTTTTCCAATCTCTATGTGGTCGTCAAACTCAACGAACTCGACCACTGGATGCCGCCGCTCTGGGGTTACTCTGCGCTCGGACCCTTCCGGAGGTCCAAGGTCCTTAACACGCCGTTCGTGGCGCGATCGTTTGACGAGAAATTTTGTTTTGTGCATTGGCGATAGCAGAGTGGAATAGTTTTCTGTTCCTGCCCAATGTACCTGCCGAATCTTAAGGCCCCCTGAAAGCCACTCAAATTCTTTGCGGCATCGTTCAGTTAAATGGTTTGTTGTCTCTGTCGGTAATACGGCAAATTATGCAGAGGGGGCCGTCTAATTGAATACAGTCAATTCATTTGTGGGAATATTTCCCGCATCATGGTTTGGCTATGTGTGTCTTTGCCTGGACTTGATCTAACTCTTCTTCCTTAAGACTCAGCTAAGGTCACTACGCTAGACTGGGCCAATCAATTTGGCATGTTGCCATTGAACCAATAGAGATCAATATGACCTCAGCCATGCTCCTCCTGTGGATAGCCTTGGGCATTGTTGTTCAGCTGGCACTTTGGCTGGGCATTGTCTTCTGGCGCCACTGGCAGCGTTATATAGCGTTACAGGATCAGGCCAATGGCAAGAGTACTTCACCTCTGACCGAAAGTTTGCAGAGTGACAATGCTTCCGAGGGCTGGAAAGGATTCAGGACTTTCAAGGTTATTCAGAAAACCCTTGAAGATGATAACGGAGCCATTTGCTCCTTCTATCTACGACCAGAGGATCGGCAGTCACTTCCCGTATTCAAGCCAGGACAGTTTCTTACCTTCAAACTGGCCATCCCAACTCCAGGAGGCACGGCGGAAGAACTCATCCGTTGCTACTCGCTCTCGGATTCGCCTGCTCATGATGCTTACAGGGTTTCGATAAAGCGCGTACCAACGCCAAACGGCACTTCACTTCCTCCTGGCCGCTCATCCAATTTTTTCCACGACTATGTACACGTAGGCTCATCATTGGCAGTTCGGGCACCATCAGGACACTTTTATCTCAACCACGAAGCCTCTCCAGTTGTACTGATTGGCGGAGGAATCGGTATCACACCGATGTTGAGCATGCTCAACTGGATCGTGAA
Source organism: Rhodocyclaceae bacterium (assembly GCA_008080565.1). Taxonomy (GTDB): domain Bacteria; phylum Pseudomonadota; class Gammaproteobacteria; order Burkholderiales; family Rhodocyclaceae; genus Azonexus. Next base: position 35,525 of record VIKE01000003.1, on the reverse strand, counting down.
TCACCAGCCTGAACGTGAAGTTTGGCTGTTTTACGGCGTGCGAAATAGCGCTGAAGTAATTATGAAGGCGCATCTTCTGGCGCTCGCAGCCCAACACCCGAATTTCAAGCTACGCATCTGCTTTAGCGCGCCGCTACCAGGCGACATGACGGCGCGCGATTTTCACCATAGGGGTCGTATTGATGTCGCGCTGTTAAGGACAGAGTTACCGCTGAAACCGTTCGATTTCTATATATGCGGTCCGACGCCGATGATGGAAAGCTTGGTCGATGCCCTTGAAGACTGGGGAGTTCCGGACTCACGAATTCATTTTGAAGCATTCGGACCTGCGTCGATAAAACGCAAATCATCCATCGAGCCGAAGGTTTCCGAGAGCTGTACCGAAACTGTGATGGTGACCTTCGCCAAATCTAACAAACAGTTCATTTGGGACGGCACGTCCAACAGCCTACTGGAGTTTGCAGAAAGCAACGGGGTAAAAGTTGAGTCGGGGTGTCGTGCTGGTGGCTGTGGTAGCTGCGAAACGCGAATTCAAAGTGGAGAGGTGAAGTTTTCACATTCGCCTGACTTCGATTCAGAGCCTGGTAACTGTCTGCTCTGCGTATGCATCCCTGTCACTGACGTCGTTCTGGAGGCCTGATGCCAATTTTTCCCTCCACCCTTTGGCGAGAGCACATCCTGCCCTTTGCTTTCCTGGTGTTGCTCCTAGGGGTTTTGACTCTCGCAGGAGACTATCTCTTGCACCGATTGAATTTGGTGTGGGTCGGACGATACTTGGGCATTCCTGGAACGATACTTATCATCGGATCCCTGATGTATTCACTGCGTAAGCGGAAATACATCGAGACGGGGAATCCGAAGAGCTATCTGAATATGCATGAACTGGCTGCCTGGCTTGGGTCATTGCTAGTTCTGATTCATGCAGGCATTCACTTCAACGCCATTCTTCCTTGGCTGGCCACTGTGGCCATGGGTATCAATGTCATTAGCGGGTTGGTCGGCAAGATGCTGCTGCAACGCTCCCGCGAACACGTTCAGTCACAACGTGACAACTACCAATTGCGCGGTCTATCTCGACCTGAAGTCGAGCAAGCAGTTTTTTGGGATTCAGTGACTTTTGATGCAATGACTCAGTGGCGCAAAGTTCATATCCCGATTTTTATCGTTTTCGCAGTGCTGAGTCTTGGTCACATCATTAGCATATTTCTATTCTGGGGCTGGCAATGAATCGCATTGTCAAATGGGTGATCGCTACCAACCTGCTTGTCTTGGTAGTCCTAACGTTCGCCTATCCACATTTGATGGTTAGCCCCGGAAAGCTCATCGTTGGACATCGGCAATTAGAGACTGATTGCTTTGCCTGCCATGCAGGACTTCGAGGAGCCTCTTCGGAGCGCTGCACAACCTGTCATAAGCCAAACGATATCGGTCGGCTAGATACCAAAGGGCAACCCATTCAGAAGCCTTTGACCTCAACGGCATTTCATCAAAAGCTCACGCAACAAGATTGTGTGGCGTGTCATAGCGATCATGCTGGCGTGAAGCGCTTCAAGATACATGGACACTTCAGCCATGCGCTCTTGCAGGCCGCAACCCGTGAGCAGTGTCAAGAATGCCATAGACCGCCGGCTGATTCTTTACACAAGCAGATTACCGGTAATTGCGCTCAATGCCACAGCCAGGAAAGGTGGAAGCCGGCCACGTTCAATCACGACAAGTTCTTCGTACTTGACCGCGACCACAATGTTCAGTGTGTGACTTGCCACCTCCGAAACGACTACAGCCAATACACCTGTTACGGTTGCCACGAACACACCCCTGAAAAGATTCGCCGAGAGCACATTGAAGAAGGTATTCGAGACTATAAGAACTGCGTTGAATGCCATCGAAGTGCGGATGAGCACGACATCCGAAGGCCGGGAGGAAATCGCCGTGAAGATGATTAACAAAGGCCCGATTGACCTACGCCGCTACGCGTTCATATCGATTGCGGCTGCGATTGCGACCATTCTGCTCAAAGGGGTTGCATGGTGGCTGACCGGCTCCGTCGGTCTATTGTCGGATGCGATTGAGTCGTTCGTTAATTTGGCAGGTGCCTTGATGGCGCTATGGATGCTTTCCATTGCGATCATGCCAGCGGATGCGGAACACCCACATGGTCATGATAAGGCCGAATATTTTTCCAGTGCCTTTGAAGGATTTCTAATTGTCGTTGCAGCGGCGAGCATCGGCTACACAGCAGTCGAGCGTCTAATACATCCACAGCCACTGGAAGCGGTCGGTATTGGCCTTTTGGTTTCGGTGCTTGCATCGATCATAAACTTTGGCGTTGCAAGAGTATTGCTTCGAGCGGGTACCGAGCATAAGTCGATCACTCTGGAGGCGGATGCGCATCACCTCATGACCGATGTTTGGACCTCTGTTGGCGTAATAGCCGGAGTGACGTTGGTTTGGCTCACAGGGCTGAACTGGCTGGACCCGGTTATTGCCCTTTTGGTTGCGGCGAACATTGTATGGACGGGCTGGCAACTTATGCGACGTTCTGCGTCTGGCTTGATGGATGTTGCACTACCAAAGTCGGAAATCGCTCAGATAGAACAAGTTCTCTCCACCTTTGATACAGAAGGGGTTTGCTTTCACGCGCTGCGGACCCGCCAAGCCGGAAGGCGAGTATTTATCAGTTTGCACGTGTTAGTACCTGGCGATTGGTTAGTTAAGAGAGCCCATGATTTTTCTGAGGAGATTGAAGCGTCACTTTGCAGACAATTTCCGCACGCGCACGTCATGACACATCTCGAGCCAATCGATGATCCGTTATCCATGGCAGACGAAGAGTTGGATAGACGAAGCTAAGTCTGCCAGCGGATCTGGGATGTATTTCCATCTATCTGCATTTGAATACGCCAAAGACGGCAAGCAGCAGTCCGACCACCACTACCAACGGTAGAGCGAAGGTATGAGCGGCGAAAGTCTGCTCCTGGCCGGCTACTGTCTGTTACTGATTCTCCTCAGCTAATGCTCGATGACCGTAATGGAAAAGCATGGAACATTTATTTCCGCCGGTCGTTTCATAAGCGACTCAATGCGAATTTCGTCATTGGAGCGACGAGGAAAAAACGGGGATGGACGACAAAACCGGAATAGACGATGCAGACATGGCGCAGGCCTTATCAGCCCGAGCTGGCGACCTGCGAGCGTTCGCAGGTCTGGTGCGCCGCCATCAGGATCGCATGTTTGGTTTCCTGTTGCGCATGCTTGGTACGCGTGACGAGGCAATGGACTTGACCCAGGATTCCTTCCTGAAGGCCTGGAAGGCGTTACCGGATTGGCGACCTGAGGCGCGCTTCACTACTTGGCTGTTCCAAATAGCACGTAACGCGGCTCTCGACCTGCTGAGGCACCGGCAGCGTATTGAGTTCGTATCGCTCGACGCTGATCCCTCCCACGACATAGTGGAAGATTACACACCATCTCCTGAGAAACAATTTTCCGACCGGCAGCGCATTAGCTTGCTTCAGCGCGCCATTGACACGCTCCCAGTTGATCAACGCGAAATCCTCCTGCTCCGTGAACTAGAGGACATGAGCTACGCGGAGCTCGCCTTAATACTCGGGATCAACGAAGGAACGGTCAAGTCACGCCTTGCCCGAGCACGTGCTGCAGCCCTTACCAATTTCCGTCACTACGCCGGGGAGAGTCCAGATGACTGATCCACATGAAGTCCACGCTACTGACATCGACCTGTCCGCCTATCATGATGCAGAACTTCCTGCTCCTGCTCGCCTCCGTATTACTGCGCACATCGCTGCATGTCCGCTTTGCGCAAAGCGCCTCGCCGACTTTGCCGCCTTGTCCGCTGACTTCGCCCAGTTACCCAAAGATAGCCTTGGTTTCGATCTCGCCAGCGTCATAGCGGGACAGCTTCCTGGACCGGCCAGGTCGCACCGGTGGACACCTACGCTAGGCTGGCTTGGCCTGCTGCCTGCGGGAATTGGGGCCACGGTCTCAATCGCGCTGGGCATCGCCATTGGTGGGGTTCTATTTAGTGGCAGTGCCGCCCTACCGCGAGAGACGGCCATGAGCGTATTCGATTCTATCCCGCCAGGCGGACTCTGCCTCGGTCTGGACAGCTGCTATGCCGAATATCCCAACAAGACAGGAGTGATCAAATGAAGCCCCAACTGCTACGAACCCTGCTCGCTTTTTCTGTCCTGATTAACGTCGGGGTACTCGGTGCAGCCGCATACCGGGAATTGAACACCGACGCCTTTCCGGGGTTACCGCGCTACCTCGAACTCGATGTAACGCAGACCCGTCACTGGCACGAGGCAGAGCGAAATTTTCTTGTCCAGCTCGCCGACGTTACGACGGCAATCGAGGCACACCGCAGCCGGATGATCCGTGCCATTTTTGCCGAGTCCCCCGATCTCGCCCAGATTGATGCCGAACGCGTCGCTATCGCGGCGCTGCAGGAGATTCAGCAAAAACGGGTGATCGAGCAACTGCTAAGGGAGCGAGCGTTACTTGATGCTGCACAACGCGAACGGCTCGCTGCATTACTACTTGCACAGCCGGCAGGCCCCTCAGGCGTCGAGCGCCTTCACCGCGACTGACGGGAACATTTGCGCCCCCCGAACGTTGAATGGATGTGAGTAGCTGACGCTTGCTCCCATCAACCTTTATTCATCTGGAGAATTATGCTCATGAAACCCTATATCCTTGCCGCTCTGACTGTCCTTTTCCTTGCTGCCACCGGCCCATCGCTGGCCGCGAACGATGCACACGATCATGGCCATGGCTCGGTATCGGCCACCCTGCAACTCAACGCCGGCAAGAAATGGGAAACCGATGCTCCGCTGCGAACAGCCATGGGGGAAATTCGTAAGTCGATGGCGTCCTCGCTGCACGCGATCCACGAAAATAAGATGTCGGCCAAGTCCTACGATGGGCTGGCTAAACAGGTGGAAGGCGCTGTCGGTCAGATCGTCGCCAGCTGTAAGCTTCCGCCAGCCGCCGATGCCCAGCTTCACATCATCGTCGCAGACCTGCTGGCTGGCGCCGAGGAGATGGCCGGCAAGATGAAAGAGGTCAAACGCGTGAACGGCGCAGTCAAGGTTATTGGCGCCCTCGATAACTACGGCAAGTATTTCGACGATGCAGGATTCCGGCCGATCGAGCACTGAGAATTGCGACGGCTTTAGGACAGAACGCACTGTCGGACCGCATTGAGGAAACCAAGGCGGGCGATTCTACGGTGCCACTTCAGATGAGCGATTGGAGGCATTTTCCAATCGCTCATCATGAAAGCATATGAATGATTATCCGAGGTTAGCAGCCATGCGTAATGTCTGCCTACTCCAAGGAGATAATAGCGATGAGTACGGAAAATGCAGTCCCTGAAGTACGCAACCTTAAACAGCTGCTTCGGTATCAGGAGAAGGCAGTCGTCAGCCGGATGCTGATCAAGAATCCAGTTGGCAACGTTACCCTGTTTGCCTTTGACGGCAATGAGGGTCTTAGCGAGCATACCGCTCCTTACGATGCCTTGGTAATAGGTGTTGAAGGCCGTGCTGAAGTTCCGGTGGGCGGCGTTAGCCATACACTGGAAGAGGGCGATAGCTTGCTGCTGCCGGCCAATATCCCGCACGCGGTAAATCCCATGGGCGGGTTCAAGATGCTGCTGATCATGATTCGTGGTTAGGGGTTATAGACGACCAGAAGTGTTATGGGCATATCCTTGGAAACGGTTTTCTGCTGCGATTTGTGCTGTATTTGAGCCGGATGGTTGCTAACGACCACTCAAGTAAGAGATCCGCGAAGATTGGGTCGGGAGTTCGCGTTCGCTAGCCAGGAAAGCTGAGCTGCCCCGCAGTGCTGGCCTGAAAGTCCGCTGACCCCACTACACCTGTCGCTCATCTGGCGATGGCTGAACGGCAGTTAAGGCCGACGAGCGGGAATTGCCACTACTCCCCTGCTCCACTTCGTTTGACATTATTCCCCGTAGGTCAGGAATTCGGCCAAAGCAGCCATCGCTCCAATTGGCCAGACGAGTCCGGTTGTCGCCTCGCAACCCATTGAATCCACCGATAAGAGCATGAGCGAATCACCGCATATGAATTCCACTGGCCAGAATAGTGACCCGGTAATCACAGAACAATGCATTGTTTTCGGTAGCACCAAAAATCAGCATTGAATCATAGTGTTCGTCCGTGGCTCCCCTGACCATATCAATCACCTTGCTGATTGTTTTAAATTTGAGAATGTCGGTATGGCCCTCCAGATGGAAAAATACCGTCGACGCTGAAAATAGCCTGCCTCTGCCAAGCAATGGGTGCTTGATGGCAGCAAGCATCGCTGATTCGGCATTCTCACCACTGGCCAGACCGAACCCGATGGCAGAAGCCCCATCCTGTGACAAGGTGCTGACAACATCCTCAACGTCGAGAGTAACGAGTCCAGGGCCGAAAACAGGTTTTGTAACCCCGTGGTAGAGATGCTCAAAGGTGTTGATTGCCTGATTCAAAGCGCTTGGAAGTGATGTAGTAGATTGATGGAACGCGATGGCTAACGGGAATACTGCGTTCGCGACATCTTTGAGCGCGTGAATGTCATCATGAGCAACTCCTTGCCGATATCCATCTTCAATACCTCTCGACGGGATAACTGCGGCAATCGTTGAGATCGATTTCTCGCGTAATACATCGGCAATGGCCGACAAGAGATTGATGTCGATGCCGCCACCGATCCCGGCAACAATAAAAGCGATATCGATTCCCTCTAGGAGCTCTGCAAAATCCCCCCGAAAGCCTTTAGAGAATTGACTGGCGGTATGTAGGCAGCCAGGGCAAAACATCAGCTTTTCGTCCGCCACTACACGCAGCAGCGCAACTGGATCAGTATCGATGGCGATCGACCGCCTCAGGTACAGCAAATTCCCGGCTAGTGCAGAAAGAATCTCTCCTCCGATGCGGCCAATAGCGATCACGCCAATCCCGACTGGGCGGGCACCTTCCTCCGGAGTCTGCCTTGCCTGCGAAATCGGCTGGGCCGTTCCCGCATATACATGACAGGGCAGCAGAGTGCTAGCACCCAAGGCGGACAGGTCTTGCAGGAATTCACGGCGCTTCATGTGGCTCTCCTATAGGCAAAGGAAATAATCTCCGGTTGCCCGACGGAATGTGTCGTGTGAGATCGCCATTTCTGGCCGGCCCAAAATAATCTGCCCAACGACGATTCATGCGACACAAATTGACGCATCTGAAACGATAATGGCATCTACTTGCTAGCATGCGATGTAGTCGCTAAATCGTTGCCTCTTCCTTCCAACCAATTCACTGACCTGAAAAATAGAAGCTCAATCATGCGTACATTCTCGAAATCCAAGCTCATGGCGCTTCGTCAGTGCCCAAAGCGCTTATGGCTGGAGGTCAATCGCCCGGATTTGCGAGAGGATTCGGCTGCAACCCAGGCAAGCTTTCAGGTGGGCTATCAGGTCGGCGACATTGCACAGCGCATTTACGACTCAGAGGGGCGAGGCACGCTGATCGATATAGAGAGCGAGGGATTCAACCGAGCATTCGAACGTAGCGCGGAACTGCTTCAATACCCACAACCGATTTTTGAAGCAGGTTTCAGTGCTAGCGGCGCACTGGCCTTCGCCGACGTCATGTTGCCGCTGCAAAAGAACGGCAAGCTGGCCTGGCGCATGGTCGAGGTCAAGTCATCGACCAGCGTCAAGGATTATCACCGCGATGACGTGGCAGTTCAGGCATTTGTTGCCCACGCCGCTGGCGTTCAACTGGAGGCTATCGCCCTGGCTCACATCGACAGTTCATGGGTATATCCGGGTAATGAGGATTACCGAGGACTCCTCAAGGAGAACGATCTGACGTCAGAGGCTTTTTCCCGGGTGGAGGAAGTAAAGACATGGATTGCTCAAGCCCAAGGTGTTGTGGTTGAGCCATCCGAGCCGGAGTTGGCAACGGGCGATCAGTGTTGGGCGCCCTTTGAATGCGGCTTCCATGAATATTGCAGCCGGAACGATCCAAAGCCGGAGTTTCCTGTTTCATGGCTTCCTCGCTTCTCTTCGGCCAGGGTGCGAGAACTGGCGGCCAATGGCGTGGATGATCTGAGATGGGTACCCGACGACCAACTGAATGACCGGCAACGGCGGGTCAAGGAACACACCTTGGCCGGGACCATATTTTTTGACGCTGCTGGCGCAGAAGCTGATCTGCAGCCCTATCCGCTGCCGGCCTACTTTCTGGATTTCGAGACCATCCAGTTCGCTGTCCCCATCTGGAAAGGCACTCGCCCCTACCAGCAGATTCCGTTTCAGTTCAGCCTGCACCGGCTCGATGCCTATGGCAGGTTAGAGCAAACCGCTTTTCTCGATCTCTCGGGAAACGACCCATCCGAGGAATTTTCGACTGCACTCGTCGCCGCCTGTGACACCGAAGGTCCGGTGTTTGTATATAACGCGGGATTCGAGACCGCCAGAATTCGCGAGTTGGCTGAGCGTTACCCACGCCTGAGTGCATCCCTTCTGGCGATCAACGACCGAATCGTTGATTTACTACCCATCGCTCGCGAGCGCTATTACCACCCAGATCAGCAGGGCAGCTGGAGCATCAAGAAGGTGCTGCCTGCCGTGGTGCCGGAACTGCGCTATGACGCACTCGACGGCGTGCAGGATGGCGGCATGGCAATGAGTGCCTTCCTGGAGGGTATCCATCCCTGCACTAGCCCGGCGCGCAAGACCGAAATCGAGATTCAACTCCTGGCCTACTGCGAGCTCGATACCTACGCCATGGTTCGCCTGTGGCAGGTATTTTCCGGCCGCTCTGACATTAGGCTCTGACCCATGCCCAAACGTCCTGACTCTCTTGAGACGCTACAGCTCTCGCACGAACTGCTGCGACGTATTCCCAAGGGCCGAACAATCACGGCTTCCGAACTGCATCAGCAACTGGCCGAAGCTGGCTTTGAGCGAGACATGCGGACCATCCAGCGGCAGCTGGAAACCCTGTCCGAGTATTACGAACTCGACCGTGACGAGAGCACCAAACCCTATCGCTATAGCTGGAAGCCATATGCCAAGGGCTTGTCGCTGCCGAGTCTGAGCCCGCAGGAGTCGTTGCTGCTCATTCTGGTCGAGCAGCACCTGAGCGCCCTGCTACCGACCAAGCTGATGAAATCGATGGAGGGATTCTTTGCCCAGGCACACAGCCAATTAGAGGGCAAGAACGCAACGATGCGTGATCGCGAGTGGTTGGAAAAGGTGCGTGTCATCAGCACCAGTCAGCCACTATTGCCACCCAAGGTTGATCCGGCCGTATTCGACCAGGTCAGCAATGCCCTCTACGCCGATCAATGGCTGGAAGTGGATTACAAGAACGCAGCAGGCAAGCGCACCACGAACCGAGTCATGCCCCTGGGGCTGGCCCAGCAAGGTCCGCGCATGTACCTCGTGTGCCGATTCGACGGTTACGACAACGAAAGAAGCCTTGCACTGCATCGAATAATTTCCGCGCGTGCCTCGACACTTACGTTCGAGCGGCCGAAGGACTTTGACCTCAAAAAATACGATGACGATGGCCGCTTCGGCTACGGCAATGGTCAGCACATCCGGCTGAGTTTCACGATTGAGAAGGAAGCCGGGCTGCACTTGCTGGAATCGCCGTTATCTGTCGATCAGCAGGTGGAGGAACGGGAAGAAACCTACAAAATCACAGCGACCGTGGTCGACTCGGCGATGCTGGAATGGTGGTTAAGAGGTTTTGGTGAATCTGTAACGAACATTCAGAAGAGAAAGGTCTAGTCATGGCAAATACCATCGAAATTCCGAGCAACTGGGTCTGTAACGGGGTAGAACTGAAGCCAAAATCAGGGGCAAATTCGTCCAACACCTGGGTGATGAGTGGCAAGGAAATCAAGCCGAAAACGAATGCTCTGTCTTCCAATACTTGGGTGTGGGACGGCAAGGAACTGAAGCCAAAACAGGGGGCGCTCTCTTCAAATACTTGGGTGATCGAGAACAAGAAGGCAAAGCCGAAATCGGGCGCGACCTCCGCAAACACGTATGACGTGGGCGATCTGCCGATTCTGGCGATTGTAGGGAAACTTGTTCTTAAGTTGTGGTGACATGAAAAGCGAAGCTTAAAAGATGGAGATGTGCAATGAATGAAGTATTGGAGTCGTTCAAAAATATTGTTGACAGTTCTGATGGCGGAGATGTCGGCACCCCATTCGCTCGCTCTATTTGGCTTTTCGGGATTGAGCCAGGAGACTCAAAGCAGGATCAGGAAATACGGGAATCTGGGATGGTCGAAATATCTGATAGCGATTACTCAGTTGATACCCAAATGCGGTGGGTATACAACAAAAATGCTTTCAAGCTTCTCGCCTCGATAGACGGGAAGGCTGTCGCAGAGTGGGAGTCTTTCGCTCACGAAAAACAACCGTTTGCACGAGGAAGCAAAGGATACTTCAAAGGAAATCTTTATCCCGTCGCAAGCCAAAGTCTTGCGACGTGGTCAGAGCGATCCCAAGAGGAGCTTGGAATTGGAAAGGAAGATTTTTACGATTGGTGTCGGAAAGAGAGATATCCGGAAATACAAAAACTCGTCACGGAACACCAGCCAGCCCTGATCATCGGCGTTGGCGTTGGCCATCGTAATGAGTTTGCTAAAGCATTTTTTGGAAAAAGTGCTTCAGAGTTTTTGGTATTTCAATCAATGGCGAATCAACGAATTCGCCGTCTTTACTATCAAGAAACAAACGGTATCAAGCTAGTTGTAGTTCCTCATCTCTCTCCGCGTGGCCCCTACTGCCTTAGTAGTACTGATGCTATCCAATGCGCGGGTAGCTTCATCGCCGATTGGCAAAAGGATCCGACGTAGCTATGCAACTTGATCCAACACTAACCGAAAAGCTTTATTCGGACTTTCCTCGCCTCTTCCGAGGACGCCACAAACCGGCCCAGGAGAGCTCAATGTGCTGGGGCTTCGAATGTGGCGACGGCTGGTATCAGTTGCTTCATGGCCTGAGTATCCAATTGAGCAACTACCTTGCCGAGCATCCTGACTCGAATTTGGAAGCTATTCAGGTTAAATCGAAATTCGGTCGCTTGTGTTTCCACCTCAGTGATTACGATGCTGTGGTGGAAGAGATGATCAACGCCGCCCGTGAGCGCGCTGCTGCAACGTGCGAAATTACGGGAAGGCCCGGCCAACTCTGTAGAGGCAAATCCAGGCGCGATCCCTTGATGGTACTGTGTCCCGAAAAAGCCGAGGAGTTTGGCTACTCCGTAGTGATCCGATAGCGGCGTCGGCTTGTCATCGCGCTTGCTTGGATCGCGACACTTCTTGTCGCAACCATCGCGAGAATGGGTAAGTACGAAACCATTCAGGTCGACAAGCCATGACCAACACCGAAACACTGCACGCCATCGATGCCCTCTACTTGGGCAATTTCCGTCAAACGCTTTTCCATAAGATTCTCCACGCACAACTGGAACTGCGCGAATATCTCAAGCAAGCGGAGGCATTGGTCCTGGCAATAGAAGTCTCTCCTGACTGCCGGAGACAATACGCCGAAATCATCCAGCGGCTCCTGCCGCCGGTCAGCGTGTTGGAAGAGATATCACATGACATGTACGACGTATGTTCGTCAGATGCGGATACCTGCGAACCTGTTCAATGGGGCTCGGCAGACACAATCCCTGAGGATGAAACAAGAGCCGTCATTTCGCGGCTCGATGCTGTCGAGCAAGAGACCATCAAAACGCTGAACAGCATCGGTGAGGCACTTACCTCGCTACCGGCCGTGACAGCGTCCTGGAACCAGTGGGCACGCCTCCGAGTATTTTACAAACTCAAGCCAATTCCGGAGCGCCCCTACTACAAGCATGATTCCGTTAGGTTCAACGGCTGCCCGCCATTTCTCGACGCGTGGTGCTTTGCGAAGCCGCCAATAGACGCCGAAAGCGATCCAGTATCTCACTATCTGCTGGACGCCGAATTTATGCCGCTGATTTACCTGCCATTGCTCGACGATGTTGAAGTGGAGATTGAATTCAAATTTGATGGGGGCTGTTCACGGACGCCGCATGCAAAAGGAGTACCCACTCAAGACAGGGCAAGCCATGAAGCCGAAAACTCTCACTGACCTTAGGAGGCTGGGCGGCTGGATGCGACGTAGTGATCTCAGACTCCGCGGAATGGGGAGGGAGCTGCGCTCGGCAAGTAAGGAGCTGCCCTCTGCGACACTTTCAATCGCTATGAAGGTCTGATAAGCAAGGGCAATCCAAGTAGTCAATATGCATCAGTAAAGTTACTACAGATAATGCTGATAGTCCTTTTAAGGACTGTTTACCGGCATATTGGCGACTGTATCGCCCGAAAAACGCACTGGCCGCAAAGGCCGATCTCGGGTCATCGGCCTCTCATCCGAATAAAAATGCAGCCATCGCGGTCGCGCCTGCCGCAAGTCCGACTTTGGTTGCCGCATTAATTACTGCTTCAGGAAACTGGCGTTCTCCGCGCATCATTTGTATAACCTCATCGACCGTTGCTATGCCCAAAGCAACGATGGCTGAGTCGCCAGTACGATTGCCTACAGTATGATCGTGAAGATCCTGATGGACACTGCAAACGTCATCGTGCAACTCTTTGTTTTCAAATCCACTATCGCTGACTCGGGGATCGTGACAATTTGCTCCCACTTCTTGGGTCACCTTTACGTCAATATCTGGGTAACGCTTTAGGTGGTCGGCCACTGGGCCAGAGGAAGCGACTGCCTTCAACTGGATTTCCTTGAGAGCTTCGCCGGTCTCACGGTCACAAATCTGAACGTCCGATCCAGGATAGTTCGTCGCTTCGTGTATTCTCGCAAACGTATCACTGTGGCTCTCGTTGTACTCTCGAACGTAGGAGAGTTCGTGATAAATGCCCTTCACATTTGCCGCGAATCCTCGTTGCTGCTCAGTATTTAAGCCCCTAAGAAAGTCACGAATTTGGTGTTCTGTGGCCTCGCGAAGTTGCGAAGATGAGCGCCGAATGGCTTCGAGAACAAGGCGAGACTCAACACTGTGGTCTAGAGGGGCATTGGTCAGCAGGGCAGCAAAAACACCGCCGATAGCATACATGGCGCGTTGGTCAATAGTACGAGCTTTTTCGTTCACTTCTTGCCCGTTATCGGCCGCAATCGCGTCAATCACAGAGGGAGCCGCAGAGGCCATCGTGCTTCGAGCCATTTCCGAAAACCACGCTTGCCCCTGTTCCGAATGCAGCCAGCTCACGTAAATTGCCAACCGTTCAAGGGCTGCAGTACGGAAGTCAGTCAGAGCATGCTTTCGAAACGCAATCGCGTTCCTCGCATCAAGCGGTTTGCACAGTTCGACTGAGTTGTCACGCAGCTTTATAAACAGCGGACGCAAGGCTCCCTCGAGTAGCTGAGTAGCCGCATCGGCGTTCAACGCATCGGGCTGCTTCCGATATTCTTCGCATAAGGCGGACAGAGTCCAGCACGATTGCACAACCCATAGTTCGAGTTGGCTGAGCGACTCGAAAGGTCGCCCTTCTGATCCTAGAACCTTGTAAGCTGCAAGCCCGACGATCATTGCTAGTCCACCGGTCAGGACTGCGCCTGCTGCCATGCCACCCCCCACCAGGCTCCCTAACCACGCAAGCGTCGCGCTCGTCGCCGCGGCGCCTGAGAGACCAGCAATTGCAGTCCCAGTCCCTGAGGTTCCGAACGCGGCAACCAATGCAAGGATTCCGGACACAGCTGCTGCTCCAGACGCCTTTGCAAACACCATGCGACTGAACTGAGTTCCTAGCGCCCTCGATTCAGAGGGGCTAATCTGCATAACGCAAGCCGCAATGTAGTTCAGTTCCACTTCGGCGGCCAGAAGCAGCTCCTCGCAGTCATAGGTTGGCAGAGATGGGGCGAAGAGCGTCTTCACGCCCGATCGCAGCGATCCGTATGCTTCCTCACTGGACAAACTCACGGTCTTGAACGTTTCACTGGCGACAATACCGTCTTTGAGCTTCCCCGCTGGGGCCAGGACGTTCTCTTGTAAAACCTTTGTAATCCCGGCTTGTTCGGCAGCATCCTTCACGGACTTGCCCGACTGCTGCACAAAGTCAGCGATCTTTGTGCCTAGCTTGCTGGCTTGCACGGTCAATTCGTGGCGTTCATTCAATTCGCGGAATTTTTTCCCGAACTGGCGCCCCGCCTCCTCGGTCTTCTTCGTGATGTTCAGACGCTCATCGACATTTCTTAACTTCTCAGCGGTCACACTGGCTGCATCGCCCATTTTGGCCCCAATTATTGAGGCTGCTTCTTTGGCTTCCTTCTGAAATCGTTGCAAGGACGACAAGGAAGGCGACGGCGGTTGAGGCTTATTCTTCAATTGCTACTCCTACATTTCAAGATAGGTTGAGCTCCTTCATCAGCTCAGAATGTGTTGAGAGGGATTGGCAACATTGTCTTTGATTCTTGAACATGACCGTTGGTGCCTAGATCAGATCAAAGGCGTTATGGGCTTCTTTTTCAGGGGCGTCATCCATTCAACGAGTACCGAGGGTCGATTCTTAAAACTTGGCCGTTTATTTTCCACCTTGCTTGCCCAGCATCGGTTGGGCTTTCAGCCACAGATGATCCTCAATGGCCTGGAGGACCGTCTGGGGAATTGTCGAAGGGAATTTCCAGACCTTGAGGGTTATGGACTTAATGGAATCCGGTTTCAGCCAATGACAAAGCTGCATGGAATAGAGCGTCTTGTCCCGATAGCCCAAATGCTGCTTGATGCGGGACTCGAGCGACGCCGAACTACCAACGTAGAGGTTTCTGGAAGGCTGAATCGGACGGGCAAACATGCGGGTACTTTTCGCTTCCTTGTGCTGCTGCTTCATGGCCTTGAATCGCTGAAGCAAAAGAGCCGGATCCTTCTCTGTCTGCATAGTAAAAATGTAGATGAACCGACAGCCCTTATCTTCCTTGGCCCACTCGATCAAAGGCTTTAGCTTCGCCGCGGGGTAAGCATCAAGTACGTCCGCTGGGGACAATTCAATCGTCTTGAACTCCCCAACTTTCATCGCTGCAATCTCGCCAGCTAGCTTTACCTGAGCGGAACTACAATCGATTATCAGTTCGTCATTCAGCATAGAAACAGAATCTCCCCAAGAGGCTTGCCCAGTGGCAGGGTCCGACCCGAGCCACCACTGACGCTTGTCGCTGTACCCAGGGGATTCATTGTCCCGTTCCTGGTTGGTTTCAAGCGGCCCCCTGAGAATCTGGACATCATAGTCTGATTGGTTGTCGAAGGGCAGCTTGCCGACGCATTGCAGTCCAAATCAGCGAGCGCGCCGAATGACAGCTTTGGACGACAAGTAGAAAATGGAACCTCGCCTTATTCTGAAAAATCCATCAGTCCCGAAGGCGGGATTTCCAGTGTGAGAGCTAGTTTGACGATGTTTTCAAGCGCAATATTGCGTTGCCCGCGCTCAACACCACCAAGATAGCTTCGAGCTAAACCACTGTGCAGCGCCAATTGCTCTTGCGACCAGCCTTTCGCCTTGCGCAGCATGGCAAGTCGTCGGCCAAAGAGGATTTTTGGGTCGGTAGAAGGCACGTTCCGCTGTCTTGAAATGATCAGCGGATGCTAGGCAGGCGGCTACTTTAATGCCACGCTCTATGAGTGACAATTGCGCGTTCAAAACGTACCATTAGGCCCTAGATTTTCAAGACGACGAGACTGTGGACGGAAGCCAGAACGCTCTGGATGTGCAATACCTTCAGCACTTGCTTGCCAGGCGAGATCACGAGCAATTTTTAGCGGCATTTGAAGATGCGTCACGTCCCCTAGATGACTTTCGAAGGGCACTAGGTGGCGAAGGGCTTTGTCTCTTCATGGTCGATGAAGGCGACCAGAGAAGAGACTGGTCGATTCGATACGCGAACTTGCTGCTCGACCGTGCCATCGAGGCCCCCTCAGGCGTCATTCTCAACCTGGCCACACTCCTCGACTCCACTGCACTGCTTGATCTGGTCAAGCTTGAAGAGGGAAAAGGGAGTCGTACCAGCGGCTACAGCTCAGGTGATCAGAAAGGCGAAAGGCCTTCAGGGAAAGCAAGTCAGGCCATCCTGCAAGTGAAGCGTGTCGTTCAGATAATGCAGATGTTTTTGGGGGATGGTCAATTTTCGGACGCCACGGGGATTTGCCGATCCGTTTTTCGCAGCCCGCAGGAACGCACTTTTTTGCGCGCCCTATCGCTCCGTTTTCCTGGCTTGTTGGCGCTACCAAACTACCCGCTGGATCAGATCGTCGCGCTTGATCGAGTAGGTGCAATCGATGCCGAGACGCTACGGTACGGCAGAAACTGTCGGCTGGATGCCGTGTTGATTGTTCCGGATGAGGGAGATCCGGTCGCTGTATTCGAGTTGGACAGTCGGTATCACGACCTGCCAGAGAACGCTGGCCGCGATGCCATGAAAAACAGTTTGATCGCAGCGACGGGCCTGCCATTTTTCAGGTTAAGGGCGGAGTCGCCTGAATCGATGACAACTGACGAGTGGTACGCCCTCCTCTCCGACCAGGTGTTGCCACATCTTGATTTGGGTGGCCGGATTCGCTGCCGGCAGGCGGCTTACAGCCTGATTCCCTGCTGACCTTCAGGATTTGACATTAGTCCTTCTAGTGTTCATTGCAAGATCAGTTTTCGCTAAGCCATATCGAATATCCCCAATTATTTGCTGTGTTTCTCTCGATGATCCAAGACTCAGCTTTTTCCAAGTTGATCGCGGCAATCTGACAACTGCTTTACTTTGAGGCGCTCATTTACATTTCGACTGATCGTTAACGCCCATGTAGGACAGTTCAATCATCTCATTCCTAGGTTCATGGCCGGCGGGCTGTTCAATATTGACCATGATTTGGCGTATTGCTGTTACAAAGCCAGGCCTGAATATCACACGCCCCTTGTCGTTTATGACACGCCCAAACTCGTCAGCCTTCCAACCTTCAGATTGCATCAAGGTATCACTAACAGCATGCTTAAGCGCTGCGACCTGATCTTCATTCAAGCCAAGGTGTGCGGGAAGCACTTGGCCTACAGGTGTTTTTTGCGGGCTATCACTGATGATTCGGCGGTCGATGACGATGTTGGAATTGGCCTTTAGGAACGTAACTTCACCACGCAGCTTCCTGTTCTCTGCCAAGACCGCACCAAAGACTGAGCGGACAGCTGGATCAGGTATTTTGTCCAAGATCGAGAAGACAGGGTCGGCACCAACTTTACGCAATTTTTTAAGGCTACCACCTGTATGGGAGGCCCAAGCTTTGATGATTCCCTTAAAATCATCGCCTGTTTTATTGTGAATGGAACCTGCGGTCGGCCCCCCTCTCTTATGAGCGATCCGCGCAATAGTTGCTACAGAAAAATCCTTGCTCCCTAACTCATACTGCTCGCGGCATACGGTGTGGACGATTTCGAGGTTTCGCTGCTTACGAGGGTTGGCATTGGCCTTGATCTGTTCCAGCAGGTCGTCAGGATGCATCGTTTTCTCCGTCGTTTTCCGTAACCGCCGCTAAAACCCGTTTGGCCTGAGCGGTTTCGATAATCGTCTTAGCTTCTACAGAGTTGATATATGGGGAGACAAGATCCATTGCGTCATCAAGCATGCCAATTTCATTCAAGAGTCGCCGCCCCTCGACAAATTCGACAGCCCCAGCGATGGAACCAGTTCGGACCTCAATCATTTTCATGATCTGGTTACCTACTTCCATCTGTTGTTCCGGCGTCAATTTATAAAGAACAGGAGGCTTGCCGTTGATGGTCAGCATAATATCGACCAGTTGGGATTGGCGTAGCGCAGCTTTGCTAGCATCGATCTCAGGATAAATGGTGGAATTCTGGCAAACCACAGCCAATTGGTGGCTCTCGGAGGCAGTCTCGGTGAATGCAAAAGTAATATCATCGATTCCTCCCGCTGCGACTAGTCGCACCCCCTCCTTTTGACCAGCTTTGCACAAATCCAACGATCTCCCAATCAGGTAATGGGTAGCTTGCATTACGTTGTGCAGAACGCCGAATGTCTCCAATTCAACGGAAACACGGTGTGACGCTTTGTTGAGTTCTTCGAATTGAGTAAAAGGTGTTCCGTTAAGCTTGCTGGTCAACTGGGTGTTTTCCAATTTGATCAGGTGATCATTGGCGCCAGTCCAGCGTTTGGCGCTTTCGTGCGCCTCGAAGCTCATGGCATTGAAGTGTGCCTGCAGCCCAGCCAAATATGCCGGCCCTGTCAGAAAGAATCGACAGCAAACGCAATTGCGTTGATTCGGATACCCGATAACGGGAGAGTATACGGCGTGCTTTGCCCAATCTCTAATGATCTCCCCTCCGACGTCACACATAGATCCAGCTACGGGACATATTCCCTTGTCTTCAAAGATAAAGGCTGCAGCGCTCTTCTGTAACTTGGCATAGCGAATCGCATCGTCACTGATGCTGGCGAACCGGCGACTGATCTCCTCGAAAGTAGCCTCATTCAGGAAACGTGCGTGGTTTGCTTGCTCAGCCTCGATGGCGCGGCGATCCGCCGCCTCCATCACATCTCGCACATAACTCACTCCCATCTTGGTGTAATAGAGGGTCATGATGATGCGCGCGTGCCCAGCGATCAGCTTCGAAACAATCGGTAGCGGCAGTTGAGCATCGAGAATCAGATAGCTGATCAATGAGACGCGCAAAGCATGTAACGGATAGAAGGTCGTGGTTGGTGAATTCGGTACAACAAACTGGATTGGCATGCCGTTGTTCGCAGTCTCACCACGGTCATGGCAACGTTGTTCAAGACGACGGAGGAGCCGGTACCAAACACGATCCATGCTGGCATCCGGGATAGGCTTAAATCGATCACCGCCCTTCGCCGCCGCATCACGAAAGAGGAATGAGGCTACCCCGCGCGCTTCCAGTACATCGAAATGCGGAATTGCTCGTCCGAAATGCTTTTCCTCCAATTCACTCCACGCTACTGGCTCTAGAAGTCGGTTGTAGCGTTCCTGCCAATTACGCAATTTTTCCAACCAATAAAGGACAGTATCGTGCTGCCATGGAATCACGTAGCCTTTTTTGCTTTCCGGTTTATTAATGTCAGCAGTCTTATTTGTATTAATGTAAAGACCAGCTCCAGACTCATTCTGACTGTGGTGGAAAACCCCGTACTGCCTTGGACTTCTAGGATTCCCCATAGCGAGCGGAGAATCGTTTAGAACAAATTTCCCATCCTGATAGCGCCACGTGTCGCACTCGCCAGAGTCCAGCATACGTACTTGGAAAGTCCGAAGCGGTAGTTCGAGTTTGATATACAGAGCAACCGCGCGTGCAGGAGACCACAACTCTGTAATACGAGCTGGTAAGCCGCGATATCTTCGCTCGTCCCTCGTGGAATTGCGCTCCCGCCATACGCAGTCTGGATCATCACGATCAACGAGCATCGGATCAACCATAAACCAGTCACCGCCCGTGTAGCCCTCATCCATGACCACGTGAGCCCACTTCCAGTCACGGAAGTTCGGTCCTTCGGATAGCATGCCACGCAATTCCTTGATGTAACGAATCGAGAGAGCAGTTCGAACGCTCTCGCTATAGTTCTCTATCCGCGCATCCGACTTACGCATGAACTCTATCGGGTTGTGGAATTCGGGAGGAATGTACCGTAAGCCATTTTCGTCTGCGATACGGGCAATTTTTTCAGCTAGCACCCAGTCCAAAAATACGCTAACGACATTATTTACAGCCAACTGGCCGGCGGTTAGCTTACCCTTCTTACCTTTCGATTTACTTGCAATTAATACGTCAACAAACGAAGGTTTTTCGGATGTGCGCATGAGAAACGTAATCGGATTACGAGGCAGATTGCGTCCGATGATATAGTCAATGAGGAACTTGTTGAGTCCGTATAGGCGTTTATCAAGGTTCAGTTTCTGAAGCGCCAACCATTCGGCAGCGAGCTCCTGCCAGTTCACCATTTTTGGATCACGCAGCACTATGTGTTTGAACCCGACATCAGCACGTTTATTGATTCGTTTTCGCGCCAATCGTTGAATAGGTTGATTCAAACACTCAGGAACAACCGTGCTTCCGTCAGCGTCTTTTTCGGTCAAATGGGCCTCAAGAACCCAATTCAAAAAATCGACGATGATGTCATGAATACGATAATTTCCAACCGACTCGTCCAATTTCAGAACTGTGCGCAGATCAGGTAACTGCGCATCACGTTCAAATAGTGCTACTGGACGCAAGTCGAGATTTTGGCCGTGCAAATACGAGACCAAAAATGGACAAAGCCCTTCCCGAATTGCCTTTGGAAATCTTCCTTCCTTTGTCGATATGGCAAACCATTCCGCCGCCAGCATTCGCCATGCCTCAAAACCCGGATCGAGTTCGAGCAAAAAACGAAACTCAGGATCAAAGTTGAGGTTGGTATTCTTAATTTTCCCACCACCAGGCATTTTATTTTTTCCTAATCAATTTAGGGCTCTTCCCGCTCAATAGGCCCAACGGATCGACATCTTCGAAGCCGTACGACAGGAAATCAGGCGGCGCAGAGAGTCCGCCGCCAAGTTCATTACGCTTCTCGGCCTCTAGAATTGCTTGTCTAACTTTTTCCCTACCTGGGGTCGTGTAAACCGCTTGTGATTCGAGCGATTTGTGGTGCATCGCCTTCATGATTACCATTGGATTAACACCTAAGTCACTACACCGCTGACCGTAGGCATGCCTGTGACCGTGGGGTGTGGTACCAAGCGCCTTCGCAGCTTCGAGGCCAATCCGCTCGACGGCTCGGCCATGTTGGTGCTTGAACGTATCAATGCTGTATGGATCACCGTTTTCCGTAACGAATGCAAAGGGGTGATTGCACGCCAGTTGCGCCCGTTGAGTCATGTATAGGATCCACAATTTCATGAACACACCGCCAGCCCAAGAGGGGAACCAGTGCACGTCGATAAAATGCATGGAGCTACTTAGTGCATTATCTTTCCAGCCTGCATATCGAGAGTGGGTATGAAAATATTGGTCGCGTGGGCGCATACCGAATTTGCCACGCAGGTAAGCTTCTCTTATGCAGTGAATAGCCTTGCCCTTTGCATCCAACCAATCGTGTGGAGCCAGGCCGTCGCTCGGATGAAAGATACGGACATAAGCTCGCTGTGCATCAAAAGGATCCGGCATCACATCATGGACGTACAGTTGGAAAGGCTCTGAAACTCTCAACCCCCCATAGTGCAAGAGCATGGTGATTAGAATGTCCCGCAAGTTCAGCCGCTCCTCAATGCGCGGACTTTTCTGCTTGCCGGGCACAATGAAGCCTCGCCACAATAGATCGGAGATGCTGTCTTCTGGAAAACGTTTAACAGGTTCGTGATCGATTAGCGGTGCACGCTTGAGCAGCGTGTCGCGCGCTCGCGCGACAGCCATTGCCGCCTTGTCACGATCCCACGTATGCCCCAAAAACGATCTGTCTCGCTGATGCTGCCATGCAGCCCAGGCAAGCCTTTGCTCCGCGCTAGTTGCTTCCCTCCATGGGTTCAGCGCAGTTGTGCCGCTCTTCTTGTGAGTCCAGTCAAAGAAGTTGGAGAGAAGTTGCACCAAATGCCGTGTTACTTGATCACTTGATCCCAACCAATAAAGACCGCCAGGGTCACCACCGGTTTCATTGATAGTGCCGCAGGAAAGGCGCGTAACGAACCCTCGGAATAGCTCGGCAGGGTCATCAAAACAATGACTATTAACCTGCATATACTCAATTAAAAGGCATATTCCTTGTGCTAGCTTCGCTCTCCAGCTCGCGCTTCGTTGCTCAAATTTCAGCATATAGTCAATTAGCGGCAGGAGTGGCCCATCCTCGGTAAAGACCACCGGCAGCTCTATAAAACTGTCATGAACGTCCTTGCGGAAGACTTTTGCCCGGAGAGTGACAGGAGGCATGACGGCCATCAGAGATATTTCATCCAACAAATTGCGCCCTGCAAACAAATATTAAGATCGATCATATTATTTTTATTTTTATACCATATATGTCGATTTAAATGACGAAAAAATGCAAATAACGCTATGGAAACTGTTCCAATTCCGCCAAATTATGATAGTTTTTACATGCCATATAATCGCAGAACGTACATTTATTCCACGAACAGCCATCCGTCACCGGCAGGATCAGCGATTCCGCCTCGCTCGGCGGACGAAAGACCGGCTCGACGTAGCGGATGGGAATCATCAGTCGCCGACCTTGGCAATGAAGCCCGGCGGTACCGAGACGGCCTTGCGGGCGGCGTAGTCGAAGAACATGATGCCGTGCTTGCCGCGCGCCACTTCGCGGCCGCTGGCCTTGTCGCTGAGGCGCCAGACCAGATCGCAGCCGTATTTATTGAAATCGTTGGCGCCTATTTCGACGACCAGCGTTTCACCGTGGAAGGCTTCCGAGCGATATTGCGCCGCGACATCGGCGACGACGATACCGACACCTTCGACATCGAGTTCGGTATAGCCCAGCGATTTAAAAAAACGCACGCGCGCTTCGGAGACCAGCGAAATCAGCTGGGCGTTGTCGAGATGGTGACCGTAGTTGATGTGGCCGATATAAATGGGAATATCGGTCGAGAAGCTGAAATGCTCGGGAAGTTCGATCTTGATGCGGGGCATGGTGGTGACGCCTGGTAAATGGGTGAATCCGGATTCTACGGACAGGATCAGGGCACGGCCAGCGGTCCACCTGTCGCATTGCGGATAAACTAGCGGCCTCGGCGACTGGCCAGCCAGCGCCATAAACCGCCCGACAGGCACTTATTTGCCGGGCAAGCATGGCAGGACCGCAATTGAATTTCTTCTCGACCGTCTTCAAATTCCTGGCGCTTCCGCTGGCCACCGCCAACTATCGCAACCAGCTGCCGCGCACCCTCGTCGCCCTCGCTGTCAACGGCGCCTTGCTGCTCTTCGCGCTGTTCGCCTACATGCTGCTGACAGTACTGCCCAGCCTGCCGCCGCTGGATATCGTGACCGACTATCGACCGAAAATTCCGCTCCGCATCTACACGGCCGATGGCGCACTGCTCGGCGAGTTCGGCGAGGAACGCCGCGATTTCGTGCCGATCCAGGAAATCCCGCAGGTCATGAAGGATGCCCTGCTGGCCATCGAGGATTCGCGTTTCTACGAACATGGCGGCGTCGATTACCGGGGTGTGACGCGGGCGCTGGTTGCCGATCTGACCGGCGGTTTTCACCAGGGCGCGTCGACGATCACCATGCAGGTGGCGCGCAATTTCTTCCTGACGCGGGAAAAAACCGTCAAGCGCAAGCTAACCGAAGCGCTGCTCGCCTATCGCATCGAGTCGGCGCTGACCAAGGACCAGATCCTTGAGCTGTACATGAACCAGATTTACCTCGGCCAGCGCACCCACGGCTTCGCCAGCGCCGCCCGCACTTATTTCAACAAGCGGCTGCCTGAGCTGACGCTGGCCGAAGCGGCCATGCTCGCCGGCATCCCGCAAAACCCGGCGAAGCACAACCCTGCCGTCAATCCCGTTCGCGCCAAGGCCCGCCAGGGGCTGGTCCTCAAGCGCCTGCGCGTACTGGGCAAAATCACCGAAGCGCAATACACCGAGGCGGTGGCCCAGACCCTCAAGATCAGCGACCGCCAGTTGCTAACCGTGCATGCCGACCACGTTGCCGAAATGGTGCGCCAGGAGCTCTTCGCCCAATACCAGGACGAGACCTACACGCGCGGTTTCAACGTGTACACCACGCTCAACGGTGCCGAGCAGAACGCTGCCTACAACTCGCTGCGCAGCAACGTGCTGGCCTACGACCAGCGCCACGGCTACCGCGGGCCGGAAGATTTCGTCGATCTGCCTGAAGACGCCGACGAGCGTGACGATGCCATCGACCGCATCCTGGCCAAGCACCCGAACAGCGACAACCTGATCGCCGCGGTCGTCACCGAAGTCTCTGGCAAGAAAGTCCGGGCCGAACCGGCTTCCGGCGACACCATCGAGATCAGCGGCGAGGGCCTGCGCTTCGTCGCCCGCGCGCTGCAGGCCAGCGCCAGGGATGGCACCCGGATTCGCCTCGGTTCGGTCATCCGCGCCAGCCGCGACGCCAAAGGCCGCTGGTCGATCAGCCAGATGCCCGAGGTCGAAGCGGCCTTTGTTGCCATCAATGCCGAGGATGGCTCCTATCGCGCCCTGGTCGGCGGCTTCGATTTTTCGCGTAAGCAGTTCAACCATGTGACCAGCGCCTGGCGCCAGCCGGGATCGAGCATCAAGCCCTTCATCTATTCGGCGGCGCTGGAGAAAGGTTATTCGCCGGCCACGCAGGTCGAGGATGCGCCGCTCTCGCTGCCAGCCGGCGACAACGGCAAAACATGGGATCCGCAGAACGATGATGGCTACGATGGCCCGATCAGCCTGCGCCGCGCCTTTGCCCGTTCCAAAAACGTCGTCGCCGTACGGCTCTTGCGGGCGATCACGCCGCAATATGGGCGCGATTATCTGCAGCGCTTCGGCTTCGATGCCGCCAAGCATCCGGCCGACCTGACCATGACCCTGGGCAGCGGTTCGGTCACCCCCCAGCAGATGGCCGCCGCCTACGCCGTCTTCGCCAATGGCGGCTACAAAGTCACGCCACACCTGATCGAAAAGATTACTGACAGCCGCGGCACCGTGCTGCAGGAAACGCCGCAGCCGCCCGTCCGTCAGGACGAACAACGGGTCATCGACAGCCGCAACGCCTTCATCATGGACAGCATGCTGCGCGAAGTCGCCCATACCGGCACCGGCGCCCTGGCCGGCCAACGCCTCGGGCGCGCCGATGTAGCGGGCAAGACGGGAACCACCAGCGATGCCTTCGACGGCTGGTTTGCCGGCTACGCCAGCGATGTCGTCGCCGTTGCCTGGATGGGCTTCGACCAGCCCAAATCGCTGGGCGCCCGGGAGTTCGGCGCGACGCTCGCCCTGCCGATCTGGATCGACTACATGCGCCAGGCGCTGGCCGGCAAGCCGGTCGCCGAACGTTCGCCACCGGCTGGTGTCTCCTTCGTGGACGGCGACTGGATGTACGACGAATTCAACAGCGACAGCGGGGTCAAGGAACTCGACGTCGAATCGCTCCCGAGCATGGTCAGGGATTTTTTCAAGCGCCTGGGAATCTGACATCGCCGGTTAATATTTACCCCAACATCAACGGATTCCAGCCATGAGCTCAATCGACCACAAACGCCTCGACAAGATCGTCGCCGATGCGCGCAAAGCCGCCGACACCCGCGCCGAGGGCTACCGCGAACGCGCCCTCAAAATCTATCCGTGGATCTGCGGCCGTTGCGCCCGCGAATTCACCGTGACCAATCTGCGCGAACTGACCGTGCACCATCGCGACCACAATCACGACAACAACCCGAACGACGGCAGCAACTGGGAACTGCTCTGCATTTACTGCCACGACAACGAGCACCAGAAGCAGATCGAGGCCGACCGCGGCTACACCGACACGAGCACCAAGCGCGGTGGCGGCGCCACGCACAACCCGTTCGCCGCGCTGCAAGGCCTGCTCAAGAAGGACTGAGCGGCGGCATGGCCGAGCAACATCACCTCGCCATCACCACGCGCGGGCGCGGTTCGCTTGAAATAACCGACGAAATCGCCGCCGTGGTCAGGAATGCCACGGTCAACGCCGGAATTGCCCATATTTTCGTGCGCCATACGAGCTGCGGCCTGGCCATTACCGAGAACGCCGACGCCAGCGTCCGCCGCGATCTCGAAACCCTCATGCAACGCTGGGCGCCGGACGGCGACCCGGCCTATCGCCACGACCTCGAAGGCGACGACGACATGGCCGCCCATGCCCGCTCGTTGCTCACCGGCGTTTCGTTGACTGTTCCGTTCACCAACGGTCGTCTGCTCCTCGGCACCTGGCAGGGCATCTATTTGTTCGAGCACCGGACGCAGGGTCAAAGTCGGGAAATCGTCGTCACGCTGATCGGCTGATGTCTCCCGGATGTTGGGCCGAGTGTAAAGATTCCGAACACCTGTCGCAATTCAGAGACACGGCAACTCCCTGAAAATACGGGGAAATGTTCAAATTCAAGTGCAACGGTGTCGCCTGCCAGCGACATCTTCAGGTCCGCGAAAACAATAAACCCGTTAAAAATCAATGGGGTAAAAATTGGCCCGCAAGTTGCAATAACTAACGCACAAAGTCGCTGGCAAGCGCCCGTCGCTTGCCAAGGCGATCACGACCAGCCACGAAACCACTGACGGCCGCAAGGATCGGGTTTCGGCATCAAGGCGGCCGTGGCGAGAAGGGTTGAGGACGTTTCGCGCTCGACCATCCATGCACCTGAAAACATGCACCGAGCAAGGCAAAGCAAACATGACACAGAAGATACCGAACCTCCCGCCCGTCACCGGCTTCATGCGCCAATTCAGCCTTTCCATCCTGCTGCCGTTCATCAAGAAACCCGATAGCCAGCCGGCATCCTTTCCGCAGTTTGACTCGTCCGTCTTTTCACGGCCGGACCAGTCCGAGTTGCTCGCCATGGAAGAAGAAATCTGTCCGCTGGTCGAAGCCGAGGTCTATCTCATCTATGGCCGAAAAGCCGACGCCGAGAAAGTCCTTGCGCAGGGCGTAAGAACGGGGCGCATCACGACTCGCGAAGTGGCTCAATTCTGGTCCAATCAGGGCAACGCATCCGGCCGTATGGCGACCGATTGAATCTGATTCGGCCTCATCCAACTTTCCGGGTTATCACTCGCATCGCGGCAATAACAGGCTTCCGGCAGGCATAAACAGCGCCGCCGGAAGTATGATGTGCTCATGATTGGCGGCCGCTGGCCGTCCTGCAAAAAGGAGCCCGTCATGCCCGAACAGCTAGCTTACCCCGGCGTCTATATCGAGGAAATCTCCACCGCTGAGCGCACCATCTCTGGTGTTGCCACCTCGGTCACCGCCTTTCTCGGCGCCGCCGCCCGAGGGCCGGTCAGCAAGGCGACCCGGATTTCCAGCTTTGCCGATTTCGAGCGCATTTTTGGCGGTCTCTCGACTGACTCGGAAATGAGCTACGGAGTACGCCAGTTCTTTCTGAACGGCGGCCGTGACGCCTGGATCGTCCGCATCGTAAAGAGCGCGACGCTCGCCCGCCTGCCGCTGGTGAACTCGAAAGCGGCCACTGTATTGACCGTAACGGCGCTCGACGCCGGCACCTCGGGCAACGACATTCAGGTTGGCGTCGATTACGCGACGCCAACCCCGGACAGTCGCTTCAACATCAGTTTTACTCGCAGCAGCGATGGTTACGCCGAACATTATCTCGATGCCTCGATGAACTCGGCCGACGCCCGCTACCTGCCCAATCTGGTCAATGGCATCTCGCAACTGGTCTCACTTATCCGGGACGTCTCCCGGTCCAGGCTCAACGCGCTGGCCGCAGGGTCATCGCGGAGCGGTACGCTGGCGGATGTTCAGACTCTGCTCGACGCTACGCACACTGATTTTGAGGTGGCAGTGAACGGCCTGCCGCCCGTCACAGTCAGCCTCGCGCTGCCGGCCGACATCGCCGGGCGGACGCCAACCCAGCGGCTCACGTCGCTAGCCAGGGCGATCAAGCTCAAGGTGCGGGGCCAGGCAGCCGGCAACCCTGCGCTGTCCGGTTTTTCATGCACGCGCAGCGGCCAAACGCTGCTCATGAAATCCGGAGTCGGTGGTGAGTTCTCCTCCGTTCGCGTCCTGCCCGGGCGCCAGAACAACGCGGCCAGTGTGCTGAAACTCGGCACAGCCAATGGCGGCATCGAGATCGATGCTATCGCCGGCATTCGCCCAGTGCCACTCCCGGACTTGGCCAATCCAGCCGCCTTCCTCACCGGCGGCAGCGAAACCCCTTGCGGGCCGGCCGATGTCTATCCGGCTTTCACCGGCAACCGCGCCAGTCGCCAAGGCTTGTATGCGCTCGACGATACCGGGCTCTTCAACCTTCTGGTCATGCCCGGCATCACCGACGCCGGCGTGCTGGCCGATGCTGCCGCTTACTGCGCCGAGCGGCGCGCCTTCCTGATTGTCGATGCGCCGTTTTCGGCAAGCAACGTCAGCAGCATGGTCGCCGTCATGGCTGGTCCAAGCCTGCCGAAATCCGATCATGCAGCGCTGTACTTCCCGTGGACCACCATCGCCGATCCGCTAAACAGTGGCCAGCCCCGCCTGACGCCGCCCAGCGGCTCGGTGGCCGGTCTCTACGCCCGTATCGACAGCAGCCGTGGCGTCTGGAAGGCGCCGGCCGGCACCGAGGCTCATCTGGCCGGTGTGCAATCCCTGGCCCTGCAGCTGACCGATGCCGACAACGGTCGCCTGAATCCGCTCGGCGTCAATTGCCTGCGTACCTTTCCGGTCAATGGCACGGTAGCCTGGGGCGCCCGCACGTTGCGTGGCAGCGATGCCCTGGCCTCCGAATACAAATATGTGCCAGTGCGCCGCATGGCGCTCTACATTGAGGAATCACTTTTCCGCGGTACGCAATGGGCCGTGTTCGAGCCGAACGACGAAGCGCTATGGGCGCAAATCCGCTCCAATATCGATGCATTCATGTATGGCCTGTTGCGTCAGGGCGCCTTTCAGGGCAATACGCCGCGCGAAGCCTATCTGGTCAAGTGCGATCGCGAAACGACGACGCAGAACGACATCGATAACGGCGTGGTGAACATTTTGGTCGGCTTTGCACCGCTCAAGCCAGCCGAGTTCGTGATCATTCGCATTCAGCAAATAGCCGGCCAGGCTCAGGGTTAAACCATCGGAAGGGCCGGCGTTATCCGGTTTTCATACCCCCAGCCTGCATTTCAATTTTGGGCATTTTTTCCGGTTGACCGTGGCAACCAGCCATGTGGCAAAAATCAGCCGGCGCCACCCTGAGCCATCGCCCCGCAAGCGTGGCAGAAACGCGCGAAGGCGCTCTTGCGCTCTTTGCACTGGCCGCAGCGATCGAACAGGCAGATGCCGCAATGCGGGCAGTAGTCGATGGCGGTGTTGGTCAGATCGACCGGCCGCTCGCAGCCGGGACAGACTTTCTTGGCCAGGCGGGCCAGCGCCGTGTCGTAGCTTAGTTCCTTGCGGCGCTCGACATCGGGCATGGCCTCGGCCTGTTTCTGTTTTTCGAGGTAGCGATTCAGGGCGACGATGGCGTAGCGGCCGACCAGCACGGTGATGATGATGCCGACGGCGTAGCGCACATAGCCGCCGTAGCTCGGCAGGTAGGGGACGAGCTCAACAAAGAAGGCGAACAGCGCGAAGTAGATGAAGCCCCAGACGAACGGCCACCACGTGCTCTGGCGCTTTTTGGCGAAACGCGCAATTCCTGACTGCGCTGTTCGGTAACCAGTTGGGTCGAGGCCGTCCGCTCCAGTTCGCGCAGGTCGCGCTGGGCACGCTCTTCCGCCTGACGGGCGTCGAGCAGGCTCTGCTGCTGACGCTCGACATCGGCCAGCGCCTTGCGCTCGATAATTTTCAGTTCATCGAGGGCCTGCGTGCGTTCGATCAGCTCGGCGTCCTGCTCCGGACGCTTGGTGGCGTGACGGGTCGCCAGCCAGTTGTTGAAGGTGTCGCGTGCTGCTGCCGAGTTGGCGCGGGCGCCGTTGTGCTTGAGCTGGGCCTGATCGTGGGCATCCTGGGGACGTCTCAGAAAACGGAAAATAAAGCACGTTAAGCCCATTGCAGACTCTAGATATTGACGAGTACGTCGGGTTTTCTCTTGTTTGAGTTGCCTCTTGTGGTAAGATAGTAATCATTTACTATCTTACAAGGAGTGCTCGTGGACACCCATCCAAAGCATCTGCCGGCCGATGAACGTCGTGCCGTAACTGTCGAGTCCGTCGTGGCGCTTGCCGGTTCACAAAACCCAAGCGAGATAACCACTGCGGCTATCGCTAAACACATGAACTTGACCCAGGGTGCGCTGTTTCGGCACTTCCCGAACAAGGAAGCCATTTGGCAGGCGGTCATGGAGTGGGTAGCAGAGCGCCTATTAGCCAGAATCGATCGATCCGCACAAGGAATCGATTCGCCCTTGGCAGCCATGGAGGCGATGTTCATGAGTCATATCGAATTCGTAGCTGAGCACCCAGGCGTGCCAAGAATGATGTTTGGTGAGCTTCAGCGTGCCGAATCGACACCGGCCAAGCGCATGGTGCAAACCTTGATTCAGCGCTACGGCGAACGTTTGCATCGTCTCATCGAGAAAGGCAAGGCCAGCGGCGAGTTGTCTCCCTCGCTTGACAACGAGGCGGCGGCAACGCTGTTCATTGGCACGATCCAGGGCTTGGTCATGCAATCGCTGTTGGCGGGTGATGTGGGACGTATGCACCGCGATGCGCCGCGCGTCTTTGCAATTTATCGGCGTGGCATAAGGAGTGCGCAATGAAAAAGTTACCCTTGCAAGGCCGCACCCTGGCGCTGCTTGCCGTCATCATTCCTTTGCTGGTGCTTTTTATTTATGTCGGTCTGCGATCAGGGCCGCTCGCCCCGGTCGCTGTGACGGTGGCAAGCGTGGAATCACGGGCTATCACACCGGCGCTGTTCGGCATCGGCACGGTGGAGGCGCGCTACACCTACAAGATCGGGCCGACGTTTGCCGGGCGCGTCAAACGCCTGGAGGTGCATGTAGGCGACCAGGTCAAGGCCGGACAGGTGCTCGGCGAGATGGAGCCGGTCGACCTCGATGATCGGGTGCGCTCACAGGAGTCTGTATTCAAGCGGGCGGAAGCGGCTTTGCGCGAGGCAGAAGCCCGGCAAGCCTACGCGCAAACCCAGGCGCGCCGCTATGAGCAATTGTTTGCGGTGCGCTCGACCAGCGAGGAAATCGTCACCACCAAGCGGCAGGAACTGCAGATCGCCGATGCCGCCCTATCCGCCGCTCGGGAAGATATTGCCCGGGCACGCTCCGACCGCGAAGGACTCGTCGCGCAGCGGAGCAATCTGCGCCTGATCGCGCCGGTCGACGGTGTAGTCGCCGTGCGCGATGCCGATCCCGGCACGACCATCGTCGCAGGCCAGGCCGTGGTGGAAGTGATCGACCCCAAGAGTTTGTGGATCAATGTGCGCTTCGACCAGATCAGCGCATCGGGGCTGGCTGGGGGGCTGCCGGCTCGTATCGTCCTGCGTTCGCGTGGCGGCCAGACGTTGAATGGTCGCGTGCTGCGGGTGGAACCCAAGGCCGACGCGGTAACCGAGGAAACGCTCGCCAAGGTGACATTCGATAACAAACCAGAACCTTTGCCACCGGTGGGTGAACTGGGCGAAGTCACAGTTGACTTGCCGGCGCTCCCGGCCGCTCCACTGATCCCCAACTCTGCCGTCCAGCGTGAGGGCGACAAAGTCGGGGTCTGGCAAATCGTGGATGGTGATCTGCGTTTCTCCCCGGTCAAGCTCGGCACTTCCGACCTCAATGGTTACGTGCAGGTGCGCGAAGGGCTCAAGAATGGGGACCAGGTTGTGACCTATAGCGAAAAGGCACTGACGGCGCGCAGCCGCATCCATGTGGTCGACCACATCCCAGGAGTGTCACGATGATCAGCCTGGCCGGCCGCGACATTCTCCATGCCTGGGGAAAGTTCGTCTTCACTGGCATCGGTCTGGGTCTGCTGATCGGCGTCACCCTGGTCATGGCCGGGGTGTACCGGGGCATGGTGGACGACGGCAAGGCGCTGCTCGACAACAGTGGCGCCGACCTTTGGGTGGTGCAAAAGGACACTCTGGGTCCTTATGCGGAGTCGTCCAGCCTCAACGATGACGTGTATCGCGCCATCCTCGCCATGCCGGGAGTCGCCCAGGCAGCGAACGTGACCTACCTGACCATGCAGGTACGCAAGGGCGAGAGTGATGTACGCACCATGGTGGTCGGCATCGCGCCCGGCGCGTTGGGGGCTACACCCGGATGGCCTCCTTATCTCGTCGCTGGACGCCAGATCACGCGCGGTCACTACGAGGCGGTGGCCGACATCGCCACCGGCTTCAAACTGGGAGATCGTCTTGCCATTCGCCGAAATCATTACACCGTCGTTGGGCTTACACGGCGCATGGTGTCGTCCAGCGGCGACCCGATGGTATTCATTCCGCTCAAGGATGCCCAAGAGGCTCAGTTCCTCAAGGACAACGACGCCATTTGGCAAAGCCGGCGTCGCACCGAAGCCAACCCGGCTTTCAATCGACCCGGTGTTCCAGGTTTGCTGGATGCCGTGATTGCTTCACAGAGCACCAACGCGTTCGTCAATGCAGTACTGGTCACACTGAAACCTGGCCATACGCCGGACGAGGTTGCCGAATCCATCCGGCGCTGGAAGCGTTTGACGGTCTACACCCGGGCACAGATGGAAGACATCCTCGTCGGCAAGTTGATCGCCACCTCGGCCAAGCAGATCGGCATGTTCTTAGTGATTCTGGCCATCGTTAGCGCGGCCATCGTTGCCTTCATCATCTATTCGCTGACGATGGACAAAATCCGCGAGATCGCGGTGTTGAAGCTCATCGGCACACGCAACCGAACCATCGCCGCGATGATCATGCAGCAGGCGCTCGCCCTGGGCGTGATTGGTTTCGTGGTCGGCAAGATCACAGCCACTTTCTCAGCGCCCCTGTTTCCCAAGTACGTACTGTTGATGCCGTTCGACTCCATCGCCGGTTTTTTCGCCGTGCTCGTGATCTGCGTTCTAGCCAGCATCGTCGCCATTCGCATGGCACTCAAGGTCGATCCGGCCGAAGCCATTGGAGGTTGAGATGAGTGGCAAAGGCATTCGCATCGAAGGTTTGAGAAAACGTTATGGCGAGGGGGATACCGCGGTCGATGCCTTGAAAGGCGTGGACATGCAGGTGGCACCCGGCGAGGTGGTTGGCCTGATTGGCCCTTCCGGGTCCGGCAAGAGCACGCTGCTCAAATGTCTGGGCGCAGTGATTGATCCGACCGCCGGGCGCATGACGCTGGGTGATGAAGTGATCTACGACGATGGCTGGAAAGTCCGCGACTTGCGCGCCTTGCGGCGCGACAAGATCGGTTTCGTTTTCCAAGCACCATACCTGATTCCGTTTCTCGATGTCACCGACAACGTGGCGCTGTTGCCGATGCTTGCAGGCGTCGCGAATGGAGAGTCGCGCGCGAAGGCACTGGAATTGCTCACGGCGCTTGATGTGCAACACCGAGCTCGCGCAATGCCCTCGCAACTCTCCGGTGGCGAGCAGCAACGGGTTGCCATCGCGCGCGGATTGGTCAATCGCCCGCCAGTGATCCTGGCCGATGAACCCACTGCGCCGCTGGATTCCGAGCGCGCCATGGCTGTAATCCGCATCCTCAACGACATGGCCCGCAAGTTCGAGACCGCCATCATCGTCGTCACCCATGACGAAAAGATCATCCCGACCTTCAAGCGCATCTACCACATCCGCGACGGTGTAACCCATGAGGAAGCTGGCGAAGGGCGGGAGTTCGAATGAGAGAACGATTGAATTACAGGAGAATTTCATGACCCACCGCAAACACAGCCACGCATTTGGAACTATCACCCTGACCGTTACGGCCTGCCTGCTTCTATGGGGTTTTCAGTTGCCAGCTTGGGCTGGTGACGCTACCCAGGTTGAGCCACTGGCGCTACGCAAGATCATGCAGGAACTCGGGCGCAACATGCAGGCTATTACCGGTGCGATTTCGCAGGAGGAATGGGTTCAGGTCGTTCAGCTCGCCCCAAAAGTTGCTGCACACCCCGAGCCACCGCTTACTGAAAAATATGCGCATCCTTGCTTACCTCGGCGCTGATGCGACCAAGTTCAGAAACTTTGACGCGCAGACTCACGAGGCGGCGCTGGCCATGAAGCTGGCTGCTGCGAGCAGCGACGGCAAGGCGGTGATCCAATCATTCGCCCGCGTGCAGGAAAGCTGCTTGGGCTGCCACCAAGCTTTCCGTAAACCTTTCGTGGAGCATTTTTATGGAGCACGCTAAAACATGCCAGCGCCCCATCAGCCTCGAAAGACGGCTTGCGGCAACTTACCTGGTAGCTGGTCTGATCACCGCCGGTCTGGCCGGCTGCGCCGCTGGCCCTGATTTTAAGCGTCCCACCGCACCCGATGTGGCTCGCTACACTGCAATACCAGTGGCTGATAGAACCGCGTCCGCTCCCACGCAGTTCGGCGAAACACAACGTCTAGTCGAAGGGCTTCCGATCGAAACGCAATGGTGGCAAAGCTTGGGTTCATCCGCACTCGACGGACTGATAAACGAAGCTTTCCATGTCAGCCCGACGCTGGCGAGCATCAGCGCCAATTTGCGACACGCGCAGGAGCTTCTTGCCGCACAGGCGGGCTCGACGCAATATCCACAGGTAGATGTCGCACTGGGATCTCAGCGCCAGCAAATGAGTCCCAGTAGCCAAGGGTTGAGCGGAGACGCACGTCAATTCAGCCTCTACAACGCCAGCGTTGGCGTGCATTACAACCTCGATCTGGCTGGCGGCAACCGGCGCGCACTCGAAGCCTTGGCTGCTCGCGCCGACTACCGTCGCTTCGAACTGAATGCTGCGCGCCTGGCCCTTGCCGGCAACATGGCAACCGCTGCCATTACCCGAGCACGCCTCGCCGCGCAACTAGAAGCCACTACTGCCATTTTGCGCGTGCAGGATGAGCAACTGCGCCTAGCCCATGAACGCGTGCGTATCGGTCAGGCCTCACCTGATGAAGCGTTGAGCCTACAAGCTCAGGCGGAGCAAACGCGGGCAGAACTGCCTGCGCTGCGTAAACAACTGCAACAAACCGAACATCTACTGGCGGTGCTAGCCGGTCGTGCCCCAGGCACGGGTGGCATCCCGGCCTTCACTCTGGCCGATTTCACTCTACCCGTCGAGATGCCGCTCGTCGTGCCCTCAGAACTGGTGCGCCGCCGACCGGATATCCAGGCGTCAGAGGCGCTGTTGCATGCGGCCAATGCAGACTATGGTGTGGCTGTCGCCAAGCTCTACCCACAGATCAACCTGAGCGCCAACCTTGGTTCTCAGGCGCTGACCACCGGTGCCCTGTTCGGTGGTGGCTCGGCAGTGTGGGGCCTGGTTGCGCAGCTCACCCAGCCTCTTTTTAATCCAGGGCTACCCGCTGAAAAAAGAGCGGCGCTCGCCGCTTTTGATGCCGCCGTAGCCAATTACCAGAGCGTCGTATTGGAGTCTTTGCGTAACGTCGCCGACACCCTGCGCGCGGTGGAAAGCGATGCACAAACTTTGACTGCCCTCGCTGCCGCTGATATGGCTGCACAGGCCTCCTTGCAGTCGGTCGAGCGGCAATACCGGCTGGGCGCGGCCAGCTACCTGCAACTGCTCATCGCGCAGCAACAGGCACAGTCAATCCGGATCAATATGGTTGCGGTCCAGGCACAACGCCTAGTCGATAGTGTTGCTTTATATCAGGCCCTGGGAGGTGGTGTCAGTTAAGACTATACCCTAACCTGATGTCAGATG